>NZ_JYJK01000062.1 GCF_003263785.1 Vibrio variabilis
TTTTATAGCTCTCATTGTGCTTAACAGTGATAAAATGCGACACTAGCTCAGTTGATAGAGCGCAACCTTGTCAAGGTTGAGGTCACGCCTTTAGGCTTGAACCTCGTGCCTTGGTCGGTCACGTCGCCCCATTTCTCCCTCGAAATGGACAAAGACGCGGTCATCTCATAGAGATAGCAAAGTTGAGAAACTTAGTCCCACACCGCATGCTCTTTCCTAATGCTGAGAAGCATCACTCCCTAAAATTTAAAGCTAAATCATCGTCGATATCATTGGATTACATCGTCGAAATTTTTGCTGTGTACTCTATTTTCTACACACCGCCAAAGCAGTAGGTTATTGCCTTAGCTGAGGGGCAGTTACACTTAAATTAACAGAGTTATCCACATTGCTAAATTGTGGATAAGTTGGTTGATAAATTGTTTTTGAATAGGCATGTAGAGAACAAGCTGAAAGATCTTTACATCAATACACACAGTCGCCGCACGACTTTAATGACTTTAAGTTGTTGTTTTATATTGATTATGTCATTTTGTTTTTACTTTTCACTTGACAATAAAATGATCACCAAGTGACATTTATTTGATCCTGGTCATATATTCAATCTGTGTTTAACCTGATTTCTCAACGACTAACTGTCGATGAAAATGTAGTTTTTCCACAAATTCAATTTTGGGATGTCAGTCAAGAAAATTAATTTGATTTTTCTGAGCCCACTGGCGACTAGGCATCTCGAGGTAAGCCTTTTTGAATGATGCGAATCAGACGTTGGCTTTTGGATGTTAGAGCGTTACCTGATGAGTTGGGTAATTGGTTGGTTTGCTGTTGGAGAGCCCACTGTATATGTTCATCAAGCAGCTCTGACTGGCCTTGCACTTGTTCTAGTGCATTAATGTAGCGCTGGGAGTAGGGCGCATTACCTATTGCGATAATGATGTTGCGCTGCCACTGTTCATGCCCAATGCGGCGAATAGCAGACCCTTCCATGTTCTTAAGAAATGTCGTTTCATCCCAATTAAGCAAAGTACACAGATCGATGTCGTTGAACGCTTGGCGTCTTTGAAAATCTGGTTGCTGGCCAAGCTCAGCAAAGCGATTCCACGGACAAACCAGCTGGCAATCATCGCAACCATAGATTCGATTCCCCATCGCTGCGCGAAGGGATTCGGGTATCACGCCTTTATATTCAATCGTGAGATATGAGATACAGCGCCTTGCATCGATAACACCATCTTCAAGTATGGCACCTGTAGGACATGACGTGATGCATGCGCTGCACTTACCACACTGATTCTCTACCGGAGCGTCAACAGGAAGCGGCAGGTCGATAAACAGTTCACCAAGAAAAAACCAAGAGCCGGCGTCTTTATCTAGTAGAAGTGAATGTTTGCCTGTCCAGCCTAGACCTGCCTTTTCGGCAATAGGGCGCTCGAGCACAGGAGCTGAGTCGACAAAAGGTCGGTAGCCAAGCTCCGAGACTTCCTTTTCGATTCGCTGTCCGAGCTTTTTGAGCTGATTGCGAATCAACTTATGATAGTCGCGACCTAACGCATAGCGGCTAATGTAACCGGCATGCTGGTTTTCCAAATTGGATGCAAAGCCTGCTTCTTCAGGAAGATAGTCCATGCGGACGCTGATGATGCGGCAGGTATTGGGATGCAGCCTATCGGGATGGATGCGTAGGTCTTGGTGAGTTTCCATCCAAGCCATGTCACCGTGATAACCCGCTTCTAGCCACTGCTTGAGCATCGCCTCTTGATCAAGAAGATCGATATCGCTGATACCAGCCTTCTGAAAACCGAGTTCTTGTGCCCAAACTTTAATGTCGCTGGCTAGCTTGTCTAAGTCCATCACGATTACCCAAGTGGAAAAGGACGCGTATTCTATACTCAAATGCAATGCGACCCAAGTATGAACGCTAAAAAAGCGTGGATCCAATTGTCCAGAAAAGTGTCTTAATGCTTTGTATAAACTTTCGACGACTATTTTGTACTTTCACAGTAGGGATAAATTGAAAATAATGGTAAATTTTCTGATTACTTACAGAAGATCACTTGTCTGTGAAAAGCGACACAGTTTACTATTTCGGCTCTCAAAGGCACCACTCAGAGAAAAATGTGATGAGTACTAAAAAATTTTCCTTAGCAGATGAATCAGCAACGATTTTAATTGGAACTAAACTAGCAAATCTTTGTTCAAAACAAACAACGATCTATTTGCACGGTGACCTTGGAGCGGGGAAAACCACCTTTAGTCGCGGGTTTATTCAAAGTCTAGGCCATCAAGCAACGTAAAAAGCCCAACTTATACCTTGGTTGAACCGTATCAACTTGAAGGATGGAACGTCTATCATTTTGATTTGTATCGTTTAGCGGATCCAGAAGAGTTGGAGTTTATGGGTATTCGCGATTACTTCTCTGAAGATGCCATCTGTTTGGTTGAGTGGCCAGAGAAGGGACAAGGCATTCTGCCTTCTGCTGATCTCGATATTGATATCCGATACGTCGGAGATGCAAGAGAAATCGCCTTCACGGCAAATAGCGATTATGGAAAAGAGTTAATTAGTCAGTTGGAGTTAAATTGATCAGTCGTTTTCTTAGCAGCATGATGAAAATCGTGCTGCCTTTGTGTTTACTGTTTCCTGCCGTCACTCTTGCTAATGCACTAGAGGGTATTCGTGTTTGGCCTTCTCCGGATGAAACACGCGTGGTGATCGACCTCAAGTCCGAGGCGGATTACAGTTATTTCTCATTGAGTGGTCCATCGCGAATTGTCGTAGACCTTAAAAACACCTCGCTAAACACAAAATTACCCATCGGCGTATCTGATAGCCCCGTGTTAAGTAAGATCCGCAAGAGTTCACCACCGAACAAAGGCACTTATCGCCTGGTGTTTGAGCTAAAGAAGTCCGCGACCCCGCAGATTTTTAAGCTCAACCCTACCCCTGGTGGTCAATACGGCCATCGATTGGTCATTGACCTACCACATGGCAAAGCAACCAGCCAAGCGACACCGAGTACACCGAAGAGCAAAACTGAGGTCAGCCGTGATGCTTCCCAGCTACGTGGCAATGCCGATATTGTTGTAGCAATTGACGCTGGCCACGGTGGTGAAGACCCTGGTTCAATTGGCCCGACGAAGAAGTACGAAAAACACGTCACATTGAGCGTGTCGAAAAAGCTGGCAGCTCAAATCAATGCCATTCCGGGAATGAAGGCAGTATTGACCCGCAGCGGTGATTACTTTGTTAACCTCAACAAGCGCTCCAACATCGCTCGTAAGAATGGCGCGCACCTTTTGGTTTCTGTTCACGCTGATGCATTTAGAACGCCACAGCCTCGTGGTGGCTCTGTGTTTGTATTGAACACACGCCGTGCAAATACCGAAATTGCTCGCTGGGTTGAAAATCATGAACAGCAATCGGAGCTGCTTGGTGGCGCTGGAGAAGTGCTTGCCAAAAACACTAACGACAGAAACGTAAGCCAAACGCTACTCGATTTGCAGTTTAGCCATTCACAGAAAGAGGGCTATAAGGTTGCAACTAAGATCCTCAAAGAGATGGGAAAAGTTGCGCACCTACATAAAAAAGAGCCGGTGAATGCCAGTCTTGCAGTATTGAAGTCGCCAGATATACCGTCTGTATTAGTCGAAACCGGCTTTATTTCTAACCCAACAGAAGAGCGTCTACTGACGACCCGAAGTCATCAAGACAAATTAGCTCGCGCGTTAGCAAAAGCGATTGTTCAATATTTCGAGGCGAATCCACCAGAAGGCACCTTGTTTGCTAATCGTGGCCAGCAGCGCAAGCATACCGTGAAACGTGGTGAATCTTTATCGGTGATTGCTCAGAAATATGGCTCGTCGGTTTCGGCTATTAAGAGTGCGAACAGCCTTAAGAGTACGTCTCTGGCTGTAGGGCAGACCTTGATTATTCCAGGGAATAGTGCCCCGATTAAAGTGAGCTCTAAAGTAAACACGGTAGAAACCAAGACGCTGACACACACCGTGGTCAAAGGTGATTACTTAGGGAAAGTGGCGAGTAAATACAAAGTGTCAGTGGCGGATATTAAGCGTGAGAACCGCTTAAAATCAGATGTACTGAAGTTGGGTCAGAAGCTAAAAATAACCGTCAGCTTAAAAGATCTGCCTCTGCGTAAACACAAAGTTCAGCGCGGAGAGTACTTAGGCAAAATTGCCTCTCGATATGGCGTGAGCGTCAGCAGTATTCGAGAGGCTAACAAGCTTCGTTCTGATTCACTCGCCGTCGGGCAAGTGCTGCTGATCCCGCACAAGTGATGAATGTTCAAATTGATGGAATCGGAGAAGCGTTGTGACGATTAAGATCTTACCTGCAAGATTGGCGAACCAAATCGCCGCAGGTGAAGTGGTTGAGAGGCCAGCGTCCGTAGTCAAAGAGCTGGTTGAAAATAGCCTAGACTCAGGTGCCACTCGTATCGATATTGATATCGAGAAGGGTGGTGCCAAGCTTATCCGTGTTCGAGATAACGGCAAGGGGATCCCTAAAGACGAACTGCAATTGGCGTTGAGCCGACATGCGACGTCAAAAATCCATACCCTTGATGACCTAGAAGCTATCATGAGTTTGGGCTTTCGCGGTGAGGCGCTGGCGAGTATTAGCTCGGTAGCAAGACTCACACTGACGTCTCGCCCTGCCACTCAAGAACAAGCTTGGAGTGCCTACGCGGAAGGGCGCGACATGGCGGTGAAACTGACCCCGGCTGCCCACCCAATTGGTACCACACTTGAAGTATTGGATCTGTTTTTCAACACACCCGCACGCCGTAAATTCTTGCGAACGGAAAAGACCGAATTCAATCATATTGATGAGCTTTTAAAGCGCATTGCACTAAGCCGCTTTGACGTGTCGATCAACCTTAAACATAACAGCAAGCTGGTGCGTCAGTACCGCGCAGCGAAAACAGAGCCTCAGTTAGAAAAACGCATAGCCGCCGTATGCGGAGCTGGGTTTGTGCGTCATATGCTTAAGATTGAGCTTGAGCACAACGATCTTAAGCTGCACGGTTGGATCACCACACCAGAAGGTGCACGCGCGCAAAGCGATCTGCAATACTGCTATGTGAATGGTCGTATGATGAAGGATAAGCTCATCAACCATGCGATTCGCCAAAGCTATGAGAACAGTTTGGCACCCGATCAGTACGCGGCGTATATCTTGTTTATCGATATCGACCCGCATCAGGTGGACGTGAATGTGCATCCAGCCAAACATGAGGTGCGTTTTCATCAAGCAAGGTTAGTGCATGACTTTATTTATCAAGCACTGAGCGACGCACTGGTGCAAGCAAAATCCATTGATGCGCCGGTGACCTCTAACTCAGCATTCAGTCATGTTGAACCGAAGGCTGAGTCAGAGCAAGTCGAATCCACTTCTTCTCATGCACTTGTTGAAATGACACAGCCGCAGCAGCTGGTGTCTTCGGCAACTTCTGGTGGAGCGAGTGTCTCAGAGTCATTGATACAAGCGGTGGAGAGCATTCCGGCTTATCCAGGACGTGCGGACTATCACTCATCTACTACACGTTCGCCAAGTCCTCAGTCGGCAAGCGAACGAACTCAACGTGACCATAGTGAAACGAGTGGCTCTGCCCACAGAGTAGAAGAACCGTACGCTCGTAATGAATGGAACTCGAGTCGAGCCGCGGGCTCGTCGAAAGCCAAGCCCCGAGTGCAAGAAGCGGCGCCGACAGCAGAAGAAGTTCGCGTTTATCAAGAACTGATGCAAACACCGGATATCGCCGAGCCAGAAATAGAAACAGCGGAAGCTCCGCCATTGAAGCAAGATGCTGCCCCTATATCGATTGAGATTGAGCGCATTGGTAAAGCAATCACTATGGCAGATACGACATACGTATTGGTGAAAGCAGAGCCGTGCTGCGCACTGGTGTCATTGCGCAGAGCTGAGTTTTATAAGCTGTTTGCTCAGTTGGATCCGAAAGGTCAGCCGCTAAAAATGCAGCCGCTGCTCGTACCGCTGTCGTTAAAAGTCAGCGACATGCAGCAGCAAGTGGCGACAGCGCAGCGAGAACTATTACTTAGCTTTGGTATCGACCTCGCCATTCGCAATAAGCAAGCGCTCATGGTGATGGGCGTACCAGCACCACTTAGGCAGCAAAATTTGCAATTGTTAATTGATGAAATGCTGTCATACTTGGCGACCCTTGAGCAGCAAGACCTTAGCCCGAGCCGTTTGAGCTTATGGCTAACGAAAAAAGTGCTGCAAGTGAAAAGTAGCTACACTTTATCTGAATCTGTTCAGTTACTCGGTAATCTTGAGCAGCTATACGACGGTAAGCTACCTTTGAGCGACCCTAAATTTGTCCGCCCTGTCGATTTTACGGCCACAATTGCAGCGTTTTCATCATGAGCCAACAATTACCTTTAGTTCTGTTTTTAATGGGTCCTACCGCTTCTGGTAAGACTGAATTAGCGATACGTCTTCGTCAGCAATATCCAGTTGAGATTATCAGTGTAGACTCTGCGCTCATTTACAAAGGCATGGATATTGGTACGGCTAAGCCTGATGCCGAAGAGCTCGCACTGGCACCGCACAGACTGATTGATATTCTCGACCCAGCAGAGTCGTACTCTGCGGCTGATTTCCGCCGCGATGCACTAAATGAAATCGCCAAAATCCACGCAGAAGGCAAGATCCCGCTGTTAGTGGGGGCACCATGCTCTATTTCAAAGCTTTGCTTCAAGGTTTATCTCCACTGCCTGCGGCGAATCCAGAGATCCGAGCGCAAATAGAAAAAGAGTCACAAGAGAAGGGCTGGCAGGCACTTCATAATGAACTAAAACAGATAGATCCTGTCTCAGCAGAGAGGATTCATCCGAATGATCCACAGCGTTTGTCGCGTGCGTTAGAGGTGTATAGAATCTCTGGTAAGTCATTGACAGAATTGACTGAGACCAAGGGGGAGCCACTGCCATTTCGCGTCAAACAATTTGCGGTAGCGCCCAAAGATCGCGCTTTGTTACACAAACGGATTGAATTGCGCTTCGAGAAAATGATACAAGCAGGCTTTGAAGATGAAGTCAAAGCGTTATATGCTCGTGAAGATCTTCACCCAGATCTGCCGTCGATCCGTTGTGTCGGCTACAGGCAGATGTGGGAGTACTTAGATGGCGAGAGCACGTTAGATGATGCGATTTTCCGTGGCATCTGCGCGACTCGACAATTGGCCAAGCGACAAATCACCTGGTTAAGGAGTTGGGATGATTTGGTTTGGCTGGATAGCGAACACATTGAGGATTCAATGAAAACTCTCACAGACGCCATAGCATCTGATGGTGTTAACTGTGTATAATGTGGGCGCTTTTGCGTAGAAATACCCAAAAAGGAACTGAGTTTTGTTTTCAAAGACGATTGTTGTTCTATGATTATAAAACTAAGGGGTATTTCATTGGTTTAGCTCAGATGCAAAGGCAGCACCAAATTGCAGTGCACCAATAGCTAAATAATTAAAACTACAATATTAATATAAGGAAAATAAAAATGGCTAAGGGGCAATCTCTTCAAGACCCATTCCTAAATGCACTACGTCGCGAGCGTATCCCAGTTTCTATCTACCTAGTGAATGGCATCAAGCTACAAGGTCAGATTGAATCGTTTGATCAGTTTGTGATCCTTCTGAAAAATACTGTAAACCAAATGGTTTACAAGCATGCGATTTCAACGGTTGTTCCAGCCCGTGCTGTTAGCCACCACAGTGGTGAGCGTACTGGCGGTGACCGTCAACAAGAGAAATCTGACGATTAATAATAAATCTCTTAAAAACAGATATTTAAATAGGAGTTGGTCGCTTGTTTGACCGTTACGAATCGGGTGAGCAGGCTGTACTTGTTCATATCAACTTCACGCAAGAAGGTGAGTGGGAAGATCTCAGCGAATTTGAAATGCTGGTTTCTTCTGCAGGTGTTAACGCGTTACAGACCGTAACGGGTAGCCGACAGTCCCCTCACCCTAAGTACTACGTAGGGGAAGGCAAAGCGCAAGAAATAGCACAAACGGTGCAATTAACCGGTGCTGATATTGTGATTTTTAATCACGCCCTTTCCCCTGCCCAAGAGCGTAACCTTGAAAGTCTGTGTAAATGTCGAGTGTTGGATCGTACCGGTCTGATCCTCGACATTTTTGCCCAACGCGCCCGTACCCACGAGGGTAAGCTGCAAGTTGAGCTGGCACAGCTTCGTCATATCTCGACTCGATTGATCCGAGGTTGGACGCACCTTGAAAGGCAGAAAGGTGGTATCGGTCTGCGCGGTCCTGGCGAAACCCAGCTGGAGACTGACCGTCGATTGTTGCGTGATCGCATCAAAGCGATATTGCGTCGCTTAGAGAAGGTTGCCAAGCAGCGTGAGCAGGGCAGACGTGCAAGAAGTAGAGCCGAAATCCCAACGATTTCCCTGGTGGGCTACACCAATGCGGGCAAATCTACGCTATTTAACCGCATTACTGAAGCTGGGGTGTACGCAGCTGATCAGCTATTCGCAACCTAGATCCCACACTAAGAAAGATTGAATTGGCGGACGTAGGTTCGGCAATTTTAGCGGACACGGTCGGATTTATCCGTCATCTTCCGCATGATCTCGTCGCAGCATTTAAGGCAACCTTGCAAGAAACGCAGGAAGCTGACATTTTGTTACATGTTGTCGATGCCAGTGACGAGCGTTTTCGTGAGAATATTCAAGCTGTTCATGACGTGCTAGAAGAAATTGATGCCCATGAGGTGCCAACTCTCGTCGTAATGAACAAGATAGATAATCTAGATGGCCAACGTCCACGTATAGAACGTGACGATGAAGGTATTCCGAGAACTGTTTGGGTCTCTGCCATGGAAGGGCAAGGCATCGAACTGTTGTTCGACGCGCTCACAGAGCGTTTAGCAAGCCAAATGGTTCAGTATCAGCTGCGAATTCCACCCCAGTATCAAGGGCGTTTTCGGAGCACATTTTTCCAGATGAATTGTATTCAACGCGAAGAGTATGATCCTGAAGGTAACTTGTTGATTGATATTCGGATGCAACAAGTAGATTGGTCTAGACTTGAAAAAAGAGAAGGGGCAGTTTTGAGTGGCTTTATAGTTACTTAAAGGACTGCTACAGTATAACGTCATACTAAATGATGGAGCTTCCTAATGGCGTGGAATGAGCCTGGTAATAATAATGGAAATAACGGCCGCGATAAGGACCCTTGGGGGAACAACAATCGTGGAGACCGTAATCAAGGCGACCGAAATAACGGTGGCCGTGATCAAGGACCGCCTGATTTAGATGAAGTCTTTAATAAGCTGAGTCAAAAAATCGGTGGTAAGTTTGGCAAGCGTGGTGGCGGCGGTAGCCCATCCATTGGCGGCGGCGGTAGTGCAATTGGCTTCGGTGTGATTGTATTGATCGCAGTGGTCATTTGGTTCTTTTCCGGCTTCTACACCATTAGCGAAGGTGAGCGTGGTGTCGTGCTTCGCTTAGGCAAGTTTGACCGCATTGTTGATCCGGGTCTGAACTGGCGTCCTCGCTTTATTGATGAGTATGAACCGGTAAACGTTCAGGCGATTCGCTCTTTGCGCGCCTCTGGTACGATGTTGACCAAAGACGAGAACGTTGTTTCTGTTTCAATGGACGTTCAGTATCGTGTCTCTGATCCATACAAATATCTATATGTGGTGACCAACGCAGACGACAGTTTGAGTCAAGCAACCGACTCTGCTCTCCGTGCTGTTATTGGTGACTCATTGATGGATAGCATTTTGACCAGTGGTCGTCAGCAAATCCGTCAAAGCACTCAAGAAACGCTAAACGAAATCATCGACAACTACGACATGGGCTTGTCTATTGTTGACGTCAACTTCCAGTCGGCACGTCCGCCTGAGCAAGTTAAAGATGCCTTCGATGATGCGATTGCGGCTCGTGAGGATGAAGAGCGTTTCATTCGTGAAGCAGAAGCGTACAAGAACGAAATCATTCCGAAAGCGACTGGTCGTTCTGAGCGTTTGAAGAAAGAAGCTCAAGGTTACTCTGAGCGCGTAACTAACGAAGCACTAGGTCAAGTAGCTCAGTTCGAGAAACTGCTACCTGAATACCAAGCGGCTCCAGAAGTAACGCGTAATCGTCTATACCTAGATACGATGGAAGAAGTGTACTCAAGCACATCGAAAGTGCTTATCGACTCAGAGTCGAGCGGTAACCTTCTGTATCTTCCAATTGACAAGTTAGCTGGTCAAGAGGGTGCGTCGAAGTCACGTAAACCGAAAGAAACCTCAGTTTATGAAGAGATCCAGTTGGATCCTGTGAATACCGACTCGTCTAATAGCAGCAACTCGCGCAATAACACGACTCGTCAAGGGAGATACTAATCATGCGTAAATTGATGATACCAGTATTAGTCGTTGCCTTAGCATTGATGCTGATGTCTTTGTTCGTTATCCCAGAAGGTGAGCGAGGAATCGTAATCCGATTCGGTCGTGTACTGAGTGATGACAACAACGTGTCTCGTATCTACGAGCCAGGCTTGCACTTTAAAATGCCACTGTTCGACCGTGTGAAGACGCTAGATGCGCGTATTCAGACTATGGACGGCCGTGGTGACCGTTTCGTCACGTCTGAGAAAAAAGACGTAATCATTAACACCTACGTCAAGTGGAAGATTGAAGATTTCCGTCAATACTACTTGGCAACAGGTGGTGGCAATGCACTGACGGCAGAAGCGCTACTTGAACGTAAAGTGACAGACGTGCTTCGTTCTGAAATCGGTTCGCGTGAAATCAAGCAAATCGTTTCTGGGCCACGTAATGACGATGTTCTACCAGACAGCGTCGACAGCGAAGAAGTGACGACTGAAGCCGCACGTCAAGCGTTGGATATTGATGGTGAGCGTGACAAGATCATGCTCAATGTGTTGAACGACACGCGTGAGAGCGCAATGACTGACTTGGGTGTTCGCGTCGTTGATTTCCGTATTAAGAAAATCAACCTACCTGATGAAATCAGTGAGTCGATTTATCGTCGTATGCGTGCTGAGCGTGAATCAGTAGCGCGTAGACACCGCTCTCAAGGTCGTGAGAAAGCAGAAGTTATCCGCGCTCAAGCAGAGCTAGAAGTAGCGACGCTACTAGCGGAAGCGGACAAAACAGCTCGTGTGACACGAGGTGATGCGGACGCAGAAGCAGCGGCTATCTACTCGGCAGCGTACAACAAAGATCCTGAATTCTTCAGCTTCTTACGTTCATTGAGTGCATACAAAACGTCTTTCTCAGATAAGAGTGACATCTTGGTTTTAGACCCGAGCAGCGAGTTCTTCCGTTACATGAACGATATGAACGGCGCACCGGCTAAATAACCAATCATACATTGATACAATAGGGCTCCTGCGGGAGCCCTATCTTTTTGGAGAAAAGAACATGTCCGAATCACTTTGGATTGCGTTGGGTTTGGTGTTGGTCGTGGAAGGGTTGGGGCCGCTGCTCGCACCTAAAGGCTGGAGAAACATGGTGTTGCAGTTGGCTGAGCAACCGGATGAACAGATTCGCCGTGTGGGTGGTTGCTTAGTAGTAGCAGGGACAGTGATCACGGTTATGCTGTTAAATTAGTCGCAAACATTGACTTTTTATTAACCAGCATCAGTCACTTACCCTTATGTGACGGTTTTATGCTTAAAAAATGACTGCATAAATGTGATTTCGGTGCTAGAATCCTTTTTTAACTAGCAATCAGATTGGAAAGATGGGAAATAACGTAGTCGTTCTGGGCACCCAATGGGGTGACGAAGGTAAAGGTAAAATCGTAGACCTTTTAACTGAAGATGCAAAATACGTGGTTCGCTACCAAGGCGGTCACAATGCAGGCCACACTCTAGTCATTGACGGTGAAAAAACCGTTCTTCATTTGATTCCATCAGGTATTCTTCGCGACAACATCAAGTGCATTATCGGTAACGGTGTTGTTCTATCTCCTGAAGCATTAATTAAAGAAATGAAGCCTCTTGAAGAGCGCGGCATTCCAGTACGTGAACGTCTTTTCGTTTCTGAAGCTTGTCCTCTAATTCTTCCTTACCACATCGCTATCGACCAAGCGCGTGAAATCGCTCGTGGTAAGAAAGCGATCGGTACGACGGGTCGTGGTATCGGTCCTGCGTACGAAGACAAAGTTGCTCGTCGCGGCCTACGTGTTGGCGACTTGTTCGATAAAGAAGTGTTCGCAGAGAAACTAAAAGAAGTAATGGAATTCCATAACTTCCAACTAGAGCACTTCTACAAAACTGACACTGTTAGCTACGAAGAAGTACTAGAGCAATGCATGGGTTATGCAGATCTACTGACTTCAATGGTTATCGACGTCACTGACGAACTTGATGCGGCACGTAAGCGTGGCGATAAGATCATGTTCGAAGGTGCTCAAGGTACACTGCTTGATATCGACCACGGTACTTACCCATACGTAACGTCTTCTAACACGACTGCAGGTGGTGTTGCGGCAGGTTCTGGTTTCGGTCCTCGTCACATCGGCTACATCCTTGGTATCACTAAGGCGTACTGTACTCGTGTAGGTTCAGGTCCATTCCCAACAGAACTTTACGATGGTCTAGATAAGCAAGATCCAATCGGTAAACACCTAGGTACAGTTGGTCACGAGTTCGGTGCAACAACGGGTCGTCTACGTCGTACAGGTTGGTTCGATGCAGTGGCAATGCGCCGCGCTATCCAAATCAACTCTATCTCTGGTTTCTGTCTAACTAAGCTAGACGTACTAGATGGCTAGAAGAGCTAAAAATCTGTACCGGTTACAAGATGAAAGATGGCTCTATCCTAGAAGTATCGCCAATGGCTGCTGAGTCATTTGAACAAGCGACACCTATCTACGAAACAATGCCAGGTTGGTCTGAGACAACATTTGGTGCAACGTCTATCGAGCAGCTTCCTCAAGCAGCACTAGACTACATCAAGCGCATTGAAGATCTAACGGGTGTGCCAGTAGACATCATTTCTACCGGTCCAGACCGTAACGAGACAATTATCAAGGTTCACCCATTCGAATCTTAATCCGTCTCTAAAGACAGCTAAGCCAGCGATATTTCGCTGGCTTTTTTTTACCTGTTATTTAGCCTTTCACACTTCATACTGTGATCTTGTGCCAAGTATTTGACGGCTTTGCCAGTGAATAGAAGAAAAGTGGCAAAATATTGCCGTTTTTTCTAAAGCGTGGCGGACGTCTGCCGATAAAAATGAGACCATTGATGAGTTTTGTACAATGGACGGACGTTGAGTATGAGGAGCAGGAAAAAGTGATAAAGCGACACAAACTGGCAGCATTTGTTTGCATGGCGCTACTTGGCTCTGTGACATCGGTGCAGAGCAAGGAGCTTGGTGCCCCGATCCCGATTTACTCAGAAGACGAACTGATTGGTTTGATTGAAGAAAACCGCCACCTTGCCCGCGTTAAAGAAGATAACTGCCAGCTGGTTGAAGATATCATGGCGCGTGCCACGCGTATTAGTTTGCCGTCTTATGAATTCCTCTATGGTGACATGTTGGCTTGGGGTGTTTGTGTCCCTCAAGACGTAGAGCTTGGTCTCTACTACATGGAAAATGCCGCTCATCAAGGCTTACCTGTTGCGCTTGAGCAATTGGGTCGATACTACTCAAAAGGGACCTTTGTACAGCAAGACAAAGAGCGTGCAATCCCATATTTCCGTGAAGCGGCCTCCATGGGCAACATCGATGCCCGCATCCAACTAGCCGAGCTTCTGCTGCGCGATTACGGCAGCCCACTTGACTACGAAGACGCTTATCGTTGGCTGTACAACTCGGTCACACCTGATGGTCGCAAACACAAGCGCATTTCCATGTTGAGACGTGGCCTTGAGCAGCGTATGCCGGAAAATATTATCGCTCGCGCCAAGCGTCGTACGGCATTTTGGTAATCTGATCCCATCATCTATCTGATGAATTAGATACAGAAAGCTAAAGCAATTCTGTAGCTTATCTGCTGCGTCAGTTATAATCGACCTATCCCTCCTAAAAAATAGGTCTGACGATGTCGAAAAAGCCTAGCGAAATAAAAGTAGACGACCCTTTTGCTGCAAGAGAGTCTGAGAACTACGAAAACCCCATCCCAAGCCGAGAATTCATCTCTGACTTCCTAGAAAGCGTTAATGTCCCAATGAACAGAAACGATCTGTTTGAAGCTTTGGGTCTGTCTGGTGAAGAGCAGTATGAAGGCTTGCGTCGTCGACTGCGCGCGATGGAGCGTGACGGCCAGTTGGTGTTTACTCGACGTCAATGCTATGCCCTGCCAGACAAGCTCGAAATGATCAAAGGCTACGTCATTGGTCATAAGGATGGCCATGGCTGGGTTCGACCTGAAGGGAGCATGAATAAAGACAACGATGTGCTGTTGCCACATCATCAAATGCGTACCTTGCTGCATGGTGACTTCGTATTGGTTCAACCATCGGGCACCGATAAGCGAGGCCGCAAAGAAGGCCGCTTAGTTCGCGTGCTTGAAGAGCGTAAGACGCAGGTTGTCGGTCGCTTCTTCATGGAATACGGTTATGCCTATGTGGTGGCAGATGATTCTCGCATTAGCCAAGATATCCTGATCCCTAATGAGCACCGAGGCGGTGCACGTATGGGTAATGTGGTCGTAGTCGAAGTGACCGATCGTGGAAGTCGCTCCCGTGGCATGATGGGGCAAGTGGTTGAAGTACTGGGTGAGAATATGGCGCCGGGTATGGAGACACAAATTGCTATTCGCACTCATCAAATTCCTCATGAGTGGCCTGAAGAAGTCGAAAAGCAAGTCAAGCAGTTCGGCGAGTTCGTGCCTGAAGAGGCTAAAGAAGGGCGTGTTGATCTGCGTGACCTCCCGCTAGTCACCATCGATGGTGAAGACGCGCGAGACTTTGATGACGCGGTTTATTGTGAACGCAAGAAGAGCGGTGGCTGGCGCTTGTGGGTAGCGATTGCCGATGTTAGCTATTATGTTCGTCCAAACACGCCACTCGACAAAGAAGCGATCGTGCGCGGTAACTCGGTTTACTTCCCATCTCAGGTTGTGCCTATGCTTCCAGAGGTGCTGTCTAATGGTCTTTGTTCACTCAACCCACAAGTGGATCGCTTGTGTATGGTGTGTGAAATGACCATCTCTGAGACCGGTAAGCTATCGGGCTACAAACATTACGAAGCGGTGATGAACTCTCATGCGCGCCTGACTTATAACAAAGTGAGTGACATTTTAGAGGGTAACGAAGAACTGCGTGAGCGTTACAGCGCTGTGGTTCCTCATCTTCATGAGCTGCACAACATGTATCAAGTGCTCAAGTGTGCCCGTGATAATCGTGGTGCGATTGAGTTTGAAACCGTTGAAACTAAGTTTATTTTCAATGCCGATCGTAAGATTGACCGCATTGAGCCTGTGGTTCGCAATGATGCGCACAAGATCATCGAAGAATGTATGATTCTGGCGAACATCGCTTCTGCTTCGTTAGTTGAGAAGCCAAAGAGCCATCACTTTATCGAGTGCACGAAACTCCGGGTGAAGAGAGACTGCAAGGCTTTAGAGACTTTCTTGGTGAGCTAGGCCTAGATCTATCCGGTGGTCTTGAGCCATCGCCGACCGATTATGCCGAGCTGATTAAAAAGATTGGTGAGCGTCAGGATAAAGAGCTGATTCAAACCATGCTGCTGCGCTCTATGAAGCAGGCAGTTTACAACGCGGATAACGCCGGGCACTTTGGTTTGGCGCTAAAACGCTACGCGCACTTTACCTCACCAATTCGTCGTTACCCAGACTTGCTGCTGCACCGCGCGATAAAATACCTTATTGCCAAGCAAGAAGGTCGTAATACCGATCGCTGGACACCAACTGGTGGCTACCACTACTCGTTCGACGATATGGATTACTACGGTGAACAGTGTTCGATGACCGAGCGCCGCGCCGATGATGCAACTCGCGATGTGGCCGATTGGCTCAAGTGTGAGTACATGCAAGACCACGTCGGCGAAGTGCTTGATGGCGTGATTGCCAACGTGACTGGCTTTGGCTTCTTCGTGCGCTTAACAGAGCTGCACATCGATGGCTTAGTGCATATTTCGTCACTGGCGAACGATTACTATCAATTTGACCCGATTGGTCAGAGACTTATCGGTGAAAGCTTTGGTGCGATTTACCGTTTAGGCGACGCTGTTAAGGTGAAAGTGCTGTCGGTTAACCTTGATGACAAGCAAATAGACTTTGAATTAGTCGAAACAAGTCGTAAGCTACGCGGCAAAGGAAAAACGGCGAAAAAACGCATGGCTGAAGCTGAAAAGAAAAAAGCTAAAGCCAAACAGCGTGTCGCAGAAGTCAGAGGCAAGCGCAGCCCGAAGGCCGCGAAGCCAATGGTCGAAGCCACCAAACGCCCAGATGGACAAGAAGAGGATGTACTTCCTCATAAACGCAAGAAGTCCAAAGCCACCAAATCACGCAAGAATAAGGCGCGCCAAAATAAGGCTCGCAGTAAAGCGAAGAAATAACGAATTCAGGATTATTCCATGAGTAATGAATTTATTTACGGTATCCACGCGATTAAAGCAGTTCTTGAAAAAGACCCAGTGCGCTTTGTGGAAGCCTATGTACTAAAAGGGCGTCAAGACGATCGCTTGATGCCGCTGCTGAACGAACTTAACCAAATTGGTGTGTCGATTCAGCAAATGAACCGCAAAACACTCGATGACAAAGCCAGCGGTGCGAATCACCAAGGCATTATTGCTAAGGTAAAACCGGCCAAGCAGCTCAATGAAAACGATCTTGATGATGTATTAGCGCAGCATGAACAGCCGCTACTCCTTATCCTCGATGGCGTTACTGATCCGCATAACCTTGGCGCATGTCTGCGTAACGCGGATGCGGCGGGTGTGGCTGCGGTGATTGTACCGAAAGACCGCTCTGCACCAATGACTGCGACAGTGAGTAAAGTAGCATGTGGCGCAGCAGAGACGGTGCCCCTTATCCGTGTGACGAACTTGGCGCGTACTATGCGTGCGCTGCAAGAAAAAGGTATCTGGATTGTCGGCACAGCAGGTGAAGCGACACATGATATTTATCAAGCGAAACTGTCTGGCTCTCTCGCGGTAGTCATGGGTGCAGAAGGTGATGGTATGCGTCGTCTAACGCGTGAAACCTGTGATGACCTCATCAAGATCCCAATGGCGGGTGCAGTATCAAGCCTGAACGTGTCAGTGGCATCGGGTATTTGCCTATTTGAAGCGGTTCGTCAACGCGCACTTTAATTCGCATTCTAATAACGACAAAGCCCCAGCATAAGACTGGGGCTTTGTTTTATCTGTAACTCGCTAAGCGATTAAATCGCTCGATGCAGAGCGCCTTAATAGTGGGGAGGCGGTGTTTCTTCCGATGGATCCGCCAAGTTTGAGGTATCCATGTTTTTCACTTTGCCAACCACGTATTTCATTTGATCTTGCATCTTGCTGATGAGTAGCTGCTGCTGAGTCAGCGCATCATTAAGCTCTTCAATCGTCTGCTCTTGGAACGCCATTTTGCATTCCATATCGTTAATTCTCTCTTCGAGAGCTTGAATCTCTTTATCACTCATAAGGTCACTCACTAATTTTCCAAGCTTGGATGACGCTAGCTGACGAGGCAGAAAGCACGCGCTGGTTGCTCTCAAAAGCGGCATCATACACTACTCCCCGTGGTGGGCGAACATCTTTTAGCAGTTCCACTTCGTAGCCTTCCAGTCGTTTACCCGTTTCGGTGTTCCATATCATGAGTCGAGAGGAAGGGGAGCCAGTAACAAGTCGCGTACCATCATCAGAAAATCGTGCTGAAGAGAAAATAAGTTGGCGTGTCCAAGTACTTAGCTCACTCACCTTATCGCCGGTTTGTAAATCCCAAATGATGGCATCATTGCCGGTATCCGAGGTGAGGGCATAGCGGCCGTCGCGCTGCAGCTCAACGGTACCGACGCGTTGTGAATGCTCAAACCGGTGTAATATTTGTCCAGATTCAGTACTCCAAAAATAGCCATTATGATCATTGCCTCCTGAAAGGGCGTATTTTCCGTTCGGGGATAAAGCAACAGAATTAACTTTTTCAACGTGAGCAAGGAACTCTAGCCGCCTTCCAGTGACTAAATCGATGAATATGGCTTTGCCGTTGCTAAGGCCGATTAGTACTTCGTCTCCGCTGTTACCCAAGGCAATATCTTGAATAAGCCCGTCAGCGACAGACCAAAGGCCGGTTGATTGTGACCAAGCCAAATCCCAAATCGCAAAGTTGGTTTGGGTCGCGGTGATGGCAAAGCGGCCATTATCGCTAAAGCGGATAAGGGAGATGATGTTCTCGTCGGGATCTTGAATACCCAAGCGAGATAAGATTTTATCTTGCTCGAGATCCCAAAGCTGAAGGTGCTGCTGCTTAGAATAAAGCAGCGCAAATCGGGCGTCGCGGCTAAGCGCTATGGCGGTTGTGCCCTCAAGGGCGAGTTCCCAGCGCTGCTCAGACTCGGTGGAGAATAAGCAGCCATTTAACAAGCCGATGACAATTAGCCACAGCACAGAATGAGATATTATTCGCATCATTACTGTTATTCCACGTTGAGTATTGAGTTTAAGCTAGTATATTTATAGTTTGAGCTAGTAGGAAATAGTTACTAGATTTAGTTAGTTACGCATAACTATTGAACAAGTTTTTATAGTATGGCTAGGTATTAAGTCTACAAGAAGTCCATCATTGGAGAAATAAATGAAATCACTATTTAAAGTGTCGCTGCTTGCTGCGACAGTTATGTTGGCAGTCGGTTGTCAAAAAGAAGAAGAACCAAAAGTAGAGCCAGCAGCGCAAGAGCAAGTTCAAGCTGAGACAGGCAAAGCGGTTCACTTTAAAACAGAAGACGACAAAGCCGCTTACGCGATTGGTGTTTCTTTTGCGAACTACCTAAGCACTAGTATTGAAAAGCCTGCTGAGTTCGGTATCGAACTGAAGAAAGAGCTGGTTCTTAAAGGTATTGAGCAAGCTTTCGCTGGTAATGCAGAGCTTAGCGAAGACGAAATCCGCGCAGCGCTAGAAGGTTTAGACAAACGCGTAGCTGAAACCATGCAAAAGCAAGCAGCTGAAAAAGCAGCGGCAGCAACGAAAGCGGGTGATGATTTCCGCGCTGAGTTTGCTAAGCAAGAAGGCGTGACAGCGACTGAGTCTGGTCTTCTTTACCAAGTAGAGACTGAAGGCACAGGCGCACAACCAAAAGACACGGATACGGTTCAAGTACACTACAAGGGTACGTTGATTGACGGTACTCAATTTGACAGCTCTTACGACCGCGGTGAGCCTGCTACATTCCCACTTAACCGCGTGATCCCTGGTTGGACTGAGGGTGTTCAGTTAATGAAAGTCGGTTCTAAGTACAAGTTCGTTATCCCGCCAGAGCTAGCATACGGTGAGCAAGATACTCCGACTATCCCTGCGAACTCAACGCTAGTATTCGAAGTTGAGCTTCTAAAAATTGAAGGCGACGATACTCAAGCAACTCAGTAATGTTTGATTAGTCTCGGAAAAAAGCTCACTTCGGTGAGCTTTTTTTATGGTGGCTTGTCACCACAGTTGCAATTGAAGGGATAAAAAACCGCACTTTTTTTGCCCTAAATCACTAGTTCGCGACATACATAGGGTAGCGCTCAAATTTTCTGATAAACTTACGTTAATTTTTTTAAAGTATTTTTTTAGCTTTAGGGTCCAATGACTGTGACTGAAATTACCAACCAGATGAGCTGCTCGAAATGGAGTCCGTCGATGTGGCGCCATTCAGTGAGCACGATAAAATCATCTTACAATCCTACGAAGCGGTGGTAGATGGGCTTGCGAGCTTGATCGGCCCGTTCTGTGAAATTGTTTTGCACTCGCTGGAGTCATTAAATACTTCTGCGGTGAAAATTGCTAATGGTGAAAACACCGGCCGTCAGGTTGGCTCACCCATCACAGATTTGGCGCTAAAAATGTTGAAAGACATCGAAGGCTCAGAGCGCAACTTCTCTCGCTCTTACTTTACTCGCGCGAAAGGCGGCGTATTGATGAAGTCGATCACTATCGCGATTCGCAATGGTGATAATCGCGTGATCGGCCTTTTGTGTATCAACGTCAATCTCGATGCGCCATTCTCTCAGATCCTGCAATCGTTCATGCCAACGCAAGAAGCAAAAGATGCGGCATCATCGGTTAACTTTGCTAGCGATGTAGAAGAGCTGGTAGACCAAACGGTTGAGCGCACCATCGAGGATATCAATGCGGACAAGTCGGTGTCGAACAACACCAAAAACCGTCAGATCGTGATGGAGCTGTATGACAAGGGCATCTTTGATATCAAGGATGCGATTAACCGCGTTGCTGACAGGCTTAATATCTCTAAGCACACGGTTTACCTGTACATTCGTCAGCGTAAGACTGAGGACGAGTAATTGTCTGCCTTGACCTACAGTCTCGTGGTAAATGGCTCCGTGTACGGAAGCCAGTCAGCGCGTAACGCCTATCAATTTGCTAACGCGCTGATTGCCAAAGGGCACAAACTTGTTAGTGTGTTTTTTTACCAAGATGGCGTTCACAACGCGTCGCGCTTAACGGTACCCGCTAACGATGAGTTCGATTTAGTCGCTGCGTGGCAAAACGCTCGCGACGGAGCATGGGGTTCGTCTAGAAACCTGCGTTGCTGCATCATTGCGTCGTGGCGTGTTGGGGAGTGATGAGGCGTCGCAGCATCAGCGAGATGCCGACAACTTAGCGGACGGTTTCGAGCAAGCAGGGCTAGGCAGTCTTGCCAGTGCGATGCTGACTCAAGATAGGGTGGTGCAGTTTTGACGACATTAGCTTTTGTATTCAACTCACTACCGCATGCGAGTGCCGCAGGTCGAGAAGGCTTAGATGCGCTGCTCGCCACATCCGCGTTTACTGAGGACATCAAAGTGTTCTTTGTTGGCGATGGCGTAAATCAGCTGCGAAAAGGGCAGGATACGGACTCTATTTTATCTAGAGACTACATCAGCGCATTTAAACTGATGGATCTTTACGACATTGAGCAAGTGTTTGTCTGTGAGCAAAGCCTAGAGCGTTATCGCTTAACAGAAGAAGAGTTGCTGATCTCTGCTCAAGTTGTCTCAGCGCCCGCGATTGCTGATGAACTCAATCAATGTCATAAAGTATTAACCTTCTAGGATTACCATGCTGCACATTATAAAAAGCGAAGCTGGCTTCCAACAGGCCAAGACATACCTAAAAAAAGGGGATGATGTCCTTTTTGTCGAGAGTGCGTGTTACCTAGCAATGAGTGTTGATATGACTCAAGAGTGGCAGTGCTACTTTCTAGAACAAGATATGGATGCGCGTGGCTTAGTGAAAGAGGGTAGGGAGTCTTTGCAAGTGACCGATTTTAAAGGCTTTGTCGAACTAACTGAACGTCACATCGCCAGCACGACTTGGGGTTAATCCTCTTTCTTATGTCTTAGTCGTCGATACTGAGATGCGCATATTCCAAAAAAGATCTGTATATTTCTTGACACACCTCTCACTGCTGCATAGAATTTTGCGTCCCTAATTGCCATTGGTGATTGGGGATAGATTTTTCACAAAGCTTACTTTCAAGTAAATCAGGAGCTAGTTAATGGCAACTATTAACCAGTTGGTACGTAAGCCTCGTGCAAAGCAAGTTGTTAAAAGCAACGTGCCTGCACTAGAAGCGTGCCCACAAAAACGTGGTGTATGTACTCGTGTTTACACTACTACACCTAAAAAACCTAACTCAGCACTTCGTAAAGTATGTCGTGTTCGTCTAACGAACGGCTTCGAAGTAACTTCGTACATCGGCGGTGAAGGTCACAACCTTCAAGAGCACTCAGTTGTTCTAATCCGTGGCGGTCGTGTTAAAGACCTTCCGGGTGTACGTTACCACACTGTTCGCGGCGCACTTGACTGTGCTGGCGTAAATGACCGTAAACAAGGTCGTTCTAAGTACGGTGTGAAGCGTCCTAAGTCTTAATGGATTCCGTTAAGTAAGGCCAAACACTAAATTATTTTTAATTTTTGAAGAAACTGAAAAGTTTTGGATAACCTGAAGAAGACAACGGAGAATATCCATGCCACGTCGTCGCGTAATTGGTCAGCGTAAGATCCTTCCAGATCCAAAGTTCAAATCTGAGCTGCTGGCAAAATTTGTAAACATCGTAATGGTTGACGGTAAGAAATCAACTGCTGAAAAAATCGTTTACGGTGCACTAGAAACTATGGCTGAGAAGTCTGGCAAAGACCACTTAGCTGTATTTGAAGAAGCTCTTGAAAATGTTCGCCCAGCGGTAGAGGTTAAATCTCGCCGTGTAGGTGGTTCAACTTACCAAGTACCTGTAGAAGTTCGTCCGGTTCGCCGTAACGCACTTGCTATGCGTTGGTTGGTTGAAGCTGCGCGTAAGCGTGGTGAAAAATCTATGGCTCAACGCCTAGCTGCTGAAATGCTAGACGCGTCTGAGAACAAAGGTACTGCGGTTAAGAAACGTGAAGACGTTCACCGCATGGCTGACGCTAACAAAGCGTTTGCTCATTACCGCTGGTAATACCTTTTCAGTGCTGCGAGGTTCTCTCGCAGCACTTTTCTATACTCTAAGGTTAACCTTAGTAAGAGGATACAATCGTGGCTCGTAAAACTCCTATTGAGCGCTATCGTAATATCGGTATCGTTGCTCACGTAGATGCAGGTAAAACAACCACAAGTGAGCGTATTCTGTTCTACACTGGCCTTTCTCACAAAATCGGCGAAGTTCACGATGGTGCTGCAACCATGGACTGGATGGAGCAGGAGCAAGAGCGTGGTATCACTATCACATCTGCTGCGACTACTACCTTCTGGCGTGGTATGGAAGCACAATTCCAAGATCATCGCGTAAACATCATTGATACCCCTGGACACGTTGACTTTACTATCGAAGTAGAGCGTTCTTTGCGTGTGCTTGATGGTGCAGTGGTTGTATTCTGTGGCTCATCAGGTGTTGAACCTCAGTCTGAAACTGTATGGCGTCAAGCTGATAAATATCACGTTCCACGCATGGTATTTGTCAACAAGATGGACCGTGCAGGCGCAGACTTCCTACGCGTTGTGGATCAAATTAAAAATCGTCTTGGTGCGAACCCAGTTCCAATCCAATTAAACATTGGTGCAGAAGATGAGTTCAAAGGTGTCATCGACCTTATCAAGATGAAAGCAATCAACTGGAACGATGCCGATCAAGGTATGACCTTCACTTACGAAGACATTCCAGCAGAACTGCAAGATGAAGCGGAAGAGTGGCGCAACAACATGGTTGAAGCCGCTGCAGAAGCAAGCGAAGAGTTGATGGACAAATACCTTGAAGAAGGCGAACTAACGGAAGCTGAAATCAAGGCGGGTCTGCGTACTCGTACACTAAATAACGAAATTGTACTCGCAACATGTGGTAGTGCATTTAAGAACAAAGGTGTGCAAGCGGTACTAGACGCGGTTGTTGAATATCTTCCTTCTCCAGTAGACGTACCTGCGATTAAAGGTATCGACGAAGATGAGAACGAAGTAGAGCGTCACGCGGACGACAACGAACCATTCGCTGCACTTGCATTTAAGATTGCAACTGACCCGTTTGTAGGCACCCTTGCGTTTATGCGCGTTTACTCAGGTGTCGTAAACTCGGGTGATGCCGTTTATAACTCAGTGAAGCAAAAGCGTGAACGCTTTGGCCGTATCGTTCAGATGCACTCGAACAAGCGCGAAGAAGTAAAAGAAGTTCGTGCGGGTGACATCGCTGCAGCGATTGGTCTGAAAGACGTAACGACGGGTGATACCCTGTGTGACCAGAACCACAAAGTGATTCTAGAGCGCATGGAATTCCCTGAGCCAGTTATTCAGATCGCGGTAGAGCCTCGCTCTCAAGCTGACCAAGAGAAAATGGGTATTGCGCTAGGTAAACTAGCCGCAGAAGACCCGTCGTTCCGTGTGGAAACCGATGACGAAACTGGCCAAACGCTAATTTCAGGCATGGGTGAGCTTCACCTAGACATCATCGTTGACCGTATGAAACGTGAATTCAGTGTTGATTGCAACGTGGGTAAACCTCAAGTTGCGTACCGCGAAACCATTCGCGGCAGCACAGAAGTTGAAGGCAAATTTGTTCGCCAATCAGGTGGTCGTGGTCAATATGGTCACGTATGGCTTAAGCTTGAGCCATCTGAAGCGGGTGAAGGGTTTGTGTTCGTTGACGAGATCGTGGGTGGTGTGGTTCCTAAGGAATACATCAGCTCGGTATCGAAAGGTATCGAAGAGCAGATGAACAACGGTGTGCTTGCTGGCTATCCTGTACTGGATGTGAAAGCGACACTGTATGATGGCTCTTACCATGATGTCGACTCTAGCGAGATGGCGTTTAAGATCGCCGGCTCGATGGCCTTCAGAAAAGGTGCGCTTGAAGCACAACCTGTTCTGCTTGAGCCAATGATGAAGGTTGAAGTAACCACTCCAGAAGATTGGATGGGTGATGTTGTTGGTGACCTTAACCGTCGCCGCGGCATGATCGAAGGTATGGATGACGGCCACGCTGGTCTTAAGATTATCCGTGCACAAGTACCGCTCTCTGAGATGTTTGGTTACGCAACTGACTTGCGTAGTGCGACCCAAGGTCGTGCGTCATACTCGATGGAATTTAGCGAATACGCTGAGACTCCGAAGAATGTGGCGGATGCGATCATTGCACAGCGCAGCTAATCAGCTATTGTTTAGTAATGAATCTGTTGCGTTGAGTAAAATTGACGCATAAAATAGCAAATTCTGGCGCGCCCCGACAAAATTCGTTCTCGGGGCGAATCATAACTAGGAAGGAACACGATCGTGTCTAAAGAAAAATTTGAACGTACTAAACCGCACGTTAACGTTGGTACTATCGGCCACGTTGACCACGGTAAAACAACTCTAACTGCTGCAATCTGTACTACTCTAGCT
>NZ_JYJK01000063.1 GCF_003263785.1 Vibrio variabilis
TTAGTCGAAGATCTTAGCAACAACACCAGCACCTACTGTACGGCCACCTTCACGGATAGCGAAACGTAGGCCTTCATCCATAGCGATTGGAGCGATTAGCTCAACTTGCATTTGGATGTTGTCGCCTGGCATTACCATTTCTACGCCTTCTGGTAGAGAGATGTCACCAGTTACGTCAGTTGTACGGAAGTAGAACTGTGGACGGTAGCCTTTGAAGAACGGAGTATGACGGCCGCCTTCGTCTTTAGAAAGTACGTATACTTCAGACTCGAACTTAGTGTGTGGGTTGATTGAGCCAGGAGCTGCAAGAACTTGACCACGCTCAACTTCGTCACGCTTAGTACCACGTAGAAGTGCACCAACGTTCTCACCAGCACGACCTTCGTCAAGAAGCTTACGGAACATCTCAACACCAGTACAAGTAGTAGTTGTAGTATCTTTGATACCAACGATTTCTACTTCGTCACCTACGCGTAGGATACCGCGCTCGATACGACCAGTTACAACAGTACCACGACCTTGGATCGAGAATACGTCTTCGATTGGTAGTAGGAACGGTTGGTCAACTGCACGCTCTGGCTCTGGGATGTAAGAGTCTAGTGCTTCAGCAAGCTCAACGATTTTGTCTTCCCACTGCTTCTCGCCGTTTAGAGCGCCTAGTGCAGAACCTTGGATAACTGGTAGGTCATCACCTGGGAATTCGTATTCAGATAGAAGTTCACGAACTTCCATTTCTACTAGCTCTAGAAGCTCTTCATCGTCAACCATGTCACATTTGTTCATGAATACGATGATGTATGGGATACCAACCTGACGGCCTAGTAGGATGTGCTCACGAGTCTGAGGCATTGGGCCGTCAGTTGCAGCAACAACTAGGATACCACCGTCCATCTGTGCAGCACCAGTGATCATGTTCTTAACATAATCCGCGTGTCCTGGACAGTCTACGTGTGCGTAGTGACGAGTTGGAGTATCGTACTCAACGTGAGAAGTTGCGATTGTGATACCGCGCTCACGCTCTTCTGGAGCGTTATCGATAGATGCGAAGTCTTTCGCTTCACCGCCGTACACTTTT
>NZ_JYJK01000064.1 GCF_003263785.1 Vibrio variabilis
ACGGAGGAGGTCCTTAGCTAAGAGTATGCCTTCTACATGGTCTTTATCTTCACTGATGACTGGGTAGCGAGAGTGCTGTGCATCGGTCATTAGTGCGATCAATTTATCGAGGTCATCAGAACGTTCGATAGTGACCATTTGCGAACGTGGCAACATAATGTCGCGTACTCGCATTTCAGAAATTTCCATTACACCTTCAAGCATGTCGCGGGTGTCGTGGTCAATTAGGTCGTTTTCTTCAGAGTCGCGGATAACATCCACTAGCTCTTGGCGATCTTTTGGTTCGCCTTGAAAAATTTGACCTAGGCGCTCAAAGAAGGACTTCCTACTCGGACCTTCAGATTTTTTACTGTTTCCCTCTGGCTGAGAGGGAGAAGACTCTTCGTTCATGACTTCTCAATTCAGAATGCTATCAGATGTGTGATAGCGCACATGTGCAGGGGCGAGATTAGCCTCTACTCCTTTTCTGCAAGATATGGGTCTTCAAAGCCCATTTCAAGCATAATTTCAGTTTCCAAAGCTTCCATTTCTTCGGCTTCTTCATCTTCAATATGATCATAACCTAGCAGATGAAGACTGCCATGTACAACCATATGTGCCCAGTGTGCGTTCAAGGGCTTTGACTGCTCAATCGCCTCTTTTTCGACCACTTGGCGGCAGATAATCATATCGCAAGGAGGTTCATCTCTACGCCTGGAGGGGCTTCGAATGGAAATGAAAGCACGTTAGTGGGCTTGTCTTTACCACGATACTCGTGGTTGAGTTGGTGGCTCTCTTGCTCGTCAACGATGCGGATGGTCAGCTCCGCTTCTTTTTGAAACGGGACAATCGTCTTATCTAGCCAGCGCTGAAATTCATCAGCGCTTGGCAGGCCTTGTTCTGATTCGACAGCAAGTTGTAAATCCAGTTCAATGCTCATTATTTACTTTCCGAAGGTGTGCTTGTCGCCGCAGCTTTGTCGAGCAGCGCTTGGGCAGCTTCTCGCTCTTCACGACGTTTACGCTCGATCTCTTTGCGAGCTTTCGCATCTTCCGCTTCCCACTTTTCGTAGGCGTTGACGATACGAGCGACAACAGGGTGGCGCACTACGTCGTCTGATTGGAAGAAGTTAAAGCTGATTTCGTCCACCTCGTTAAGCACTTCGATAGCATGGCGAAGACCAGATTTAGCGCCGCGTGGCAAGTCAATCTGAGTCACGTCTCCAGTGATAACTGCGCGTGAGTTGAAGCCAATGCGGGTCAAGAACATCTTCATCTGTTCAACCGTTGTGTTCTGGCTTTCATCGAGAATAATAAACGCATCGTTAAGAGTACGACCGCGCATGTAAGCAAGCGGTGCAACTTCAATAACGTTTCGCTCAATCAGCTTTTCAACACGCTCAAAGCCAAGCATTTCGAACAGGGCATCATAAAGTGGTCGCAAATATGGGTCGACTTTTTGACTAAGGTCACCCGGTAGGAAACCCAGCTTCTCGCCGGCCTCAACCGCAGGTCGGGTCAATAGAATACGGCGGATCTCTTGGCGCTCTAACGCATCGACAGCGGCGGCAACGGCAAGGTATGTTTTACCTGTACCCGCAGGGCCAATGCCAAAGCTGATGTCATGAGTGACCATGTTCACCAAGTATTGTGCTTGGTTTGGTGTACGTGGTTTGATGATGCCTTTTTTGGTCTTAACAAAGACTTCTTTACCGTGAGCAATTTCTGATTCGGTATTTTGCTCTAGTACACCAGATTCTTTTACCGCTAGGTGGATCTGCTCTGGTTCGATGTCAGGAAATTGACCACGTACTGGCGCTGTATCAACGTAAAGTGATTTGAGAATGTCGAGTGCAGCAGCACTGGTGTGTGGCTTACCAACAATGGTGAAGTAATTACTTCTGTGGTTAATTTCAACACCTAAACGGCGTTCTAAGTGTTTGATGTTGTCATCGAAAGGACCGCACAAGCTGGACAGACGGCGGTTGTCTGAAGGTTCTAGATTGATTTCTAGAGTTACGATTTGATTACTCAATGTTGCCTCGCATTTTGCCCCTTTGAGGGCGATGAACGGAGCCCGATTTTGACCGGACTCCACATTTCTTCCCATGTCACTCCAAAATAGCACAATGGAGTGGTTTGGGTATAGGCGTTAAGGCGTAAAGGTAGCCACACCTAGCTCGTCTTCGCGTTTGGTTTTCGCCATCATTTGAGTTGGTGAAATCACAGAGCGAAGATCCATGTCTTTTTCTGTTCTTACGATCTCACCACGTAGAGAGTTCGCAAACACATCAGTAATTTTCACATCAACAAATTGGCCGATTAGTTCTGCGCCACCTTCGAAGTTTACGACACGGTTGTTTTCAGTACGTGCACGCAGTTCCATCAGGTTTTTCTTCGATGGGCCTTCAACAAGGACGCGTTGCTCAGTGTCTAGCATAAGACGAGAGTAGCGCATCGCTTGCGTGTTAACCGTTTGCTGTAGCTCGTACAAGCGGTCTTTCTTGGTTTGCTCTGGAAGATCACATGGGTAATCTGCCGCCGGCGTACCTGGACGTGGTGAGAAGATAAAGCTGAAGCTCATATCGAAATCGACATCTTTGATTAGCTTCATGGTGTCTTGGAAGTCTTTGTCTGTCTCACCAGGGAAGCCAACGATAAAGTCAGAGCTGATTTGAATATCAGGACGCGCTTTACGTAGCTTACGAATAATAGACTTGTACTCAATTGCTGTATGAGGACGCTTCATCATCGTTAGGATGCGGTCTGAACCACTTTGTACAGGAAGGTGCAGGAAGCTTACAAGCTCAGGCGTGTCTTCGTATACAGCGATGATGTCATCGGTAAATTCTAGCGGGTGGCTAGTGGTGAATCGAATACGGTCAATACCATCAATTGACGCGACTAGGCGCAGCAGTTCCGCGAATGAACAGATGTCGCCATCGTGCATTGGGCCACGGTACGCGTTAACATTTTGGCTAGAAGGTTCACTTCACGTACGCCTTGCTCTGCAAGCTGAGCGATTTCGAATAGAACGTCATCCATTGGACGGCTAACTTCCTCACCACGCGTGTATGGTACAACGCAGTAAGTGCAGTATTTTGAGCAGCCTTCCATAATAGAAACGAACGCTGTTGCACCTTCAGCACGAGGCTCAGGCAGACGGTCGAACTTCTCGATCTCTGGGAACGAGATATCCATAACCGGAACTTCGTCGTTCTGTGACTGTTTGATCATTTCAGGTAGGCGGTGCAGAGTTTGCGGGCCAAAAATCACGTCTACGTATGGTGCTCGCTCGCGGATGTGGTCACCTTCTTGAGTCGCTACGCAACCACCAACGCCGATCACAACGCCTTCTTTCTTATCTTTCAGTGTTTTCCAACGACCAAGTTGGTGGAAAACTTTCTCTTGCGCTTTTTCACGGATCGAACAAGTGTTCAACAGTAGTACGTCTGCTTCCTCTGGCACTTCAGTTAGCTCGTAGCCATTTGCAGCATTAAGCAGATCGGCCATTTTTGATGAATCGTATTCGTTCATCTGGCAACCCCAGGTTTTAATTAGCAGTTTCTTACTCATCACTATCGCTCGTCAGTTATGTAAATCTTATGCTGAACTATTGTTCAAATTATAGCCACCATCTCGGCGGTAAGCGGCGTATTGTACTGCTTTAAAAACCGCCTGACTAGGGGTAGGGGAAAATCTCTTTGAGAGCTTATATTTCAATTGGTGCACGTCGAAATTAGCCTCACAAAAGCAAGGATTTTGACGGGAAAAAACTCGCGCTTTAGCAAGTCGCTACGTACAATGAGAACACATTGATTTTAAGACAGTATTAGCACTATGGAACAGTATGAAATAGTCGTCGTTGGCGGTGGGATGGTAGGAGCGGCGCTTGCTCTCGGTCTTGCAAAGCAGGGGCGTTCAGTTGCCGTTATTGAGAAGTTCACGCCGAAGCCATTTGAACCAGCCCAGTCTATGGACTTACGGGTGTCTGCTATTTCACATCGTTCTGTCGATCTTCTGCACTCTTTAGACGCCTGGGGCGCGATTCAAGACACTCGAGTCTGTCCATATGCGAGGCTTGAAACCTGGGAGGCAGACAATTGTCGAATCCGATTCAATGCCGGCGAACTTGCGCTACCGCAGTTGGGCTATATCGTTGAGAATCGCATGATTCAGTTAGGCCTTTGGGCTCAATTCGCACGTTTTGATAACTTAAAAGTCATTGAAGGTGATGGTGTTGAAAGCTTAGAGCTTGCTCCAAATGACTCCAGCATCACGCTCGAATCGGGTAGGGTGCTTAAGGCTCATCTGGTGGTAGGCGCCGATGGCGCTAACTCGAGAGTGAGACAATCGGCGGGCATTGGTATTACCGCTTGGGATTATCGTCAAGAATGCATGCTGATCAATGTTGAAACTGAGCTGCCGCAACAAGATATTACGTGGCAGTGGTTTACACCAAGCGGCCCTCGTTCGTTTTTGCCTCTGTGTGGTAATCAAGGCTCGCTGGTTTGGTATGACGCTCCTAAGCGTATTCGACAGTTGAAAAATATGAACCCTGCACAGTTAGAGGCGGAGATCGCTACTTACTTTCCGACTGAGCTCGGAAAAGTGAAAATACTACAACACGGTTCATTTCCACTGACCCGCCGTCATGCTCAAAGCTACCACAATCAGGGCTGTGTCATCGTTGGTGACGCAGCACACACGATTAATCCTCTAGCGGGACAAGGGGTCAATCTAGGCTTTAAAGATGTCGAAGCGCTGCTCGAGTGTTTTGAGTCTAAAGGGGTGACACAACAGGCGCTGGTTCAATACGAGCGTTTACGCCGCCCAGATAACCTACTGATGCAAACTGGCATGGATGTGTTCTACAAGGGCTTTAGCAATACGCTGCCGCCTTTGATGTTTGCACGTAACGCCATGCTTAAGTTGGCGGAGCACTCTGGGTCAATCAAACAACAGGTGTTGAAATACGCTATTGGCCTAAAGTAATGGACTAATCACTAACTACTAGGCATGTCGGAGCAATAACATCAGGTAAGTCTGAATGCCAATTTGGCTTACCTGTTTGAGGATCGAGTTCAAATATGGAAACGTTATTTGAATGCTGATTGGCCGCGAGCAACCATTTGCCATCTGGCGTGATAGTGATATCTCGTGGAAATGCCCCACCCGTTTCTACATAGCCTTGATACACAGGGCGTTTAGGCTCACTCACATCAAACCAACTTATCACAGATTCCCCACGACTGGTTAAGTACATATAGCGTTCATCAGCTGAGAGTTTAATGGCCGCTGCTGCTTCGTGGCACACGTGCTCTGGAAATGCGGCGATAGTGGTGACTACTTGCCACTGTTGTTCTGCTAGGGTAATCACCGTCAGAGACTCGTCTAGTTCACACAAGACAAAACCAAATAGACCATCTTGGGTAAAGCTGGCATGTCTTGGTCCGCTTCCTGGTGGTAACTCCAAACGCTGGGACTGTTGAACTTGTTTGCCTTCATAGTGGTAGAAGGTAAGCAAATCGATACCTAGATCGACCGTGACCAATTGGGTAGTGTTAGGAATAAACATCACTTGATGGCCATGAGGTGATAATTGGCGAGTAGCATGAGGGCCTTGGCCATAGTTGGATAGCTTGGCTATCCGTTGTCCTATTTTTCCTTCTGACCCCAAAGCAAACAATTCAAAATCTCCAGTGCCGTAATGGGCAACGGCGATTCTGTCGCCAGCCCCGGAAATCGCAATATGACAGGGCGCATCCCCATCAAGATCAATCTTTTGAGTATATTGCACGTCGTGTGCTAGAAAATATAAAGCAGCTCCTTCCGCTTGGAAAACCTCAGAGAGCACATAAAGGCCATGTTGAGAATGGGTGAGGTATGAGGGGTTAACGATATCAGTTTTGACGGAGGGAGAACTAGCGACACCGTTTGCTTCGAATTTGACTTGAGAAAATCCAAGATGGCCTTTTTGTGAATATTGACCAATATAGACATTAGACTGCATATCGCTGCGAACCACTTCAATAAATAACCATATGGAACAAGGATCTGCGTGATGGTGCAATTTGGATAGAGGCAATGGGAAAATCTGTGATGAGTGTTGCGAAAGATAATACGAGTTAGTTACTTGTAGCAGGGTATTGAGTCTTCACTCACTGTAATAAAGAGTATCACGAGTAAATGCACAGAAAGAAAAAAGGCTCGTCAAATGACGAGCCTTTTTAATGATGGTGCGGAAGGAGAGACTTGAACTCTCACACCTTGCGGCGCCAGAACCTAAATCTGGTGCGTCTACCAATTCCGCCACTTCCGCAACAAATCTTTATGGTTAAGAGAGTAATTGGTAAAACTCAATCTCAACGTTGTCTGGTAAGTATAACTTACAATATT
>NZ_JYJK01000065.1 GCF_003263785.1 Vibrio variabilis
CAATATCCAGTATTAGCTCAGTGACGTAGCTGTCGCCTACTTTGTAGCTGCGGACAACTTCTGCGCCGCGGATAACGCCATCCACTGCACCCGTCGTCGATTCAACACCTAGGCGCTGGTCTTGAAGATCCGCTCTTGCTGAGACGCGCAGGCCGTAGACTTGCTCTGCCAGTTCACGATACGCATCAATCTTTGAAGCGCGCATTGCGCGAACTTGCTTCTCTTCATCATTACGACCAGTCTGTTCACTGATGCTGGCATAGCCCACGGCGGTCAACGTGTTCTGATCCATCGCGCCAATTGGAGTACAACCAATCATGACCATCGCGATTAAGGCGGCAAAAATTACTCTCATCTTCATTTCCTATGGGCGTAAAATCACTGTCGTTGGTGTTGTCATGGTTGGGTCCGATCGAATCAGCACACCATCTTCAGTACGCATTTGATTAAGCGTATCTAGGTCTCGGCCAATACGATCCGCGGGTAAGAAACCTTGTGCTGACGCGACGACAATTCTTGATTGCATACCAATCACACGAGCGTTCACCAACACGCCACCCTCTTGGCGTAGCATGGTACCCGTCAGGACAAATTGAATTTGCTGCTCTTGGGCAAGATCTTTCCAGTCACGACTAAGGGCAAAATCACCCTGGTTCGTCACCTGAATGGAGCCTGTAGTTTTAAAGTCCACCACCTTAAAACCGCGACGCTGCAACTGATGAATAAACCCTTCTGACACTGAGTTACCCAGCCAGTTAGTTGCATCCATATTCTGCAAGTCGACAAAAGAAGCCACCGCAACCGGCGTGCGTGATGACACGCTGGTGTTTGACGCCACCAACTCTTCCGTTAAGCTCTCTACAAAGTAATCCATGGTATGACGAGGACTCTCCATCAGCATAAACTTGCTGCCTGAGTACGACTCTTTACCGTTATAGATTGGTGAGTAGGCACAAGCGGTCAGCGTTAACACCGACGCCATCAGTAGCCACTTTTTCATTTCACACTCTCCAAAAGTTATTAATTGGGTCGATTGTGGCAACCTTGGTTCAGGTTGGAACAATCTTTGCTTTTCTCATTCTGTCCTAAATAAGAAAGCCCGCTCCAATATTCGCTAGAAAATAGTAAGCAAATATTGTTCCGCATTTGGAAAGGTTGTATGAAAAAAATCGTTTCTTCTTTAATTTCAACAGCATTACTGACACTCAGTGCTGGTAATGCCTATGCCGAGTGGTATGAAGTCACGGGTACGTCGACCATTGTCTCCTCTGAGAAGGCGGCAAGGATCTACGCGCTTGAAGATGCCGTATACAAAGCGGTCGACTTCTCTGGCGCCGACATCGGTAGCCTATCGACACTGGCGCCAATGCTAGAAGACGATAAGGAGCAGTACCAGTTCATCGACTCCGAGGTTCGCCACATTGTCATCGACGACAAATACGTAAGCGGCAACCAAATGGTGGTAAAAGCGCGTATCGACATCTACCCAACGGCAAAGGCTTGCCATAAAGAGCAATATAAAAAGACCATTGGCGTTGCCATGTTCGATATTGTTGATCCGCAGCAGGCGGTAATGGGACAGATCTATAAACTCGGCGAGGATTATAGTGCTGTTATCGATAAGCAACTTGCCGCGCGCTCATACAGCTTTGTCTCTGTCGGGACTACACGCTACGAAATCAACAAACGCCAACCCGAACGGATCAAGATGATCGCCGATGACCTTGGCGCGCAGTACATTGTCACCGGCGCGATAAAAGATCTCACCGCGACGATTGATGCCGGCGGTCTGTTAACAGAAGATCGCATCAATCGGCAGTTTGCGATGGACATGGCCATCTTTGATGGCAAAACTGGCCACGAGATCTTCCAACACACTTACCGTGAAATTGCTCAATGGCCATTTGCAAAAACCAGTAAAGTCGATACCAAGAGCGCTCGCTTCTGGACATCAACTTATGGGGAGATGATGCAGCGAGTCAGCCGTAACATTATGCTCGACTTAGAAGCAGAGATTTCCTGCAAGATGACGCTCCCTGAAGTGGTTGCCACCTACGGCAACAAAAGTGACCATCGATCTTGGTCGCGTACATGGCGTACAAGCTGGCGACAAACTTCGTCTATGGCACACTGGTTCCTTCATTGACCAAAACGGCCTACCACGTAACAAAGTCAGCCGCAGCGACATTACCTTAACCGTCTCTCGTGTCTACGAGCGTGACGCTGAAGCGACGGTTGATCAACCAACGTTAGCCAACAGTATTCAGATTGGCGATGTAATGCACAAACAGAACTAATAGTACGAATACGGGCTTAACTTATTCATATAATTGAGTAATATAAGCCCTAAGCTCCCGTGGCACAGCTGGATAGCGCGGCCCCCTCCTAAGGGGCAGGTCACAGGTTCGAATCCTGTCGGGAGCGCCATATAAAACAAAGGGTTAGTTGTAATTACAACTAACCCTTTGTTATTCATGTCTACTAAGTGTCCACCACTTTAAACTTTGGTTTTTGTGTCCACTCGAAAAATGCTGTTTATTTACCAATAAACAAAGATTTCACGTCAATGTGTGCCCAATCGGTTTCCTCACCAAGTGCTGGCAATTTCACCCATAGTTGAAGCTCATTGAGATCCGCGACCGTTTGGTAGTTAGTCAGATCCACGTCTTGGTTCGTTGGTTTGGTCACACCACCGTTCTCTTTAAAGCTGCCATCTTCGTTATAAAGCGGTAGGTCGAAGATATCGCGCAGTTGCTGCGAGTCTAGCTGACCGGCTTTTTCTTGATGACGCGCTGTGAGGTTATCAAATCGTTTTAACGAAAAGCTCTGTGTTTCACGCATTCCAAGACCCCAGTCTGGGTTTAGGAAGGTGTTAACAGTAACGAATGAGTTCGCGTCTTTTTCTGTCGTACGTGTGCGATTCTCTTGAATAGTGTTTTCATACGAACATGCTTTACCTTGCTCGTCGGCCAACATCCATATCGCAGCAACATCGGTGCGCGATGCTTGGAAGCGAGCGCTCAAGGCTTCGATAGAGTCAGACTCCGCCATGTAATCGAAAACAGAGTTCAAGAAAGACGGTTTTTCGATAGAGACAATGTTGCCGCCCATTGAGGTACCATCATGTAAGTCTGTATACACACCTTTGTCGTTGAAGCCGGTGACCAACCATTGCCAGCCTGGCCAGCTCACATTCACGATGCCGTTTGAACCATCTGTTGGGTTGTAGACTGTAGTGTAGATAGGAAGTCGAGAAAAATCTCAGACCAATCCATGTTGCGACCGACCAAGGTATGACCGTCTTGGGTATTGTCACCCCAAGTTGCAATCGACGTACAACCAGAGAACGAGTGAAGCTTGCCTAAATAGATAGCCATAGGGCCGCTTTGGTCTAGTACGACGACCTTTTCAACAGACCAGCCAGCACCGTCTGCAACGCCTTGGAAGTACTGCTTACGACGCAGTGACAAAGCGTTAAATACACGTGTACCAAATAGCTCGAATGCGTCTGCCTGTGTAACCAGCCCGTTGTTGATTTCTGGCTGAACGATCTTTTGATACATGGCTTCCATATGGTCTTTGGCAAGCACACCGTATTGGCGACCCATTTCATACCAGCTACCACTGAGCTGCAGTACGTAAAGCATCTCTTCCTGAGTTTCAAAAATTTTGCCGTCTTCGAATTGATTAAGAAGAGTAAGAGTTGAAGTTGTCATTTCTAGTTACCTCGATATCACTAAGTTGTGGAGTCGAGGTGGATTGTATAGACGCTAATCATCGGCAACGACTGCACAGTGAAGGGGATGATCCATCAATCAAATAGCCTGTTTACTTTGTATACATTGAATCCACTGAGAACACTTCACTTTATGCGATTGCTTTTCCGCAGAATTCCTTCACCATAAACACTATCGAGATTACAGCAAGCATTAAAAGGACACACACCTCAGAAAATCCACCTCAGAAAATCACAAGCACTCAAAACTGAAGCGTTGTCAGACCGAACATTGAAATCATTGAAAGGACACACACCTCAATGAAACAGAGCTTGATAGCTGTGCGCTAAATCATCAATTTATGCAATCTATATACTTTCTATAGAAACCTGAACAATCGGTTTAATTTCATTGTGTTATGAATAAACACTGCCACTCAAGTTCATATTCGAATTCAAACCACTTAAACAGCCTACTCATTGAAAGAGTAGTCAGGTTAACTATTCTCAGCTTTGCTGTATAACACCCTCGCTGGTAGCATCCCCCGCCACAAAATAATGTGACTTAAGTCCTACAAATACTATGAGAACAATCATGTTTAAAACTACAAATACCGTGCTTCTTTCATTGGTAGCCGCAACAGTATCTACAACTGCATTCGCAAAAGAGGGGTTCTTCGTCGGTGGTAACATCCCATTTGCAAGCGAAAACTACATCTCTCCGCTAGGTATCAAAATTGATGCAACTAACCGTCTAAATTTTGAAGTTGTCGGTGGCTATGAGTTTGCTGTTTCAGAAAGCTTTGGAATTGCTCTTGAAGCGCAATACTCATCTGTAGGTGAATACAAGTATAAAGATATATCTACTAGCAAAGCAGATGCTTTCTTCGTTAGTGCCAAGCCTAAGTACTATATTGCTAACAGCGATTTCTATATCGGGGCATGTTCGGTATCGGTAATGTTAATCTTGATGTGAAAAACCATCACTTCGATTTTTCAGTTAAAAATGATGCTATCGGCTATCAAGTTGGCGTAGAGGCTGGATATCAAATCGAGAATCTAGATTTGGCGTTTGGTTTCAAAGATATTAGCTCTGACATTAAAGGCGTTGATGTACGCTCATCTGGTCCATTTGTAGGTCTTCGCTACAACTTCTAGTTCTGCGTCTATGATCTAGAAATTCAGAGCATGGCTCGATTACAGTAAATATCGCTCCAGCAAAACAAAAAGGATCACTGCACAAGTTGCAGTAACTTGCTGTCAAAAAACAAAGCGACCTAAATAGGTCGCTTCAGATTGCTGACGAACCCCGCTTTTCAAGCGGGGTTCTTTTTTCGGAGCGGCAGCGGCTAACCAACATTGCATTTGCACTTTAACGCATTAGATTTTGAAAGGACACACACCTCACCAAAACAAACACTCCCAAAATCACAGCGTTCGCTAACTGCCCTTACTTTCAAACACGAAGCGCTTGAAAGGACATACATCTAACATTGAAAGGACACACTTCAGAGAATCACACACACTCAAAACTGAAGCGTTAGCAGACAGCCCTCTCGTTCAGACAAAAAATGGGAGATTTGTGTATATGAGTACGTGTAGGAAGTAGTTTGATGAAAGTAAAGACGTTTATCAGGCACTCACAAAACAAGCACTGAGTGGTGCTTTGAATTGACTTGTCAGTTAATTCTAAACTTTGAGCTTACTCTAAACGATACATGTAGAGCTTCTGCTTGTTTAGCACTGTTTTCGTTTGTTCAGCCAACATTGGCGCCCCGAGTGCGGTTGCCCGAGACTTCTCCAACTGCGTACATACTTTTAGCCAATTTAATTGATTGATATTGAAACGCTCCAACACTGGTGGAATCGTGTCACTCATGGCAGCTTTCCCATCCCTAAGTTGACGAGCAGTCCAATCAACTAACTCTATGTAGTCAACTAACCGAAACGGGATACCATCCAACATACGATTGCTAGCATTACCCACAAATGGGTGTAGGCAAGGCGCTGTTGCTTGATTGCTGTTGAGTGAGTTCATTCTGGCCTGTATGGAAGTATATTCGGAATCTTCTGGCCTTTTGGCTGTTCCAGCCCGTACAGGATTTAGATCAACGTAAGCCATTGCGGCGGCTAATGCTCTTTCGTCAAGCAAAGCTTGGCTTTTGAATCGGCTTTCCCAAAAGTGACCAGTACAATTATCCTCTCGGTTTGCCCTACAGGCGATATCATAGTTAAGCTCTTTCATGAACCAACTAAGGCTCCACAGTCTTTCTCTCCACACTTCTATTATCTCAAGACACTTCTCTTCCTCTGCGTGAGACGAGAGCTGCTTAGTCTGCCAACGTTGAATTAAACTAGGCAGTTTATGATCCATTCCCCAACGCTCGACTACATCATCAAGAGTAAGTGCTTGGGCGTGTTCCCTGTTGATATTTAGAACCAAGTGATAATGATTACTCATGATTGCATAGGCACAAATATCGATGCAATAGACTTGAGCAAGCGCATAAATCTTCTGTTCAATCCATTTACGTCGATGTTCATAACTCGTGTTAGTTGAGGCATCTTCACCACAGAGGAAACTACGACGAACACAGCGAGAAACGCAGTGGTAATAAGATGTTGCATCTATAGACACAAGTTGTTTTCGAGCCGTTGTCAACGTTTCATCCTCCATTTAGTCTGAAGGAACTCTAGCAGTCAATTGCTATAAACACCGTTCACACGCCGCCAAATTAAGCAAAATCATACTATTTTCATACTTTTGGTGTGTGTCCCGTCAAACTCCTCCATTTTGCATTTGTTGGATGGGGTTATCAGTTCTAATTTTGATTTTCATCCGCTTGTTTCCTATGGATATCTCTATGCCCAAACACAAAACGCATAGCCATTAAGGAGAAACAGCGGATGTACTCCCATCAAAGCTCAGATTCACCCCAGAGCCAATACGCTGCAAGGTCAGCACTTGTCCAGCGTCGCAAGACAACGCCGCATAGCACGCCTCTGCAGGACAACCGCTCTAGCAAGGTCGCGCAATTACAAGCCAACGTATTGCAGCTAGCAGGCGGAAACAATGCCTATAAAGCAGGTAAAGGCGCTTATTGGCATGTCCACTATGATCATGTGAAATTTGGCGGTTTGCCGGAGACCCGAATCAACTTCGATGGCCGAAAAAGAAACCAAGTATTGCGACAAATGCACAAGATGAGGAATGTGCCTCCTCAAAGTAAAGAAGGGGCTCAGACGTATCGAGCGTGTCGGGAATACATTCTTAAGAATGGTATTTAAAGTGAGCACTGCCACCAGCTTTTATAGGGGAAATTTGGCCAACGTTATTCAAGAATGTAACCGCGAACTCAATAAAGTTGTTCATTATTACCCAGAGGAAGCGCGCAATAGTATTGATTGCCTAATGGCACAGCTATTGTGCTGCGAAATCTTTCTTATCCAATACTCTGTTCTTAAACATTTTAGAGGCAAAAGTTCTCCTTGGTATCATGTGCAGAACTTGCGCCATGCCCTGCTAACCAGTCCTCATCAAGGCACTGTAACATGTTACGAAGAGCCAATATTTCAAGGCTGGTCGATGGCAAAAATTGATGACGCCCGAGTCTATGAAAAGCCCATTCCTGACAGAGTGCGTAAAGCTTACCTCGACTATCAAGGTTTTATAGCTCAGTTAAGACCTTAAGGCGACGCGCGCCAGCGATGCATTGTTCTCGGCAATAAAGCCGGCCGCTTATCGGTCGGCTTACATCATTCTCAATGAAAACTACTTCCTGAGCGCCTCAGACATCGTTTTCGTCAGCTCTCCATTGTTATCTCCGGACAACTCCCACACAAATAACCCTGCATGTTTGTTTTGTTTCACCCAGTCAGCCTTGGCTTTAATGGATTGCTCGTTGTCGTAGCTAATGAAAACCTGCTTTTCCGCATTCCAAAGGTAGGGAGCATGAGCGTTTTCATCGTAACCTTCCACATACCCTTCTTTAGCGGTGTAGTTACGAACGAGATCCCAGAACTGAAATGAGGCGGGCTCGACGGTACCAAAGGAGGCACCTTTCTCTGAGGTAAACTCAGCCGGTAAGGTTTTGCCATCAAAGTTCTTCGTGCCTTCCCAGCCACGACCATAGAACGCTGCACCTACGACAATCTTATCCGCAGGCATACCAAGGTCGAGCATTTGCTTAATGAAAGCATCTGTACCCATTCCCCACCAGCCGTTATCAGTTGCAAACAGGTTGGTTAAGTGCCCTGTTTGTGTGCCCCAGCCGCCTAAATAGTCATACGTCATTGCGAACATCAGATCGATATCTTTGGACACGACTGGCCAATCAATACTCGTCGCTTTAAACCCTACCCCAACGGCTGTTCCAAGTTGATAATCTTTACCTGTTTTGCTGCCTAGCGCGTCCATGTTCTGGCGAAGCTCTTTAACCAACAGCGTAAACGCTTGTTTTTCTGAGAGCTTGTCTTCATCACTGAGTTTGGTTTCTGGGTTCCAAGGCGATGTGGTTAAGCCACCACCACCGGGGTACTCCCAATCTAAGTCAATACCATCAAAAAAGTCATACTTAGCAATCAGCTCAACGGCGGTTTTGGCAAACCATTTTACGTGCTCGGGATCTTTTACCATGGCATGAAACGGTTCTGACATAGTCCAGCCACCAAATGACGGTAGGATTTTCAGCTCTGGATGACTCTGTTTAAGCTGCGCGAATTGAGCAAAGTGGCCTTGATAATTCACATCCACATCGACCTCACCAAAGTCCACTTCTAGTGCTGATTGTTGATCGACAATCACTGCGCTAAACGGCTTTTTACCTTCGCACGCGGTTGCGATTTGCTGCTGCACCGCAGCAGAGGCTGCTGTATGAGGGCCGCACATGCTCAAAAAGGCATAAATAACATGGGTGAGCTGGTCGGCGGGAATATCTTGAACCGTGTAAGGGTTTCGTTGGTCTTGGTATTGCCAATCGGCAAAATAGCCAGCAACAACTTTGTCATTGGCGAATGCACTCGGCAATGACAAGCCTAGCGCGGCGGCTAAACATAGGGCTTTTTTCATGCTCTTCCTCTCTTCATTTACTGAAACCAATTGTTTTTAAACAATAATTATCGTCAGTAATAAGAGGATTCGCCGCGCCAAGATCGCTTAATAAAGCGATGATTGTCAATAGGTTGGAAAGTTTTCGAGTGAGCTATCAGTAAAGCTAAGAGACAATGAATAGCCATGCGACTTTACGCCAACTCACTCGCAAAATGTCACTGGCCTATCACCGCAAAAAGTCGCGCTCTACTTTATCGTGAAATAGGCTGACTCGCTCAAGTACCGATTCTAAATGTTGGCGCTCCAGCGTCGATAGCTTAGCCAAGTCGATATCATCATTCACTTTGCAAAGATCGGTGTATTCGTCGATTTGATTCATGAATCGTAGCTGCCATATATGATCAAAGATATACAGCATGTCACGGAGCGTCGGGGCATCGAGCTCCTGCTTTGCTGCTAAGAGTTTGAGACGTGTGACGGTATTACTCTCACGAATATCATGTTTTAACGCGTATAGACGGCAGAAGATCTCCATTGGTCTTAAGCATTGCTTCAAATTCAAGGTTAACTGCCCTTGGTGATGCTCCGCTTTGATCTGTTTCGTTGTGGTCAGTGGGATCTCGTGCTGCAAACAGTTATGAGCATACGTGGTAAAAAACGATGGCTGGCGCTTGAGCTGCTGTTGAATATTGTCATGCATCGCATCCACCAGTGCACTTTCACCATAGGTCGCGCGAATATCAAAAAACACATTCAGCTCAAGTATCGACTCGGCCGTCGCATCGGCTATCCAGCGTTCAAAGTTGCGATTCCACTCATCAAGACTCAAACACCACTGGTGATTCGAGGCCATAATAAGCCCTTCGCAATAACGATACCCTGCTCGATTGAGCATGGAGCAGACATGTTCAGCCAAGCTCAAAAAGTAACGGCGAACTTGCTTTAGCTTAGAAGGCTCTAAATTGGCACCATCAAACACAATGGCGTTATCTTGATCGGAAAACAGCGTCATATCGTGGCGCGCGTTACTGCCAAAAGAAATAAAGGCAAATGGCACTGGCGGCTCACCAAGCTCAGTCATCGCCAACTGAATAAATCGGCAGATAGCCGCATCGTAGGCAGTACCTATGGTTCGGCGCAGTATTTCTGGACGGCAACCAGACTCAATCATCTGACGAATGACGACCGTCAATTGATTTAGCGTTTCCACAGCATGGCCTGGCGAGTGGCTCTGTTCTATCTTGCTAATGATATCGGCGGCCATAGGCTGATAGTCACGCACCTCATCGATAACGCCAAAACTACCGCCATAAATTTTGCGAGTTATCGGCCTAAACGACAGCACATGCCCCTGCTTTTCAGACAAGAAAATCCGCGATGAGCTAACAATGATATCTAGGGTATTGCCATGTTTGGTCATGAGCTGCGCTTCAAACTCCCCTGGCTCAACGCCACCATCGAACAGCGCCTCAAGGTGCGCCCGAACTTTGGTATTTTGAGGTGATGGAGTAAACAAACGAGACCAAATATCTTGCTGCTCAAAGTCGTGTTCGCTATAACCCACCATACGATGAAGACAAGCATTGGAGTATATGATCTGTCCATCGGCCTCCAAAATATAGCCTTCATTGGATGACTCGACCAAAGCACGATAGCGGTCTTTCGCTTCATGTAACGCGATTTCGGCGCGCTTTTTCCGATTTTCAATCACTTTACTCTGCGACATAACAAAGCCGATACACACAACAAGACCGGCAAAAATCGCAGCAAAAATGGTGTAAAGCGTCCCTTCGAGTTTGTCGATACCTTGCTGGACATCGTCCAAGTAAACTCCTGTCCCTATGATCCATTGCCACTCATCAATGCCTTCCACATAGGTCAGTTTCGGCGTGGTCACATCCGCTTGGTCATTCCACTGCCACAAGTATTCTAAAAAGCCATGTTGATGGTTATCGACTAGCTTAGTGAACTCGACAAACACAGCAACACCGTCGCTATCTCGATAGTCACTAAGATCTTGCCCAGTTAAGTCAGCGCGATAAGGATGCATCACCATCGTTGGCTTGCTGTCGATAATGAAGAAGTAATCGCGATTGTTTGGCCCGTAGCGCATGGTTTCGATTTCGTTCTTTGCGCGGATCTGTGCTTCTTGGAAGCTGAGCTCGCCTTTTTGCTCAAGCTCAATGTAGCTATCAACAATACTCACCGCCGAGGAGGTCAGCTGCGCCAACATGTTGCGCTTTTGCTCGACCATCGACTGCTCAACAAACGGCACAATCGCGAAAATAATCGCGGCAACAAATAACACCAACGCCAAAATTGAGGGAGCAACAATGCGCAAGGTAAAGCGGTTTAACAGTCCGCGATTTTCAGAATGACGTGCATGTAGGCCATCAAAGTAATCCATCAATTCATTGGCGCTCAATACCGCACTGAGTTCATCGCCGTCATGGGCATCGTGGTATTTGGTTTGAAACGTGCCGTTTTCAAAATCAGCACGGGAAGGAATATAGCCGTCGTAATCATCACGAATATGAGTTTCAAACACATTGCGTATCTGCTGGCGCGAATACTGGCCGCTGAACTCCTGATACGCCTCGCTCAGCGCTTCTTTACAGTGCCGAAATCGACGGTGATCGTAGGGATCGCGAGTCACTGTCCCTTGCTTTAGAGCATGATCAAATCGATCGTGTTCGAAGAAACCATCGATCCATTTATGAATGTCTTCGGCGCGGAGTCCGAATAATTGCTCCGTTCGATTGGCGTGCTCTGATATCTTCATTATCGCTAGGTGTTTGATTTCATAAATTAGTAGCAAGAACCTGTGCTCGGCCTCGCAACTACAACAAAAAACTCACTTTACCTCGCGATCATTGGTGACATGCTAATCCAAATCAATAAAAGCCGTTTTCAATTTATTTACCTTTCATTCAATAGTGAAACACGGATCCAGCCAGTGCTGATAATTAGCACTGGCTATCACTAAGGAGAACACCAAATCATTAAGTCTCCCTTCTGGCATTAAAGGAAGGAGCACGGTAGCGGCTGGGATGCGACTCGTATCAATCGAAGGTTGGTATATCGTGCGCAAGTAGACTTGATTGCAGACTGGTTGTTCTCCCTCTCACAAGGGAAAGAGACGTATGTCTGGAAGTAGTAAAACCTTTTATAGGGATATGCGCCGTAAAGCGCAAGAGTTTGAAAGCAGGGAAGAATTTCTGAACCATGATCTCAAGATCATGAGCTTCAGACGGTGGGGTATTCACTTACCCTTTCGTGATTACAGCATCGAGATAGAAGACTGGGTACCGGCGATTGCGGCAACCATAGGGAAAGTGGTCATGGTGACTGCCATGGTCGCTGTGTTTGCTGCGCAGTTTGGCCTCTCACCCGAGTTTGTCGCAGAGAACGTCCGTTATGAGCTGCTTATTGCGGGTGCTTTATTCGTTATTTTGTTCTCGGCGATTCTTAACCCTAATGCGAACCTTGCTGGAACGCATGGGCCGATGATACCGCTGATACCCCTCGTGGCTGCCGCAGGTGGACACCCACTCGCTCTCGGCATAATGGTGTGCGCATTCGGGATGATACTCGCGCTCACCAAAGGGGGATCCAAATTGATGACCCTTACCGGGGTCGGTGTACGGGGAGGCTTGCTGATTTATTTGGGAGCCGTCGGCTCATCAGTCAAATCAATAAAACCGAAGCATGGGCAAGCGCTAGCGGCCATGGTTATATCTCCTTTGCGGTGATTGGCGTCACTGTGTTGGTATACGCTACCTGGCTAAAGTAAACAAACGCTGGCTAGCATCCCGCTTTGTTCGGCGATTGCCGGTATTGTCGCGTTCGCCATGGGCGCTGAGTTTGCTTTTACTACGGAACCCGGCTTGCCACATTTAAGTCCATTCTACTGGTGGGGTGAAGACACCGGCTGGAAGCTAGGCTGGCCGACACTTGAGCACTACATTGCGGTTGTACCTTTTGCATTGTTGGCGGTAGCAATGTGGTCTCCTGACTATTTGGGTCACCGTGTGTTCCAAGAATTGAACTATCCAAAAGAAGCCAAAGGCGTATTGATGAACGTTGACGACACCATGATGGTGGCATCGATTCGTCAAGGTGTCGGATCCTTACTTGGCGGCTCAAACCTCGCCTCTTCTTGGGGTACCTACATGATCCCAGCAGCCATTGCCAAACGCCCTATTCCAGGCGGCGCACTGCTTACGGGCATTTTGTGTATTTTAGCCTCAGTGCTGGGCTATCCAATGGATCTGGCCATGTGGGAGCCAGTACTGCGCGTCGCTTTGATTGTTGGTGTGTTCCTGCCTCTACTTGAAGCCGGCATGCAGATGATTCACAAACACAAAGATTCTCTTAGTGCGGGTATCTGTATCTTCTCGTGTGCGTTTGTGAACCCGGTGTTCGGCTGGGCAACAACAATGCTGCTCGATAATATGGGCTTCATTGGCGATAGCGAGCGCGCTAAAACCTTGTCTAAAAAGGACAAGTACCTGATCCCAGGTCTTGCGTTTGTAGTCTGTATTGGCTCACTCGCAGTCGTTGGTCAATTGCCGGGTATCCCTGCTTTGATTGGTAACTAGTCCTACATTATCGACTCTCACTCAAGCGCCTTCTTTTAGTAAGGCGCTTTTTCTCTCCTGATTTTAATCGTAACGCGATGTCGCTCGGCAAAGAGACATAATGATCCCAAAACACACGCCTTGCGTGATTATTGCGGTACCACCATAGCTAAAAAACGGCAGCGGGCTGCCCATGACAGGTAATAGACCACTGACCATACCGGTATTGATAAACGCGTACAAAAAGAAGCTGAGCGCTAGTGCACCACACACCAAACGGCTATAAGCATGATGACAATGGCAAGCGAGCCACAAGGCTCTCAGCGTAATAAACAGATAGAGTGATAGAAGCAAAACACAGCCAACAAACCCCCACTCTTCTGCAAACGCAGAGAAAATGAAGTCAGTGTGACTTTCTGGAATAAAGCCCAACGAGCTTTGAGTGGCGTTCGTCCAGCCTTTCCCCGTCACCCCACCAGAACCAATAGCAATATGGGACTGGATAATTTGATACCCCGAACCGAGCGGATCGCTTTGCGGATTCAAGAACTGCAAAATGCGTTTCTTTTGATACGTTTCTATCACAAAGAACCATAGCAAAGGCGCAGAGGTGGCCACTAAAGCGACAAAGCCACCGATGATCTTCCAGCTCATGCCAGCAAAATAGAGCACAAACAGCATGTAAATCACGCCAAAAATTGCCCCATCCAAGTCTGGTTGAATAAAAATAAGACCTGCCGGAATGGCCGTCATCAAAATAGCCGCAATCAGTCGCAGGCCACTTGGCCTTGTACCTTCCCTTTGAATAAACCAAGCCACCATCATTGGAATAGCCAGCTTTACCAACTCAGAAGGCTGAAAGCGAACCCCAGCAATACTGAGCCAGCGCTGAGAGCCATTGCTACTGTCTCCTGCCAGCACCACGCCGATTAACAGGATAATAGTGAGTAAGTAAAGATGCGGTGAAAAACGTCGATACTGTTTCGCTGGGATCGACGCCATGATCAGCACGCAAGTCAGTGCAATGCCACAACGCATCAAGTGGTTGGTCATCATGCTTCGCTGTAGCCACTGGCACTCCAAATGGTCAGCGAGCCAAGCATCATGATCGAGATAATAGCCAGCAAGATACTTAGGTCGAGCTGAGGAATCTTAAGATTTTTCAACATGGGATTCTAAATGGAGGCGCTGCTAACGCCTCCTAGTTTTAACTAAGGAAATAGGTCTGTCTTAAAGCTTGTTGAGACGACGTTTCTTGTCACCGATAAGCTGCGCAGACGCCAAGTAGCAAAGGTGAAAATTGCCGCGCAGAGCGTTGCAACAGGCGCTGCCATCAACACCATGATGGCAAAACGGCTAATAGGTTCAGGTAGAGATGGTAAGAGGAATCCTACACCGGCCAGCAAGGCAATCCACAAGCTGGCACTGAACCAAGCAAAGTAGTGGAAGCGCTGCACTTCATGCAGTCGAATACCCATCACCATAGGCACCAGACAGCGAACACCGGGGGCAAATCGAGCCATGAACAGAGCAATAAGCCCATGGCGACCCAAAAGGTTATCCACCATCTTCATGTTGCTCTCGGGGACTTTGTTTACCCAACCTTGGACGACAGGCAGGCGGTTTAACCAGCGCCCTTGTAAATACGCAAGCCAACTACCCACGGAAGCGGCAATGATAAGTAGCGCAAATGCAAGAAATGGATTGAGCACACCCACCGCCGACAAGGTACCAACCAACACCACTACGCTATCGCATGGCAAAGGTGCAGCCGGCAAAAAGCTGCTTTCTAGAAAAATAAACAAAGAGACCAAAACATAGATCAGTACGGCACTGCCAGGCGACAGCAGTGCGTCGAAGTCTTGATGCCATATAGCAATCAACACCTCTTGAGTCGCATCAAACATAGACACTCCAAAAGCTTAACGAAATGAGAAAGTTAAATCTTTGAAAGCGTGACTAACGCGAGTGAATGAAACGAAATTGTAGATTGGACTCTTGCCAGCCACCGAGCCGAGGATTGGCAAAGGCGAGATAGCTTCGAGGCGTCGTGCAATTGAATATACACAACACCACCCCTAGTGATAACGACAACACAGCAAACCAAGGCAACAACGGCTCATGATGAGGCTGTGATTTTTGCGTTGGCACTCTTAATGTCGATACCCGTAGCAATTGGTTATCACCAGCAATATCTGGACTGCGTTCAGGGACAAACGTCGCCGACGGATACAAAGATACGCGTTCACCAATGCATTCCACGATACCGCCAAGTAGCAATATCATCAGTAATGTCATCAGTAACGGAGCAAAAGGTATCGGTCGCTTCACGCTAAAAGCCTATAGGTGGGATCTGCTTATATGTACTGCCAAGCGGAGAAAAAAGCAATCAGAAAGTGATACCCGCACCCTTGTCTTCAACCATCACTAGACATTCTCTTCTACTTTAATCACCGTGGCACTAAATCAAAGTAGGAAATCGGCCATTTTTATAGGTGATGACTCTATCGATAGGAATAAACTATCAACTAAATAGGAGTAATTTACTTCTGTTACTGAGAATTATTATCAATAATAACCTCATCAACACAGACTAACGTTCATGAGGGTAACGTAATGATCAAGACACTCACTTTTGCAGGTATCCACTTCTCTATCGCGACCTTGGTTGCGTTTGCTCTGACTGGAGACTTCTTGCTTGGTAGTCTGGTCGCCATGATAGAGCCTACTATCAACACCGGCGCGTTTTATCTTCATGAGAAGCTTTGGCAAAAACTGCCTTACCTAAAACGCCGTGAGTCAAAGACTCAAGTGAAAACGGCAAGCTTTGCTGTCATTCACTTTAGTGTCGCGTTTAGTGTTACTTATCTACTGACTGGCGATGCCTTTATTGGTGGTCTAATGGCAACGATTGAACCCGCGATTAACTCGGTCGCTTACTTCTTCCATGAGCGAGTGTGGCAACGCAACAAACACAACGTGGCACCACTTAGCATCACTAAAGCGGTAGCGGCATAACTCGCAAAATTCTCACTATCCAATGTGTCAGCACGCTCCTATCAAAAGTGCTGACATATTGGACAACGCATCACGATCAAATCCAATAGGGGTCAAGTCTTGCATTTTGCCTTTCAAAGTTGATCCTTTATAGTAGAACGTTCATACACTTATGAGACGACCCACACCGTTATGAGCAGACCACTACGAATCGAATACCCAGGCGCCCTCTATTATGTGAACTCGAAAGGCAACGACGGACAGTCTGTTTTTCAAGATCGTGAAGATTTTGAGCTGTTTCTTCAAGTGCTCGATCACACCGCAACGCGCTACAACTGGGTGGTTCATAGTTACTGCTTGATGAAGAATCAGTATCACCTGCTGCTTGAAACGCCAGATGGCAACTTAAGTATCGGCATGCGCCAGCTTAACGGCGTCTACACACAGCGTTTTAATCAAAAACATGGTCGCAGTGGACACCTATACCAAGGTCGTTTTAAGTCTATTCTTGTACAGAGAGACGCACACTTCCTCGATGTCAGTCGCGACATTTTGCTCAGCCCAGTGAAAGCGAATATGGTCGTCGATCCAGAAAGTTATCCGTGGAGCAGTTGGGGCTACCTCAACGGCAGTAAAACCGCACCAGCATGGTTTGTCAGTAAGCCCACACTCGAATCATTTGGCACAGATCGCGAGCAAGCATTAGGCCACTACAAGCAGTTTGTTCTCGAAGGGAAAGAGTGCAACCCTTGGCAGCACCTAAAGCGTCAAATTTTCTTGGGCGATGAGGCCTTTATTCAGCGCCACCTGACACAGCTTGCATCGCTTAACGCGGAACTTGGAGAGATCCCAAGCGCCCAACGACGCGCAGCACCGCTTAGCCTGAAAGAATATGAGCAGAAAGCCAATAGCCGAGATGAAGCCATTTGCCTGGCCTTCCGCAGCGGTGGCTACACACAAAAGCAGATTGGAGCCCACTTTGGCCTGCACTACTCACGCATCAGTCGAATTGTGTCTAAAGGGCTAGTCTAGTCACCAACCCGTTAGTACCATACAAACAAAAGCCAGCAATGTACGTGTTACATGCTGGCTTTTTAGCTTTCTTCAACTTATTTAATCCCTTCCTGCCTAGTAACAACTCCAACTCAAGAAAGCATGAGCTGAATATCACAATTCATTGAAATGTAATTGTTTTGCACAAACAAAATACAACAAAGATCACAAAAATACATTCTCTATAACAGTAGACTCTGGCGCTGAATTTATAAAACTAGAGCAATTCATGAAGACAATAAAAACAACACTCGCATTACTTGTAGGAGCAGTGGTGCTCTCTGGATGCAATGACTCCGACAAGCAGGCAGTGGCAGAGCCAACTCAAGTGAAAATTGCGACCTACAACCTCTCATTTGATCGAGCAACCTTTGCCGATTTAGTGGCGGAAATGCAAATAGCTCCAGAGACTCAGCAGCAACTGGTGACCACCTACCTTGATGGCACTATCGACGATGCTGACAAAAGCCGAGCAGAGAAGGTCATTCAAATCCGAAATGTTGCGGCGATTATTCAGAAAAACCGTCCTGACGTGCTCATGATGGCGGAGTACAACAACGATGGTACTGGTGAAGATAAAGCTGCGCTGATCGGCTTTCAAACCAACTACCTCTCGGTCGCTCAAAGCCTGGATGGTGCAGGTGGTGATGCGAACTTAGAGCCGATTGAGTACCCTTTTTCGGAGTCTTACGCGACCAATACCGGCCTACTTTCAGAACTTGACCTTGATAACAATGGCGTTGCTGGCCAGCTACCGGGCGACGCTTGGGGCTTTGGGTTTTATCATGGCCAATACGCGTTTGCACTGATGTCCAAGTATCAGATAGATAAGGCGAATACACGCACATTCCAAGAATTCAAATGGAAAGATATGGCAAGCGCCGAGATACCAACCATTACTCTGTGCAATGACGCCAACAACCCTATTCCTGCCAGTATGGCTTGTGGTGACAATTGGTACACCAATGAAGAGTGGCAACAGGTTAGACTGACTTCCAAGAACCATGTGGATGCACCAATTATCATTCCAACAGCCGATGGTGATGAAGTGGTACACTTGTTGATGTCTCACCCTACACCACCAGTCTTCGATACGGGTAAAAACAAAGCGCAAAATGCAGCGGAAGTGACGTTTTGGCATGACTACATTCAAGGCAAAGACTACTTCTACGATGATGAAGGTAATACAGGCGGACTTGATAGCAGTGCGAAATTTGTGATGATGGGCGACCAAAACCTTGACCCTGTTGCTGGCGATGGTATCAGCGCGGTTATGCAAGCGCTGCACAACGACCCACTCGTCAATCAAGCGGTTTCAAATGGTGAGCTGTACCCGACAAGCTTCGGTGCGGCTGAGCATGCCACTGACACAAGCTCGACACACCCAGCGCCTAATCGCCTCACTTCGACCTTTGGCCTAGCTGTCGATTATGCACTCCCTTCTCAGACGTTAAACATCGTTGATTCTGGGGTTTACTGGGCAGCAAGTTACGAAGAAGGTCGTTTGCTGTTCAATGATGCACGAATCGGCAAATGGGGGAATGGAAAGGATGTCTCGTCCGATCACCGTATGATTTGGATTAAAGCGGAGTTCTAGCTTTCCTTATTCACATTCGCCTTAGCGACCAAATCCGACTCTAAAGTCATCGCTAAGGCGAATGGTCACAACTGACTATCTGGCCTCGCCTCCTTTTTGCCTGCAAGCCGTCATTGGCATTCGAGTTGATTTCCCGTCAATGGTGCAGTCCACTAAAAAGCCAATTTTTCCGCCACTTTGACTGGCAACGCTGGCATTTGAGAGCAAGAGTAGTACTCCTATACCCGCTGCAATCATCCATTTCATAACGTGTCTCCTTACTTACAAAAGACACATTTAATTATGTATAAGAATGGCAATTTCGCCATACGTGTCACCGCCTACGATTGGATAGGGCTAGGTACAATCGGAAACGAATTGTGCGATACAGCTCACTTACGACATTTAACTATCTGAATAATTGAACAATTTGTGCATGTTGATGGAAGAGTAAGTTAGAATCGGCAAGCCTAATAGCAGAGAGTCGGCATTAAGACTGACCCAAAAGGCATATCAGAGTAACAATAGCAGTAAGGTAAATAAATGAATCGAATCGTTCATGTACCCGCGCATTTTTGCGAAGTGGGGAAACATGAAGCTGTCGACTATAGCGATTCTCCCGTGTGGCGAAAAACGGGGTATTCGAAATCGGTGGTGGATAGTGTTCGTCTCGCGGAAGATCTGCAAAAAGCGGTGGCGACACTCAATCATGATGGCTTTGAAGTCGTCTCTATTACCCCAATCACCAGTGGTGACTACGACTACAAAGCGATTCTTGAGGCGGGTGGAAGAGGTGAAAACGGTTACGGTGGTTATGGCTATGGTTACGGCTTTAGTTATACCCAAGGACTGATTGTTACCGCCAAACGCATTCAAGGCGTCTAAAGAGAATTAGAAGGTTCTAAACACTGCCAAGTGTTTCTGCAGAGAAGATTACATACCGAATTTTACATTCTGCCACGCTCTGCTCATCGCGCTTTTTGAGCAGCATGGTAAGATCGCACTATACCAATTCGCTCCTTTTCCGCATCCTATTAATTGGTAAAAAGGCCGACCGGGATCAGCACCCAGTCGGCCTTTTTGTTTGTTCGACTTTTATCTAATAAAAGAACATTAAGAAGCAGTCGCGTACTGCTCTAGCTCTTGGTGTGTCGCGGTTGTCACGTATTGACCATCTAGGTAGAAGTCAACGCTGTCTTGGCCGCTTACGCCCACCAACGTGCGTGCTTTGCCCGCATCATCCAAAAATTCCATTTGCATGGTGCTGTCGTCAAGCTTTGAAAGCTTCACTGGCGCTGTTGAGAACTTCTTACCCACTTTGTGGTTTACTTTAATGTAAGCCTCAGCCGGAGTATCAGCGACGGCTTTTTTCTTTGTGATAGGGTTCGTGCCCGTCCAGAACTCAATAGAGTTCACAACAAATAGGTCAGCAGCCGCTGTGATCGCGTACACTGGCGACATTAAAGTGTATAGACCTGCACGCGCGTAACGGTTATCGACACCTTTTAGGTTCACCTCGTACATGAGTGCACCTGTTGTCGCCATTTGGCCGATACAGCCTGTTAGCATAGTAGACATTAGCGCCGCAGCAATTGTTGTTTTGATCAGTTTCATCACTTAAACACCTATTGCCTGTCCACGTATTCAAAGACAAGCAAGTTGATTGAAATCATTAGAAAAACACCAGTCAATACCACTGACGTTTTCATTCTCACCACCAATAAATGGCGCGGGATTATAACTCCAATCAAACAGAGTGCTAGATAGGCAAAACGGGAAAAATCGAGGCGTTAACAAAGGCGATCAAATTCACCAATATTTGTACCAAACGAGGATAAAACTAACTTTTTATTCAATAAGTTACGTATATGTCGTTTTTTGTAGGCCAGCTGACGTGATCACCAGCTGGTTACAAAAAAGCAAACTAGGCCAGCCTTTCCCTACAACAGCACCAAACTCGCCGTGCCTAAGAAGGCGAAAAAGCCGACGACATCAGTTACAGTGGTTAGGATAACCGAACCTGCCAGTGCTGGATCAAGGTCGAGCTTATCTAGGATTAATGGAATTAACACCCCAAACAAGGCTGCGGTGATGATATTAACGACGATCGCCAGAGCAATCGTGCCGCCAAGTAGTGGTGATTGAAACCACAGCCCGGCTACGGCACCAATAATCAACGCCCACAGCAGGCCGTTAATCGCGCCAATGCCAAGCTCATTTTTAATTAGCGCAAATCGGTTTCCTGAGGTGATCTGATTCAGCGCCATAGAGCGCACCATCAAAGTCAAAGTCTGGCTACCTGCAATGCCGCCCATGGAGGCCACGATAGGCATCAGAACCGCCAAAGCAACCACTTGCGCAATCACATCTTCAAACAGACCAATCGTTACAGAGGCAAGAATAGCCGTGAGCAAGTTAATACCAAGCCACACACCACGTTTTTGTGAGCTTTTAAGGATCGGCGCAAACAGGTCATCGCCTTCGTCCATACCAGTACCCGCCATAAGGCGCGTCTCATAGATTTCACGCTGAGTACTTAGTGCGAACTTCCAATCGATCTCACCTAGCAGCCGTTTACGCTCATCAAGGACGGGAAGCGAGGTAAACGCAGAGCGCTCCATCGCATCGACAGCCTCAGCAAGCTCTAGTGTGGCACTTAGCGTACTCACATGTTCCAGCACTAAGGACTTAATTCGTATCGATGACTCTGCGCCAACCAACTCAGCGTATTCGACCATACCGCGAAAACGGTGCTGCTTATCAATCAGATAAACGTAACCCGATGGCTCATGAGTGTACTTATCCACCAGCACTTTTGCACGGGCAACGGAAATATTAAATGGTAGTGCTACTACTTTACGCTCAACCCAGCGACCCAGCTCTTCTTCTTGGTACTCATTCGCGAGATCGTAAAGTTCAAGCTCTGCAGGCTCTAGGAGGGAAATGGCCTCTTCGATGATCTCGTCAGGCAATGAGTCAGCCCATTCAATCAAGGATAAGTTATCGAGCTTAGCGAGAGTAAGCTTTAGCTCTGTTTCTGATAACGCATCGAGGATTGATACACGCACTTCACCACGCGACTCGGTGAGGACATCAATATGGCTTTCGAGCGGCAGCTCACGCCAAAGCCTGACCCTTTGTTCTATGGGAAACGCTTCTAGAATAAGCGCAATCGATGCGGCATCTAAACCTTGTTCGATATATTGATTGAGGATCTGTGGCTGCTGCGTGTCTTCGGCCTGTGAGATTTGATCGATGTGAATTGAGAGATCTTGAAATTCGCTCACTAAGGGCTCCCTGAAACCATTCGCGTTAATAGAGTACCTTCTATCATAGCGAATAGGTCACAGAGCCACATTCATAATATTGACAAATATGAGCAATTGTTCATCGAACAACCATTTTGATTACTGATCTGCCCACTGAAAGACGATTTCGCCTTGAATCATGGTTAGCGTTACTGCGCTTTCGGCAATCGCCTCCGGTGATAGCTGACGAATATCTTCTTCAACCACCACTAAGTCCGCCGACTTACCGACTGCAATTGAGCCCGTGAAGCCGTCAATCCCCAAACTCTCCGCTGCATTAATGGTGTAGGCGTCAATAGCAGCATCAACCGATGGTAATCCCGTGTCGTCCATCATGATACTGTTTGCGATACCAACCAAAGGGTTAATGTCGTGAACATTCCAATCACTGCTGAGGGTTAAATTCGCGCCAGTATCAAAAATCGCGCGCAGGTTCATAAGTCTGTGAGCACGCACAGCGCCTAAAAAGGCTTTTGCCCACGCGTGGTCTTGAAAGGCCACATAGTCTGAGCCCACCTGAAAGTCTGCTGTCACCGCAAGTTTTGAAAAGCGAGGAATATCTTGCTGATCGACCAACTCAACATGGGTCAAGGTGTACGGTTTGTCGCTGCCAACGTGACGTACATGCTCAATGGCATTGAGTGATTCATGCACCGCACCATCACCGATAGCGTGAATATGAGCGCTATAGCCAAGCTTATCCAAAGCCGTGAGCCAAATTTGCATTTTCTCTGGTGGAATATAATTCAAGCCTTTAGGGTGATTGGGCAAATAAGTCTCTTTATAAGGAGATAGCAGTTTGGCTGTGCCATTGATAATAATACCGTCGCTGTACATCTTAACTTGATTAACTATCAGCTTGTCACTTGGAGATACCTCAGGTGTGTAAATGGACTCTAGGTACTCAAGCTGCTCTGTCATACTCGCATCAGGATAGATCCAAGGACGCAATAGCACGCGTGACGTCAACGCTCCTTGCTCTTGAGCATGTTGCCATACTTCAAACCAACCTCTTTTCCAGTAGAGCCTACCATCACCAATGGTGGTAATGCCGTGCTCTGCCGCAGCCGATAAACCATTGAGTAGTCCTTGATAGCTCTGTTCAAACTGTGCGTTTAAACTGTTCCACGCGACCTCCATGACCGCATCCCCTGCACTGTCGAGCAGCACGCCATTGAGTTTGCCTTGCTCATTGCGCAGCAAAGCGCCGCCTTGAGGATCAGGTGTGCTTTCTGTAATGCCTGCCAGCTTTAATGCTTGTGAGTTCACCCACATCGAGTGCGAGGTCTGCTCCATTAGAATCACGGGACGGTGAGGGAAAACGGAATCAAGCAGCGTAATAGGAGATAGGTCGCTGCTCTCTTCCATTATCATTTCGAGGGAAAAACCATAGCCAAGTAACCACCCGTCAGAACTGGCTTGCTCACGACAGTATTCAAGGTAAGGCCGCAGCTCTAAGAGACTTGCAGAAGCACTGAGTTCGCAATTGCCCCCGCTTCAGAGGCAGCTTCAAAGACGTGATTGTGGTTGTCGATAAATCCTGGAAGTAGAAGCTGCTGCTCGAGATCGATGATTTTTACACTGGGATCGACACTGGACAGCAGTTCATCGGCTATGCTATTTGGGTTATCACTCCGTTTTCAATCGCTACGCTATTGGCTTTTGGGTGCTGATAGACAACAGCATTAACCAAAACCATATTTTGTGACGCAGTTAACGACATAGGATAGAGCGACAGAAACAAGCACAGAAACCAAGCTTTCACTTGAATCATTGCAGTTAAACACTGACTTGGAGGCTGTTTACTTTCTTGCATAACCTATCACTAAAATCAATAACCCAAACCAAGAAATAAACATCATAAATACTTTGAAATTATTAACTTAATTGAACAACACAACAGAGTTTTCCGCTATTCACTTTTATTTATAGAACTGTAACCATACTCATGGCTTATATAAAATCTGAACCAAGATCACATAATAACAACGTTAGGTAAATTCCATGTGCAAGTGTAAACAGCGAGTAGCGATCGTCAGAATCAAGCGCAGTGTATGGCAAAAGCTCTATGGCATTAAAGAGCTTTTCCGCTGCCGAGTTTGCGGGGAAGATCTGATCGTTCGTTAGTTTTTCCCCACTACCAATAACGCTGTCTGGGTTTAAACTCAGGCGGCGTTTTTTTTCGTAGCGCCTTTTGCATACGTCCAAAGTTTCTTCCCAGCATAATACGTATCTGGCTATAGGTTTCATAGGCTAACAGTTTCCACGCTGGCGCTGTCCAATATCGGGTGTACATATGCTTCATCGCGGCATTCACGTCGGGAGACATACGTTTTACTTTATTTGCCAGCGCTTGAGCTGCCTCTAATGGCTCTTCGCAAACCTCTGTGACCAATCCATATTTTAACGCTTCTTCCGCTGACAACTCTTGACCACAGATAGAGATGAGCATCGCTCTGTCCTTAGGCACCACTTCACGCAGAGCAATAGAGCCAGCCATATCCGATGTTAACCCCATCTTTGATTCCATAATGGATAGATTCGCCTTTGGCGAGCAAATACGAAAATCAGCACCAAGCGCAATTTGCATCCCTGCGCCCCAGCAGTAACCGTCGATTGCGGCAATGACTGGGACGGATAATTTGCGCCAGTTACTGCTTACCTGTTGAGCTCGATTGGACTGACCCGGCCACCATTTGAACAGCAATTTCGCCGCATTACTTTTGTTGGTCATCATAGATTTGAAGTCGAGACCGGAACTAAAGTTGTCCCCTGCTCCTGTCAAAATCACCGCTCTGAGCTGGCGATCTTTACGTAGCGCACGGCTCACGTGAATCAGCTCTTCGAACATCCCCAAATCGACACCATTAAGCTTATCAGGGCGATTTAACGTCACAGTCACCACATCCTCAGTGCGGCTGACTTTGATCCTTTTATAGTCCATCGTTATTCCTTTATTTTGCTGGCTTTTTCATCAGTGTAGTGAGGGCTGGGAGAAGCGTTAGAATATTTACTCAATAATGAGAACCCCATCGTGTATAGCACTGGCCTCATTTACGCATTGCGACAGAACCCCAACCGAATGTGATGTCTGACCAAAACTGACAATACAATCACTTATTTTTTCGATGTCGCTTACGTTATTGAGCTGTGTTACTTGTTTTGAGCAATTCGCGTGATTGAATGAAAGCGTTAGATTGGATGAATAGGAAGTAGAATCCATGATTAAGGAAAATCAGCAAACACCTCACAACCACTCAACCACAGTGATCACATATCAGGATAGCGATCCATGGTGGTTTAGTGTCTTATTAGTCGTATTTACCTACCTACTGTTGGCCTTTGTGCTCCCAGATCAATTGTCAAAGGGCGATCAAGATACCGCCGCCTTCATTGATACAGTAAGTCGCTTTGCACTCCCCATTGCGATGACTTGGTGTATTCCTTCGCTGGTAACACGAGCTAAGCAAGTTATCATTGGCAAAAGGCAGTTCGCTTAAAAATTAGACACTTGTCACTTTTAACGGTGGATGCTTAATTCGTCCACCAAAAGTTTATTTTTTCACCTTATCGGCAGAACTTCTCAGGTTTACAAACAGTTAGCTCTAGCACGTTATATACCCCACAAAAATGTGAGCAAGATCACCTTGATCGTACTTTTTCATGGTGTTATCGTGGCTTTGATGACGAAAATGTGACCACAAAGGAGTGTGCTTTGCCGAATATTCAAGTGAGCCGTTGGCGTGTTGAATCTTGCCCTAAAGCATTAGAGCAAAAAATCATCTCAGCCGTCGCCTACAAGGAAATGAAGGGAACTATTTCTGATTTTGAGTTGTGTCAGATATTCGGGGAAACCGTTTGGAAGAGCGGTGAGGATTACCATACTCATGCAGTATCGGTGTTAATTAACGAAGCCGAAAAGTGCTGCAGAGTGATACCTAGACAGTTTGCTTAACTGTTTTAGTCGCATTAAAAAGGTCTACCCTAGGGTAGACCTTTTTTGTATCCGGCATTATTGTCTTTGAAACAACTTAGCTTTGCGAATAAATCGTCTCTAGCGTCTCATCTTTACGCTTCCAGACATCATTGAGCCAATGGTGGAAACGGCGCTTGAATACTTTGTCATTAAAGTAATCCCCATTAAGATTTTCATCCATTTGGTAAACATCTATCTTGACCACGACTTTGGTGAGCTTGCCTTTCAACAAGTCCTTGAACGGATCGTCGCGGTTTTCTGGATACGCCAGTGTAATGTCTACGACGCCATCTAAAAGGTGATTCATTGCATTAAGCGTGAACGCAACGCCACCTGTTTTTGGCTTCAGCAAGTGTCTATAAGGCGTTTTAACCGTTGCCAACTTTTCTTCGCTGTAACGGGTACCTTCCACAAAGCTGATCATAGTGGTGGGTACATGTTCAAACTTCTTACACGCCTTACGAATCGCATTAAAATCGTCGTTGCGGCGCTCTGGGTTCTTAACAAGGTACGCTTGCGAATGCCTTTTCATAAACGGCATATCAAGTCCCCAGCACGCTAGGCCAACAAACGGGACATACAATAGACTCTGCTTGAGCAAGAACTTACACATCGGCATTTTGTTTTTCATTACCGAGGTGATGATAACGATGTCCGCCCAACTGAGGTGGTTAGACAGCAGCATGTACCATTGCTCTGGGGTTAAGTCGTCGCCGCCTTCTACGTCCCACTCGATATTGTTATTTAGATTAAGAAGCCACAAATTAATCGTTGCCCAAAGCCACATCTGCTTATTCGATAAGCTTGTCATCAGGGTCTTAACAGACGCGAGAGGTAGAACTAATTTGATGATCGAGAATGAACAAACCACCACAGCCGTGATAGCCGTATTGACCATGACAAGAAAAGAATTAATAAACAGACGTAGATTGCTAAACATACCAATTGTTACAGAACGTAAAAGAGGCGGCAATCATAGCAACTTTTAACCAAACGTATAGTAAAGCTTTGTCATCCAGATATGAATTTGTAGAATTATCCCAATAAAACACTTAAATTACAAAAGCTTATAAAGTTACCAGACCATAGTCCTCCGACCAGAAATGAAAAAGCCTTGTGAACACACAAGGCTAAAGCTCGTCATTTAAGCCAACCAGCCAGCGAAATGCCCCACTAAATACAAACATAGCCCAGCCATAATGCCGGCAACAATATCATCAATCATGATACCCAATCCGCCATGCATGCGTTTGTCGAGCCAGCCGATAGGCCAAGGTTTTACCATGTCAAAGAAACGGAACAACACAAAGCCTGTGATTAACCATTTCCAATCATCGGCAGGCAGTTTGAGTGCAGGCACAATGGCCATGGTGATCCAAAAGCCAGCGAACTCATCCCAAACGATTGAGCCATGATCATGCACACCCATGTCTTGAGAGGTGACGTCGCAAATTTTGATGCCAATGATGCAAGCAATGACTACGGCAATGAGGTAAACACTGAGCGGCAGTTGAACCAGTAACAGGTACAAAGGGATCGATGCAAGTGTTCCCATGGTGCCGGGGATGATCGGTGACAAACCGCTCCCAAAACCGGTTGCTAACAGGTGCCAAGGGTTTTTAAGTGAGATTAGGTCGAGAGGATTGCTCATTGATTTCCCTTAAAATGATCAAAACCGTCAAGTTGCCAGCCCACTGGCGCATCGTCGTTGTGAAGCTCTAAATATTCGGTGCCGGTCAGTTGCCCAATACAGGTAAACGGCGTATTACTTAACGCCACTTCAAGTTGACCGCGATTGGCCTCTGGCACGGTAAAGCACAATTCGTACTCTTCACCACTGGTCAGTGCATATTGCAGAGCAAGTGCACGGCTACCAACAAATTGCAGTAGCTCTTTAGATATCGGAAGCGCTGCAACATTAAGCCTTGCACCAACCTTAGAGCGCTTCAGAATGTGCCCTAAATCCGCCGCCAGCCCATCAGAAATGTCGATGGCCGCTGAGGCGATATCTCGCAACGCGATGCCTGCGAGTACGCGTGGCGTAGCTTCAAAGTGGCGCCGCTGCAATTCTTGGTTAAGGCTGCTATCGGCGCTGATGTTGTTTTCTAAAATCACATCCAGCCCTGCTTTGGCGTCACCAAGAATACCTGTGACATAGACCCAGTCTCCTGACTGCGCACCATGCGAGTCAGCGCCTTGCCTTCTGGTAGCGTACCTTGAACAGTGAGCGTAATAGTGAGCGGGCCTTTGGTGGTGTCGCCGCCAATAAGTTGAATTCCATAGTAGTCGGCAAGCTTGAAAAACGCATTGGAGAAACGCTCTAACCATGACGTATTGATTTCAGGTAACGAAATACCCATAGAAACCCAAGCTGGGGAAGCACCCATGGCCACTAAATCACTGATGTTGGACGCGAGCGCTTTGTGAGCAATTTGCGCAGGATTGGCGTCGGCGAGAAAATGCGTGCCCGCCACTAAGGTGTCGGTACTAATGGCAATGTGATAGCCAGCAGGAGGGGCGACAATCGCACAGTCGTCTCCTTGAGCGAGAATCACATCTTTGCGGTTTTGCTGCTTATGAGCAAAGTACTTATCGATTAAACTAAATTCACCAGACATCTTGTCGACTTGGCAACGAAAAGGTGAACAGAGTATATAAAAAAGGCCAGCAAATTGCTGACCTTTTTACGAATAGACAAACGTTGTTTGTTACTTCTTACGAACGTGCGGTGCGGCTTTATCTAGTACACCGTTAACAAACTTGTGGCTGTCTTCTGCAGCGAATACTTTTGCAAGTTCGATCGCTTCGTTAATAACCACTTTGTAAGGTACGTCTTCACGACTTGTCATCTCGTACATCGCTAGGCGAAGAAGCGCAAGTTCCATCATGTCTAGATCTTGCATTGGGCGAGAAACAAATGGACGTAGCTTGCTGTCTAGCTCCGTGTGATTCAACGCGACACCCGTGAGTAGGTCACGGAAATATACAACGTCAGTCTCTGGCGCAGTCAACGCAGGCTCAGCAGCATGATGTTCTTCTTCATCATACTTACCACCTGATAAGAACTGTTCTTCAACAGTGGCAACATTTTCTTTAGTAATTTGCCAAGAATAAATTGCTTGCAGAGCAAATTGACGTGCATTACGACGTGCGGCTGGTTTCACACTGGCCCCCATTAGGAATCGATTTCAGAAAGAACGTTGATCATTTCAAGCGCGCTTAGTGCAGCCTCTGCACCTTTATTACCAGCCTTGGTTCCTGCACGCTCGATAGCTTGATCGATGGTATCAACAGTCAATACACCAAAGGCTACTGGTAGGCTATATTCCAGAGACACTTGTGCAAGACCTTTATTACACTCACTACAAACATAGTCGAAATGTGGTGTACCGCCACGAATGACTGTACCTAGCGATACGATTGCATCAAACTTGCCTGTTTTTGCAACACGTTGAGCAACAAGAGGTAGCTCAACTGCACCTGGGCAGCGTACAACCGTGATGTTGTCTTCGCTCACTTGACCGTGACGTTTCAAAGTATCGATAGCACCCGATAGTAGGCTTTCATTGATAAAACTATTGAAACGAGAAATCACAATAGCAATCTTTGCGTTCGGTGCTGGGAAGCCACCCTCGATAACTTTCATATGCTTTCCTTATAAACTATGTTCATCGCGCGAGAATCGACGGATTCTAGCACAAGTCATTTATTAATATCTACCGCTAACTTTGCCGAGACAAGGCTTTGGCAAAGCCGCCCAAAATGGCACGCGGACTTAATGAGAAAAAGCCTTTGCTTATCAGAAGCAAAGGCTTGTTTGATTACTCTGTCACGTATTCGGTTACTGTCAGACCAAAACCACCAAGCGCATGGTATTTTTTGTCTGCCGATGACAGCAACTTCATCTCGTGCACGCCAAGATCGGCTAGAATTTGAGAACCCACACCTACGCGGCGCGATGTACCCTGCTTTTTCGCCATAGTTGGCGCCGTGCCGCTGTCTTGCTGTTCGAACATTTTCATCTTGTGGATCAAGAAGTCTGTGCTCTCTTCATTACCAAGAATCACTAGTACACCTCCTTCATCGCCAATGCGCTTCATCGCTTTGTCCAACGTCCAGCTACGATCTGAGTTGCGGTTTGAACGCAGAATATCAGTGAACGTGTCTTGCAAGTGAACACGTACTAGTGGTGTGTTCGCAGTTAAGTCACCAGCACACATAGCGTAGTGGATTTGGTTATCGATGGTATCGCGGTAAGTGACCAGTTCAAACTCACCAAACTCAGTCGGTAGATGACATGCAGCAACGCGCTCAATCGTTGTTTCGTTGTTGTTACGGTACTCGATTAGGTCAGCAATCGTACCTAGTTTGATGTCATGCTTCTCGGCAAATACTTCAAGATCTGGGCGACGCGCCATGGTGCCGTCGTCATTTAAGATCTCAACAATCACCGACGCTGGCTCAAGACCCGCCAGTTTTGCCAAATCACAGCCCGCTTCAGTGTGACCTGCGCGAGTCAGCACGCCACCATCTTGAGCAGCAAGTGGGAAG
>NZ_JYJK01000066.1 GCF_003263785.1 Vibrio variabilis
CTCAGGAAGATTTCATCATCAAACGCCGTGATGGCTTGTTTGCGTATAACCTTGCCGTAGTGCTCGACGATATTTATCAAGGCGTCACCGAGGTCGTGCGCGGCGCTGACTCATCGAGCCAACTGGGCGCCAAATCAGCTTGTACAAAACGTTAGGTGCCGCGCCTGTCACTTATTTGCATCTGCCGCTGGCGATTGATGATAGTGGCAATAAATTGTCCAAGCAAAATCATGCGACGGCCATTGACCTCGACAATCCAAAACCGACCTTGCTCAACGCAATGCGCTTTCTCGGCTTTACCATAACCGATGATATCGCCGGGCAAAATATCGCCAAAATCATCCAGTGGGGCGTCGAGAACTGGCAGTTATCTCAGCTTCCCGCCCAGCTCAAAATCAAACCACCATTCTCAAATGGGGCGCTCTAGGCTAGAATAAGCGGCAAATTTCATGCGTCAGGCACGAAACTTGGGTAAAAACCACCCGGTTTCGCGAACCTTAATTGCGTTAATACTATGAATAAAAAAGAAAATTCCCAAAAAGCTCATCAGGTATATAGTGACATATCCTTACAGGTCTATACACGTGACGAGCACAACATCTCGCGCAAGCAAATCAGCGATAACGCGTTAAAAGTCCTTTACCGCTTAAACGGTGCAGGTTATGACGCCTATCTCGTTGGTGGTGGCGTGCGTGATCTGCTGCTTGGAGAACAACCTAAAGATTTCGATATAGCGACTAACGCAACGCCAGAACAGATCAAGAAGCTATTTAGAAACTGTCGCCTGATTGGCCGACGCTTCCGCCTTGCTCATATCATGTTTGGGCGTGACATTATCGAGGTCGCGACGTTCCGAGGTCACCACCAAGAGCAAGAAAAGAACGTCTCTCAGCAGAGCAAAGAAGGCATGCTGCTTCGTGACAACGTCTATGGCAGCATTGATGAAGATGCTGAGCGTCGTGATTTCACCATCAATGCGATGTACTACAGCATTGGGGACTACTCGATCCACGATTACGCTGGCGGTGTGGAAGATCTTGAAGACCGTTTGATTCGTCTGATTGGCGAGCCTGACGTGCGCTATCGTGAAGATCCTGTCCGTATGCTGCGCGCAGTTCGTTTTGCTGCCAAACTCGACTTTGATATCGAAGAAGATACCGCAGCACCGATTGAAGAGCTTGCGCCACTGCTGCGTGATATCCCATCGGCACGTTTGTACGAAGAGTCACTCAAGCTGCTGCAATCTGGTTACGGTTTAGAAACCTATCACCTAATGCGTGAGTACAACTTGTTCCAACAGTTGTTCCCACTCATTGCGCCGCACTTTACCGAGGACTATTCATCTCAGTCTGAGCAAGTCCTTGATTTAGTCCTTGATGCCACTGATGAGCGCATCGAGGAAGGTAAACGCGTCAATCCAGCGTTTATGTTCGCGGCCATGCTCTGGTACCCAATGATGGAGCACACCAAAGAGCTAATGGAACGCGGTCTATCCGAATACGACGCCATGATGGAAGCCAGCAACATTGTCCTTGATGAACAAGTGAAGTCGACAGCCATTCCACGCCGTCACACCGCGACGATTCGCGAGATCTGGCAGCTACAACTTCGCTTACCGCGCCGCTCTGGCAAACGCGCTTTCCGCCTGATGGAGCTCAACAAGTTCCGCGCTGGTTTCGACTTCCTCGAAATGCGTGGCGAGATCGAAGGTGGTGAAGTCGCCGCGCTGGCCAAATGGTGGGGCACATTCCAATCAGCCGGTCGCAATATGCGTCAGGCTATGGTGAATGACCTTGGCGGTTCAAGCTCGCGTTCTGGCTCACGTCGCAGACGCAATCCAAAAGCGAAAAAAGCGAAGAGTGCCGAGTAATGACCATTTGCTACATCGCGATTGGCAGTAACCTGTCCGATCCTGTCTCACAAGCCAAAGTCGCTATTGAGGCATTGAAAACACTACCAAAGAGCGAGCTACTAGCTTGCTCTTCCCTTTACAGCAGCACACCGATGGGGCCACAAGATCAGCCCGATTACATCAATGCTGTGGCAAAGGTATCTACCGAATTAACGCCTTTGGAACTGCTCGATTGCACCCAAGCTATCGAACTGGAACGTGGGCGTGTCCGTAAAGATGAGAGATGGGGGCCAAGAACTCTCGATCTCGACATCATTCTTTACGGCAATGAGGTGATCGATTCCGAGCGCTTAACGGTTCCGCACTATGGAATGAAACAACGTGAGTTTGTTCTCTATCCGCTTATGGAAATCGCACCAAATTTACAACTCCCTGACGGGACTGAGCTCACTGCACTTATTGACCAAGTCGACCGCAATGGACTCAGAGTTTGGCCATCCTAGCCAAGCCCCTAATAAGGATTAAAAATGAAAAAAATCAACATTAACGACCTCATGAAGTGGAAAAACGAAGGTCGCAAATTTGCAACATCCACCGCGTATGATGCGAGCTTTGCGGCGTTGTTTGAAAGCCAAGAGATGCCTGTTATTTTAGTCGGCGACTCACTCGGCATGGTACTGCAAGGCCACAACGACACCTTGCCAGTGACTGTCGAAGACATCGCCTATCACACGCGCGCAGTGCGTGCTGGTAGCCCTAACTGCTTATTGATGGCTGATATGCCTTTTATGAGCTATGCAACCCCGGAGCAAGCGTGTGAGAACGCAGCAACACTGATGCGCGCTGGCGCAAACATGGTGAAACTAGAGGGTGGCGACTGGCTGGTTGATACAGTAAGAATGTTGACTGAGCGCGCGGTTCCCGTTTGTGCTCACCTAGGTCTAACACCACAAAGTGTGAATATCTTTGGTGGTTACAAGGTACAAGGCCGCGATCAAAAGAACGCGGACAAAATGGTACGTGACGCACTTGCACTGCAAGAAGCTGGCGCACAAATCATTTTACTTGAATGTGTGCCTGCTGAACTTGCAGCGCGTATTACGGAAGTGTGTGATGTTCCTGTGATCGGCATTGGCGCTGGTAATGGCACCGATGGTCAGATCCTAGTGATGCATGACATGTTTGGCATTTCAGCGAACTACATGCCTAAATTCTCAAAGAACTTTTTGGCTGAAACCGGTGACATGCGTAGCGCCGTTGCTAAATATATCGCGGATGTGGAAAGCGGTGCTTTCCCAGACGACGCTCATACGATTGCCTAGGGGGAATCATGCAAACTTTCGCTGATATTGCAGAACTTAGAGAGCAAATTGCTCAGCTAAAACGTGAACAACGCCGAATTGCCTTTGTTCCGACTATGGGTAACCTCCACGAAGGTCACCTAACGCTGATGCGCAAAGCTCGTGAGAATGCAGATGTAGTGGTAGCGAGTATTTTTGTTAACCCTATGCAGTTTGAGCGCGCGGATGATCTTAACAACTATCCTCGTACACTCGACGATGATCTTAGTAAGCTAACGGCTGAAGGTGTCGATTTGGTGTTCACGCCGACGCCAGAAGTGATGTACCCACAAGGTCTAGACAAACAGACGTTTGTCGAAGTGCAGGTATTTCACATATGCTTGAAGGGGCATCTCGTCCGGGTCACTTTAGAGGCGTATCTACGATCGTCACTAAGCTGTTTAACATCGTACAACCAGACGTGGCTTGCTTTGGTGAGAAAGACTACCAGCAGCTCGCATTGATTCGTCAAATGGTGAGCGATCTGGCGATGAATATCGAGATCATTGGTGTTCCGACAGTTCGTGAGATGGATGGCCTTGCCATGAGTTCACGTAACGGTTACCTGACCATGGATGAGCGACAACGCGCACCTGTGCTAGCGAAAACCATGCGTTGGATGAACAGCGCGATTCGCGGCGGCCGTGACGACTACCCATCTATCATTGAAGATGCTAGCGACCAATTGCGCGCGGCGGGTCTGCAGCCGGATGAAATCTTTATTCGTGATGCGCACTCTCTACAAGCGATCAATGAGAGCTCAACCCATGCGGTTATTTTGATGTCAGCGTTTTTGGGCAAAGCACGCCTGATTGATAATCAAGTCCTTGAGCTTGCGCAAACTCCAGTAGAACCTGAGACAAGCAGCGAAGAGAATCAATAGTCATCAGGATTGTGGTTGTCACCTTATGAAGACAGCCACTAAGTGAAGATGATCAATAAATAGAAAAGCGGCTCACTTGATACCAAGTGAGCCGCTTTTTTATGATGTAAACCTTCAGGTTTAAACGCTATGAGCTCGCATTAAACTCGGAACGATTTGATCTTTCCGTCCAGCTCTTCCGCGTTGTTTTGCATCATCTCAGATGTCTCTAGAAGCTCCGTCACCACAGTCACAGACGCTTCAACCAACTCACGAACGTTGGTGAGGTTTTGGTTCATCTCTTCCGCTACGCTGCTTTGCTGACCCGCTGCGGTCGCGATTTGGAAGTTCATGTCATTGATTTGATTGACTTGGCTAACGATACCATCAAGTTCAGCACCGGCATTGGTCACAAGCTCCACGCCATCTGCCGCTTCAACCACACTTTTCTCCATCAGCTCTACCGCAGAATTGGCGCTCGATTGAAGGTGAGAAATCATCTCTTGGATCTCAACCGTCGCTTGCTGTGTGCGCTGCGCTAGATTACGTACTTCATCCGCTACCACGGCAAAGCCACGACCGGCCTCACCCGCGCGTGCCGCTTCAATCGCCGCATTAAGTGCAAGTAGGTTGGTCTGTTCTGAGATGCCTTGAATAGTGCCAACAACGCTGCCAATCGACTCAACGCGTTCTTCCACTTGGTTCACTGCTTGCGCTGATGCAGAAATGTCATTCGACAACTCACTCATCTTAGTCACGGTACCTTGTACAAAGCGTTGGCCGGTTTCCGCTTGACCTGATGCTTGCTCAGTCAGCTGAGAAGCATTGTGCGCATGATCTGCCACTGTTTGTACCGTCGAGGTCATTTCACTCATCGCTGTCGCCAGCTGATCAATCTCTTGGAACTCTTCTTGAGAAGACTCTTTGGTCTCAGACATGCTAAGTGTCATGATCTCAGTCAGGGTCGCAAGCTCTTGAGATGTCGCCACCTGAGTCTTAATGATGTCTTGCAGGTGAACACGCGTTTTCTCAAGTTCACGCGCCACATCGCCGTACTCATCTTTACATTCCATCATGACAGGAACGGTAAGATCTTTGTCGGCCATGCGTTTTATCGCGTCACTCAGGTAGTTGGTCTGCTTGAGCATAGTTTTTGCGGCAAACAACAGCAGAGCCACGAAGAGAACAATCATTAGGGCAGTCTGCCATACGACTTGAATTAGATAGGCTTCGTAGTGCTGCTGAGCAATCGCTTCGTTCTGGGTTGCGGCAAGAAGAGAGTCGTAAAATGTGCTTGCATCCCACAACTGCTTACCAATCAGCAATACGGTACTAAAAATCATCAACATCAACATCTTAGGGATCAAGCGCACATCGGTGATGAGTCGCTCCCATGGTTTAAATGTCAGTGCGGTCATTATCCGTTCTCCATTAATTATTATATAGTTAGGGAATCTTTCTCTAACTGAATGTCATCATCACTCACCTGCATGCCAAAGCCGTAGGGGGGATTGTGAATCATGAGACCAAGTTATTTATTTCGAGCCTCGTATGAAAGCAAATGATACCAAAACTGAAGTTAAGCCTCTGAGTTTATTGTCACTTATCCTCTCTTTTATGGCTCTATTTGTGATCTCAGCCTTATTGTTTGCTCCCATCAACGAGGATGAGCGTACTGTTCTTATCGGCCTCGACTTTATTATCTGTAGCTTATTTATGCTGCAACTTGTTGTGGATCTGATCCGCTCCACAGATCGAGTGCAATTTATGAAAACGCATTGGATCGATTTCCTCGCTAGTCTGCCGATGATCGAGCCCCTGCGCTTTGCTCGTGTCTTCCATATTTTCCGCGTGGTGCTGGTCATTCGCTCTGGTGAAACCTTATTAAGACAACTGGCTCGCAATAAACACGAGACGACGATCGCATCGATCCTGCTACTGCTTGTGCTGCTAATTACGGTGGGCGCGGGGCTGATTATGTGGGCAGAAAGTGGTAACCCTGATGCGAATATCCAGCATATTGGTGATGCCGTTTGGTGGGCGTTTGTCACGGTATCAACCGTCGGTTACGGTGACCACTACCCGGTTACTAGTATGGGTAAGTTCTTGGCGGGTATGATTATTATCTGCGGTGTCGGTATGTTTGGTATGACATCGGGCTTGATCACTTCGATCCTATCTTCACCCAGCTCTATGGACGAGCGACGCTCCAAACACAAAGAGGTCATGCTGCAAAAGGTGCTGAATCAGCAAGAGGTGATTTTGCATAAGCTGGAGAAAATGGAGCAGAAAATAGAATCACTTGAGCGTGAGAAAAAATAAGGAGGCTAACAGCCTCCCTACCCTAACTGGTACTAGTTTTGCCAGTATGGCTCAGCTTCAATACTGATTTGCCTCGTTTGCTCCATGGCGTGTAGAATCGAGCTCTCTTGGCGACGTAGCCAGCGCTCAAGCTGCTCACGCTCTTCCCCTTCAAGTTTTTCCACCAGCGGCTCTAAAAGCTCTAACATCAGCAAATCATCGATGCCTTGCAGCAAGTCCGCCCACGGAAGACGGAAGTTATTGCGCTCTTCCATGCTGTATAGGCTAGCGAAACCAACACCTGTGTATAGGTTGCGCATCAGTCGGTACTGCTGCTCTATGTATTCCTGACGCGTCAGTGATTTTTCTGGCGGGAAGGCATCCATCAGCTCAGCCAAGTGCGCGCCAACTGCTGCATGGAGAATGGCTTGATAGATTGAGCCATCTTCTCACGTGCTTTGTCATCTAAAAATGGCTGCCAACCGCGAGATAAAATCCAGCGGCTTAGGTCGAGTAGCAGACCCGCATAGCGCCCAGAATGAATCAGTCGCAGCATATCTTCGCGATCTGGTAGGTCTTGCTCGCGTTCTTTTGAGTTCTGAAACGAGGAATTTTCGAGCATCAAGCTTACGCAGCACGTGCCCTTTGTCTTCCAAAAGTGTTTCAAAATGTTCATAGCTCTTTAGCCAAGCAAGTTCTTGCTCTAGCCATTTCAGCTCTTGCCTTAAAATCGCACTAGCGCGTCGCGGTACAATGCTGCCATAGACGGTCAAGGTTTGACGAATAAAGCTCAGTGCGTGACTGATTTCGAGCAGCGCCTCAATCGACTCGTGTTCGGTGTAAATCTGCTCGTGGTAGTGCCAATGCGCCAAGGCATGCTCTAAAGACTGGATAAAGCAGGTTTCAACGCTGTCCGTGTCCGTGGTGTCCACCAGCTCCAGGCTTTTCACCGGATCGCCAGCATAATCCGCCGCCAGACGATAGCCTCGTGCGGCTTTACTCAGGTTACCAAGACGAATGCCGCCAGCTTCACAGAAGGCGCGCGCAAGCGTAAATAGTGCGTCTGTTTGACCAGATTTAAGCTCAAGTTCGACTTCACAGATAGGGTAAGTTTTGTCCCCAGATGACACTAAACCTTGGTCAAACGCCACTTCTACTTGACTACCATCGGCCATACCAATCAACCATTGCTCACGGGTAAAATCGGTGGCAAAAATCGGTACTAACTGAGCTTGCAGCTCTTCAACGCTGCGCCCTTCTGGGTAGATGTCGAGGGGATGTAGCGTCAGATCTGGGTCATTTGATGTGTGTTCAGCATTAAATTCAGGACGTTGATGCAATCCCGCAACAACGCGACCGGCGGTTTTCATGGTTTGCACAAAAACATCATCGAAACGACGAATTCTAAGACCAATATCATGCTGACGAAGCCAGTTATCGGGGGTGTCGAAGTAAGTGTTTCCTAACTCGCGACAACTGTGCTGAAGTACTTTTGTTTCCGCAATCTTGCTGAGCAAAGTTTCTGAAAAATCAGGAGAAACAAAAAACTTCAGTTCTATCTCGGTTTCCATAGTTTTACCTTTCGGGGACACTCACAACAGGATATGAGCAATTGTACTAATCAGCAAGTGACAAATATCACCCAAATGATGATCTAAAACAGTTTAAATCGGCGTTTTAATGGGTTAACATGCGCGCCTTTATAGCCATCGCTCAACATTTCACCATGATATTGGTGTATGTTTATTTCAGGTTATATTAATTAGGTTGAACAACCATGCCAGTAAATACAATTATGGGGTTATTTGCAAAGTCCCCAATTAAGCCTTTGCAGCGCCACGTTGTGTGCGTAACAGAATGTTGCTCTCATCTAGTAAACTTCTTCGAGACTAGCTCGAAGGGTGATTGGGAGAAAGCAGCGGAGATCCGTGCGCAGATTTCTCATCTTGAGAAAGAAGCCGACGTTTTGAAACGTGAGATCCGTCTTAAACTACCACGCGGCCTGTTCTTGCCTGTAGACCGTAGCGATATGCTAGAGCTACTGACGCAGCAAGATAAGCTTGCCAACCTTGCCAAAGACATTGCCGGTCGTGTTTACGGTCGCCAACTTGTCATTCCTGCGCCACTTCAAGAAAACTTCATCGCTTACGTGAAGCGTTGTCTTGATGCAGCTAACCAAGCTCAGAATGTTATCAACGAGCTAGATGAACTGCTTGAGACGGGCTTTAAAGGTCGTGAAGTAACTCTGGTTGCAGAGATGATTCACCAACTCGATGTCATCGAAGATGATACCGATGCCATGCAAATCCAGCTTCGTCAGCAACTGATGACGATTGAACAAGATATGAATCCTATCGATGTCATGTTCTTGTACAAAATTCTTGAATGGGTCGGCGGTATTGCAGATCAAGCTCAGCGCGTAGGCGCTCGTCTTGAACTCATGCTGTCTAGGTCTTAAACACACGTTAACTAAGTAACAAAGAGCGAAGAAGTATTAGGCGTTGAGCACAGACAATGCTTAAGAGATTGCCCTGCGCCAGACTTTTGCTCCGCTTGTTATGAAACAAAACTAGGTTATTACAATGGATATTCTTGCAAACTACGGCACTATCCTGATTCTTGTTGCGGCGATGTTCGGTTTCCTTATGGCGATCGGTATCGGTGCAAACGATGTTGCCAATGCAATGGGTACTTCTGTTGGCTCTAAAGCTCTAACAGTTAAGCAAGCTATCATCATCGCGATGATCTTCGAATTCGCCGGCGCATACCTTGCTGGCGGTGAGGTAACAGACACTATCCGTAAGGGTGTGATTGAAACCTCGCTGTTTGCTCACCAGCCAGACGTTCTTGTATTCGGTATGATGTCGTCTCTATTGGCGGCAGGTACTTGGCTATTGCTCGCCTCTTACATGGGCTGGCCGGTATCAACCACTCACTCAATCATCGGCGCGATCATCGGTTTCGCTTGTGTGTCAGTGGGTACGGAAGCGGTTGACTGGGGTTCAGTAAAAGGCATCGTAGGTAGCTGGGTTATCACGCCTGTGATTTCTGGTTTCTTCGCTTACGTTATCTTCGTCAGTGCACAGCGCCTGATCTTCGATACTGAGAAGCCACTGTTTAATGCTAAGCGCTTTGTTCCAGTGTACATGTTTATCACCACAATGGTGATTGCGCTGGTGACCATCAAGAAAGGTCTAAAACACGTGGGTCTGCACCTTGACGGTATGGAAGCATGGGCGTGGGCTGCAGGCGTTTCGGCTCTAGTTATGATTGGCGGTTACATCTACATTCAGCGTAAGTTTGCTGACCGTGAAGAAGACCATGGCTTTAGCGGTGTAGAAGGTATCTTCAGCGTACTAATGGTTATCACAGCTTGTGCGATGGCATTTGCACACGGTTCAAATGACGTAGCGAACGCGATTGGTCCACTGTCTGCTGTTGTGTCTACTGTCGAGCACATGGGTGAAATCACGGCGAAGAGCACTATCGCATGGTGGATTCTACCTCTAGGTGGTATCGGTATTGTTGTAGGTCTTGCGACTATGGGTCACAAAGTAATGGCAACCGTAGGTACAGGCATCACAGAGCTAACTCCAAGCCGTGGTTTCGCAGCGCAGCTTGCGACAGCGTGTACCGTTGTTCTAGCATCTGGTACGGGTCTGCCAATCTCTACAACACAGACTCTAGTGGGTGCAGTATTAGGTGTTGGTTTCGCTCGTGGTATCGCAGCACTTAACCTAGGTGTTGTCCGTAACATCGTGGCTTCTTGGGTCGTCACCTTGCCTGCTGGTGCACTGCTAGCCGTGGTATTCTACTACGCGATGCAAGCGGTATTTGGCGCATAAGCCAAGGCTTAGATAAAGTCAGAGAGATGTGAAGCTCACGTCATATTTGGCTCAAATTCAAATAAAGGGAGGCTTTGCCTCCCTTCTTTGTTGCACCCAGTTAAGAAACTTCATACTATTTGGGCATTCTTAAAAGTTTACATTTTGAGAGTGCGTATCAGCTGTGCTGCTAGCGCTACTTTCTTCATCATTCCCCATTGATACACTTAAGGGACTTACTGTGAAAAAACTGATCTGCATGATCATGGTGTCGTTACTCGCTGCTCCTGCGGCGTTGGCTCAAGATCGTTATATTGCCGACAAGCTATTTACCTACCTACATTCTGGACCAAGTGCTCAGTACCGTATTATTGGTAGCATCAATGCAGGTGACAAAGTTCAGCTGCTTTCGTCTAACCGTGAGACAGGTTACTCACAGGTTCAAGACAGCCGCGGTCGTAAAGGCTGGGTAGAATCGAAATTTGTGACAACTCAAGAAAGCATGGCGGTTCGCCTACCTCGTCTTGAGAAAGAGCTGACGCAAGTTAAATCTCAACTATCGAGCGCACGCGAAACAGCGGACAGTGAAAAAGGCGGTCTAGTCAGCTCACTAGAGGCGCGCAACAAGCAAATCGCTGAACTTGAGCAGAACTACTCAGACATCAGTGAACAGCTCACCTCTTCTCAAACAGAAATCCGTGAGCTACGTGCTAAGCTGGATACACAGAAAGAAGACCTATTGCTACGTTACTTCATGTACGGTGGTGGTGTGGCAGGTGCAGGCCTTCTATTTGGCTTGATCCTTCCGCATCTTATTCCACGTCGTAAGAAGAGTCCTAACGGCTGGGCATAATGCTTTAGAACATGACTTTGAATACAAAAAACCGCCTTTCGGCGGTTTTTTATTGCGGTGAGTTAGACAGAGACTTAATCGTCATCAAAGTTGAATAGTGATTCCATGTTCAAGCCTTGCTTGACTAGGATGTCACGCAGTCTGCGTAGACCTTCGACTTGAATCTGACGTACACGCTCACGCGTTAAATTGATTTCTCGGCCTACTTCTTCGAGGGTTGAAGGTTCATAGCCTAATAACCCAAAGCGTCGTGCCAACACTTCTTTTTGTTTCGGATTCAGTTCATCAAGCCAGTGGATAAGCGATGATTTGATGTCGTCATCTTGAGTTGAGACTTCTGGATCTGAGTGCGTTGAATCCGGAATGATGTCCAATAGCGCTTTCTCACCGTCACCACCGATTGGTGTATCAACCGAACTAATACGTTCATTGAGTCTCAGCATCTTTGAAACATCACTCACCGGCTTATCCAGCTTCTGTGCGATCTCTTCCGCGGTTGGCTCATGGTCGAGTTTTTGAGACAGTTCACGCGCAGTACGCAGGTAAATGTTGAGCTCTTTTACAACATGGATAGGCAGACGAATCGTGCGCGTTTGATTCATCAAAGCACGTTCAATCGTTTGGCGTATCCACCATGTCGCATAAGTCGAGAATCGGAAGCCGCGCTCAGGGTCAAACTTCTCAACCGCACGAATGAGGCCTAGGTTGCCTTCTTCAATTAAATCGAGAAGCGCTAGACCACGGTTACTGTAGCGTCGAGAGATCTTAACCACCAAACGCAAGTTACTTTCTATCATGCGTTTACGGGCTGCTTCATCGCCTTTCAGTGCACGTCTTGCATAAAGCACTTCTTCTTCTGCGGTCAAAAGTGGTGAAAAGCCGATTTCGCCAAGATAGAGCTGAGTCGCATCTAAACTTTTCGCAGAAGCATCGTACAAGTCCTTGTCTTCAGTTTCTGCTGCGGCATCGTTAGTCAGTGTGGATTCCACAACGTCAACCGTTTCACTATTGACGTCGTAGTTTTCGTTCTTGGTTACTGCATTGCTGATACTCATAGCGCCTCCCCCTGGCGAGCTAGCAAGACATGACAACTCAACTATGTCGCTAACTTTCTCTGATTAAGTCAATCAAATTGCAAGTAGCTTTTCGTATGGTGTATTCGTTATACGGCAGTTACGGCAAGTAGCGTTTCGGGTTTACTGATTTTCCTTGATAACGAATTTCAAAGTGCAGTCTAACGCTGTTGGTTCCGGAGCTTCCCATCGTAGCGATTTTTTGTCCGGCTTTCACACTTTGTCCTTCTGATACCAATAGTCTGTCATTGTGAGCGTAAGCACTTAGGTAATTGTCGTTATGCTTAACAATAACGAGGTTTCCATAACCACGTAGTGCGTTGCCTGAGTAAACCACGGTTCCTTTTGCAGTGGCGACGATATCTTGGCCTCGGCGGCCTGCAATATCGATTCCTTTGTTTCCTTGATCCCCTGCAGAAAAGTTCTTTATGACACGACCCTTAGTCGGCCAGACCCAACTCGATACTTTTGCCGCTGTGCTTGGCGCCGGTTTCGGTGCTGGTTTCGCCTTGGCGACAGTTTGCTTCGCGGCTGGCTTGGTTGTCTGTTTTACCGTTTGGGGTTTAGTGTTGTTAACATTTTGTTTACCTTTAGTCTCACCATACTCCTTTGTTTGAGTTTGATCAACCTTCTTTGCGGCGGTTTTTTGACTATTTTGCGTTGATGAGCTACCCGCTTTTGCCGGCGGTTTTGACGCAGCTGTCGCAGCACTCGAACTCGCTGCAACCGTTGCTGCAGAGGCGGTTGCAACCTCACCAGAGCCAGAACCCGCAAATACCGGAGGGGAATAGACCGGACGCCATAAGTTCAAGCGTTGACCTGGGTGAATCGTGTACGGTTTCTTGAGATTATTGAGTCTTATCAGATCGTTAACATCTTTATCGGTGACGTATGAGATGAAATATAGGGTGTCCCCTTTTTGCACTTCGTAATAACTGCCACGATAACTACCACGAGAGACATTATCGTACTTGCCTCCCAAATTTGAGACAGGCGCAGGCGAATGCCCAGCACACCCAACCAGTGCACTGGACAAAAAAACAACGGAGACCACTGCTTTTAGCCGCTTTTGCATTTACGCTAATTCACCTGCTACGAGAGGAACAAACCTCACTAATTCAATAACTTCGGTAGTAAAACTATCACCTTTACGAGTAATTTTTAATAGTTGTTGCTCATTATCACCGACAGGGATCACTAAACGTCCACCATCATTGAGCTGGGTCAACAGTGCTTGAGGGACTTCAGAAGCTGCCGCCGTGACGATAATGGCATCAAACGGCCCTTTGGCTTGCCAGCCTTGCCAGCCATCACCGTGTTTGGTGGAAATATTATAAATATCAAGACGCTTTAGCCTGCGCTTTGCTTCCCATTGCAATGCCTTTATTCGCTCAACCGAATAGACATGCTCGACCAACTGCGACAGCACGGCAGTTTGATAACCGGAGCCCGTCCCGATTTCCAGCACTCGAGTATCATGTGTCAACTCAAGCAGCTCTGTCATTCTCGCGACAATGTAGGGCTGAGAAATCGTCTGCCCAGCCCCAATAGGCAACGCATTGTTATCGTAAGCTTGGTGAATCATCGCTTGTGAGACGAATTGCTCACGGGGGACGGAGAAAATAGCATCCAGCACACGGGTATCAGCACACCGTGTGCTCGGATAAACTCCACTAATTTCGCTGCTTGTGGGTTCATTAATTACTCTCTCCCTGACACCCAACGTTCCATCGCACCAATTGACTCATGTGCGGTCAAATCCACCTGCAGTGGCGTAATAGAAATGCGCCCATGTTCAACCGCATAAAAATCGGTGCCCTCTCCCGCGTCCTGCTCTTTCCCCGGAGGTCCCAACCAGTAAATGTCGTGCCCTCTTGGATCTTGCTGCTTAATCATCGCTGAGGCATGGTGACGGGCTCCCAATCGAGTCACCGCAACATCACCAAGCTGCGCCAGCGGCTTATCTGGGATATTAATATTCAACAGTCGATTAGTCGGCACGCGCGCAGCCAAATGGCGCTCGACAAATTGACGAGCAACGATCGCCGCCGCCGCAAAATGCGTTTTACCGACCAAGCTGAACGCGATGGATTGAACCCCTAGAAAGTGCCCTTCCATAGCCGCTGCTACAGTACCAGAGTAGAGCACATCGTCGCCCAAGTTAGCCCCATGGTTGATGCCAGACAAAACCAAATCGGGAAGATCGTCTTTCATCAATTCATTAAGCGCAAAGTGCACACAATCTGTTGGCGTTCCTTGAACCGAGAAAACTCCGGGTTCAATTTTATTAACACGCAGCGGCTGCTCAAGAGTTAATGAGTTCGATGCACCCGAACGGTTTCTGTCTGGTGCAACGATAGTTACATCAGCAATATTCGCCAGCTCCGCTGCTAATGTGCGAATTCCCTCGGCGTGTACGCCATCATCATTGCTGATGAGGACTTTGATTCTCTGTTTGTTTGTTTCCATGAATCCTAGAATTGCCTTTCTACTTCTTCTACATTTGCCAGCTCTCTAAGAATCGAGGTCGCAAAGCTCCCTGAATCCAAGAAAAAGCTTAGTGTTACCGAGTCTTCATCCATTGTGCATTCAATGAGTCAGGCTTTAACACGATCGAGCGTCTGTCATGACGCATGCGATTCCCGCGGATAAGCGCCATCAAATCTGGCTCTTGATCGACAATGCGTTGCTCAAGCAGCTCGGCATCACCCGAGGTAGGCAGCGCATTATCACCGGCTAATGCCGCTGTGATCATCCCAGTTTCGTCAAGAATGTCCCCAGCCAGTTCAGTATTGAAGCAGTCTTGTTGCAAACGCTCTGAAACAATGTGGTTGAAGATCCATGAGCGCGCCGCAGAGAGATACAAGCTGCGTTTATTCTGATTGCGAGTGCGCACGTTATCGCGCCCCCAACGTTTCGCTTCGCTCACGTTGTTACCATCGTGTCCAAAACGCTGCTGACCAAAATAGTTCGGCACGCCAGAGTCACAAACCAGCGCTAGACGCGCTTTCAGTGCTTCCACATCTGACACCTCAGTCAAACGGATCGCAAACTCATTGCCAGTAAGGTCGCCAGGACGCAGCTTTTTGTTGTGCCAGTCGGTCGCCACTATCTCAATACTAGGATACTGCGCCAAGAAGGCGCTAAAGTCTGGTACATTCTTCTTTGGCAAATGGACACTTAGCCATTGCTCAGTCACAGCATGGCGATCTTTAAGACCGGCCCAACCAATATCTTTCGATTTTACGCCACATACTTTGGCCAGTTCATTGGCGACAAAACTGGTGTTTTCACCATTTTTTCGTATGCGGAGCATCAAATGCTCCCCTTCTCCCGTGAACTCAAATCCCAGAACCTCATTCACAACGAAGTCTTGGTTGCTAGCTTTAAACTTAGCGCTAACCGCAGGTTTGCCGTGAAGATAATTCAGATTGTCTAACACATCAGTCATGATATTTGCCTTTAGGACGTTACTTTGTTGATCAGAACCACTGCTTCTGTGGCGATGCCTTCTTTACGTCCTGTAAAACCGAGTCTTTCCGTCGTGGTGGCTTTTACATTGATATTGCCAATGTCGGTTTCCAAATCCGCGGCAATGGTTTGGCACATAGCTTCTATGTGTGGCGCCATCTTTGGTGCCTGTGCCATGATGGTGACGTCAGCATTCACTAACTCATAGCCTTGTGATTTGACCTTGCTGTAAACATCACGCAGCAAAGCTCGGCTATCGGCGCCTTTCCACTCTTCATCCGTATCAGGAAAATGACGGCCAATATCACCTGCTGCAATAGCACCTAGCAGTGCATCACACAGCGCATGCAACGCCACATCACCGTCAGAATGAGCAATCAGCCCTTGTTCATAAGGAATGGCGACGCCACCAATGATGACAGGGCCTTCACCACCAAACTTATGCACATCAAAGCCATGACCTATTCTCATTGTTCTAATTCCTTATTTTTGAGATAAAACTCCGCCAGAGCAAGATCCTCTGGACGAGTAATTTTAATATTGTCGCTGCGCCCCTCGACTAACAGTGGAGATAAGCCTGTCCACTCGACCGCTGATGCTTCATCAGTGATGGTGACTCCTTCTGCGAGCGCATCACTGAGCGCACTGTGCAGCAGTTCCACTTTAAACATCTGTGGGGTTAACGCATGCCAAAGACCGGATCTATCAACCGTATGGTCGATACCTTGTGCGTCATTCGCACGCTTCATCGTATCTTTTACGGGCGCTGCGAGAATACCACCAACTGGGTGAGTGCTAACTTCGTAGATGAGTTTGCTAATATCATCATGGGTAATGCACGGCCGTGCTGCATCATGAACCAGACACCAAGCGTTGGGAACACGCTGCTTAACATATTCAACGGCTGATAACACTGAATCAGCGCGCTCGCCGCCGCCGGAAACGCGGACAACGGGTTTATCTGAGATAAACGTTAAACCCCCAAAGTACGGGTCGTCATCACTGATCGCGACAATAACGCTGTCGATACTCTGGTGCTCTAGTAAACGCTCTATCGTGTGTTCAAGAATGGTCTGCTCATGGATTTTAAGATATTGCTTAGGAATATCTGCTCGCATACGGCTACCAACGCCTGCCGCAGGTACGATAGCAATAATAGGATGATGCTCAGGGATCATTGGTTGTCCTCACCTATGATTCGGTAGAAGGTTTCTCCTTGTTGAATCATTCCTAACTCATGTCGAGCTCGCTCTTCGATGGCATCCAATCCCTGTCTGAGATCATCAATCTCAGCAAACATTTCATCGTTGCGAGTTTGTAAGTTGCCATTAACTTGTTGCTGTACTTGGATTTCTGCATCCACTTGCTGGAAATCAACAATGCCGTTTTTTCCAAACCAAAGGGTATATTGGAGCCAAGAAAAAACCATCAGCAGCACAAGAGTGAAGATACGCATAAGTCGGAACATTCCATTGAGAAATTCTGCTCTTTATATAGCACAGTTTACACCTTGAAATAAGCGAAGAAAAAGCATTGTTGCATCCTAGGCACAAAAGTGAGCACCCACTAGCTTAATCTTGACGCGTGTATACCACTGCCTCGACGTTTAGCGCACTTTACTAAGCGCAGCAGTACTTCTATGAAACAAAGTCGGTACTAGGAAACCGCGAGGGACAGTTCCGCTAGGGTGGTCTTTAAGCGGTTCGACATCAGCACTTGCTGGTTAAACTGGATACCCAGCAAACTACCGCGCCCCTGCTTTCGCACTGTTACCACCTCACACACCATCCCGGCAGGCAGAAACTGATTCAATGCCGACTCCACTTTCACCCCAAGCCCCTTGCAAAAGTCGTGAGCTTGCTCTAGGTAAACCCCGCACCCTGCTAAAGAGAAATCGACAATCGTACCTTCACTGCTGGATTGACCATAAGACACCGTGCAAGGCATCGAAAGTTTGTAACGAGAATGCTCGCGGATAGGTTTGGATACAAACTCTGCCGGAGACGATAGGAACAGGTGACTGCAAGGTGATTCTGAGTAGGAAAGAGCATGGCAGCGAAACGCGATAACATGACCAAAGCTGGTATCAGAGAGTCCACGTACTACAAACTCACCGTCATTGATTTGCTGCTGTACAGCCGGGGTCAGTCCCGAGGTGTCAACGACAATAAACTCATCAACCTTGTAGCCAAGCAAGGTGACAGCCACGCCTTTGATGTCTGAATCACTCACCGAAGACAAGGTCAGTGTCATTCCCGGCTTCAAGAAACGGTAGCTCTGTTTTTGTTGTTCTTGTCCCCATTCCATTGATAGAACCTCCTTAATTACAACAAGATAATTACACCCTATTTACCACTGCTATGCAATCAATCCCTTGCACCCACAAAAGATACAAATGCTTACATTTATTCTAATTGCAAATAATAATAAATCTCATTAACATTCATTCCGCAGTTCAATCGTAGACCTATTTCAGGTTCGCTCTGCTAATAACAAAAACAATTGTCTCGGATAATCGAGCTAGGATAGCCTCAATGAATTTCAAAGTGACCACACTTTGCAGTGCAGTGGTACTTGCACTCAATACTTCTCCTGTATTTGCCCAATCAGAACCCACAAAAGCTGACGAAACCTTGGTAATACACGCCCAAAGCTTCGACGACTATAAAGTCGACAGTGCCAGCGGCGCCATGCGCACTGACACCACCATGCTAGAAACGCCTCAGTCGGTAAACGTGATTCCTGAAATTGTGCTCGATGAGCAACTGGCCACCACATTAGGTGAAGCGCTACAAAACGACGCCAGTGTCAATGCTGGCTCTCAAAAATGGAATCGCGAAGTATTTTATCTGCGCGGCTTTGAGCTTTCGTCGACCAATGGCTACCTAAGAAACGGTCACTCACTCTTTACTCATTACATGCTGCCGATTGAGACCCTAGATCGTATCGAGGTCATCAAAGGACCATCGAGCCTGCTTTACGGTAACTCGGCGCCTGGTGGCATGATCAACATGGTGTCAAAAAAGCCAACCGCGACACCACAGGTCAATGTTGGTACCGATATCGACCACCTTGGCAGCACTCGTTATCACATTGACGCTTCTGGTGCGCTTAATGAATCTGGCACATTAAGAGGTCGTACTGTGCTGGTGAAACAAGACGCTGTGGAATCTCGTCAATATCCGAATGGAGAGCAGCGCGAGCGTGATCGCTTCTTAGGCTATGGTGTGATTGAAGCGGATCTGTCTGACTGGGGGCTGTTGTCTATTAACTATGAAAAGACCAACGACAACGCGCCACTGGATACGGGTTCTTGGCTCGACATGCAAGGCAACCGAATCGGCGATCGCGATATGATCCGCGATGCTTCTTGGTCATTCATCAACAACGATGTGGAAAACTGGGGGCTGATCTTGATGTGTATATCAACTCACAATGGCGCGCTAATTTCAGCTACAACTCACAGCATATGAAGCGCCACCGCTACGACTCTAGCCCAAAACCGACGGATCAAACCATCGTCGATGGCAGCTACACAATGAGTCCGTTTGATCGCCATGACACCTGGAAGACCCAAGCGTTCCATGCTGATTTACATGGTGATTTCACAGCACTCAATGTTGCTCACCAAGTGCTGCTTGGCGTTAACGGTCAGTTTTATGACTACACTCAGCTGCGAGTTAAAGGTAACTCTATCAATGTCAAACCAGGCGAATCACCTAAGAATCCAGGGTTAGACTATCATGATGCGTCTTCAGCATACCAAAGCAGTAACCACTTCTACGGCTTCTATGCGCAAGATCTAATTACTTTCAACGATCAGTGGCAGGCGCTTGTGGGTGGCCGCTACGATCAGTACTTCAAAGATGGCACCAATAGTAACGGTGAAACCGTGAAAGGCGCGAACGACAGCCAAGCATTGTCACCAAAATTTGGCGTGATTTATCATCCAAGCTATTCCGGTAGCATTTATGCCAACTACTCGGAAAGCTTCAACCCAGTCGACAATGTTGTCAATGATGATGGTTCTATCACTGAGCGCACGCCAGAAAAGAGCCGTCAGTACGAGCTGGGAACAAAGTGGGAGCTTTTGGATAACCGCCTACTGTTAACGGGTGCGTTATTTGATATCGAAAAACGTAATATCAGTATCGAAGAGAATGGCTTCACTACGCAAAACGGTAATCAGCACCACCGCGGCGCTGAAGCAGGCGCACAAGGTCAACTGTCCGATAGCTGGTTTGTGATGACATCTGCCATGTACCTAGATGCTAAGTACGACAAGCACAACTTATATCAAGATAAAACACCAGCAAACGTACCTGAGTGGTCTGGCTCAGTTTGGACACGCTACGCCTTTACTGACGCAACCGCATTTAATATCGGCCTTTTCTATCAAGGTGAGCGTTGGGCAGATAACGCCAACACTGTCACACTTGATGGCTATACCCGTATTGATACTGGTGCATCTCATAAAATCAGTAGCGACTATGTGACTTGGGATTTCCGCTTCAACATCGAAAACCTGTTTGATACCGACTATGTATCAGGCACGGGTGGCAGCACCAGCCACGGTGTCGTTACGGATGTGCACTATGGTAATGAGCGCCGCTTTAAACTGTCGGTCAACGCTTCATTCTAACCCTCTCTCCAACTTACTCTAAGAGCGCTCCGGCGCTCTTTTTTATTACCTACTGCTCATCTCGTCACCAGTTTGACATCAATACGTCATCCATCTTCCATCTAGTCTACGCAATTCTGACATATAGACGTCATACCCTCTTAACGACATTACATGGAAATTGTTTAGAGGTTGCTATGGATACCACCAGCCCGTTTCGCTTACCAAGAAAAACCCCACTGGGCATTGCAGAAAATGTTGCCGAGTGGGCAACCGGCCTTTCTGTATTAGACCACTTATATGCACAGCGTCCACCAGGTTGTGATACCGAGCGTTTTCTTCGTTTTGCACTCGAGATCTTGGGCATTGATTATCACATTGTTACTGGAAGCCGAGATAATCTGCCTCAAACGGGAGCGACCCTCATTGTCGCCAACCACCCGCTGGGCTGTGTTGAAGGGGTCATACTGGCTGAGCTTTTGCTGCAACGCCGCAAAGATGTGAAGATCCTAGCCAATGAGTTTCTAAAACTGGTTCCCGAGCTTGAACCCTTGTTTATTGGTGTCGATGTGTTTGATGGCGCGAATGCGCACAAGTCCAATACTCGCGCATTACGCCAAGCTAATCATCACCTCGAACAAGGTGGCGCTCTCTTGGTGTTCCCGGCTGGCGAAGTCTCACAACTGGTCGATAGCAAAGCACTTCGCCTCGAGGATAAAGAGTGGAGCCGCTCGGTCAGCACGCTCATCAAGAAAAACAAAGCACTGACCGTCCCAATTCACATTGGCGGCCTTAACTCCAAACGTTTTTATCTCGCGGGCAAGGTTCACCCAATGCTTAGAACGGCCATGCTCGGCCGTGAACTACTGAACAAGAAAAATCACCCCATAAGCATCTCTATTGGGGAAGCCATCAAGTTCAAAGAGGTCAATACCTTAGATAATCGTCAACTTGTGAACTATCTTCGTCTCAATACTTATCTACTGAGCAAACAGCAAAGCCAAACGCCAACAGCAGCAACGAACCTTAATGCACAGTCGTCATCACTAGCACACCCAGAGCCAGTTGCCTCTGCTCTACCTTTGAGTGAACTGCTGAACGATATCGACCAGCTACCATCGCAGCACCACCTACTGTCTAGCGGTGAGTTTGATGTCTACTGCACGACCATGGATCATATTCCTGCCTTGATGCATGAAATTGGACGCATGCGAGAACACAACTTCCGTTTGGTAGGCGAAGGGACTGGGCAAGCACTGGATATTGACCACTTTGATAAGGATTACCAACACCTATTTATTTGGGACAAAGCGAACAATAAATTAGTGGGCGCTTACCGTCTTGGTCTGGTTGATACTTTATTGGCGAAGCACGGCATTCAGGGTCTTTATTCGCGCACTCTTTTTGATTATGAAAAACCTTTTTTGGCTACCATGGGCAAATCGATTGAAATGGGTCGCAGCGTCATTGCTGAAGAGTATCAAAAGAGCATGAGTGCACTTTTACTGCTTTGGAAGGGGATCGCCGAGTTTGTACATCGTCAGCCAGACTACACCCATTTGTTTGGTCCGGTCAGTATCAGTAGTGACTATAGCGATGTCGCAAGACAATTGCTCACTGATACTATGACCTTGCATCACTACGACCAAGACAGCGCCAAGCATGTCAGTGCCCCTAACCCACCCAAGCTTGCTGCTCATCCCAATTGGAACGCTCAGTTGCTGTCCGCGCTGGCTGATATGCAATTGCTCTCTCGTGTTATTGCGCGTCTTGACCAAGGCAAGAGTGTGCCTGTGTTACTTAGGCAGTATCTCAGCCTCAACGGTAAGCTTGTCAGCTTTAACGTCGACCCTGACTTTAATAATGCTCTTGATGGATTGATTGTCGTCGACCTAAGGCGAGTCCCTCAGCGCTCCCTTGCTCGCTATATGGGCAGCGAGAATGCCTGTCATTATCTTCAACGTCACAACCACTCGACGCACTAAAGATAGAGAGCACTAAACGATCTAAAAAGCAGCAAAAGCTGCTTTTTTTGTGCTCACCTTGTCTCATAACTGAGAATGAAGACGAACTCCCTTGAGAACTCACCACAGAATGATACGCATCACAGTTCTTATGAAAAGGTCATGATAGAAAGCACTCAAAAACTATAACTCTTTCGAAAACTTCCGCTAGCCAAGTGCTATCGAGGTTGAAAGAAACGATGAGATTTCGCAGTGACAGATTTGACGTACCAACAGGCGTTGGCGCTATTTCGCCATTTCCCTGGTTTTCTTTCTATTCGCAATGCGCAGCACCAATACGTTTATCTAAACGACCAATTCACAGCATGGTTACGCCAATACTCTGATGCCGATCCTATCGGCCTCAATGCCAATCAATTAGCCAAACTCGTACCAAGCAATGTCGCAGATATGCTCAAAGAGTGTCACGATGCCAGCTTGGAATACCTAGAGGCGGGGCAATGTGCGCCGAAAATTCTCACGTTTCAAGGTCTAAACTCTGTCTCTTACTACAATGTGCTGAAGTTTAAAGTGTACATTGATGGCGAACCTTACATTTACACCACCAGCTTTGATGTGTCCGAGTTACATCATGAGGTGAAGTTTTTTGAAAAAAAAGCGTACACCGATCCCCTCACCAAGCTGCACAATCTGGCCTACCTTAGCTCAGTGAATTGGCACTCTGGTTTTTGTGTGGTGATCGACCTTGATAACTTCAAACACGTTAACGATAGTTCAGGCCACAGTGAGGGCGACATCGTATTGATGCGATTCGCACGCTGCTTGCGTCAAGCCTTCTCCGGACAGGATATTTTAGTTCGATATGGTGGTGATGAGTTCGTGGTTTTAACCCACGATAAAGACGAAGCAAGACTAAATCAGGCGCTAGATACGCTCTCCGTATTGTTTCGTGATAACTTTGTTCAGTACCCCATGCTTTGCCACAGCATAGGTTATGCGCCCTACCAAACCAGCTTACGTGTGACATTGAAAAAAGCTGATCTCGCTATGTACCGAGCCAAACATACCAAGCGTTCTGCCCGTTTAAAAAATCCGTCTTAAATATAAAAAATGGAGCGCAGGCGCTCCATTTTTTATTGTTATTACGCGTTATAGCGTGACTTCATTTTTAAGGTGAAGTTCACCAATGCAATCAGCACCGGCACTTCAATTAGTGGCCCAATCACACCCGCAAACGCCTCTGGTGAGTTCAGCCCAAACACAGCAATCGCGACAGCAATAGCCAGCTCAAAGTTGTTTCCTGTTGCAGTGTAAGCGATAGACGCATTCTTATCGAATGGCACGCCCATCTTTTTCGCCACAAAGAAGCTCACAAAGAACATCAAGAAGAAGTAGATAGTCAGCGGAAACGCGACACGAACTACTTGCATTGGAAGCTCTACAATCATCTCGCCCTTGAGGCTAAACATCAGTACGATGGTGGCAAGCAACGCGATAAGCGTGATCGGTGATACCGCAGAGATGAAAGTGTCGTTGTACCACTGCTCGCCTTTTTTAGCGACCAAGATCTTACGGCTCAAGAAACCTGCCAAAAATGGGATACCCAAATAGATCATTACGCTTTCGGCAATCTCAGCCATCGAGATATTCACCACTTGCCCTTGGAAACCAAACTTAGGTGGCAGCACGGTAATGAACAGCCATGCCAAGAAGCTATAGGTGATGATTTGGAATACGCTGTTAAGCGCGACTAAGGCGGCGCCATATTCTTTGTTACCGCCACCAATATCATTCCAAACCAATACCATAGCAATGCAGCGTGCGAGGCCAATTAAGATAACGCCAGTCATCAAGCTAGGTTCATCGCCAAGGAAGGTTAGGGCGAGCACAAACATCAAGATTGGACCAACCAACCAGTTCATCACCAATGAGAGAGTGACAGCCTGCTTATCTTGCAGCACCTTGCCCATCAAACCGTAATTCACTTTGGCAAGCGGTGGATACATCATCAAGATCAGACCAATAGCAAGCGGCACGTTGGTGCTGCCAACCGTCATTGACTCATTCAAGTTTTCGATTTGGCTTGGAAAAGCGACGCCCAATAGCACGCCGAATCCCATAGCTAAGAAAATCCACAAGGTTAGGAATCTATCCAAAAATCCTAATTTTTTTGGTTGCTCAATGGCTAGTTGAGACATGGTAACTCTCCTACATCGTTAATCGTCTTTTAACGATTGACTCTTTTATTGATTTAATTCCGTTATCCTGCAATCGCTTTAGGCGCGCCTGGCAAGCGAATGGAGATAATCGTTGTAAGGATCAAGAAGGCAAATGACACCCACATACAAGCAGCGAGACCCGCTACTTGGAACACCCAACCCGACAACACAGTGCCGATCAAACGCCCCATCGCGTTAGCCATGTAGTAAAAGCCGACATCCATCGACACGCCATCGCCTTTTGCATAGCTCACAATCAGATAGCTGTGCAGGGATGAGTTGACCGCAAAGATAGCGCCAAAAATCAACAGTCCCACAACAATGACCACTTGCGGATACCACTGCATCTGAACACAGTAAGCAATGATGCC
>NZ_JYJK01000067.1 GCF_003263785.1 Vibrio variabilis
CCAGCAGCGGCTCCAGCTCCAGCAGCAGCGGCTGAACTTAAAGAAGTTCACGTTCCAGATATCGGTGGCGACGAAGTAGAAGTGACTGAAATCATGGTTAAAGTTGGCGATGCAGTGGAAGAAGAGCAATCTCTTCTAACTGTAGAAGGCGACAAAGCTTCTATGGAAGTACCAGCTCCATTTGCAGGTACGGTTAAAGAGATCAAGATTGCTGAAGGTGATTCAGTAACAACTGGTTCTCTTGTCATGGTATTTGAAACTGCAGGTGCTCCAGTAGCACAAGCTTCTGCAGCTCCAGCAGCAGCTCCAGCAGCATCCGGAGCGCCGGCCGCAGCTGAAAAAGAAGTTAACGTACCTGATATCGGCGGTGACGAAGTTGAAGTTACTGAAGTAATGGTAGCGGTTGGCGATACAGTGGAAGAAGAGCAATCTCTTATCACTGTAGAAAGGTGACAAAGCTTCTATGGAAGTACCAGCACCATTCGCTGGCACAGTTAAAGAAATCAAGATTGCAGCTGGCGATAAAGTCACGACTGGCTCGCTGATTATGACATTCGTTGTGGCCGGCACTCCGGTGGAGGGCGCAGCGCCTGCACCTGTTGCAGTACCTGCACAAGCAGCGGCTCCAGCAACTGCACCTGCGGCGGCTCCGGCTCCAGCAGCGAAAGCGGATGCAGCACCACAAGCGAACGACTTCCAAGAGAACCACGAGTACGCGCACGCGTCTCCAGTCGTTCGTCGTCTAGCTCGTGAGTTTGGCGTTAACCTAGCGAAAGTAAAAGGTACGGGTCGTAAGAGCCGCGTATTGAAAGAAGACGTTCAAGCTTACGTTAAAGATGCACTTAAGCGTCTTGAGTCTGGTGCTGCGGCAGCTGGCAAAGGCGGCGACGGTTCTGCTCTTGGTCTACTACCTTGGCCGAAGGTTGACTTCAGCAAGTTTGGTGAGACTGAAGTTCAGAAGCTTTCTAAGATCAAGAAGATCTCTGGTGCTAACCTACATCGTAACTGGGTAATGATCCCGCACGTTACACAGTGGGATAACGCGGATATCACAGCGCTAGAAGCGTTCCGTAAAGAGCAAAATGCTATCGAAGCGAAGAAAGATTCAGGCATGAAGATCACGCCACTTGTGTTCATCATGAAAGCAGTTGCGAAAGCACTTGAAGCCTTCCCTGCGTTTAACTCTTCTCTATCAGAAGATGGCGAGAGCATCATTCTTAAGAAGTACGTGAACGTTGGTATCGCAGTGGATACGCCGAACGGTCTTGTTGTTCCTGTATTTAAAGACGTAAACAAGAAGGGCATCTACGAGCTATCTGAAGAGCTAATGGTTATCTCTAAGAAAGCACGTGCCGGCAAGCTCACTGCTGCAGATATGCAAGGTGGCTGTTTCACTATCTCAAGCCTAGGCGGCATCGGTGGTACTGCATTTACTCCTATCGTAAATGCACCTGAAGTTGGTATCCTTGGTGTGTCTAAGTCTGAAATGAAGCCAGTATGGAACGGTAAAGAATTTGAGCCGCGCCTACAGCTGCCACTTTCACTGTCGTACGATCACCGAGTGATTGACGGTGCGGAAGGTGCACGTTTCATTACTTATCTAAACAGCTGCTTGAGCGATATTCGTCGCTTGGTACTTTAAAGTAGCTGACCCGCTCTAGCTCCCCCTTTATCTAGGGGGAGAACGACGGGCTTGCTCATGAAGTTGCATCGCCTTTTCAAACAAGCGATGCGCAGCGAGCCTAGGTTCCTCCCCTTAATAAGGGGAGGCTAGGAGGGGTAAAAAATCAAATTCATACAACAATTCCCCGTGAATTGTCGTCTAGCTCACAGGCTAAATTGATTTACTTTTCACACCATTAACATCTCTGTAAAATGTTGGCGGTCTGAAATCATAAAAATTTAAACTCATTACGCTATAAACGTCGTCATAGGGCGTTTGAGCGAAGTTTATAAAAAAGAAAATCAATACCCACTCAGCCTGTTAGGGATAATGACTACAAGAGGTCAAAATGAGCAAAGAAATTAAAGCCCAAGTTGTTGTACTTGGTTCTGGTCCTGCTGGTTACTCTGCCGCATTCCGCTGTGCAGACCTAGGTCTTGAAACTGTTCTTATCGAACGTTATAGCACCCTAGGTGGTGTCTGTCTGAATGTGGGTTGTATCCCATCTAAAGCACTTCTTCACGTTTCAAAAGTTATCGAAGAAGCTAAAGCAATGGCTGAACATGGTGTTGTTTTCGGTGAGCCACAAACAGACATCAACAAGATCCGTATCTGGAAAGAGAAGGTGGTAAACCAGCTAACTGGTGGTCTTGGCGGTATGGCTAAGATGCGTAAAGTTAACATCGTTAATGGTTACGGTAAGTTCACAGGTCCTAACTCTATCCTTGTTGAAGGTGAAGGCGAGTCAACAACAGTTACGTTTGACAACGCAATCATCGCAGCAGGTTCTCGCCCTATCAAACTGCCATTCATTCCACACGAAGATCCACGCATCTGGGACTCAACGGACGCTCTTGAGCTAAAAGAAGTACCAGGAAAACTGCTTATCATGGGTGGTGGTATCATCGGTCTAGAAATGGCAACGGTTTACCACTCTCTAGGTTCTAAAGTTGATGTGGTTGAGATGTTTGACCAGCTTATCCCAGCCGCGGATAAAGATATGGTTAAGGTTTACACCAAGCGTATTAAGAACAAGTTCAACTTGATGCTTGAGACCAAAGTAACGGCTGTTGAAGCGAAAGAAGACGGTATCTACGTTTCGATGGAAGGCAAAAAAGCTCCTGCTGAAGCTGAGCGTTACGATGCCGTTCTTGTTGCTATCGGTCGTGTGCCAAACGGCAAGCTGCTTGATGCAGAGAAAGCGGGTATTGAAGTGGATGAGCGCGGCTTTATCAATGTTGATAAGCAAATGCGTACTAACGTTCCACACATTCACGCTATCGGTGACATCGTGGGTCAACCAATGCTTGCTCACAAAGGTGTGCATGAAGGTCACGTAGCGGCTGAGGTTATCTCTGGTAAGAAGCACTACTTTGACCCGAAAGTGATTCCTTCAATTGCTTACACTGAGCCAGAAGTGGCATGGGTCGGTAAGACAGAAAAAGAAGCAAAAGCAGAAGGTATCAACTACGAAGTGGCGACATTCCCATGGGCTGCATCTGGCCGCGCTATCGCGTCTGACTGTGCTGATGGTATGACTAAGCTTATCTTTGATAAAGAGTCTCACCGTGTTATTGGTGGTGCTATCGTTGGTACTAACGGTGGTGAACTGCTTGGTGAAATCGGTCTGGCGATCGAGATGGGTTGTGATGCAGAAGATATCGCTCTGACTATCCACGCTCACCCAACTCTGCACGAATCTGTCGGTCTTGCAGCAGAAGTATTTGAAGGCACAATCACTGACCTTCCAAATGCGAAAGCGAAGAAAAAGAAGTAAGTTCTGAATAAAGAAAAACGGCCAGTATTGATACTGGCCGTTTTTTTATGCTCTTGATAAGCAAGTCGCGATAAGCAAACTATGATGCGTGTGCGTCACCATTGTTGTAAATGCACACCATATCCATATAGCAATCAGTGAGCGATTTTACGGTATCGCTATCGTTCGTGCGCATTGCTTCTACAAATAGTGAGTAGCAAAGGCCGTGGAATAGACTAGTGAGGTGTTTTGGATTGTGGTGCGGGCAAACTTCACCGCGTTCAATGGCCTTAATGAACATGTTTTCAATCAAAGCTTGGCTGGTTTTGTTTGAGCTAACAAACAGCGGCCAAACTTCATCACGGGTTGATGTGCTCCACTCAAACCAGACTTTATTCCAGTGACAATCTTCGACCACCATATCGACGACACCATCGAGGATGTTCACCAAGTTGTCTTTGATGTTGACATCAAGATCGATGGTATTCGATAGAAAGTTCGAGTACTGACACACTACATGGTTGAGTACTTCATCCACTAAGTCTTCACGCGTTGGGAAGTAGTTGAATACTGTTGCAACAGAAACCTGTGCGATTTCTGCGATATCGGCGTGTCCCCCGCGTCCAATGCCGCGCTTTGCAAATACTTCAAGCGCTATCTCCATAAGCTGTAGTTTACGCTTTTGCGGAGACAGACGAGTCCTAGGTCTTTTTACTATAGAGTCCATATTGTTTTTCCTTGCCAACGATTGTCGAGGTGGTGACTTTTTTTTTCGTCGCCTTACTCCTCGTTTATTATGAGTCAGCCATTTCACATGACGGAAAACCACATAAACCCTTCGACCGATGACGTTATACCAGTCTTTGTAGGGTTATTTCCAAAATGGAAATTAACTGCTCCTATTTTTCTAATTCCAGATAAGTGTAATGGTGCATATGTTAATGGTCAATAGTCATACACTGATAATTATCATAATTAAGAGTAATTTATCTGCGTATCACATTTTGTTGTGAAATTAATATAAATTTTCAACAGAAGTCGTTAACAGTGGAGCGGATATTGTTGTTGCTACAAAGGACTATGCGCGTGCTGCGGGTTTTTATCGGACGGTATAAAGTGATACTATTGCGCGCAAATTGACAGGCATGCTAGGCGAGCGACTTTATCTTGATGTTTTATACTCTATCAAGGTGCGCGGTCCTGGCTGCGTTTGTTCTACCCACATACAACATCGAGATAGATATGAAACATACTGTAGAAGTCATGATCTCTGAGCAAGAAGTTCATGAGCGCGTACAAGTGTTAGGCAAAGCCATCACCGAACATTACCAAGGCAGCGAAGATCTCGTGATGGTCGGTCTGCTTCGTGGCTCATTTGTGTTCATGGCGGATTTGGCTCGTGCGATTGATTTGACCCACTGTGTCGACTTCATGACCGCTTCTAGCTACGGCAACACCATGGAAAGCTCTCGCGATGTGCGCATTCTTAAAGATCTTGATGATGACATTAAAGGTAAAGACGTACTGCTCGTTGAAGACATCATCGATACAGGCAACACGCTAAACAAAGTGAAAGAGATTCTGTCGCTGCGTGAGCCTAAGTCTATCGAGATTTGTACGCTACTGGATAAGCCTTCTCGCCGTGAAGTGGACGTTGATGTGAAGTGGATTGGTTTTGAGATCCCTGATGAGTTTGTTGTGGGCGTGGGTATCGATTACGCTCAGAAGTATCGTCACCTGCCATACATCGGTAAGGTAGTGCCTCAAGAGTAACCTCTCGAGTATAAAAAAAGCCCACACGTGGGCTTTTTTTGATCCTGTGTCTGAGCTTATTACTCAGCGCCGAGGATTGTCTGCATTGCTGTTTGGTAGTTTGCTTCCAATGTTTCACGGCTTGAGCAACGAACACCTAAGTCTTCCAGTTTGCCATCACCAATACCATAAACCACACCGTGCACTTCTACGTCTTGGCCTCTTTCCCAAGCATTTTGCAGAATCGTTGAGTTACCTAGGTTGTACACCTGTTCAGCGACGTTGATCTCGCAGAGCTTGTCTCCCCAAGCTTCACGTGGCAGTTCATTTAAGAATTTACGGTGCTTAAGGTACAAATCGCGGATGTGCAGAAGCCAGTTATTGATAAGACCCAATTGAGGATTGTCGATGGCTGCATTTACACCGCCGCAACCGTAGTGGCCACATACAATAATGTGCTTCACTTTGAGAACGTCAACCGCGTATTGCACCACGGACAAACAGTTCAGGTCGGTATGAATGACTTGGTTGGCAACGTTTCGATGAACAAAAAGCTCACCTGAATACAAACCTGTTAGTCGCTCTGCTGGGACTCGGCTATCGGAACAACCGATCCACAGAAAGCCCGGGCTTTGCCCTTCTTCAAGCTTAGCGAAATACTCTGGGCGTTCAGAGGTGATCTCTTGCGACCATTTTGAGTTGTTGTCAAAAAGTTGTTTGATTTCCGGCATGGTACTTCCCTTCAATAATTCGCCACACTATACACAATGTTACAAATTGAATCTCGTTAAAAAGTGTCTCAAATTCACTCATCTGACGTGTTCTTGCACGTAAAATCAGTTATTTAACGATTGCGTGACAAATTGTCATAACTTATGTCGAATGAGCAGTACTTAATAAATATTAACTCGCGGTCACATTTGTTAACCTTAATCAATTTTTTGGTTATTTCTCAGGGATAGTAATGAAGTTAGGACGTCGTTTTGAAGATATTAACCTAAAAGGGGATGTGTTTGGTGGTGTGACCACCGCAATCATCTCTTTACCATTAGCGCTCGCGTTTGGTGTTGCATCCGGCGCAGGCGCCGAAGCAGGTCTTTGGGGCGCGATCATGGTTGGTCTGTTCGCCGCACTCTTTGGTGGTTCGTCGACTTTGATCTCAGAGCCGACCGGTCCGATGACGGTGATCATGACCGCAGTACTGACCAGCATGATGGCCAAGTATCCGGAAACGGGACTCGCCATGACCTTTACCGTTGTCATGATGGCGGGAGCATTTCAGATACTGCTAGGGACGCTCAAGCTTGGTAAGTACGTCACCTTGATGCCATACAGTGTGGTATCAGGCTTTATGTCAGGGATTGGCGTAATACTGATTATATTGCAGTTGGCGCCATTGCTTGGGCAAGCTGCGCCTTCTGGTGGAGTTGTTGGTACTCTCACTGCGCTGCCAGATTTGCTTGCCAATATTGACTTCGCCGAGCTACTACTTGGCGCGCTAACGCTAGCGATTTTGTTTCTTTTACCTAAGAAATACCGCCAACATGTCCCACCTCAATTGGTGGCACTGGTGGCAGTGACACTGTTGTCCGTACTGCTGTTCGACGATGGGTCGATTCGCCGCATAGGTGAGATCCCTGCGGGCTTACCGTCATTGGTGATGCCGCACTTCAATGCAGAAATGTTCACAGAGATGGTGATAGATGCTTTGGTACTTGGCACGCTAGGTTGTATCGATACACTGCTTACTGCGGTTATCGGTGACTCCCTGACTCGTAAAGAGCACGACTCAGATAAAGAGCTACGTGGCCAGGGCCTTGCTAACCTGTTGGCTGGTTTGTTTGGTGCGCTACCTGGCGCAGGTGCGACGATGGGAACCGTGACCAATATTCAGGTTGGAGCTCGTTCACCTCTTTCTGGCGTGATTCGCGCTCTAGTTCTGATGCTGGTGGTTTTGGTCGCCAGTGGTTTGACAGAGCCTATTCCGATGGCGGTACTGGCTGGCATTGCGGTGTATGTGGGCTTCAATATCTTAGATTGGAGTTTCATTCAGCGAGCACACAAAGTCAGTATCCCGGGTATGGCCATCATGTATGGTGTGATGCTTCTGACTGTTTTCGTTGACTTGATTGTTGCGGTTGGACTGGGCGTCTTCATCTCAAACATTATCATTATTGAGCGTTTAAGCCGTGAGCAAGCAAGACAGGTGAAAGCCATCAGTGATGCCGATGATGACGATGTCCCATTGACGGATACGGAGCGAGCGCTGCTGGAGAAGTCGCAAGGTAAAGTACTGTTTTTCTATTTGTCGGGGCCGATGATCTTCAGTGTATCGAAAGCGATCTCTAGGCAGCACTCGAGCATTTCTGATTATCAAGCGATGATCCTCGATTTGACGGATGTGCCTATGATCGACGTGACTGTCGGTTTGGCATTGGAAAATGCGATTAAAGATGCACAAGATGCTCATTGTCATGTGTACTTGCTCTGCCCACACGATAAGATCCGTCAGCAACTGGATAAGTTCCACGTTATTGATTTGGTGCCGGATGACAACATTTTCATTGAGCGTGAAGCGGCCTTAGAGGCAGCCCATGTCGCGACGGCTTAGCGACATCTAACCATCAGAAAAGCGAGTGCTGAGTTTTCACACTCGCTTTTTTTATATTCATTTTTGCTTATCGACTTGAAAACTGGTGCAACAATCATCATGTGTAGTACCATCAGATAACTTTTCGATATTGATGGAAATATTCCAATTTCTATCAACGCAGATTTTGGAAGCACGCTATGGTCGCACTAGAAATAGAACAGCTAAAAAAAACATACGCCGGTGGCTTTGAAGCGCTCAAGGGTGTGAGTTTGACCGTCGAACAAGGTGACTTTTACGCCTTGCTTGGGCCTAACGGAGCAGGGAAGTCGACCACCATCGGCATTATTACATCATTGGTCAACAAAACCTCAGGTAAAGTGAGCGTGTTTGGTCATGACATCGATAAAGAGCTTGAGCTCGCGAAGCAGCAACTGGGTTTGGTTCCACAAGAATTCAACTTCAACCAGTTTGAAACGGTGGAGCAAATCGTCCTTCAGCAAGCAGGTTACTACGGTGTACCGAAAGACGTTGCGAAACAAAGAGCACAGAAGTACCTATCTCAGCTTGATTTGTGGGAAAAGCGCAGCGAGCGAGCTCGTAATTTGTCGGGCGGGATGAAGCGTCGCCTGATGATTGCCCGCGCCTTGATGCACGAGCCTAAACTGCTGATCTTGGATGAGCCAACCGCCGGGGTCGATATCGAACTGCGCCGCTCAATGTGGGATTTTCTAAAAGAGATCAATCGTCAAGGTATTACCATCATTTTGACGACTCACTACCTTGAAGAAGCAGAGCTGCTGTGTCGTAACATCGGTATTATCCAGCGTGGTGAGCTGATCGAGAACACCTCAATGAAAGCGCTGCTGAACAAACTGCACGTCGAGACCTTCATTCTAGATATTGAAGGTAATGCGGAGATCCCTGAGCTTGAGGGTGTGAATACGCAGTACTTGGTCAATGGCTCTTTAGAGATAGAAATTGAGAAGACTCAGGGTCTTAACCATATCTTCAGCCAGCTCTCAGCTGCTGGCATTAAGGTGTTATCAATGAGAAACAAAGCGAACCGACTTGAAGAGCTGTTTGTCTCCATTGTTCGTGAACAAACGGAGGCAAAATAATGAACATGTATGGTTTGTATTGGACGGCTTTTAAGAGCTTATTGACCAAAGAGATCAATCGCTTCACTCGCATTTGGGTGCAAACACTGGTACCGCCAGCGATCACCATGACGCTGTACTTCATTATCTTTGGTAGCCTTATCGGCTCACGCATCGGTGAGATGAACGGCTTTAGTTACATGGAGTACATTGTGCCGGGTCTTATCATGATGTCGGTGATTACCAACTCCTATTCTAACGTGGCGTCGTCATTCTTTAGCGCTAAGTTCAGCGCAATATTGAAGAGTTACTCGTTGCGCCAGTGCCAAACTACATCATTATTGCAGGCTTTGTGATGGGCGGTGTGGTGCGCGGATTACTCGTAGGTACCATAGTGACGATTGTATCGCTGCTGTTTGTCGATCTGCGGGTAGAGCATTGGGGCATTATTATTGCGACGGTGTTTTTAACCTCGGTGGTCTTTGCCCTAGGCGGTCTCATCAACGCCGTGTTTGCTAAGACGTTCGATGATATCTCGATTATTCCAACGTTTGTACTGACCCCACTGACTTATCTTGGCGGCGTATTCTATTCCATTAGCTTGCTGCCTGAGTTTTGGCAGGGCGTGTCGAAAATCAATCCTATTGTCTACATGGTTAACGCGTTCCGCTACGGATTTTTGGGTGTGTCGGATGTAGGGATTGTGACATCTTTTGGCGTACTCTTGGCGTTTATCGTGGTACTTTATGGTGTAGCCCATCATTTAGTGACCAAGGGAATTGGCCTGAGAAGCTAAGGCTTTTTGGCAAGTTCCAATAATCACAGCGACAAGCGAATGAAACAAGTGGTGGCCTCGGTCACCACTTTTTGTTATGAGTCGAGACAAGGACGACAAATGCAACTGCCTCCCGAATTACAACAAGACGCTGATAAGGCGTTAGCGCAACTCAAAGACACTTATTCCGATTTCTCCCACTGGTCTCCAGAGAGACTGACTCAGTTGCAACAAGTGACGGCAATGAGCAAGTTCGTCACTGAAGCATTGCAACAAGATCACATGTTGTTTGAACAACTGCCAGAAATGCTCAGTGAATCAAGCCGCGAGCAGGAGTATCGAGAACGTTTAGAAGCTCAACTGGCGGACTGTGAGCAAGAAGTCGATGGCCACCGCGTACTGCGCCGCTTCCGCAATCGGGAAATGGTCTATATCGCTTGGCGAGATTTCCTCAATGATTGGACGCTGGAGGAGAGCCTAAGCCATTTGTCGATGCTTGCCGAAGCGATGATCTTTGAGACTTATCAATGGCAATACCAAGTCTGTTGTAAAGAGTGGGGCACGCCTTGCAATGCTGATGGCGAAGCGCAGCCAATGTTGATCATTGGTATGGGTAAGCTGGGTGGTGGTGAGCTTAATTTTTCCTCCGACATCGATCTTATTTTTACTTATCCAGAAAACGGTGAGACGCAAGGAGCGCGCCGCTCGATCGCGAATGCCCAGTTCTTCACTCGTCTCGGTCAGCGCATCATAAAGGCACTTGATCAGCAAACCTTTGATGGTTTCTGTTATCGCGTCGATATGCGTTTGAGACCGTTTGGGGAAAGTGGTCCTTTGGTAATGAGTTACGCGGCACTGGAAGATTATTATCAAGAGCAGGGGCGTGACTGGGAGCGCTACGCCATGGTGAAAGCTCGAGTGATGGGGCGTGAAATGTACCCTGAATACCAAGAGCTTAGACAGATGCTGCGCCCTTTTGTTTTCCGTCGTTATATCGACTTTAGTGCCATCCAATCTTTGCGCCGAATGAAGTCGATGATCAGCAGCGAGGTGAGAGACGTGGTCTAGGCAATAACATCAAACTTGGTGCCGGTGGTATTCGCGAGGTCGAGTTTATTGCTCAGGTGTTTCAACTGATCCGCGGTGGCCGTGAGCCAAGTCTCCGTGGCCGAGGCTTGCTGGAGACATTGGACGCGATTGAAACCTTAAAGCTGCTTGAATTAAACGAAGTCAATCAGTTGAGAGACGGATATTGTTTCTTGCGTCGTCAAGAAAACCTTTTGCAAGCAATGGCCGATAAGCAGACTCAAACTCTGCCAGACAATGAATCGGAACAGCGCAAGCTTGCCTTTGCTATGGGCTTTGACGACTGGAAGAGCATGCTCAGCGCTACTGAGCAGCATATGCTCAACGTCCACAACGTGTTTGCCAACTTAATTGGTGAAGATGAAGAAGACGAAGACGTCGATCCAATCGCTAAGCACTTTCATGAGCTTTGGGATATGGTTGGCCGTACCGAAGTTATCGAGCATATCTTAGAACATGACCTCAAGGTGGAAAATGCCCAAGACAAGTGTGCAACCATTCAGCAATTCAAGGCTGATCTGGCTAAAAAGACCTTAGGGCCGAGAGGGCGAGAGGTACTCAACCGATTAATGCCAAAGGTCTTTAGCGCTATCTATAGCCACAAAGACGCGGAATTTGGTTTGCCACGAGTGCTGCATGTTCTGCACCGAATTGTCACCCGCACGACATATCTAGAGCTGCTTGATGAACATCCAGCGGCGCTGACTCAACTTGTTCGCTTGTGTACTGCGAGCCCGATGATTTCAGAGCAGCTTGGTCGTTACCCAGTTCTTCTGGATGAACTTCTTGACCCTGCACATCTCTATAATCCTGTTCCTTTGGAGTCCTATAAGACTGAACTGCGTGATTATCTAGCTCGCATCCCAGAAGAGGATATGGAGCAGCAGATGGAGGCACTGAGGCAGTTTAAACAAACCTGTATCCTTAGGATCGCCGCCGCAGATATTGCGGGCGTATTGCCAGTGATGAAGGTAAGCGATCATTTAACTTACCTAGCCGAGGCGATTGTTGAGGCGGGTATCAACCAAGCGTGGCAGCAAATGGCCGCCAAGTATGGTGAGCCATCGCATCTAAAAGACCGAGGTAGCAAAGGGTTTGCTGTTATTGGTTATGGCAAAGTTGGCGGCTGGGAGCTTGGCTATAATTCAGACTTGGATATCGTATTTATGCACGACTGCCAGTGAGCGTGTATACCGACGGTAAGAAAGAGATTGATGGTCGCCAGTTTTACTTGCGTCTAGCGCAGCGCATCATACATATCTTCTCGACACGCACCGCGTCGGGCATCTTGTATGAAGTGGATACTCGATTGCGCCCTTCTGGCGCGTCAGGGCTATTAGTGAGTCCAACCGATGCGTTCGATGATTATCAACATAATGATGCTTGGACCTGGGAGCATCAGGCACTCGTTCGAGCACGAATGATTTATGGAGATGCACCACTGGAGAAAGCATTCGGGGCTACTCGCCATAATATTTTGTGTAAGTCTCGCGACAAAGCCGAACTTATCGAGCAAGTGGTCGATATGCGTGAGAAAATGCGTGACCATTTGGGCGGCAAGAAAGCGGGACGCTTTATGCTTAAGCAAGATCCCGGCGGGATCACCGATATTGAGTTCTTGGCTCAGTACCTAGTGCTGCAATACAGCCATGACAAACCGAAACTGACGCGTTGGTCTGATAATGTGCGTATCTTTGAGTCGATGATGGCACAAGGCGTGATGGAAGAAGGACAAGCGATGGCGCTGACTCATGCTTACACGACACTGCGTGATGAGATCCATCACCGCAATCTTCTCAATTTGGATGCGGATGTGGCTGAAGAAAAGTTTGAACCGGAAAAAGCCATTGTGGTCGAAGCATGGAATGCCTGGCTTGGAACCCGCTAGAGAAAAGCGTGGCTTGTTTTAGTAGTGCAGTAAGGAGTTGTGCTACTATCCCATCAAAGGCTTACTGAGACAAAGCCAACGTAAATTATGATAAGAAGATGCCATGGCATCTTCTTTGTCACTATGTGGAGTACAGAAATGAAACCCATCCTACCGAATTACAGCGATTCTGGCGTATTGATTGTTGGCGATGTCATGCTTGATCGCTACTGGTACGGTCCAACGGGACGTATCTCACCAGAAGCGCCAGTACCTGTAGTGAAAGTAGAAAAACAACGAAGAGCGTCCGGGTGGTGCTGCGAACGTGGCAATGAACATTGCGTCGCTTGGTGGCCATGCTCACACCATCGGTTTGGTGGGGATGGATGAACCAGCGAAAGTACTGACTGAAACGCTCACTTCACTGAAAGTGAAATGTGACTTTGTTGCTTTGCCAGATTATCCAACCATTACTAAATTACGTGTACTGAGCCGTGGTCAACAGCTTATCCGTCTCGATTTTGAAGACAAATTTGAGAACACTGACCCAGAGTTGGTACTGGCGAAAATGGAACAAGCGCTACCCGATGTTCGTGCCGTGATCTTATCGGATTATGCCAAAGGTGCACTAGAGCACGTTCAGCGTTACATCCAAAAAGCAAAAGCAGCTGGCGTTCCAGTATTTATTGACCCGAAAGGTGCGGATTTTGAACGCTATCGTGGTGCAACTTTGCTGACACCAAACATGGCTGAGTTTGAGCATGTTGTGGGTAAAGTGAAGAACGAACAAGAGCTGATCGAAAAAGGCAACGCACTTATCGAGCAGTTCGACTTTGACGCGCTATTGGTGACGCGAAGCGAGCACGGCATGACCTTGCTACGCCGTGGTCTAGAGCCATTCCATCTGCCGACTCAAGCCAAAGAAGTTTATGACGTAACAGGTGCAGGCGATACGGTGATTTCAGTATTGGCAGCATCGGTTGCAGCAGGCAAACCGCTAGATGAAGCCTGTGCACTGGCGAATGCAGCTGCGGGTGTAGTTGTGGGTAAACTGGGTACGTCAACGCTATCAACGATTGAGCTAGCGGAAGCGGTTCATGGTAGCCAAGATACTGACTATGGCGTGATTAGTGAGCAAGCACTTATTGAAGCCGTTGCTAAAGCGCGCGCGAAAGGTGAGAAGGTGGTCATGACCAATGGCTGTTTTGATATCTTACATGCTGGTCATGTTTCTTATCTTAATCACGCAGCAGAGCTGGGCGATCGCTTGATTGTGGCGGTCAATACCGATGAATCTGTTCGCGCATTGAAAGGTCCCGGTCGTCCAGTGAATCCAACGGATCGCCGTATGGCAGTATTGGCTGGTCTGGGCGCAGTGGATTGGGTGGTTCCGTTTTCGGAAGAGACGCCGCGTCGCTTGATCTCAGAAGTGCTTCCATCACTGTTGGTGAAAGGTGGCGATTACAAACCAGAAGAGATAGCGGGTGGTAAAGAAGTGATTGCGGCGGGCGGTGAAGTGAAGGTACTTAACTTCGAAGATGGCTGCTCAACGACAGAAATCATTGAAGCGATCAAAGGTGGCAAAGGCTAATTTAAGCCTTTATACCAGATAAACAAAAGGGACGCCGAGGCGTCCCTTTTTAGTGCTGGCTAGCTATGTGATGGCAAACGATGAGTTAGTTCGCTTTCTTAAGGCCAGCATTGATATCAATAATATCTTGCTCACTCAAGGTACCTACAGATTGACGTAGGTTGAGCACACTGACGATGTAGTCGTAACGCGCATCAGATAGGTTGCTTTCTGCATCGTAAAGTGCCTGAGTTGCCTCTAGAACGTCAACGATAGTACGCGTACCGACATCGAAACCTGCTTTGGTTGCTTCTAGTGCCGATTCTGCAGAAATTACCGTCTGCTCAAAGGCACGGATTGCACCGATAGAAGAGTTGATGTTGTTGTTATTTGCACGAACATTACGAACCACCGAGCGGTAGGTTTGCTCTAGCTGCTCACTTGCTTCAACGTAGGCAAACTCTGCTTGGCGGGTTTGCGAGGTAATGTTACCACCGGTATATAGTGGGATAGACAAGTTGATACCAGCGTTGAATACGTTAGTCGTATCGTTACCTTGTCTCACGCGTTGACTGTCAGAGTTACGTTCATTGTCATAACCGTAGCCACCATCAAGAGTAAGCTTAGGTAGGTGACCAGAGCTTGCTAACGTGATGTTGTCTTTGGCGATATCTTGACCGATACGTGCAGACAGTAGATCTAAGTTCTTCGACTGTGCTTCTTCGAGGAAGAAGTTAACGTCTTGCTCTGGGCGAGCTGCAGCGAAACGGTCGGTATCAAGGACGTCAATATTGTTGTGCTCTTGACCTGTGATCTCACGCAGTGCTTCGTATTGGTTTAGTAGGTTGTTTTCTGCAACAACCTCGTCAGCAAGGACGCGGTCATACTGAGCTTGCGCATCGTGAACGTCGGTAATCGCCGATAGGCCCACTTCAAAGCGCTGCTTGGTTTGCTCTAGCTGGCGAGCAACCGCGGCTTTGTTGGCGCGAACAGATTCTAGGTTGTCTTTTGAACGTAGCACTTCAAAGTATGCTTGCGCGGTACGAAGGATTAGGGATTGTTGCGCCGCTGCATATTGAGAGTCCGCTTGACGCGCCGTTTTTTCAGCCGTGTCTAGTGTGATCCAACTTGTACGGTTGTACAGCTCTTGAGAGAAGCCAACGCCAGCCGTTAGGTTATCACTGTCCCCAAAATCGTAATCCGCTCGAGTAAAGTCATACCCAGCGGTCAAGTTGATTTGTGGTAGAAGTGTTGCACGAGCAGAATTGATCGCTTCAAATGCACGATCACGTTGAGCTGCTGCACGTAGCAACTGAGGATCGTTTTGCTTTGCTTGATCGTAGATCTCGGTTAGGGAGTCGGCCCATGTCGCTGCACTTACGCTTCCTAATGCAGCTGTAATAAAGAGTGGAAGCAGTTTTTTCATTTGTCCTAATCCTGCCTAGTAATACTAATAAAGGTATGATTCACAGTTTAACTTAAATTGGCCGTAATTCACTCGAAACTTTGCACTTTTTTACGCAAGCTCACCAAAAGTTGAGACAAATAATTAACCAGAATCAAATTAATTTTGAATTTTTACGTGAAAAATTGAGCCGTGTCCTTGGTAGTCGCTCTATTCCTTGAGTAACTATAAGGTTCACGGAAGCCAGAGGTCGATGATGAAAGACGGATTAAAGTCAGGCGAGCATTATACGTCGCAAGACGTTGAGGTTGTGTCAAAACAAACCGTATTTAAAGGTTTTTTTGAAATGGTTCAGTTTCGCTTCAAGCATAAGCGCTTTGAAGGGGGCTGGAGTGCATTAATTGACCGAGAAATGTTTGTTCGTGGCGATGCAGCCGCTATGCTGCCTTATGATCCGATCACTGATCAAGTCGTGCTGATTGAACAAATCCGTGTTGGTGCTCTTGAACACTCTCATCCATGGCAAATAGAAATTGTTGCCGGTATTGTCGATAAGCAAGAGAGTATCGAAGAGCTGGTTTGCCGTGAAGCAGTGGAAGAAGCGGGCGTTGATGTGAAGCAGTTGGTGCCCATTACGCGGTACTACCCATCTTCAGGTGGCTGCAACGAGCGGATTCACGTGTTTGTTGGTCACGTCGATGCGACGCAGGCGTGCGGTGTTCACGGCCTTGAAAGTGAAGGTGAAGACATTCGCGTGAGCGTGGTCTCTCGCGAGCGTGCATACCAAATGGTGGAGAGTGGCGAGATTGAAAATGGTGCCTCCATTATCGCCTTACAATGGCTACAACTGAATTACCAAAAGCTCAAGCAGCAATGGTAGAGGGAATTTTTTATGGCTCGTGTTGTCGATACTAATACGTATCATGTTGATCTTGCTGAGTTAATGCGTATTTATGAAACCAACTACGCTAAGCTCAATCGCTTGATCCCAACACAGCCAGAAGTTGGGGATGTACGCTGTTATCAAGCAGGCTCTCTGACTTACCAGTTAGAAGTGCGAGAAGTGACGAAGTACACAACATTGGTTGAAATTTTCCAAGATGATGAGCTTCCTGTTTTCCCATTGCCTAAAATGACCGTTAGGCTCTATCACGATGCAAAAGTGGCAGAGGTAAGTGATTGTGAAAACGCGTCTCGCGTCCAAGCAAGGTACGATTACCCCAACGCAAAGATGCATCAAAAGGACGAAAAATTTCAGTTTAATCAGTTTTTAAGTGATTGGCTGACGTTCTGTTTAAAAAATGGCATTAGTCGAGCTCCGATCATGTATCGCAGCTAACAAGAATTATAATTTCAGGTTTTTAATATTTTGAACACAACACCCAGTGATGAATCTCAGTTAAGTAGCGTTAGGTTGCTGCAATTAACGGACACGCATCTGTTTGCGCCTGATGATGGTTGCTTACTGAGTGTTAATACCCAAGATAGTTTTCACGCCGTCGTAGCGGAAGTTATGCAGCAAGGCATGCCGTTTGATGCTTTGCTCGCGACGGGCGATATTTCTCAGGATCATACCGAAGCGTCGTATCAAAAATTTGTCGATGGTATCGAGCCGTTGGGCTTGCCTTGTTACTGGCTGCCCGGTAACCATGACTATAAGCCATGCATGAACAGTGTCGTGAGTGCGCCGCTGATTCAGGATGTGACTTATGCATTGCTCGGTGAGCATTGGCAAGTATTGCTGCTTGATTCGCAAGTGGTAGGCGTGCCGCACGGCCGACTCAGTGACAGTCAGTTAGACTTTTTAGATCGCAAACTGACCGAGCATAGCGACAGACATACATTAGTGCTATTGCATCACCACCCGATGCTGGTGAATAGTGCGTGGCTTGACCAACACTCGCTCAAAGATGCGCACGAGTTTTGGCAGGTAGTGGAAAAGCACAACAATGTTCGTGCTGTATTGTGCGGCCATATCCATCAAGAGTTGGATCATCTTCGCAATGACGTTCGCGTGCTTGCAACACCATCGACGTGTGTACAGTTTAAGCCAAATTCTAACGAGTTTGCGCTTGATACTCGATCACCGGGTTGGCGGGAGCTAGAGCTGTGTGCCGATGGTGAAGTGAAAACAGAAGTAAAAAGGTTGCCACACGGCGCATTTCGTCCCGATTTCAACGCGGAAGGTTACTAATGAGCGCAAAGCGTCCGCTGCTTCTTTATATCCACGGCTTTAACAGCTCACCCGAGTCGTTTAAGGCTCAAGCTATGTTGGCGTATTGTCAGCAGGCGAGGCCCGATATCAAAGTAGTCGTGCCGCAAATGCCGTGTTTTCCAGAGCAGGCTGCGCGCTACCTTGAGCAAATCGTGGGTCAATACCAAGCGGACTACCAGATAGCGCTGGTTGGAAGCTCGCTGGGCGGTTACCTATCCACCTGGCTTAATCATCACTATGGTTTTAAAGCAGTATTGATCAATCCAGCGGTTAAGCCTTATGAGCTTCTGCTCGATTTTCTCGGTGAACAGCAAAATCCGTATACTAACGAGCGTTACGTGTTGGAAGCGAAACACATTGATGAGCTCAAAGCGCTCGATGTGGAAACCATTCAATCACCTGACGATTTTTGGCTGTTGCAGCAAGAGGGCGATGAAGTTCTAGATTATCGCCAGGCGGTCGACAAGTATCGCCAATGCAAGCAAACCGTCGAAGAAAATGGCGATCATAGCTTTGTCGGTTTTGAACGATTCCCTGAACAGATTATCCGCTTCTTGGGCCTGTAATCGTCGCTTTTTTCGTCTCCCTTGAGGAGACAGTCATAATTTTCCCTCCAACTTCTGCGTGAAACTTGACAACACTTGCGTTGAGCCAGACTATGATGTGTCTGTACTTGCGCGTAGCCCGCAGTAGTGCACTATTCAACGATGCACGATTTAACAAACGGGCCAGCGACACTAAGTCGCAATCTCTATTTTTGCTGCTAAGTATCAATCATTATTTGAGTAAAATTTCCGTATTATGACAGAACAATATAATGCTGGAGCCATTGAGGTTCTCAATGGTCTTGAGCCAGTACGTCGCCGACCAGGGATGTATACGGATACAGCGCGTCCAAACCACTTGGGCCAAGAAGTTATCGATAACAGTGTCGATGAAGCGCTAGCCGGACATGCCTCTAAGGTACAAGTCATTCTGCATGCTGACCAATCGCTAGAAGTAATTGATGATGGTCGTGGTATGCCAGTCGATATCCACCCTGAAGAGAAGATTTCAGGTGTTGAGCTTATTTTCTGTAAGCTTCACGCTGGTGGTAAGTTCTCGAACAAAAACTATCAATTCTCCGGCGGTTTGCACGGGGTTGGTATCTCTGTGGTTAACGCGCTTTCGAAACGCGTTGAAGTTGCCGTACGTCGCGATGGTCAAGTGTACGAAATGGCCTTTGAGCACGGCAATAAAGTTCAAGAACTGACAGTGACTGGCACTTGTGGTCGCCGTAATCGCGGTACTAGCGTTCATTTCTGGCCTGATGCGAGCTATTTTGACTCGGCGAACTTCTCGGTCACTCGTTTGGTGAACAACCTGCGTGCGAAAGCCGTGTTGTGTCCGGGTCTTGAAATTACCTTTACCGATAAGGTGAACGGCAAAGACTATAAGTGGTACTACGAAGATGGTCTAAAAGACTATCTAGCGGAAGGCGTAAAGGGCTACGCAGTTCTGCCTGAAGCACCATTTACTGGCGAGTTTGCTGCAGAAACAGAAGCGGCAACTTGGGCTGTGATCTGGCAGCCAGAAGGCGGTGAGATGATCACCGAAAGCTACGTTAACCTGATCCCGACTGCGCAAGGCGGTACGCACGTCAATGGTCTGCGCCAAGGCCTTTTGGATGCAATGCGTGAATTCTGTGAGTTCCGTAATCTGCTACCTCGTGGCGTCAAGCTGACCGGTGATGATGTATTTGAGCGCTGTTCATACGTCCTGTCCATTAAGATGCAAGACCCGCAATTTGCCGGACAGACCAAAGAGCGTCTTTCTTCTCGTCAGTGCGCGGCGTTTGTATCTGGTGTGGTCAAAGATGCATTTAGCCTATGGTTGAATGAAAAGCCTCAACTTGCAGAGCAGTTGGCTGAAGTGTGTATTGCCAACGCGCATCGCCGTATGCGTGCCAGCAAAAAAGTGGTGCGTAAGAAGGTGGCCTCTGGCCCTGCGCTACCAGGTAAGCTCACAGACTGTTCGCAACAAGACTTAAATCGCACAGAAATTTTCTTCGTGGAGGGTGACTCGGCGGGTGGTAGTGCCAAACAGGCGCGCGATCGTGAGTTCCAAGCGTGATGCCACTGCGCGGTAAAATCCTAAATACATGGGAAGTATCGGCAGACCAAGTTTTGGCGTCTCAAGAAGTACACGATATCTCGGTGGCTTTGGGCATTGACCCGGATACCGAAAACCTAGACGGCCTGCGTTACGGTAAAGTGTGTATTCTTGCCGATGCGGACTCGGATGGTCTGCACATTGCAACTCTTCTGTGTGCACTCTTTACCAAGCATTTCCGCTCGTTGGTTGCTGCCGGACACGTCTATGTCGCCATGCCACCTCTGTATCGTATCGACTGTGGTAAAGAAGTGTTCTACGCCCTTGATGACGATGAAAAAGATGGCGTGCTTGAGCGTTTGAGCAAGAAGAAAGCGAAGATCAACGTTCAACGATTCAAAGGTCTGGGTGAGATGAACCCACTACAGCTGCGTGAAACTACGATGGATCCTAATACCCGTCGCTTAGTGCAGTTGACCATTGATGATGACGAAGCCACCAATGAGATGATGGATATGCTACTTGGTAAGAAGCGTGCTGATGATCGTCGTAGCTGGCTACAAAACAACGGTGACATGGCTGAGGTATAACAATGTCGACTGAAATGTCTTTTGATGGTGTAGAACAGCTGCCTCTGCGAAAGTTCACTGAAGACGCCTATCTGAATTACTCAATGTACGTGATTATGGATCGTGCATTGCCTTACATCGGTGATGGATTGAAACCCGTGCAGCGCCGCATTATCTATGCGATGTCTGAGCTGGGTCTGTCCGCATCGGCGAAATACAAGAAATCGGCACGTACCGTTGGTGACGTGTTGGGTAAGTATCACCCGCATGGCGACTCGGCGTGTTATGAAGCCATGGTATTGATGGCTCAGCCATTCTCTTATCGCTACCCGCTGGTGGACGGTCAAGGTAACTGGGGTGCCCCAGACGATCCAAAATCGTTCGCTGCGATGCGTTATACCGAAGCCAAATTGTCCAAGTTTGCTGAAGTACTGCTTGGTGAACTCGGTCAAGGTACGGTTGAGTGGCAGCCAAACTTCGACGGCACCATGAAAGAGCCGAAGATCCTACCGGCGAGGTTGCCGCACATTTTGCTTAACGGTATTACCGGTATCGCAGTCGGTATGGCAACGGACATCCCGCCGCACAACGTGCGTGAGATTGCCGACGCAACGATTCATCTTATTGATAAGCCAAAATCTGAGCTTGCTGAGGTGATGGAGTTTGTTAAAGGCCCAGATTACCCGACCGAGGCTGAAATCATTTCACCGCAAGCTGACCTAGAGAAAATCTATCGTACCGGCCGTGGTAGTGTGAAGATGCGTGCAGTGTGGCACAAAGAAGGCTCGGAGATTGTCATCACTGCGCTGCCACATCAGGTGTCTGGCGCTAAGCTGCTTGAGCAGATTGCAAACCAAATGCGTGCCAAGAAACTGCCAATGTAGATGACTTGCGCGACGAGTCGGATCACGAAAACCCAACGCGTATCGTCGTGGTGCCGCGCTCAAACCGTATTGATTGCGACCAATTGATGAATCACTTGTTCGCATCGACCGATCTTGAGAAGAACTTCCGTGTGAACCTTAACATGATCGGTCTCGATAACCGTCCGCAAGTAAAAGGTCTGGTACAGATCTTAACGGAATGGATTGAGTATCGCCGTGAGACAGTACGTAAGCGTATTCAATATCGCCTAGACAAGATCCTAGCTCGTTTGCACATCCTTGAAGGTTTGTTGGTTGCGTACCTCAACCTTGATGAAGTGATTGAGATCATTCGTACGGAAGACGATCCAAAGGCCGTGCTGATGGCGCGTTTTGGCATCACGGATATTCAAGCGGATGCGATTTTAGACACCAAACTTCGCCACCTTGCGAAGCTGGAAGAAATGAAGATCCGCGGCGAACAAGACGAGCTTGAGAAAGAGCGTGAGAAGCTAGAAAAGCTACTTGGCTCTGAGCGTCGTATGAACACGCTATTGAAGAAAGAAATTCAAGCTGACGCAGAGAAGTACGGTGACGACCGCCGCTCTCCAATCGTTGAGCGCGCGGAAGCGAAAGCGATGACCGAGCGTGATTTGGTACCAAGCGAACCAATCACGGTTGTGTTGTCAGAAAAAGGCTGGATCCGTCATGCTAAAGGCCACGATGTTGATCCAAGCGGACTCAATTACAAAGCGGGTGATAAATTCCTAGCCTCCGCCAGAGGTAAGAGTAATCAGCCTGCAGTGTTCCTTGGCAGCGATGGACGCAGTTACTCGTTAGAGTCGCACTCGTTGCCATCCGCTCGAAGCCAAGGTGAGCCGATTACTGGTCGACTCAACATCAGTGCTGGCTCGACAGTACGCCAAGTGGTGATGGGTGAGGAAGATCAGCTGTGGTTGATTGGCTCAGATGCGGGTTATGGCTTTGTGTGTAAAGGTAGCGATCTGCTATCGAAAAACCGCAGCGGTAAAGCGCTGGTGACTCTGCCACAAGCGTCTGAAGTGATGACGCCAGCAACGGTTGGCGATCTTGAGTCAGACGAAATTTTAGCCATCACCAACCAAGGCCGTATGTTGTTGTTCCCAATTAAAGACTTGCCGCAGTTAGGTAAGGGTAAAGGGAATAAGATCATCAATATTCCATCGGCGAAGGCGAAGGCGCGTGAGGAGTTTGTTTCTCACTTGATGGCGTTGCCAAAAGGTGTATCTATTACCCTTTATGCTGGCAAGCGTAAGCTTGGACTGAAAGCGAGTGACCTGGATAACTTCCGTGGTGAACGCGGACGTCGCGGTGGATTGCTGCCACGCGGTCTACAGCGAGTGACTCGTATCGAGGTCGATACGGGCAACGAACCTGAAAGCACTACCGAAGAGTAAGCCACTAACACGCAGAAATAAAACGTAAAAACCTCCGACACTGTCGGAGGTTTTTTTATGTCAGGTTGAGTAGGGGAGTGTTAGCGAGCCTCTATTCTCGGCTATCTTCACCCACAGTGACCGGCAGGATGAGCTCTTTACCGTCACGCAGTAATTTCACATCAACCGTGGTACCGGGTCTTAGGTCGGTAACCAAATCTAAAACGCCTTGGCGGCCATTCAGTTTATTGCCATCAATCATCAAGATGATGTCTTGAACTTCAATGCCAGCGTTAGCCGCAGGCCCTTCGGGGTCAAGCCCTAGCACTATGATGCCGCCAATGTGTTCATTGCCAAGTAGGCGAGCAGTGACGGAGTTAATATCTTGGCCATCAATACCAATGTAGCCGCGGATAACGCGTCCATCAGCGATGATTTTTTCCATGATTTTACTCGCCAGCTGGTAAGGAATGGCAAACGAAATACCGTAGGTTTCTAAATCTGTGGCTTGCTGGAATGAGGCGGTGTTAATACCGACAAGTTCTCCCAGCGTGTTCACCAAGGCGCCCCCTGAGTTACCTTGGTTGATGGCGGCGTCGGTTTGGATGAAGGCTTGAATACCACCGGCGCTAATGGATGAGCGTCCCGTAGCGAGATGATACCAAAGGTGGTGGTTTGCCCTAAATTATATGGGTTACCAATCGCCAGTACCACATCGCCCACTTTTGGTGAGTAGTTTGGATTGAGCGGGATAACCGGCAGGTTACCCCCTTCAATGCGCAGTACCGCAATGTCGGTGCGCTGATCTTTACCAACAAGCTGGGCGGCAGCTACGCGCCCATCTTGCAGTGCGACAATGATTTGGTCAGCATTGGCGACGACGTGATAATTGGTAATAATGTAGCCTTTGTCGCTAACAATGACGCCGGAGCCTAGGCCTTGCGTTGACAGTGTGGTGCGATCGCTCTCTTTATACTGACGACTGTAAATATTGACGACCGCGGGCGCTGCCTTGCGTACCGCTTGATTAAATGAGATTTGCTGAGATTGGTCGTATTCAGGTTGCGAGACGATATTATTCGGTATGACGTTTTGTCTGAGGGAAGGTACCGCCAGTAGCACTAAGAGCGCCGTAATAAGACCCATAGATACAGAGCGGATTAAAAAGTTCAGCATTGTTCCCTCGAGTTGAATCGAAAATATAGCCGCAATGTCAGACTTAGCAAACGGTTACCTTGTTAAGTTAGTATTAACTAACTCGTAAAACGAGATAATTTTTTGAAATCAACCGAAAAAGTAAAAGACGTACAGCAGAGTAGGAAAGGATATCATTTCTACTGCTGAGAATAAAAGAGCAGCCTCAATAGGGCTGCTCTATGACACAAAATTAACCAAGCTATGTCGTGATTATCGAACGACAAGGTAAATGGTTCTGTCGCCGCGCTGAATGTTCAGTGCTAATACGCCAGGTTTTTTCTCAAGCAACTTACGCAACTGAGCGACGTTTTTCACTCGAGTGCGGTTCACACCGATGATAATGTCATCTTTTTGTAGCTCATATCGAGCAGCAGGTGATCCTTCTGCAACCGATGTCACCTTAACCCCTTCAATGGCATCACTACTGGTGGTATTGGCAAACTCGGCACCCGTTAACCCTTCATGGAGCTTGTCTGCTTTGGTTACGGTTTGGTTTGCCTCTTTCAGGGTCGCCTTGAAAGATTTCTCTTTGCCATCACGAACGACACCCAGCGTTACGGTTTTACCTGCGCCTAGCGTGGCCACTTTGGCGCGCAATTCGCTAAAGCTCGAAATGGCTTTGCCATTGACTGAGACAATAATGTCGCCCGCTTCCAATCCAGCTTTATCGGCTGCGCTATCCGGCACGACTTGGCCGACAAATGCCCCTTTGCTTGATTCATAGCCCAGTGCTTCAGCAAGCTCAGAAGTGACTTCACCACCTTGAACGCCCAGCATGCCACGTTTCACTTCTCCAAACTCGATGATTTGCTCGGTGAGGTTGGTCATCATGTTCGATGGGATAGCGAAACCGATACCGACGTTGCCACCATTAGGTCCTAGGATGGCTGTGTTGATACCAATGAGCTCACCATTTAGGTTCACTAAAGCGCCACCTGAGTTACCACTGTTGATAGCAGCATCCGTTTGGATGAAGTTCTCAAAGTTTTCAATGTTGAGACCACTTCGACCCAGCGCAGAGACAATACCAGAGGTGACGGTTTGGCCTAGGCCGAATGGGTTACCAATGGCCACCGTAAAGTCACCAACACGGAGCGTATCCGAATCCGCCACCTTAATCTCAGTGAGGTTTTTCGCGCCATCCACTTTAAGTAGCGCAACATCAGACATTTCATCGCCACCAACAAGTTCTGCATCGAACTCGCGTCCATCACCAAGTTTGATACGGATCTCTTCCGCACCATTGATGACGTGATAGTTAGTTACTATGTAGCCTTTCTTGGCGTCAATCACGACACCGGAGCCTAGCCCGCGGAATGGGCGCTCTTGAAGCTGTTCAGTAGGGAAGTCGGGACCAAAGAAAAAGCGAAACTGGTCTGGCAATTGCTGTCGAGAAACTTGAGTCCCCTCTACGGCGATGCTGACCACTGCGGGGGTGACCTTCTCTAGCATAGGTGCAAGGCTGGGTAGTTGCTCACCATTAACGGACAAAGGCAGAGCGGCCGTCGCAGGCAGTGGGGCGATGATTGCACTTAGGCTTAATGAAAGAACAGTTAACGCAAGTACAGGTTTTTTCATCATAAAACTCCTCATGGTATCTGTAAGGTTTATGACTCAACGATTGTTGTAAAGTTCATCCTAGATATAAGAACGGCCAGCGATTGATTCAATGGCTGGCCGTTAGTAAATGTCTAAATTAAGAAGCTTTGGCTGTGGTTACGGGTTCTTGAGCGATGGCCGAAGGGGCTTCGACCACTTCTTTTTTCTCTTCTCTCAACAGGCCGGTTGCACCGTTCACATAATCTTTAGGTGGCTGGTCGGCAGATTCGTTAGCGTCAATGACTTCGACGTTGTGTTCAGCGATTTTCTTCACAAATGGATTATCTTGCTCAGGCAGATTAGGAATGAGCTCAGTGGAGGTTTTCGCCATGTGCTGATAGAGCTTGGTGTAGTCTTTGCCCAGCGTATCGAGCATTTCTGCGGTCTGCGCAAAATGGTCTGACAGCTCTTGTCTTTGCTGTTCTAGAGCAAATTTAGCCGATTCGAGGTCTTTTTGTAGCGTCTTTTGTTTCTTGTATTGTGGAGTAGTCAGTCGGGAAATCACAATTCCTAGAATAGCACCAACTAGCAAGCCGACAATGGCATATATCCAAGGCATAACAGCTCCTTTATAATGATTATTAACATGTGCGTTACCAAGTGGTTACACACGTCGTATTGCCATGTTACTATGAGATTTCGAGCCAATAAAGCAAAAATACGCGCTCTTTAGCCCTTGGATCAGTGTTGCGAGTAATCCATGACGCCCATAGAAAGATACGAACACGATATAAAAACAAATGGTTTCCAGGCAGATCCCGCCCAACGCACTGCAGTGGAAGCCTTAGACAAATTACACCATCAATTTAGTGACTATTTAAAATTTGAAGCGCCGCCGCTTTCAATGATGCAAAAGCTGCTAGGCAAAAAACCAGAGCAAGCAGTACCTCCCAAAGGGCTGTATTTCTGGGGCGGAGTCGGGCGCGGCAAGACCTATTTGATGGACGCATTTTTTGATAGCTTGCCGACATCGAGAAAAATGCGCGTCCACTTCCACCGCTTTATGTACCGTGTACACGATGAACTAAAACGGCTTGGAGACGTTGAAAACCCGCTGGAGAAAGTCGCAGACACCTTTGAATCCGAAGCCAAAATTATTTGCTTCGATGAGTTTTTTGTCTCAGATATTACTGATGCGATGATTCTAGCGACTTTGCTGCAAGAACTGTTTAAGCGTGGGGTTGTCCTTGTTGCAACGTCCAATATCCCTCCGGAAGACTTGTATCGCAATGGTCTGCAGCGCGCCCGGTTTATGCCAGCGATCTCGCTGATTCAAAGCCAGTGTGTGGTGCTCAATGTCGACAGCGGTATTGATTATCGACTGCGAACACTTGAGCAGGCAGAAATCTATCATTTCCCACTTGATGACGCCGCTAACCAAAACCTTGAACGTTACTTCAATCAATTGGTGATGGACGATCGCGTCCATGAAGCAAGCATTGAAATTAATCATCGAGATATAGAGGTATTTGCTGCGGCGGACGATGTATTGTTTGCAAGCTTTGCGCAGCTGTGCCAGACCATGCGCAGTCAAAATGACTATATTGAAATGTCTCGTATCTACCACACGGTTCTGCTTGCTGACGTGATGCAGATGGGTGCGACACTTGATGATGCAGCGAGGCGTTTTATAGCGTTAGTGGATGAATTCTATGAGAGACGGGTAAAACTGATCATTTCAGCCGAAGTGCCGTTAGAACAGCTATACACCCAAGGCCAATTGGAGTTTGAGTTTAAGCGCTGTATTTCGCGACTCACCGAGATGCAAAGTCACGACTATTTGGCTTCTGAGCATCTCCCTTAATGTTTTTGGCAAATTTGTCCAAAAAATAGATGATTTTTTCCGCGAGCTTCTCTATAATCCTGCGACCCACCGTTACTGCAGGCGAGTTTCTTCAAACTTTTTGAGGAACGATGCGAGAGTTTCAACACTCGAAGGGGTGATGTATGGGCTCTTAGACAGTGGGAGCGAAAGCTCCTTAAGTGTAAATTTAATTAACGGGTTATTATTAGCATGAAAACTTTCGTTGCTAAACCAGAAACTGTAAAACGCGACTGGTACGTTGTAGACGCTGAAGGTAAAACTCTTGGCCGTCTAGCAAGTGAAATTGCATCTCGCTACGTGGCAAACACAAAGCTGAATACACTCCTCACACTGACACTGGTGATTACATCATCGTTGTTAACGCTGAGAAAGTTACTGTAACTGGTAACAAGGCTAAGAACAAAGTTTACTACCGTCACTCTGAGTTCCCAGGCGGCCTAAAATCAATCACTTTTGAAAAGCTGATCGATCGTAAGCCTGAAATGGCTCTTGAGCTAGCGGTTAAAGGTATGCTACCACGTGGTCCTCTAGGCCGTGCTATGTACCGTAAGCTTAAAGTTTACGCTGGCGCTGAGCACAACCATGTTGCTCAACAACCACAAGTACTAGACATCTAATCGGGGATTTCGAAAATGGCAGAGAATCAATACTACGGCACTGGCCGTCGCAAAAGCTCAGCTGCTCGTGTTTTCATCAAACCAGGCACTGGCAATATCGTAGTTAACAAGCGTGAACTAGAAGTATACTTCGGTCGCGAAACTTCTTGCATGGTAGTTCGTCAGCCTCTAGAGCTAACTGAACTAACTGAGAAGCTAGACCTATTCGTTACTGTAAAAGGTGGCGGTATTTCTGGTCAAGCAGGTGCTATCCGTCACGGTATCACTCGCGCGCTAATGGAATACGATGAGTCTCTACGTCCTGCTCTACGTGCAGCTGGCTACGTTACGCGTGACGCTCGTTGCGTTGAACGTAAGAAAGTTGGTCTACGTAAAGCACGTCGTCGTCCACAGTTCTCTAAGCGTTAATTTTCTCCTTACCGAGAAGATTATGCTTTCCAGCTATATGTTGGAACGTGGAATCAAAAAGCTCAGCTTCGGCTGGGCTTTTTTTGTATTTATACGTCCAATAACCCCATTAAATTCAGAAACTCTGATCTTCACTCTCTCCTTTTCCCTCCTTTTGTGAACTAGCAAGCGATTTCCTGCTATAGATGTTACGAAAAGGTAGCTTTATCTTGTCAAAAAGTAGGGTTTTCTTTATCATTTGCTATCAAATAAATACAACTAAAATTCGTATTTTGTTAGCCATGCTCTACTGGTCGGAATCGATGTCTGAGCAGACTCAAGTAGCCAAAATAATTAGTACTATTGGCTCGTTCAATTTGAAGGAAAATAGCCCAAGGAATGGTTCCCCAATGGGTTATTCCATCTAAAAGAGCAACTTGGATTCGCTCAGTGTTGACCCAAAGGAGCAAATGGGAGAAATGTTGGATGAGCAATGCGCCTTTAAATAACGGTCGCAGGCGTTTCCTTACTGCGACAACTGCGGTTGTCGGTGGTTTGGGAGCAGCTGCAGTCGCCGTTCCTTTTATTAAATCTTGGAACCCAAGTGCCAAAGCGAAAGCCGCTGGTGCCCCTGTTGAAGTGGACGTCAGTAAGCTTGAAGAAGGTCAAATGGTTCGTGTTGAATGGCAGGGTAAGCCGGTATGGGTTGTGCGTCGCGCGCAATCTGTTGTGGACAACCTAAGCAATCTTGCCAGTCAGTTACGTGACCCTGATTCTGCAGAAGAGCAGCAGCCAGAGTATGCACAGAATGTGTATCGCTCCATTAAACCGGAGTACTTTGTCGCTGTTGGTTTTTGTACCCACCTAGGTTGTTCGCCTACCTATCTTGCTGATTCCTTTAGTGAACAAGTTCAGGGTGTGAAATCGGGTTTCTTCTGTCCATGTCATGGTTCTAAGTTTGATATGGCTGGTCGTGTTTTCCAGAACGTACCAGCACCACTCAACCTAGTCATTCCTAAACACATGTACTTGAGTGATACCAGAATCCTTATTGGTGTTGATGAGGGGGATGCGTAATGCAAGCGTTACTTGATTGGGTAGAAAAACGTCTACCTGCGATGAATGCTTATAAAAAGCATCTATCCGAATACCCAATGCCAAAAAACTTCAACTTTTGGTATCTGTTTGGTTCACTAGCGATGCTGGTGTTGGTTAACCAGATCCTAACGGGTATTTGGCTAACCATGAACTATGTACCTTCTGGTGAAGGTGCGTTTGCCTCTGTTGAATACATCATGCGTGATGTGGAATACGGATGGCTACTCCGCTATATGCACTCAACGGGTGCCTCGGCCTTCTTTGTTGTTGTTTACCTACATATGTTCCGTGGTCTTATCTATGGTTCTTATCAGAAGCCGCGTGAGCTGCTTTGGGTATTCGGCATGCTGATCTTCCTTGTGTTGATGGCAGAAGCATTTATGGGTTACCTACTGCCTTGGGGACAAATGTCTTACTGGGGTGCACAGGTAATCATCTCGCTATTTGGTGCGATTCCAGTTATCGGTGATGACCTAACGCTTTGGATCCGTGGTGACTACATCATCTCTGGTGCAACGCTAAACCGTTTCTTCGCACTGCACGTGATTGCTCTGCCAATCGTGTTACTACTGCTGGTTGTACTGCACGTACTCGCTCTACACGAAGTGGGTTCAAACAACCCAGATGGTATTGAGACTAAGCTTCCGAAAGGCAGCATGGGCGATGACTACAAGACGCAGTTCAAGTTCCACGACTACTACAGCAAGAAATACGACATCATTGATTCGATTCCTTTCCATCCGTACGGTACGGTGAAAGATCTGGTTGGTATAGCTGGCTTCTTCTTCCTGTTCTGTTATGTGCTGTTCTTTAATCCAGAGATGGGCGGTTACTTCCTTGAGCCACCTAACTTTGAAGCTGCGAACCCGCTGAAGACACCTGAGCACATTGCTCCTGTATGGTACTTCACTCCGTTCTACGCGATTCTGCGTGCGGTACCAGACAAGCTACTAGGTGTAGTTGCAATGGGACTATCGATTGTATTCCTGTTCCTACTTCCTTGGTTCGATCGCTGTAAAGTTCGCTCTTATCGCTACAGAAGTAAGATTCACCTAATCAACATCATCCAGTTCACCATTAGCTTTATTGCTTTGGGTATTCTTGGTGCGCTACCAGCGACGCCAACATACACGCTACTGGCTCAGATCTTCAGTTTAGGTTACTTCATGTTCTTCGTTCTACTGTTCTTCTACAGTAAAAATGAGAACACCAAGCCATTGCCAGAGAGGGTGACATTCAAATGAAAAAGTGGATTGTAGTACTTTTCGCATTGCTGCCATCTCTAGCACTAGCGGCTGGTGGTAATGTAAATCTTGATAAAGCAAACAATGATTTGACGGATAAAGCGTCGCTTCAAAACGGTGCGAAACTGTTTATGAACTACTGCTTTGCATGTCACTCGACGCAGTATCAACGCTATGAGCGTGTAGCGAATGACTTGGGTATTCCTGTTGAGCTTGCCAAAGAGAACTTGGTTTTCGATCCTAATGCAAAAATCGGTGATTTAATGGTGAATTCAATGCCACAGAAACAAGCGGCTGCTTGGTTTGGTGCTGCGCCACCGGATCTCACTTTGGTTGCTCGTGTTCGTGGTGTGGACTGGTTATACACGTATCTGCGCACGTTCTACGTCGATCCTAGTCGTCCGTTTGGCGTGAACAACACCACATTCCCGAATGTGGGTATGCCACATGTTCTTGAAGAGCTGCAAGGTATCCCGACACCAATCTTCGAGACTAAGATCGTTGATGGTGAGGAAGTTCAAGTGGTGGTTGGCACTAAAACCGACGGCGTGGTGAGCTGAGTTCAAGCGAGTACGATAACGCGGTACGTGACCTCGTTAACTTCCTTGAGTACTCAGGTGACCCAGTAAAACTTGAGCGTCATGCGCTAGGTTGGTGGGTGATGGCGTTCCTAGTCATCTTCACTATCGTCGTTGTGCTGCTCAAGAAAGAGTATTGGCGTGATGTTCACTAATTGTGCTATAATAGCGCGTTAATTCCAATTTGTTCACAATGGAGGCCTTGCCTCCATTGTTTTTTGTAAGTATCCCGGAGCTCCATGGCTGTAGCTGCCAATAAACGTTCTGTGATGACTCTTTTTTCCAGTGCTACTGATTTGTATAGCCACCAGGTTCGAATCGTTCTAGCGGAAAAAGGGGTTAGTGTTGAAGTCGAGTTAGTGGATGACGTAAACATCCCAGCTGAGCTTGCTGAGCTAAACCCATACAAGACGGTTCCAACTTTGGTCGATCGTGAGCTAGCCCTTTACGACTCAAAGATCATCATGGAATACCTAGATGAGCGTTTCCCTCATCCACCGCTAATGCCAGTATATCCGGTAGCGCGTGGTAACAGCCGCCTAATGATTTATCGCATTGAGCGCAACTGGTACTCGCTCGCTGAGAAAGTAATGAAAGGCTCTGTTGAAGAAGCAGAAGCGGCACGCAACAAACTTCGCAATGACCTACTGACTCTAGCGCCTATTTTTGCTGAGTACGAGTACTTTATGAGCGAAGAGTTCAGCCTAATTGATTGCTACCTAGCTCCACTATTGTGGCGTTTACCAGAAATGGGCATTGAGCTTGTTGGTCCTGGTTCAAAAGAAATCAAAGTGTACATGAACCGTGTATTTGAACGTGATTCATTCCTAGCTTCTCTAACAGAAGCTGAGCGTGAGATGCGTTTGGTTCGCTAGTCCTTATAGGTTTCTCTCGAGACGATGGATATTGAAAAAATGACACCTCGCCGACCATATATGCTTCGTGCATTTTATGATTGGCTAGTTGAGAATGATTTAACCCCGCATATTGTTGTTGATGCAAATATGCCGGGCGTGCGAGTTCCTTTGGAGTTTGTGCAAGATGGTCAGATCATTCTTAATATCGCTCCAAGAGCGGTTGGACAGCTAGAGTTGGGCAATGAAGCAATCACATTTCATGCTCGATTCGGTGGCAAGCCGCACTCTGTGATTGCTCCTTTGTACTCAGTACAAGCGATTTATGCTCGTGAAAACGGCGCAGGCACTATGTTCGAACCTGAAGATGCGTATCTTTCTATTGAAGAAGAAGACATCTCAGAGCCAGAAGTGGTGACAGGTTTGTCTGTGGCCGCAGAAACAGAGCAGCCAGAGCAAAGGAATGAAGACCCTAACGGAGATGATGAGCCGCCGAAACCTAAAGGGCGACCAAGTCTTCGCGTAGTCAAATAATTAAAAGCCGCATTTACATGCGGCTTTTTTGTCCCAAGCCGATTTGTATTTCTTCCCCAACCCAGCCAGACATTGATCTGTTCTTTAATCTGAGACGTGTAAAGTACGTGCTACTATATTAGACTTTAGTCTAATGTTGATTAAAACTTGACCTGTTAAGTGTAATCAGTAAACTAGGCGTTCTTGGAGTAAGGTCACACTTTTTGGTTCACATTTTCTCCTTCCTCAAGAATGGAATTTACTTTTGATTGGACAGTATTCACTTGGATGTCAATGAGTTAGGTGATAGAGGTTTGTTATGTACAATCACTTTTTGGTAAGGCTTACCATCGGCGCTTTGGTCGTATTGGGTATTAAGTTGAGCGCATTATACTTTTTGCCTATGGTGCTTCTGCTCAACACACATCATAAAGAATTCTTTGGATGGTAAAAATCGGGCTAGCCCCGATTTTTTGTTTAGTTCATTTCGATTTCGCTGACCGTCGGTTCGATGTCTTTCATCATATCGTTGAGATATTGGGCCAGTTGTTGACGAGCCCCGTCGATGTCTTTATCGAGCGTTAGCTTCATCATCTTCTCGTGCTCTTCAAGGTTAAACAACTCTGAGAAGGCTTTAGGCGAGTGACTTAGTGAGATACGGCGATAGCGTTTGACTTGTCTGATGATGTCATTAAAGAAGTCAAGCATGTTCTTGGAGAAGCATCCGCTGAGCAAAGAACTATAGAAAGCTTCTTGACGATCTTCCCACTCCTGCCAGTTAAAATTATCCCCTTGGAACTTAAAGCGAGATAGCTTGTGGAATTCTGTTAGGATCTCCAACTCCCAACTTTCACTGCCTTGCTGGATTGACTTCTCTAACAGTACTGACGAGACAACCTTCAAGCTTTCATACAAATCATACAGCTCTACCTTCGAAATAGGCGCTACCCAGCAGCCTTTTTGTGGTTCGAGTTTGACGTATTTGATCCACGAAAGTTGAATCAGTGCTTCTCGAATAGGAGAGGCTCCTACGTTGTACTTTTCCTTAAGCTCAGCAACCACCAGTTTTTGGTTAGGCTTGAGCTCCCCCGATAGAATATCCTGACAGATCATTTTAGCGACTTTGTCTGTCAATGTTGGGCTTGACACGTTACACCTCTTAACTCAGAAAATAAAATCTGGAAACGCACGGCGGTATGCCGTGTTGTAAAGCATGTCTGATAGTACAGCGTGTTGAAAATTTGGGCAAGAAAATTATAAAAAAAAGAGGGCGTAAGCCTCTTTTTATAGATATTTTATATATGTCTTCGGAATTATAGTACGTGAACAGACGCTGTGTTCGTAGTACCAGATGCTACTAGCGCACCAGAAACCATAACTACGATGTCGCCTTTCTTACCAAAACCAGACTCTAGAGCGTACTCTTTACCGTTTTTGTAGAACTCATCAGTGCTGTCGATTGAATCAACAAGAACCGGACGAACACCTTTAGTAAGAACTAGCTGTGCAGCTGTCTTAGGGTTAGTCGTTAGAGCAACGATGCTTGCCGTTGGGAAGTACTTACGTACAGAACGTGCAGACTTACCACCTTCAGTAGCAACGATGATTAGAGGAGCAGCTAGCTTCTCAGCTGTGTCTACCGCGCCTTTACATACTGCTTCAGTGATACGTAGGCGTGGGCTGTCTAGACGAGAACCTAGTTCAGCTTTTAGTGCGCCGTCAGTACGGTTTGGCGATTTGAGCCATGATAGTTACCGCTTCAACAGGGTACTTACCTTTCGCTGTTTCACCAGAAAGCATGACTGCATCTGTACCGTCCATGATTGCGTTCGCAACGTCACCCGCTTCTGCACGAGTTGGACGTGGGTTGTTGATCATAGAATCAAGCATTTGAGTTGCAGTGATAACTGTCTTACGAGCACGGTTACACTTCTCGATCATCATTTTCTGAGCGAAGATGACTTCTTCAGCTGGGATTTCAACACCTAGGTCACCACGTGCAACCATGATGCCGTCAGAAAGCTCAAGGATCTCGTCGAAGTTATCTACACCTTCTTGGTTCTCAATCTTAGAGATGATGTGGATGTTTTTCGCCGCCGTTTGCGTTTAGCACTTCACGGATTTCTTTAACGTCTGCTGCTTTACGGATGAAAGATGCCGCAACGAAATCAACGCCTTGCTCACAACCAAACTTAAGGTCGTTCTTATCTTTTTCAGATAGAGCTGGAAGTTGAACAGAAACGCCTGGAAGGTTAACACCTTTGTTTTCACCAAGTGCACCGTTGTTAAGAACTTTACATTTAACTTCAGTGTCAGTTGTAGAGATAACTTCCATTTCGATCAGACCGTCGTCTACTAGGATAGTGTTACCAGCAGAAAGATCTTTTGCGAAACCTGCGTAAGTGACAGCAACAGTGTCTTTGTTACCTACAACAGAGATGTCAGTTGTGAAAGTGAATTCTTGACCAGCTACTAGATCAACGTCGTTGCCGCCTTCTAGCTTGATAGTACGAATTTCAGGACCTTTAGTGTCTAGAAGAATTGCAAGTTGCTTACCTACGTTTGCCATTACCTCACGGAAGTTAGCAATACGAGTGCCGTGCTCTTCGTAGTCACCGTGAGAGAAGTTTAGACGCATAACGTTCATGCCAGCGTTTACAAGCTCAGTTAGCTTCTCTACTGATTCAGTTTTAGGGCCAATCGTACATACGATTTTGGTCTTTTTCATGGAAGATACTCTCCGGTAAATATTATTACAATTTGAAAGTTAGTATTAGTCTCTCTAGAAGGCTAGGGATGCCCACAAATAATTCACGTGAGCTATCAATTTCTTTCTCTAGTTTCGCTTCTTCTAGGAGTGAAAGTCTTTCATCAAGTTTAGTCATTTTATGACTAACTGAGGCGCTTTCTAGGCCACTTTTTTGGGGTCTTATGAGGATAATTCAGTAAGATTGCAAAAAAATAACCGCTAATTCTGTAATTTTTTTTCTTTTCGGGCAGGAATTCTACCACCGAATTGATCGGATTTCACCGTGCATAAGTTGTTTTAGAGCAAGGTTTCGGCGCTTAAGATTTAATTTTTGGATCAAAATAAATAAACCGGATGAATCACCACCATTTGGTAACTTTTTTTCAAAACTGACAGATGTGCGGTAAAACAAGCTGTAAAACGATTGCGTTTATCTTTTGTTGATAATCTCAACGCATTTGGTGTGATTTGCCGTCAAATTGCGACAGGAATCAGCAGTTTTCACACGGTGGTGAATCTAAAGAGACGACCGCTTACCTAAAGACAGTGTTGGTAAGCGGGTTGTCATGAAGTGGTGTTAACGGTGGCGCTCTGGTCGGTTACTAGATTGGTTAAGCAGTTGGCTTGCAGCCAAAATCTGACGAGACATACTTTTGAGCGAGGCATCAAGAATATCGATACCCCAAAGCGGCAGTTTGTCCGAAATAGAATAAAAAGCCCATTGGCCTTTTCGTCTGTCAGTGACGATGCCGCAGTTTCTCAGCACCGCAAGTGCGCGAGATATCTTCGGCTGAGACTCCTGAAGCGCCTCACACAACTCGCCTACGCTCAGTTCGACCTCAGTAAAGATCATTAATGTGATCAAAAGGCGGGTTGGATCGCTCAAGCATTTATGTACCACCAAAGGATCAAAGTCGAGATCGTGCGTATCGCTGTGAACGGTCATAAACAGATCAATGCGTTTCTGTAGATCATATAAAGAGGCTTCGAAGGAAGTTTCAGATATTGATGTCGGGCTAGGGAGATCCCAAAATAGACTTTCGTTACTATTTTCAAATGCCCCACATTCACGCTGCGCTGAAGAACATAAGGTAATGACATAATCAAAATGCTCGTCTTGAAACTCTTCAATAGATTTAGAGCGCAGACCATCAATAGCAAACTCGGCGTGTTGTAAAGTTTCGATGGTTCGATTGTCGACCTGACTTGGGCTACTGCCTGCGCTAGATGCTTGATAGAGCGGCGCATAATCTCTGTTAACAATGGCTTCTGCCAGTTGCGAGCGCGCAGAATTTCCACGGCAAACAAAGAGAATTCTTTTGGTCATGGTTTCCTCTAGTATTAGGAGGGATGATTGCTAGCTTCGATATTATGATTGGGATTGCGGATCAATGAAAGCATCAATAACTGCACGTCGAAGGTGAAAGTTTTGTGACAGTCCCAGAAGATCCTTGACTCTTTTGGGTAGGGTTTTAATATATACGCATATCCATATATGAGTATTTGAATATGCTTCCACATGAGTTCTTTAAACTGATGTCCGATGAAACCCGTATTCGAACCCTACTTTGGGTATCGGCCAAAGGCTCAGTGTGCGTTAACGATCTGGTGGAGGCGTTAGGCGAAAGTCAACCTAAGGTATCGAGGCACCTTGCCATGTTAAGGCAGGCAGGTGTGCTCAAGGATACAAGACAAGGGCAGCATGTCTTTTACAGCTTGGCTGAAGGGCTGCCGGGTTGGCTCTATCGAACATTGAAAGGGCTTGAGCAATCGAACTGTTTGCAAAGCGCCTATCAACTAAACTTTAACGAGCTTGCGTCATCATCAGACGATGCCTAGAGCTTGACGGTACAACCGAATATTTTACGTAATTAAGAGATTAAGTTATGGCGATTAAAGTAGGCATTAACGGATTTGGTCGAATTGGCCGTTTGGCGCTTCGTGCAGCATTTGATTGGGACGAGTTAGAGTTCGTGTTGATTAATGACGTTGCAGGTGATGCCACCACACTCGGCCACCTATTGGAGTTCGATTCAGTACAAGGTACTTGGCATCACGGTGTCGCGGTTGAGGGTGATGAGCTAGTGGTAAACGGCCAGCGCATTAAAACGACTCAAGAGCGCGATATCGATGCGATTGATTGGTCTGGTTGTGATGTTGTGATTGAAGCAACCGGTGTGCACCGTAAAACTGAATTCCTAAACAAATACCTAGACCAAGGCGTTAAGCGTGTCGTGGTGTCTGCGCCAGTGAAAGAAGAGGGCATTGCCAACATCGTTGTCGGTGTCAATGATGAGATCTTTGATGCAGCGGCACACCGTATCGTGACGGCGGCATCTTGTACCACGAACTGCATTGCGCCTGTAGTGAAGGTGATTCACGAGAAACTGGGTATCGAGCAGTCGTCTTTCACGACTATCCACGACCTAACCAACACGCAAACTATCCTGGATGCGCCGCACAAAGATTTGCGTCGTGCTCGCGCATGCGGCATGAGCCTTATCCCAACTACTACAGGCAGCGCAACGGCTATCGTTGAGATCTTCCCTGAGCTAAAAGGCAAGATCAACGGCCACGCAGTGCGTGTACCACTAGCGAACGCGTCACTCACTGACATTATCTTTGACGTAAAACGCGATACCACGGCTGAAGAAGTTAACGCACTTCTTAAAGAAGCATCACAAGGCGAGCTAAAAGGCATCCTTGGTTTTGAAGAGCGTCCGCTGGTGTCTATCGATTACCGCGGTGACCAACGTTCAACCATCGTTGATGCTCAATCGACTATGGTGGTTGGCTCTCGTATGGTGAAAATCTACGCGTGGTATGACAATGAAATGGGCTACGCAACACGCACAGCAGAATTGGTTCGTAAAGTCGGTCTAGCGGGGTAATGATGATGCATCCAACATGGGAACTAAACGTCGATAACGCAGCCTTGGTGTTAACGCCTTGTCCAGGTACCAAAGAGTCGTCATTAGATGACTCACTAGCACAGCTTAAAGAGCAAGGTGTTACGGTTATCGTTACCGCTCTGGATAATCACGAGATGGCAGAAGCAGGCGTCGCTGAGCTTGGAGAAAAAGCACAAGCGCTAGGTATGAAGTGGTTCCAAACGCCAATTGAGGATGATCGCGCACCTAGCACTGAGTTCGCGGCTGACTGGAAAGCCATCTCACCAGAACTGCATCAAGCGGTAGAAGCGGGCGAGAAAATTGCGATGCACTGCATGGGCGGTTCGGGTCGTACCGGTCTTCTTGCGGCAAATCTGCTGCTTGAGAAAGGCTGGGATCTTGAGACGATTCGCCGTGAAGTTCAGGCATTACGCCCGGGTGCTTTCACAAAGCAGCCGCAAATTGACTATGTAGAGAAGCTGGCTGCGACGTTCTAGGCGCAGCACTCGTAGTAAGTAAACCTAAATAGAAGCCCTCTTGTGAGGGCTTTTATTTCTGAATCCTTACCCTGTTATTAGGCAGAAGAATTATGTTGTCTAACCTTAGCAAAAGCGTTCGCCAGTATATGCTGGTGACTTTCAACTACTGGAATTTCACCATTACCGATGGTGCCTTGCGAATGTTGGTGGTGCTCTATTTCCACGATTTAGGATACAGCTCGCTTGCTATTGCATCCCTGTTCCTTTTCTATGAGTTCTTTGGTGTGGTCACTAATCTTATTGGCGGCTGGTTAGGGGCGCGTTTAGGCCTTAATCGAACCATGAACATTGGTCTCGGGATGCAGATCTTTGCATTGTTAATGCTGGCAGTTCCGAGCACTTGGTTAACCATTCCATGGGTGATGGCGGCTCAAGCGCTTTCAGGTATTGCTAAGGATCTGAATAAGATGAGTGCCAAAAGTGCCATCAAGACCTTGGTTCCAGATGAGCAGCAAGGCGCGCTTTATAAATGGGTGGCCATCTTGACTGGCTCTAAGAATGCGCTGAAAGGTGCAGGCTTCTTTATCGGTGGTTTATTGCTTTCGGTTCTTGGCTTCCAATATGCCGTTGCAGCAATGGCGGCGGTGCTGACACTGGTGTTTATTGGCAGCATTATTAGCTTAGAAAGCGATATGGGTAAGGCCAAAGCTAAGCCTAAATTTAAACAGATCTTCTCGAAATCAGAGAGCATCAATATCTTATCCGCTGCGCGAATGTTCCTGTTTGGCGCTCGTGATGTTTGGTTTGTCGTCGCTTTGCCCATTTATCTTGGTTCTATCTTTAGTTGGGATCATACCTTGGTCGGTGGATTTCTAGCGTTATGGGTCATCGCTTATGGCGTGGTACAAGGCGTAGCACCAAAGATCACCGGCAAAGCACAGGGCAGAGTGCCAGATGGCAGCGCTGCTATGTGGTGGGCGCTGGCGTTAGCC
>NZ_JYJK01000068.1 GCF_003263785.1 Vibrio variabilis
GCAGGGGTGGAAGTAAGGGGGCCATTTGTGCTCGTCAATCTTCGGCTAGCGTGAGCTACCCAACTTTGAGATGACGTCATTCCTGCGCAGGCAGGAATCTAACCACCGCGGTACTGACCTGCCACTTAATGCTGAAAGTCGAGTTAAGTGGCGTTGATACACTCGTATTTTTCGAATGACTACTAATGAAAGGTTTTTCGTAACGCATTTTTGCCCCATTATGAGTTACAAACACATTTTAAAGATGCAATATTTGCCTACCCACTTCGGTGAGCAAACTTATACCCCACACCATAAACGGAACGAATTGGTGATTCGCCCGTAGAAACTTTACTTACTTTTTTACGAATATTCTTGATGTGAGTGTCGATGTTACGGTCCGAGACATCAGCCGTGTCTGAATAAGCCCGATTTAAAATATCGTCACGGCTGAACACTCGACCTGTGTTCTCAAGAAATAGTTTTAGGATCTTGAACTCTTGGGGAGTTAGGTCAATTAACGCCCCCTCAAAGCGAACTTCAAACTCAGCAGGCTTCATTTCAAAACCGGATTCGATGATCATCGATGTTTGCTGATTTTTCGTATTTGTCGGTGCTACTCGGCGTAATACCGTTTTAATGCGGGCAATGACTTCACGTGGCTGAACGGTTTGCAGATATAGTCATCCGCTCCAAACTCAAGCCCCAGCAGTCGGTCAATTTCTTCGCTTTTTGCCGTGATCATAATTATTGGCACCTGAGAAAATGCTCGAACCTGTTTGCATATTTCCATGCCATCGGTATCGGGCAGCATCAAATCAAGCAACATCATATCGACATGGTGTGTCTTGATATAGTTGATGACGTTAGCGCCACTCGCGAGATGTGTTGCTCCAAAGCCACTGTTTTGGCAATACGCCACCAGAACTTCTGCGATATGAGCTTCATCCTCGATAATCAAAACTTGAGGTCTTGTCATGGGTTGACTTCCTTAAACAGTGGTAATCGGATGGTCACTTTTAGACCGCCAAATGGTGAATCACTCGCAACAATACTGCCTTGATGCGCATCGGCAATTTGTTGACACAGAGCCAAGCCTAACCCTGATCCGCCATGTTCGCGGTTTCGAGAGGACTCGACTCGAAAGAAACGCTCGAACAGTTTGTCATGCATCTCAATAGGTACGTTTGGTGCTGAATCTTGTAACACTAGTGTGAGGTTTTGATCTTCAATCTGAGCAATAAGGTTCACTTGCCCGTTCGCATGCGTATATCGGTAGCTGTTTTCCAACAAATTGGTAAATAGCTGCTTTAGACGGTCACTATCACCAAGTACCTGACAATGTGCATTGTTCAGTAGAGGAATTAACGTCGAACAGTCAACGGAGAATGATTTTTGATCGAACTTTGCTTCAAATCCGCTCAACACTTCAAGTAGCAATTGTGCTGGCTGCACCACCTCTTTTTTATAGGAGAGGCCTCCGACATCGGTGATAGAGAGTTGGTACAAATCGTTAACGATGCGGCTTAATGAATCCACCTGATCCACCATCAGTTGAATGCGCTTTTCATCGGCTTGGAAAACGCCATCTTGAATGGCCATCAGTTGCCCACGCATCACGGTTAATGGTGTTTTGAGTTCGTGCGAAACATCCGACATCCATACCGAGCGGTTAGTTTGATTTTTCTCTAAGGTTTGCGCCAGTATATTCACGTTTTGCGCCAAATGAGCAATTTCATCCTTGCTTTGCTTTTCAACGCGAACTTGATAATCACCTCGAATCATTCGATAAGTACCGGAGATAAGACGGCTGATAGGTGAGACCAGATGCCGAGAGAAAACCCACGCAGTAACAAATGATAGAACAACCACAGCAAGTGCGATGGTGTAGTAATTTCTGGTCTGTTTAGCCAGAAACTCATTTTCGGCACTATAGCTACTAAGTTGAGCGGGTATGAATGAGAGGTAGCCCACCACATTACCATCATGCAGAATGCGCTGGTTATGGGCTTCTGGGTGAAGTTCTTTACGCCCGATCACCACCTCTTTATTAGCATCAAAAAGGCTCACTCGTCGTGGTACGTGTAGTAAACGTCCTAAACTGTATTCGCTTTCTGCCTCTTGTGCTGATTGGTCTACTTTGCGATGAAAGTTAACAATACTCTTCCACAGTGCATCATCTTGCTTTAAAGAGTCCCAGCTTTTTTCTTGGTCGTAAAACAGGGTCAGTTGCTCTTGCAGCGCCGCAACATGTTTTAGCTCTTCGGCTTCGACATAATCATTAAAACCCGTTGATAGGTTATGCGTGACCAGCAGCAACATTAATCCTACTGATGTAAAGCTCGTCACACAGAAAGCAAAGAAGAATTTGTAGAGTAGTTTCAATGGTCTGTCCTAATCCTAAAGAGAGCTCACCCCATGCACTATAAGTGATGGGGCTTTGCATTTAATCTCGTGCTAATGCTTCTACTGGGTCTAACTTGGCGGCATTGCTCGCAGGTAGAAATCCAAAGACCACGCCAATTAGAGTCGAGCAACTGAACGCTGCGATGATAGAGTTTGTTGAATAGATCATTCGAATGTCACTACCCATATACTCTAATGCAAATCCAATAAAGTAAGCCAAGCCGATTCCCATCAAACCACCTAAAACACAGACTAACACAGCTTCAATCAGAAACTGACGTAAGATGTCAGTTTGTCTAGCTCCAACGGCCATGCGAATACCTATCTCCCTTGTGCGCTCGGTAACGGATACCAACATAATATTCATCACACCAATTCCGCCTACAACCAATGAGATAAAGGCAATGGCTGAGATGAGCATGGTCATGGTGGATGAGGTTTTCTCGATGTTTTGACGAATCGCATCGGTATTGACGGTAAAGAAATCCTCCGCGCCATGACGCGCTTTGATGAGCGTGATAATCGCCTGTTCAGCTGCCGAGCTTGATACCTCGTCATTGAGTCTTACTGTAATGTCGTTCACAAAGCTTTGATTAAGCAATCGACCCGATACCGTGGAGTAAGGTAGCCAAACATTCAAGGTATCGCTGCTATTAAGGCTATCTTCTTGCTCTGCTGTGACCCCAATAACGCGCACAGGTAGCTGACCAAGGAATATGACCTTCCCTATCGGGTCCTCGTCTTGAAAAACGTCGGTGACGACGTTGGCATCAATGATCGCTACTTGTTCGAGCGAATCGATACTCTCTTGGCTGAAAAACTGCCCTTGTTCGAGCTCAAGCCCTTTAACTCGAAAGTAGTCTAAACCCACACCCTCAACGCTTCCGGTATGCGCTTCACTGGCATAACGGATGGCACCATTCGCTCGTACTGTTGGTGTCACGCTATCCACAAAGGCAAAGTTTTCCAGCACTTTGGCATCATCAGCAGTCAGCGTTCGGATACGACCCGAGTGTTTATCACCCCTACCAGTTCCGGGTTTTATCTCTATTGTGTTGGTACCCATATTTGCCATGTTTTCAAGGATGGTTTGCTGTGAGCCAGTCCCCATTGCCACAACTGATACCACTGAGGCGATACCGATGATGATCCCTAACATGGTCAGAAAGGTTCGTAGACGGTTGTTAGACATCGCAAGCAACGCCATCTTAAACGCCTCTAGATAGCGAAAAATGCTGAGTTGTTTGTTGTTGTGTTCTGGAGTCTCGTTGGTCTCTTTAGTCACAACTGGTGAGCTTGGTTTATCGCGGTTTTGCTGATCTTGGATGATTTGACCATCTTTGATTTCGATAACTCGGTCAGCAAATGCGGCAACCTTAGGATCGTGGGTAACAAGAATGATGGTATGTCCGTCAGCGTGAAGCTCTTGGATAAGTTGCATCATCTCTTTGCCACTGTAACTATCGAGCGCACCTGTTGGTTCGTCAGCAAGGATCACATCGCCACCATTGACCAGTGCTCGGGCAACACTCACACGCTGCTGTTGACCACCACTCAATTGATTGGGCTTGTGATCGAGACGCTCCTCTAAACCCAAGCGAGTAAGTAACTGCTCAGCTTTTTCACGGCGTTGTTCTTTAGTTGTGTTCGCATACAGTGCGGGGATCTCTGCGTTCTCAAGCGCCGTTAAGTCACTCAGTAGGTGATAGCGCTGGAAAATAAATCCGAAGTTTTCTCGTCTTAATTGTGCAAGCTGATCAGCATCCATATTTGAAACATCCTGACCATCAATCAGATAATGCCCTTGGGAGGGCTTATCAAGACAACCAAGAATGTTCATCAACGTCGATTTGCCTGAGCCAGAAGCGCCAATAATCGCCACCATCTCGCCTCGATTGATCGTCAGGTCAATGTTATTCAGCACAGTAAGAGCTTGATCGCCAGATTGGAATGCTCGGCTCACACCTTTGATTTCTAATAGTGGATTATTCATGGCTTACATTCTCATTGGACCTTGGTTAACTGGACCACGCATTGGCATATTGCTCGTTGCGTTTGATGACGCTTGACCAATAACCACTTTATCTCCCTCTTGAAGACCGGATGTGATTTCGGCATAAACTTTGTTGTTGAGCCCAACTTCAACGTTTCTTAGCTCCACTTTGTCACCCTGCATAACCGGCACTTGATAACCCTCTTTGCCAGTGCTTTGCAGAATTTGAGCAGGGATCACCAAAGCATCATCGGCACTATCAAGAACAATTGATACCTGAGCCGTCATGCCAATGCGTAAGAGTCTGTCTGGGTTTTGCACCTCGAAGCGTGCGTTGTAATAGATCGCATCGCTATCACCAATTTCTAGATTGCTATCATCACCATTCATTAAAGTCGGCCCCGGCTCAATCGATCGTAATACACCACTAAAACGAGTGTCGGACGCACCAAGAATCGAAAAGTAAGCCTGTTGCCCCTCACTGACATGAATGACATCCGCCTCAGAAATTTGAGCGCGAACCACCATGGTATCGAGGTCGGCAATCTCAACAATCGATGGTGTAGATTGATTGGTGTTGACCGTTTGCCCTTCCTCTACTGAAACGTACACCACGGTGCCACTCATCGGCGCATCAATTGTGGTGTAGCTCAGATTTAGGCGAGCAGTATCGACGTTGATTTCGGCTTTCTGTTTTTCTGCCACTAACTGGTCTAACTCAGCTTGATAGATGGTAAGTTCTGCTTCGGCACTGTCGTAATCTGCTTGTGATGACGCCTTATTACTTAGCATCGACTTGTAGCGCTCAAAGGTGGAGGTAGATTGCTTGATCATGGCTTGTTTAGCGCGAATTTGTGCTCGATAGAGTCGAGTGAAGCAATTGCGTTCTTGAGCTCATTTTGTTGAGTGAGATTGTCTATCTGCGCGATCAGTTCGCCTTGCTGGACTTCTTGGCCTAACTCGACAGCAATTTGTTCAACTTCTCCCGAGACTTGAGCACCGACGTTAACCAATTTGTTTGGGTAAAGTACGCCATTGGTCAACACGACATCCTCGATGTTGCCTTTGCGAACCGTGTCAGTGGTGTACACCATCTCTTGTTGAGCGTTCTGAGCTTGGTAGTAGTATGCTCCGCTCCCGATAGAACCAATCATCAAGCATGTGATAATCGCTTTGGTCAATTTTTTCATCATATCCCCTAAAAGGTTAAGTCGGCTGAACGAACGTTGCTTGATTGATGATGAAATAATAACGAACAAAGATAGGGGAAAAATGAAGCAAGAAATGATTTTAACCTACTGAATAATATCAGCTAATCTGAATTGTGAAGAGATAATGAAGATTGTAGTCGCTATGAGGTTTGCATTGAGGCTCTAGAAAGTATCTGCTACGACTAACTGAAAGATTAGACGCTGTTATCTGGTATTGAATGCACAAAACTTTCCCTTAAATTATCTCTGTCCATTACTGTGCCGACATTGACCAGCTAGCATGCTTTTGTCCAAAAATGAGCTAACAAGAGCTCCTCAAACATCTGACATACGCGTCGAGTAGATTCCGCATCAAGTGCGGAATGACGAAGTCTTTGGCGGTAGTGGCAAAGGTATAGCGATGACAGGCAGAGCCACACTTACCATTAATTACCCTTCCCCCTGCCGTTTTGCTCCCTTTCCCGCTAGAATACCCCCATCACAACCCACTCACTTTCCGAATCAATAAGGAATGCCATGAGCAGCCAAAATCCACTATCTAGCGATATAGTGATTGTCAGTAACTCTTCCGATAACCCGTTTGCCATTGATGTCGCTTATGCGATGGGGCAGCATGAGGACATCTCTGATGTCATCAGTATGAAGCACTTCATGAATACCGAATTTTGCCCGCGCTTCATCTCTGATGAGGACGATATGGACAATATAGGTAATAGCTTAGAAGGTAAGACGGTTATCATCGTCAGCACCGGTAATCTTGTGACGAGTCGTCAAGAGCTAGCCATGCACAACTTTATTATTGCCCGTGCTGCGAAAGAAAACGGTGCGAGTCGTGTGGTGTTGGTGGAGCCAGATTTGTTCTTTTCTGCACAAGATCGTGGCGCGCGTCCTGAGCTTGGTGATACGGGTGGTGAGCGCTCTGTGTCGGACATTAAGAAATTTGATGGTCAGCCGTTTACCGCGCAGCTTTACGCGCAGTTGTTGAAATTGTCTGGTGTTGATGATGTGGTAACGGTACATAACCACTCAGATTCCGTGCAAAAGATGTTCAGCGATGTATTTGGTGGCCGATTCTATAACCTTATTCCTTATCAGATTTACGCGCATTACCTGCTTAACTCTAACATCTTGAATTACGGTCCAGATGGCGAAGGTTTGGTACTTTGTGCGCCAGACAAAGGGGCACGTGATTTCGTTAAAGAGATGTACAACCGAATTGGTTTGAGCAAAGCCAAATTCATCATGTTGGATAAAGAGCGCACAGCTGAACGCAAAGTTGAAATTACTCTGCACAAAGAGAGTGAAGACACCTTCGAGGGGCTAGAAAATTCCAGCATCGTGCTGTTTGACGACATGGTTCGCACCGGTTCAACCGTGGTGAAATCGTGCCAGTTCCTGCAGCAGCTTAAACCTGAGAACATGGTGTTTACCGTCTCTCATTTCTACGCCAGTACCGAAGGTCGTGAGCGTATGTCTCATCCTGCATTAGGCGAGATTCTGACGCTGAATACTATGCCGACCATTCTTAACCGCGATGAGCAAGGTCGCCTGCGTAAGAAGATGGTAGTACTCAAGATTGAGAAGTACTTAGCTCAGGAGCTAAGCAAGATCTTAGACATCCCGCAGCGTTTGGAAGAAGAAAATCCATACAAGATCGATATGTCTTCTAAGAACCCGCGTTTCCAGCGCAAGATTTGGTTCTCTGATCAGCTGTCTGAGCTGAAACGCTAACCAGCGCATTCACTTGATTTAGTAAAGCGATAGATTCGCTATTTTGTAACGGCACATTCCGATAAAGAGTGTGCCGTTTATTTATTTTTGAACGCCATAAAACCTTGGTGCAGCGCAAAACAGACCGCGCCAAGGACAGCGCCACTTGCGAGATGAATCATGCTGGCACCAATACTTTCCCAAAATAGATCCAGGCTAGGGATATGATTAAAGGTGTCCGCTTGAGCGGCGCTTAAGTGTTCTAGCCAGGGTAGGGCGTGGGCGATAATACCACCGCCAACTAGGAACATAGCGATAGTGCCGACAATGCCCAGTGCTTTCATCAACCACGGAGCAAACTGCAGCAGACCCATGCCTATCTTTTGTTTTATCGAACTCTTGTTAGGGTTGTTATTGATAAGCCATAGCCCAGCATCATCAAGTTTGACGATGATCGCCACCAAACCGTAAACACCAGCGGTGACTAATACTGCTACCACACTTAAACCTATCGCTTGCATGGTAAGAGACTGTGCCATCATAGTGCCCAGTGCAATCACCACTATTTCAGCAGAGAGAATAAAGTCGGTGCGAACGGCGCCTTTCACCTTTTGTTTTTCGTAGTCAGCGAGCTCTTCTTCACTCATGGTGAGAGCTGGATGACTGCTGCTTGATACTGAGGTTTCACCGCGATGGCTCCACCAATGATGTACTTTCTCAAAGCCTTCATAGCAGAGAAAGGCGCCTCCAAGGGTGAGTAGGGGAGTTATAAGCCAAGGGGCAACTAAGCTAATCAAAAGTGCTGCTGGCACTAAGATGACTTTATTAAGTAGTGAGCCTTTCGCTACCGCCCAGACTACTGGTAGTTCACGCTCTGTAGAGACGCCGCTGACTTGCTCTGCGTTGACCGCTAGGTCGTCACCGAGCACGCCAGCGGTCTTCTTTACCGCGACTTTGGACATGACAGCCACATCGTCCATCAGTACAGCAATATCATCAATAAGCGTCAGTAAACTTGCGCCAGCCATGGAGAGGTTCCTTTAAGTACTATTTACCTGTTTTCCATGGCTTTAGTGTAGTTGATGTTAAATGCTAGGCACAGACTTCTTCGCCTGCTTCATCTTCCATCACGATATCCGTCTCTGAGCTTGCCTCTGCAAGCCATCGTAAAATCGCCGCGCTCGAGAGGACTTTGTCTTGATAGCGCTTTGCAGGCTCAGATAGCTCGATGCCATAGGTTCTAAATCTGAGTGCAACGGGGCATACATAGCGTCAGCAATAGACCAGTCGCCAAATAGCCATTGTTCTGGGTATTGACTCATTTGCTCCGACCACATTTCATCGATTCGTTTGATATCCGCACCAGCAGCCTCACTCAAGTCAACTATGCGACGCGCGCGGCAGTTCATGGGTAGCTCATTACGAAGCGCCATAAAACCTGAGTGCATTTCACTGACTACGGCTCGTGCTTTGGCGCGCTCGAGGATAGACGCTGGCCAGCAACGACCGTCAAGATACCGCTCGTTGACATACTCCATGATGGCGAGTGAATCCCAAGTAGTGATATCGGAGTCGACAAGGGCAGGTACTTTGGCCGTTGGAGTGACTTCGGCGAGTGTTTGATAAAACTCGGGAGTGAATAGAGTCAGCTTTTCCACTTCCACATTTACATTGTTTTGAGCAAAGATAAGCCAGGCTCGTAGTGACCAACTCGAGTAGTTTTGGTTTGCAATATACAGTCTCATGTCGCCTCCTTTCTGGTTTGATTTTCATCATAATCAATGGTTTGATGGGTGACTAACGCATAGTTTTAATGAGTGCCATCAATGGAATCGATGGGTGGAGAGAGATATGGATATTGAAGCGCTACGCAGTTATCTGGCCTTTTCGGAAACGGGCAGTTTTACTCGGGCAGCGAAACAGATCAATCGAACGCAGTCGGCATTTAGCGCCAGATGAAGAAGCTAGAAAGCGAAGCGGGGACGCCACTGTTTGAGCGTCAGGGACGTAATATGATGCTCACAGAAGCAGGGCTTGCTCTAAAAGCACATGCGGAGCAAATCTTGGCGCTGCATGATAAAGCGTTGCATCAAGTGCAGAAGTATCAAAACAAAACCTCACTCAGGCTCGGCTGCCCCGAAGATTACAATGAAACCATTCTTCCAAAAGTGATCAGTGCCATCACTAAAACGGAGCCGACGTGCTCTGTTCAAGTCTATTCTCAGCCAGTGTGGTGCTAAGAGAGTGGCTCGATGAAGGAAAAATCGATGCAGCGATAGTGACAAGAGCACCAGACAGTGAAGAGGGCTATTGGCTTGAGTCCGATCATGGAGTGTGGATTGCTGCTGAGAATTTTGATGTCTCTCAAAGGCCGCTGCCTTTAGTTCTATTTCAAACCGATTGTAAATACCATGCTGCTGCCATTGATAGTTTGGCGAAACGCAGTGTGGATCATCAACTTATCGCATGCTGCAATACGGCATCCGCCCAGCGGTCGTTGGTTTCTGCAGGACTTGGCATCGGGGCGATGGGGCAACTAAGCGTAAACAAGGATGTCGTTGTACTAGACAACATGCCACCACTGCCAAATGTCGACATAGTGCTACTCACAGGAGCGACTGCACACCCTTTGATAACGCAGTTATTTATTGCTGAAATTTAGCTCTGTTTAGGGAAGATAGATGAGCATGTAATACGATTTATTTGCGTTACTTGCTCGGAATAATTCTCAATACATTCTGTGGTTAAGCGTAAATGTGATAATTTATTTGTTTTTATGAACGCCTGTTCTAAAAATATTCTACTAAATGACAAGTTTTTGTCAGAAATTACCTATTAAGTAGTAGAGTTGATTTCTATCAACTGTTTCCAGCTTTTTCGTTTGTAACATGCCTGTGATGATGCATAACTATAACTGAGCATGTCCATATGAATAATAAACTGAAGCAATTATTGACGCCGTCGTTGACGCGTCGAGGGTTCATTAAATCCTCGTCGGCCATCGGTGGTCTCGCGGCAGCGACAAGCGCCATCTCTCTCCCCTTCAAATCTGCCCACGCAGAAACCCAATCAGCACCAAGTGACGAAAAGGTTGTTTGGAGTGCTTGTACTGTTAACTGTGGTAGTCGATGCCCACTGCGCATGCACGTAGTTGATGGCGAGATCAAATGGGTCGACGCCGATAACACCGGTACCGATGATTACGCGAATAAAGATGTCCAAGTGCGTGCGTGTCTACGTGGCCGCTCAATGCGTCGCCGTGTTTACAATCCGGATCGGCTTAAATACCCAATGAAGCGTATTGGTAAGCGTGGTGAGGGTAAGTTTAAGCGCATCTCTTGGGATGAGGCTTACACAGAGATCGTTAATAGCCTAGATCACATCAAAAAAGAATACGGTAACGAAGCGATTTATCTGAACTACGGCACGGGTACGCTTGGCGGCACGGTCACTAAGTCTTGGCCTCCGGGTAAGTCTCTGATTGCACGTTTGATGAACTTAACTGGCGGTTATCTGAACCACTATGGCGACTACTCGACAGCACAGATTGCGAAAGGCCTGAGCTACACCTACGGTGGTTGGGCAAACGGCAACTCTTTCTCAGACACTGAAAACAGTAAGCTGATCGTTCAGTTCGGTAACAACCCTGCTGAAACGCGCATGTCTGGTGGTGGTTTGATCCACCACTTAATTGAGAGCAAAGCGAAATCGAACGCGCGCATGATCATGATTGATCCGCGTTATAACGATACAGCAGCCGGCCACGAAGATCAGTGGATCCCAATAAAACCAGGTACCGATGCCGCCTTTATTGCTGCAATGGCGCACGTGATGATCAAAGAAGACTTGGTTGACCAAGCATTCCTAGACAAATACTGCATCGGCTACGACGAGAAGACCTTGCCAGCCTCAGCACCAGCCAACAGCGACTATAAGTCTTACATTCTTGGCCTTGGCGAAGATGGCATCGAGAAAACACCGGAATGGGCGGCGCCAATTACTGGTATTCCAGTTGATATTATCATCCAGACGGCTCGCGAAATTGGTTCAACGAAACCATGTGCTATCTATCAAGGTTGGGGCTTACAACGTACTCAAAACGGTGAGATCGCCTCTCGTGCTATCGCGATGTTGGCACTACTAACGGGTAACTTAGGTATTCATGGCGGCGGCTCTGGTGCGCGTGAGTCAGATTACAACATTCCGTTTGTTCGTTTCCCGACCCTTGAAAACCCGATTCAAACGTCTATTTCTATGTTCCTTTGGACCGATGCGATCGTTCGTGGACCTGAAATGACGGCAACTCGTGATGGTGTGCGCGGTAAAGATAAGCTTGATGTGCCAATTAAGTTCATCTGGAACTACGCTGGTAACTGTATTATCAACCAGCACTCAGATATCAACCGTACCCACGACATCCTTCAAGATGACAAAGCGTGTGAAATGATTGTGGTGATTGATAACCACATGACCTCTTCAGCGAAGTACGCGGACATCATCCTGCCAGATTTGACCACGTCAGAGCAGGCGGACTTCTGTATGGACGGTAAAGCTGCGAACATGCCTTACTTCATCTTTGCAGACAAAGCGATTGAGCCTCAGTTCGAGGCGCGCAGTATCTATCAAATCTGTTCGGATCTTGCTGAGCGTATGGGTGTAGGCAAAGAGTTTACCGAAGGCCGCGATCAAGAAGGTTGGCTGCGACATCTGTACGCGGAAACCTTGAAGCTAGACCCAACACTTCCAGATTTTGAAACGGTTCGCAAACAGGGCATTGTTAAGCGTAGCGACCCGAATGGGCATTATGTGGCTTACCAAGCATTCCGTGAAGATCCAGAGAACAACCCGCTGACGACACCGTCTGGAAAGGTTGAAATCTATTCTGAAGAACTAGCAAGACTCGCTGCGGAATGGGAACTGCCTGAAGGTGATGTGATTCACCCGCTACCGATCTATGTAAGTACTTCCGAAGGCTGGGACTCGCCTCTACGCAATAAGTACCCGCTTCAATTGACCGGTTTCCACTTTAAAGCTCGCTGTCACTCGACTTACGGCAACGTTGATATCATCAAACAAGCCGCGCGCCAGGAAATGTGGATCAACCCGATGGATGCTGAACGTCGTGGAATTAAGAACGGTGACCGCATCAAGATCTATAACGACCGTGGTGAAGTTCGAATCAACGCGAAAGTGACGCCTCGAATGATGCCAGGCGTTGTGGCATTGGGTGAGGGCGCTTGGTACGCACCAGATGGCAATAAGGTGGATCACAATGGTTCCATCAACGTGTTGACGTCTCAAAAGCCAAGTCCATTGGCGAAGGGTAACCCGCAACACACCAACCTTGTCGAAGTTCAACTGGTTAAGAAGGCGTAAGGACTAACTCATGAAACAATACGGTTTTTATATCGACTCGAGTAAGTGCACTGGCTGTAAAACCTGCCAGTTGTCTTGCAAAGACTTTAAAGATTTGGGTGTCGACCGCAGTTTTCGTCGTGTGTATGAATACGCTGGTGGTAACTGGGTAGAAGAAAACGGTACCTACCGTCAGGATGTGTTCGCCTACTACACCTCTATCGCATGTAACCATTGTGATGAGCCTGCATGTGCGAAAGTGTGTCCGTCTGGTGCGATGCACAAGCGTGAAGATGGCTTTGTTATCGTAGATGAGAAGGTATGTATTGGCTGTAAACACTGTGCCAACGCGTGTCCTTACGGTGCGCCTCAGTACAGCAAGGAAAAAGGTCACATGACCAAGTGTGACGGCTGTTTTGAGCGCGTAGCTGAGGGCTTCGAACCTATCTGCGTTGGCTCATGCCCGCTGAGAGCATTGGAGTTTGGCCCGATTGCTGAGCTTCGTGCCAAGTACGGCACTAATGCCGATGTAGCACCGCTTCCGTCTTCTTCACTGACGAAACCTAATATTGTGATCAAGCCAAACCGTCATGCGCGTCCAACTAATGACACGACTGGTCACCTAGCAAACCCTAAGGAGGTCTAAGATGGGATGGCATGAATGGCCTTTGATTTTCTTCACTGTATTTGCACAAACTGCTGTGGGTGCATTTATCGTGATGGGTCTAATCACACTGTTTGGAAAAGCAGATGCGCACGTGAAAACGGGCATTACTCGTAACATGTTCTTTATCTGGGTGTTTATGGGACTAGGCTTTATGGCCTCGACCATGCACTTAGGTAGCCCAATGCGCGCCATTAACGCGTTAAATCAAGTGGGTACCTCGTGGCTATCGCGCGAGATTTTGTTTGGTTCAATGTTCTTTGGTTTGGGTGGCATCTATTGGTTGTTGTCTGTTATTGATAAGGGCAGCGAAGCGATTCGCAAAGGCTTATTGGTTGCGGCAATGGTGATTGGTGTGGTGTTTATGTACGCAATGACCAATGTGTACATCATTGATACTGTTCCTACTTGGGATACACCGTTTACCGGTCAATCGTTCGCACTAACGGCAGTAGTGTGCGGCGTGATGCTGTCACTTATCTTAATGCGTGGAGCAAAACTTGAGTGCCCTAAGCTTGGCAAGATCACGGCAATTGTTGCATCGGTTGCAGGTCTAGCACTTGTGATGACGACGATCTCCATGGTGGGTTCACTACCTAGCATCCATTCAGCGATCGTATCGGCAGCTGAGCTTGTGCCAAACATGGCAGAAATTCAAAATCTACGTTTTGTGTTGGTGTTTGCGGGTATTGCCGCTTGGGTTTGGGCTATGCGTTCTGAATCTCGCTCTATGCCAATCGCGGTGGTGGGTTTTGCGATGGTTATGGTTGCAGAGCTTATTGGTCGCAGCGTGTTCTTTGGTCTTCATATGACTGCAGGCATGTAATGAGTGAGGAGGGTAGGCGTTTGTGCCTGCCCTCTATTACACTCAGCTTTAATGTTTAGAATAACTTGGTAATCTCAGTTCATGTCACAATCAGACGTTATTGATCTTCAAAGCCTACAGACCATGGCCAAGGTGTTTGGCTCACTTTTGTACTTTCCGCTCACTGATAGCAACAACCAAACCTTGATCAAAGCCTTATCGGAAGATAAAGCGCTGGAAAACAGCGAGATTCAAGCTTGGTGTAAAACCGCTCAAACAGAGCTACCAGATGCGTTAAACCAAGACTTCTTTTTGCTGTTTGAAGGCGGCGAAGTGATGTCGGCTCCACCTTGGGGTTCTGTGTATACCGATAAAGAAGAAGTGATCTTTGGTGACAGTACCGTTGCCTATCGCCAGTTCTTGCGTGAGCACGGCATTGAGTTAGACACTGGCATGCGTGAACCAGAAGATCAAATTGGTTTGATGCTGTTTGCAGTTAGCCAACTTTTAGAGCAGCAGCAAGATATCGAAGTAGTAAAAACGCTATTGTCCGAGCACTTGCTCACTTGGTGTTACCGCTACTTTGAATTAGTACAAAAGCATGCCACAACCAACAGCTACAAACAGTTGGCAGCGTTGGTATCTCTATGGTGTGAAGTGGTGCAGGATGTACTCGACATTACGCCAAATTCTGTGAAGCTATATCGTTAAAAATACACCCATCTATCGTGAGAAAACTATCGTGAGAAAGCTATGAGTCGTGATGAGCAGTACGTAAAAGCCTATATGGAGCACAAGACGATAAGCCGCCGTGGTTTGTTTCGCGCTCTAACAAATGGCGCGACTCGTCATCCGGCTGAGACCGATGACTCTCTTGCTTCAAAGTTGAATGCAGAAAAGGTAGTGAGAGTATTACCTAGACCGCCAAAAGCGATAGACGAAGTATTGTTTCAGCAAATCTGTGATGGGTGTGGTGAGTGTCAAAAAGCATGCCCTGAACAGGTCATTTCAATCGAAGGCGGGTTAGCTCAGCTAACGCTGGATTATGGATACTGCAGTCAGTGTGGAGAGTGTGGTAAAAGCTGCCCAACAGGCGCATTGCACGGAAGTATCACCGATAACGGCTTGCGACCAAGCTTTCTAGAGAGCTGTCAAAATGCGCTGTTTGGCGATTGTTACTTGTGTCAGGACGCGTGTCCTCAAAACGCTATAGAGCTGGAAAACTACAGCTTACCCACCGCGAGTGAAAGTAAGTGCGATGGATGTGGACGCTGCAAACAGGGCTGTCCATTTTCATCCATCGCTCTATCTCTGTAACGCCGAGTCTTTATATTTACAAAGGGCGGCTTCTACAAACGTTAAGCTTTGATGATACGAGCGCGGAAGTTACGGCCCTTCATCTTACCGTTGGTGATTTTACCGAGCGCCTTTTTAGCAATCGACGTTTCCACTGCCACATAAGCGCTCATTGGAAACATATTGATCTTACCAATTTGGTTGCCTGAAAGCGTTTTGTCGCCTGTTAGAGCGCCTAAAATATCTCCCGGACGCAGTTTCTGCTTTTTACCACCTTGGATCTGAATCGTGGTCATCTTTGACTGATAAGGGCGGTTTGAGGACGCTGGTGGTAGCGTGCTTGGCTCTATAGGCATATCTAAATACTCATCGATACGCGCCACACGATAGAACTCTTTCTCACTGTAGAAGCTAAATGCCAAGCCTTTGTTACCCGCACGGCCAGTACGACCGATGCGGTGTACATGCACTTCTGGGTCACGTGACAGCTCGTAGTTGAATACAGCGTCTAGGTTGTCGACATCAAGGCCGCGTGCAGCAACATCGGTTGCGACTAGGATAGAGACACTCTTGTTGGCAAACTGAACCAGCGCTTGGTCGCGGTCGCGTTGCTCTAGGTCGCCGTGAATATCGATGACGCTAAAGCCGCGATGATGAAGTTCATCCGCCACGTTCTGAACTTCTTTTTTAGTGTTGCAGAACACAACCGCAGACTCTGGTTGATGTGTCAGTAATAGATTCTCTAACGCGTTGTCACGATCTTCTGTGGTATCGATTTGATAGAAGAACTGCTGGATGCTTGAATGATCGTGCTTGCTCTCTACCTTCACGATTTCTGGCTGCTTCATAACCGTTGAGGCAATGGTTTGAATCTGCTCAGGGAATGTCGCGCTAAATAGTAGCGTTTGACGATCGCGAGGTGCTTCACCAATGATGGCATCGAGTGCATCTTTAAAGCCCATTTCCAGCATGCGATCGGCTTCATCCAATACCAATGTGTTGAGCTCTTCCAGGTTGATGCGACCTTTCTCGAGGTGATCAAGGATACGACCTGGTGTGCCGACGAGAATGTGCGCGCCGTGCTCCAGAGAGCCAATTTGCGGCCCCATTGGCATGCCGCCACAAAGCGTTAGCACTTTAATGTTGTGGATACCACGAGCTAGGGTACGGATTTCTTTTGCAACCTGGTCAGCAAGCTCACGCGTTGGGCAAAGAACCAATGATTGCACACGAAAGCGCTTGACGTTGAGGTTGGCAAGAAGGCCAAGTGAGAATGCCGCCGTTTTACCTGAACCGGTTTTTCCTTGACCGATGATGTCTTTACCATCAAGGATTTTTGGTAGTGAGTCTGCTTGAATTGGGGTCATTTTGGTGTAGCCAAGGCTATCCAAAGTGCTCAGTAATTCAGTAGGGAGATTGAGTGTGGAAAATGCCGGAGTGGTCACGAGGTATCCTCAGTCAGCGTTAGGGAGCGAGTATTATCAACATTATGGTCGATGTTACCAGCAAAAACATGGCTGACTGAGGACATTTAACCAGCAAGGCGGCTAGGTTTTTCGTGAGGATTATGCCGGTAACGCGGTTCTCATCCAGTCACGGTACTCATTAGCGCCATCTTCACCTTCAGCAGGAGACCATGGAGCGAAATCTTCTTGAGGTGTCGGGATGTACGCACCTTCTTTGATTTCTAGACCGACAGTACCAGATTCCATGCATGCATAGCCGTGCCAAGTACCTGGTGGAATTTCGATAGCGCGGTTGGTTTCTGGTGATAGGCTGTGACGTTGAGTTACGTTGCCCTCGTCATCGAAAATAAGCAGGTCAAGTTGACCTTTTAATACCAAAAATAGCTCCCATTTGTGCTCTTCACTGTGACGGTGTGGGCGCATGTAAGTTTCTGGCTCAGTTGAGATGAATAGGCGTTGTACACCTGCATCCAACTGTTCGTGTAGATTATGGTGGCTACGTTTGCGCGGTGCTTGTTTCGCGTTTTCAGAAAACGTGTCGAAGTCTTGATTACTGATGATTTTCAACATTGCTTTTACTTTATTAGTTGGTGTGCCGTTATTGTACAGTGGCAACAAAAAAGTTCAGTACAAAAATAGCGCTATCGTCCGAGTGGCGTTAAGTTTTAGAAAAAAACATGAAAAACGTAGGCAAAATGTGATTGCAGTTCCAGAGATAGCTAAAAAAGCTGTACGATCTGATCAGAATGGTATGATGCCAAAGCATCGGAGTGTCTTAAACGTAAGGTGGAACAGCAGTGGAAGCAGTGATCAGCCAATTAAAAAAAGACTTTTACGCGCACCTTCAATCTTCAAATGGTGCTAGCGCATCGAGTACCTCGAAAACCATGTCTCTGCTAACAAAAGAAGAATTGGCAGAGCTGGAAAACGTTTGGGTACAGCTGGCAGTATGGAAGCAAAAGCAAGCATAATCAGCGTATTAACTCCAACAAATTCTAAGCCCTGAGTGATTCACTCGGGGCTTTTTTCATTTTACAAAAGCACTAAATGTTATAATATAACATTTTTCATGGTGATCTTATTGTTGAAAAGTGCGGTATTAGCCCCATAGTTCCCATATTGGAGAAAAAGACTATGGCTGAGATAAGCTCACTGATAGCCTCAGAAAATCTAGTAGGAAATACGATGGCGGAAGTACGTGCCAGAATACAATTAAAAGTCGGTGCAAAAAGCGACATCGATGCGGAAATGCTCTCTTTTCGCGGCTTAGAGACCGACAAAGAACACGTTGCTATTATCTTTAAAGCAGCAGACAAAGACCAAGCGCTACCTCTAGTGCGAATGCACTCCGAATGTTTGACGGGGGATGTATTTCACTCGTCTCGCTGTGACTGTGGTGAACAACTCGAAGAGACCATTCAAAAGATGGGTCGTGAAGGTGGCATCATTTTATACTTGCGCCAAGAGGGGCGTGGTATTGGTTTGTACAACAAGCTCGATGCCTACAAGCTTCAGTCTGAAGGTATGAACACATACGAAGCGAACAATCATCTTGGGTTTGGTGATGATTTACGTGATTTCACCGAAGCTGCTCAAATGCTCAAAGCACTAGACATTCACTCAATCCGCTTAGTGACCAATAATCCAAAGAAAATCCGTGAACTTCGCGAGCATGGCATCAATATCGAAGACGTCGTTAACACCAGTGCTCATGTTAAAGATGGCAATGAAAGCTATCTCAAGGCCAAAGTGTCACACGGAAAGCATCATCTTGAGCTTTAGACTAGATTGTTAATCTTTTGAATAAAAACCTCACACATGTGAGGTTTTTTTGTATTCACTGTTGAAAATAAATTGTAACCAGGTATTATCGCGGCTGATAGTGTTAATGATAATGATTCGCACTAAATAATAAAAATTAAGCTCAACAAGGATGCTTTCATGAATGTAACAACCGCAGTGAAGGGCGCAATTGCCGCCTCGTTTCTTATCACCTCCACGTCTGCTCTTTCAGCAGTCACTAAAGATCAAGTTGTTGAACACTACGCCGATCTTGCTCTTGCCGTATTTACTGATGCGCGTATTACAGCGCAAGAGTTAGACACATCGATTGACACATTTTTGGCGTCGCCATCGGAAAAAGGCCTTGCTGACGTGAAACAAGCTTGGCTCGCTTCACGCGTGCCATACCAGCAAACAGAAGTGTTCCGCTTTGGTAACGCGATTGTCGATGATTGGGAGGGGCAACTCAACGCTTGGCCTCTTGATGAGGGGCTTATCGACTACGTAAGTAGTGACTATCAATACGAACTCGGCAATGAAGGCGCACAGGCGAACATCGTCGCTAATAAAACACTTAAGATCGGTGCAACGACATTAGATGTGGCAAGTATTACGCCTCAAGCTATTGCAGATCTAAACGAAGTAGGCGGCTCAGAAGCTAACGTGGCGTCTGGCTACCACGCCATTGAGTTTCTTTTGTGGGGTCAAGATCTGAACGGCACGAATGCCGGCGCTGGCGCTCGTCCTTACACGGATTACGTTGTTGGTGAAGGTTGTACCAATGGTAACTGTGATCGTCGTGCTGAGTACCTAAAAGCGGCTTCTGCTCTTCTGATTCAAGATCTGCAGTGGATGGAAAAGCAGTGGTCTGCATCTGAAAAAGATAACTACCGTGCAGAGCTTCTTGCTGACAAAGCGGACAACGGCCTACGCAAGATGCTATTTGGCATGGGTTCGCTATCTCTGGGTGAACTTGCTGGTGAGCGCATGAAAGTGGCGCTAGAGGCTAACTCTACTGAAGATGAGCATGATTGCTTCTCTGATAATACACACAACTCTCACTACTATAACGAGCAGGGTATCTACAACGTCTACACCGGTACCTATGTACGCGCTGATGGCACTCTCGTTGATGGTCCAAGCATTGCTAACCTAGTTGAGCAAAAAGACAAAACGGCAGCGAAAGAGATCCAAAAGCAGTTTGACTTGGCTCGTGCTCAAGTAGGCAAACTTGTTACTTCTGCTGAAAAAGACAACCAGTACTTTGATCAACTTATCGCTTCAAACAACCCACAAGGCAACAAACTTGTGAATGAGACGATTATTGCGCTTGTTGCTCAAACAGGTTCAATCGAACGTGCTGCGGGTATTGTAGGCATTGATAGCCTGAGCCCAGACACAGCTGACCACGAGTTCTAATCATAATAAAAATCCGTGAAATGGGGCACTTGCCCCCTTTGTTGTTCTATTTGTGAGTGCTGTATGTCTAGATCAAACATCATCTGGGTTGCGCTTTTTGCGTTAATCTCTACTTCCGTTTTTGCGGAGTCGACACCTAGCCGACTTTCCGGTGGCAAAACCACAGTCAAAAAAGACGGAGCCAACGCTTTTTCCATGCCAGCGGCTAATTTGCCGATGAGCAAACGTCTCGATTTTAGTGTCGGAAACAGTTTCTTTCGAAACCCTTGGGTTCAAGCGCCTGCGTCAACCGATGCTCGCGATGGCCTAGGGCCTTTATTCAATACTAATGGATGCCAAAACTGCCATATAAAAGATGGTCGTGGACACCCGCCAGAGGCGAATGACCAGCATGCGGTGTCAATGTTAGTTCGCTTAAGTATTCCTGCAGAGACAGAAGAAAAAAAACAAGCAATTAAAATGTCAGGCGTGATTCCTGAGCCAACCTATGGTGGCCAGCTTCAAGACTTTGCTCTTCCTGATATGGCGCCTGAAGGCCAACTACATATTACTTATGACGACGTCGCCATGAGATTTGAAGATGGCACCACGGTTATGCTTCGTAAGCCAAACTTAAAGATCGTTGAACTTGCTTATGGAGATATGCATCCAGATGTCATGATGTCAGCTCGCGTCGCTCCACCTATGATCGGCCTTGGGTTGCTTGAATCCATTCCTGAATCGACCATCCTAGAGTTTGCCAAGCAGCAGCAACAGGACACCACGTCTGTTGCCGGTATTCCTAACTATGTGCTCGATGTTCGAACCAAAGAGATGACCTTAGGCCGATTTGGCTGGAAAGCGGGACAACCAAACTTAATGCAGCAAAATGCCGCGGCATTCAACGGTGATGTTGGTTTAACCAGTGCACTGTTTACTGAAGAAAACTGCACCGATAAGCAAGACTTGTGCACCGAGAGCCTAAGTGGCGGCGATCCTGAGGTTAGCGACAACATTCTTAATTTTGTTGAGTTTTATACACAGCACCTTGCCGTTCCACAGCGTCGCAACATAGATAACCCAGAGGTGCTAGCCGGCGAAGCCCTGTTTAAAAAAGTGGGTTGTGACAACTGTCATCGAACCAATATCCAAACGGCGAAACGTGAAGGCTTGCCAGCTTTGTCGAATCAGACAATTCATCCCTATACAGACATGTTATTACACGATATGGGGGAGGGACTGGCTGATGGTCGCCCGGAATACGCTGCCTCTGGTTCGCATTGGCGAACGCCACCACTATGGGGTATTGGGTATACCGAAGAAGTGAATGGCCATACGTATTTTCTTCATGATGGTCGCGCTCGTAACCTAACAGAGGCGATTTTGTGGCACGGCGGTGAAGCCCAAGCTTCCAGAAATCAAGTGCTAGCAATGAGCAAGAAAGAGCGTGAAGCGCTGCTTGCTTTCTTAAAATCGCTATAGGAGGCAGTGATGTATTATCAAAAATCCGTGACCATTGCGGCTTTACTGCTACTGGCGGGGTGTCAATCATCAACCAGTACCGACAACATGCGTCCTCAAGCGAGTAATCATCAAAGCCAAGGTGTGTATGCGATCCAGTTTGATTCGGCTCTGCGCGTTAATGATTCTATGCTCAAACTTCGCGATCAATCTGTACGTTATTGCGACTCTCAAAGCAGTCTAGAAGAGGTGAAAATCGCTTGGCAGCACGGGATGAAGAGTTGGATGCATCTTCAAGGGCAGGAGCGAGGCCCCTCAGATGCCTTGGAGCAAAACTGGAACATTCAGTTTTGGCCCGACAAAAAAAATACCACTGGCCGTAAGATGGCGACGGCGATCAAAACCAAGAGTTGGGATATGACGTCGATTCAATCTCAGAGCGTCACTGTTCAAGGACTTGGCTCTGTGGAATGGCTGTTATATGACGGTGCCTCAAGCATGAGTGAAGGGAGTAAGGAAGATTGCAGCTTGCTTCTCGCAGTCACGGACTCTCTGGTCGATCGTTCAAACACCGTTTTGCAGGCTTGGAGCACAACCCCTTGGGCTGAGCTAGATACAAAAGCATGGCATGCGGAATATCTAGCGCTACTGACTAATCAGCTTGATTACAGTATGAAGAAGCTATCGCGACCGCTGGCGAAAATTGGGCTCCACGCCCGTATTTTTCAGAATCTTGGCGCGCTAAAACATCACTTGCGAATCTAAAGCAGAACTTAGTGGCAATGCAGGCTTTGTATTTGGCCGAAGAAAGTGGGCTTGACTTTATTTTACGAGTTAAAGGCGATGAAGCGCTCGCTGACGATATTGCTCAGCAGTTCCAAGATACGCTAGAAACATGGCCGAAAGAGTCGAGCCTATTCGATATGTTGCAAACTAAAGCGGGTTACCGAACCGCGTTGGCGCAGTTCAACAAGTTGGAGCAGCTTAAATACCTGATCGGTGAAGAAGCGGCAATAAAGCTGGGCGTCGTGATAGGGTTTAATGCAACAGATGGCGATTGATATCACTAAACGTAATTTGGCCAAAGCGTTGGCAATGGGGTCGGTTTCGCCCTCATTGCTTGCGGGTTGCGCAGCGAATAGAAACCTCAGCGAAGGGCAGCATTGAGCTTGGCACTTCAAGCTCAAACCAGGTGTTGATTGGTGGCGCGATTCGGCGCCAAGGTCAATATGAGGCGGTGGTTTACTCTCAGCAGGGGCAATTTCAACACCGTTTTCCTTTGCCAGCGCGGGGACATGGAGTAGCGATCGCCCCATCAAAGCATCATGCTGTGATGTTTGCTCGTCGTCCCGGCCGTTATGCGATGGTTTTTGACTATCGAGATGGTGAAGAAAAGGTACTCATTCCAGCGGAAAATAATCGTCACTTCTACGGTCACGGAGTGTATTCAAACGATGGACGATGGTTGTACGCTACTCAAGGAGAACGCAGAACGAGTCGAGGCATTATTGGTGTCTACGATGCCGAGAATAGCTACAAAAAAGCTGCCGAGTTTTCCGGATTTGGGATCGGCCCGCATGAAATCATTATTATGTCTGATGGCAGGCTGGTGGTTGGTGTTGGCGGGGTTCATACTCAAGGGAGAACACCAATTAATTTGGCGACAATGACGCCAAGCCTTAGCTATTTGTCAGCCAATGGGGAGTTGCTTGATCAAGTGATGCTAGCGGATCACTACAAGAGCATTCGGCACTTGGCTCATGATGGCGATCAAACCGTATTGTGTGGTCAGCAGTATCGAGGCGAGCCAGACGATTATGTTCCATTGGTCGCTATGCATAGGACTGGTGAGCCTTTGGTTGAACTCGGGGGTGAACCAGAGCAATGGGCGCGCTTCAACCATTATATAGCGAGTATCGCCGCAACGGATTCGCATATCTTAGCGACCTCGCCAAGAGGCAACTGTTACGGTATTTGGGATAAATCATCTCTCGAACTTTTAGAGATCAATGTGTTACCAGATGCCTCTGGTGTGGTGATTAAAAATGACCAATTTTATGTAAGCTCTGGCGTTGGAAAGATCGTAAAAATAAATGCGGATCTCACCAAAAGTGCCTTTGTCTCGGGGATTCAATGGGATAACCATTGGAGTGCTATCACATAAATGAGACGCTCACTGGTTTAAAATAAATTAGCACCTTCCAAAGTGTGATTTCTGCCATACTTAAGACTCTGTCTAAGGAGGTGGGTAGATGCGAAACTGGTTAATTTTGCCGAGTCTGTTGGTCTCGGTATTGTCATACTCAGTCGCCGCTTCAGCGGCGCCAGATCAGCTCGTGTCTGATTCAAGCGAGCTTACCTCTTATTCTGTCAAACATATAGAACCTATCCTGAAATCGAGTTCGGCAGAAGCTTCTGAACAGACCGAATCGATGCCGAGCATCGACAGTGAATTCCTTTATCCACAGCTCGTCGATTATGTCTACTCTCGCCTGGAACGAGCGACGCTTTGGGCGGATGTTGAGTTGAATGCTCAAGTTAACCTTCAACTCGACGTCGTTCGACTCGCTGGTTTTAGCCCAGTGTTTGAGCATCGCGTTGATTTAATGCAAGCTGCCTATCAGAAGCAAGATGTTGTCCTTTATGACAGACTAACCACAGATACGTTCTTGCTTTATATGAGCTATGTCGCTACCGCTGCGGATAAAGGCAAAGAGTGGTATTTCACAGCCGATTTAAATGAAGTGATGCCAAGGCTTCTGCGACTGAAGTGGATTTGCTGGTCTCTGCCTTTGAGGCAGGTACGGAAGCGGATTATGTTCTCAGCCTCGCCTCACCCATGCTTAAACAGCCGGGATTTGAAAACGCTTATATTGACCTGGTAGTAAAATCTCAACTGGATATGCCGTTGTACGAACAAACGGGACTATTGCGTATGGGCGATGTGCTGACGGCGCAACAATATGCGTTGTTGGTGGAACGTTTACAAGCATCGGACGTCGAGGTTTTGGTTCGCGATGATTATCTGTTTGATGAGGCACTAGATTTTGCAGTGCGAGAATTTCAGCGTCTCTATGGACTGAATGACGACGGTATTATCGGACCAAACACGGTCGAATGGTTGAATAAGTCTGCCGACGACAAACTTAGGATCTTAGCGCTGAACTCAGAGCGCTCCCGTTTATGGCCAGAGCAGCGTCAAAACATCATTTTGGTTAATGTTCCGAGCTTTCAGCTTAGATATTGGGATGAAGGTGAAACACGATTTGAATCGCGAGTCATTGTCGGTAGAACCAGCCGCCAAACCCCAATTTTTGAAACTAAAATGGATTCCTTAATTTTGAACCCAACTTGGAATGTGCCGTGGAAGATCATGGTGAAAGACATCATTCCTAAGGTGAAGCGTGATCCGACCTATTTGTTCTCACAGCGTTTCGAGATTTTGGAAGGCTGGAATAACCAGAACAGAATTGATCCGACTATGATCAATTGGAGTGAGGTCAACGCTAGGCGATTCCCATATCGAATGCGCCAGAAAGCAGGGGAGCTCAATGCACTCGGCCAATACAAGTTCAACACACCAAACGCGCAAGCCATTTTCTTGCATGACACGCCAAGCAAGCATTTGTTTGATGAGAGCTTACGAGCGTTTAGTTCGGGCTGCGTCAGGGTTGAACATGCCGATCAATTTGCCGAAGTGTTGTTAGAGGTGCAAGGAAAGAGCCTAGACGACGTCGCTTCCTCGCGTCCGAATAAGGCCATTGCCTTCAAAGAGCGAATTCCAGTTCACATCATCTATCAAACAGCTTGGCTCGTAGACGGCAAGGCGCACTTCCGCGGTGATGTCTATCGTTACGATGACAAGCGTAATCCAGTAGAAGAGGCAGCCTTATCGAGTAATCGATAGTCGGGTAAAACCTTATACTGATACCGAGCCATCGTGCCAGTTTCGCCACGGTGGCTTTGTTGTCTCCGGGGTATGGTGGTATCCAGAACATCAACGAATCACTGTTCTGATTTTCATTGTTTGGTCAGCGGCCGAGACTTGTTATTCTTCTGGGACAGTGTCATAGTCGCCTCAGTTTACAAAATATAGGGTTTATCATGAGTCTTAAGTATCAAATCGTTCCGGTCACTACCTTCGCGCAAAACTGCTCTATTGTATGGTGTGATGAAACAATGAAAGGTATTGTGGTTGATCCAGGTGGCGACGTAAAACAGTTGCTAGCTTGGTTGAGCAGCTTGGCGTGACGGTTGAGAAGCTAGTTTTGACCCACGGTCATCTTGATCATGTTGGTGGTACGGTAGAGATGTCCGAATCCCTTAAAGTGGACATCATCGGCCCGCATAAAGCGGACAACTTCTGGCTTCAAGGTCTGGAAGGTCAGAGCCAAATGTTTGGCTGGCCGTTAACGGAAGCGTTTGAGCCAACTGAGTGGCTAGACGAAGGCGATGTTGTTACTTTCGGCAATGAATCTTTGAGTGTTTTCCACACACCCGGTCACACTCCGGGGCACGTGTGCTTGTTTAATGAAGGCGCTAAGGTCGCATTTGTCGGTGATGTATTGTTCAATGGTAGCATTGGACGTACCGACTTCCCTCAAGGCGATCATGCAACATTGATCAACTCCATCAAAACCAAGCTGTGGCCACTCGGTAATGATGTGACGTTTGTACCTGGTCATGGTCCAGAATCGACGTTTGGTCGTGAGCGAGTCTCTAACCCGTACGTTGCTGATGAGATGCCTCTCTACTAAATCTCACTCCGGCTTGCCGCTGCTTGATAGCGGCGAGCCAATCCCACAAAATCTTCTCCTGCTCTATCTAAATCGGCTTCGGCGATAAATACGTCGTATCCGTAAAACTCTCTTTGATGCTTCATCCGATTAGCAAGCATGGCCAGCAGTCCTTTGTACTCGACGCCGCGTTCATCGACAAAGGGTTCCGCGTCTAGAACAATGTCTTCAAAGCTCTTGGTTGGTGAGGTTTGCTGCGCGCCGATATAAAGTAGCGCTCGTTGGCTGAGTAGAATATCGGTAGCAATCCGCGGACAGATGGCATCCAAGTAAGGACCATACTCTTTTATTCGAAGACCAATCCAGGGTAGGGGCTTGTGCCAGCCCTCTTGGTGCTGGGTGCAAATCCCGATTCTTTCGACGTTCGCCCAGCGCAGCACCCAACCGCCTTTAAACAAATGCTGTTGAAGATGAGTGCTGGTTAGGGTAAATGTGACGCGACTTTTTTGTAGCATAAGGTAAGCAAAGCCCGACACGCTTGCAAAAATGGCAATGAACAGCCAAGCATGCTCCCAAGAAGGTGAGAGCAATAAAAAGCAGAAACACACCAACGCCCCCACTCCGGCCAGCATTCTGACGGTAGGGGAGTCCCAAGTATAGTGGTGATTGCTAAGATGTAATGTGTCCATAATCGATGCCATCAATGAATACTGACCTCACTTTATACTGGTGAAACAACCACAAAGTTTATTGTTTAAATAATAGTCATTGTTGGCTTGGGACGGCATTTTTGTCTCGAGTTTGTGTCAAGACCCTACAAAAGCATTCAAAATTTTGGTATAAAACGCGCTTCAAATTTTGACCACTGCCTTGATGCAGTGAATTGGAGAGAAAACTCGATGAGACTTGCTCATAAGCGCAAAGTGCAAGCAAAATTGCAAAAGCGTATTAAAGCGGTAGTTGCCAACACAGCCGCTGCAACAAAAACAGCAAAGCCTGTTGTAGCAAAAGCACCTGTCGTTGAAACCGCAACTGCGACAAAAAAAGTTGATGTAGCCCTAACTCCTAAACAGCAACAAGTGCTAGACATCGTTGCTAACAACGCTGAAGGCATCAACCCGAAAGGTATCGGCCTTGCGGCTGGCCAAGAAGATGCGAAAGCAGCCTCTTGGGCAACTGGCGCTCTAAAGAAACTTCTTGAAGAAGGTTTGGTAGCTAAAGAGCAGCTAGCGGGCAACAAAGTGATCTACAAAGCGCTATAAGCTTTTCACTTTACCCAATTTCAAAAAGACCCCTTTCGAGGGGTTTTTTTGATCCTGTCGTTTGGCAAATCGGTAGATGTTAGCGACAGGTGTCACAAAAGTAGCCATCCTGTAATAACTTGCTGATAATAAATGCGTACGTGTTTTTCTCGCTCTAGTTTTCTTTTCGAATGTTCTAACTTACTGATTTTAATTCGTGGTGAGTTGCGCTCTCACTTATCGCCTACGTAGTAATACGTAATACCAAGGTCGAAGTCGATCTGTTGATAGTCTTATTACTGCGTGCTCCCACTAATACACCTTGCTGGGTTTTCCATCCATAGTTATCTGGAATGTGAAACTTGGAGCCAGTGACTGGCTTCAAAAAGGAACCTACTCAAGGAACTGAATAATGAGTCTAATCAAGAAATCAGTATCACGTGTCATGAAGAGCACGGCCATCGTAGCTGCCACCTGCCTAGCGTTTGTTGCCGGTAATGCCAGCGCTGACGATAAAGTCTATCGCCTAAAACTTGCAGAAACTTGGGGCCAAACTTCCCAATTTTCGGTGATGCAACGAAGAACATGGCGAAAATGGCCGAAGAGATGTCGAACGGTCGTCTGCAAATTCGCATCGACTCGTCCAACAAACACAAAGCGCCATTTGGTGTGTTTGATATGGTGAAATCTGGTCAGTACGACATGGGGCACTCTGCGTCTTACTACTGGAAAGGCAAGGTGCCAAATACACTCTACTTTACAACTATGCCTTTTGGTATGACGGCACCTGAGCAGTACGCGTGGTTCTACCACGGTGGTGGTATGCAGTTGATGGAAAAAGTGTATGACCCACATAACTTGCTGTCTTTCCCAGGCGGTAACACTGATGTACAGATGGGCGGTTGGTTCCAGAAAGAGATCAACAGCGTAGAGGATCTACAAGGTCTGAAAATGCGTATCCCAGGCTTCGCGGGTGAAATCCTGGCTGAAGTCGGTGCTAAACCAACGAACATCGCATCCGGTGAACTTTATACATCACTAGAACGTCGCACGATTGACGCACTAGAGTGGGTAGGCCCTTCACTTGACCTTCGTATGGGCTTTCACAAAATTGCTCCGTACTACTACACAGGTTGGCATGAGCCAGCAACTGAGCTTCAGTTCCTAGTTAACAAACGTACTTGGAATAAGCTTCCGGATGACCTGAAAGCGATTCTGCAAATTGCTATGAAGACAGCCGCGTACGACATGTACATCCAATCAACTCACGAAAGTGGTAAGAACTGGGCGACTATTCAAACGGATTACCCTGACGTGAAAGTGAAAGACTTCCCGAAAGAAGTGATGGATGCACTTCGTGATGCCAACGACAAACTGCTTAAGCAACATGCTGACAAAGATGAAATGGCGAAAGAGATCCAAGCATCACAAGCCGCTTACCTAGAGCAAGTGCGTTCTTGGACTGATATCGCGTCGAAAGCTTACCTAAACAAGTTCGACGACTAACCCCCAACTCAAGTGGCGTAGCTCCTGCGCCACTTTCTTTTTATACCCATTGTCATACGCCCTAATCATAACTATTAACGAATCACGGCGGATAGGCGGAAAGTTGTATGCGTAGTTTAATTTATATCGAAAGACTGTTTAACAAGATAGCCGATGCGCTCGGGTGGTTATCCAGTATTCTTTTTCTTCTTCTGTTAGCAAACGTGGTTTATGACGTTGTCATGCGCTACGTCTTTAATGATGTGTCGATTGCCTTCCAAGAAATGGAGTGGCACCTGTTTTCAGCGGTGTTCTTATTAGGTGTGCCTTATGCCATTAAAGCAGGCGGCCACGTTCGTGTGGACGTGTTCTATGAGCGTTTATCTATGAAGGCGCAGGCGATTATCGACTTACTCGGCACCTTTATCTTTTTGTTCCCATTTTGCCTATTGGTCGCTTGGTACGGCATCGACTTTGCGAAAGAAAGTTTTGAGCTTGGTGAAACCTCCGGTGACCCAGGTGGCTTACCTTACCGCTGGGTCATCAAAGCGATGATCCCATTGTCCTTCGCATTTATGGCGGTTGCTGGCTGCGGATTGGTGCTTCACTCATTGAACAAGTTGTTTAATCCGCATTTGATGTACGCAAAGTCTTCCGACGCTAAAGAATAAGGACGCTCTCATGATCGGTATTGTGATGTTTTTTGTAGCCTTATTCGCGCTACTTCTTGGTTTCCCTGTCGCCTTTACCTTTGGTGGCATTGCATTAATTTTTGGTGTTTGGGCAGAAGGCATGGAGATGTTTGCCTTTATGCCATATCGAATCCAATCCATCATGGAGAACACGGTACTTATGGCGGTGCCTCTGTTTGTCTTCATGGGTTTGGTGCTTCAAAAGACGCGCTTAGCAGAGCAGCTTCTTGAGTCCATGGGGCGCTTGTTTGGCGGCGTGCGTGGCGGTATCGCTATCTCTACCGTACTGGTGGGCGCATTGCTGGCCGCATCAACGGGTGTAGTTGGTGCTTCTGTTGTCGCAATGGGGCTTATCTCCTTGCCTGTCATGCTTAAGTACAATTACGACAAAGGGCTTGCCTGCGGCACGATTTGCGCGTCGGGTACCCTTGGGCAAATTATTCCGCCTTCTATCGTACTTATCTTGCTGGGTGATGTGTTGGGTGTGCCGGTTGGCGATCTATTCCAAGCGGCGCTGTGGCCTGGGTTTGTTCTGGTTGGTGCTTATGTCATTTACATTCTTATTTTTGCCAAGCTTAATCCAGAGAGTGCGCAGCCAATCCCCCGAGATGAATCTATATCACGTTCAGACGAGGTGAAAACAGCACTCAAAGCTATCATTCCTCCTTTGGCGTTGATCGTGGTGGTATTGGGCTCTATCTTCGCGGGCATTGCGACGCCTACTGAGTCTGCTGCTCTCGGCGGTGCTGGTGCGATTGTGCTGTCGCTGCTTTATCGTCAGTTTAGCTGGAGCATGCTTTACGATGCGTCTAAAGAGACCGTCAAAGTGACGGCGATGGTGTTCGCTATCTTGCTTGGTGCGACCGCATTCTCTATGGCATTTACCTATACTGGCGGCGATATGCTGGTGGAAGAGTGGATGTTAGAACTACCAGGTGAGAAGTGGGGCTTCTTGATTATCACTATGCTGGTTATCTTGATCCTTGGTTTCTTCATCGACTTCGTTGAAATTTGTTTCATCATCGTACCTATGATTGCGCCAGTCGCTGAGCTTCTTGGCATCAACATGACTTGGTTTGCAATCTTGATTGCGATGAACCTACAAACTTCATTCTTGACGCCGCCATTTGGGTTTAGCTTGTTTTATCTCAAAGGGGTAGCGCCAAATGGAGTGACAACACGTGATATTTATCGAGGCGTGATGCCATTCATCGCGATACAGATAGCGGTGCTGGCCTCCATTCTGATGTTCCCAGAATTCTATGGAATGTGATCGCCTTGGCGTAAGCTCTGCTTAGCGTTTCATTTCATCTCAACTCGTTGGTATGGTTAATAAAGCTGCACTTAGTGCAGCTTTACTCGTAAGTGCAAAGGCGAATTTAGGAAAGGATTTCTATGCCGTTAAAAGCCAAACTGATTCTTCTGACGTTGATCCCGTTGGTCATTGTAACCGCGAGCGTCAGTTGGATTACTCTCTACCAAGCTAAAGCACTGGGCGAAAAGGAAATAAGCATCTTTCGCGAGAGCTTGATCCGCACCAAAGAAGCCGCGTTGAAAGACAGTGTTGAGCTCGCTTTTGATGCTATCGAGCAGGCGTATCTCGATCCTACTTTGTCGGAGCGAGAAGCTAAGGTTGAAGTGAAAGCGATTTTGAACCGTCTTCGCTATGGAACAGACGGTTATTTCTTTGCTTACGATAAGGTTGGCACCAATTTAGTCCACCCCATCATTCCCGAGTTAGTCGGACGAAACCTACTCAAGCTCCAAGACCAAGATGGCGATTACCTGATAGAAGCACTGCTGTTTCAAGCGCAAGCGGGGGCGGTTTTCATCAGTACCTGTGGCAAAAACCCTCAACCGGGGAAACGGTCACCAAGTTGAGTTACGCTGCGTGGCTTGATAAGTGGGAGTGGATGATTGGCACCGGTTTATACATTGAAGATGTGGCGCAAGAAGTGGCGGTACTGCGCGCGGCTATCGACAATAATATCGAAACCACCATGTTTTCTATTGTCACTATTTTTGCCGTGACAGTTGCAGTGATCATTGTATTAACGCTGGCGATCAATTGGCACGAACATAAGCTTGCTGATAAGAACCTTAAAGAGTTGGCGCATAAAACGGTGATGTTTCAAGAAGATGAGCGCAAGCATCTAGCAAGGGAGCTTCACGATGGTGTAAATCAGTTGCTGGTGTCGAGTAAGTGTCATTTGGAGTTGATGGACACGGGCAGTGTGGATGACCGTTCTATGGATCATCTCAAACAATCTCAATCCTCGCTGTCAGAAGCGATTATGGAAGTAAGACGCATATCTCATCATCTAAGGCCAAGTGCGTTGGATGATATTGGACTTGAGGCCGCTATTACCACTTTGCTGCAAGACTTTAAAAATTACTCGATGGCGGAAACAAACTTGGTACTTGACGCCAATACACCCAAACTGAAATCTGAAGTAGCGACTACACTGTATCGAGTAGTGCAGGAGTCGTTAAATAATATTGAAAAGCATGCCAGTGCGACCGAAGTGACGGTGTTTCTCAAGCAGTTTGGTGAAGTACTGCAACTTATTGTGTCTGACAATGGCGTCGGCTTTGATGTTGGTAGCGCGATGAATAGCCGCGGAATAGGTCTGCGTAATATGCGCGAGCGAGTCGAGTTTATCGGTGGTGAGTTCGAGCTGATTAGCGAGTATGGCAAAGGCACGGAAATAACCGTGTTGTTGACGGTAGAAGGAGCGGTGTGATGGACGACCGAATTAGTGTAGTGATTGTCGATGATCATCAAGTAGTGCTTGAAGGATTTATGGCGCGTTTAGAGCGCGAACCCGATATTGACGTGGTGGCAACAGCCAGCAATGGTGTGGAAGCGGTTGAAGTCATCAAACAATCGATGCCAGATGTTGTATTAATGGACGTCAGCATGCCAATAATGAATGGCATTGAAGCGACGGAAGTACTCAAGGCCGAGTTGCCGAATGTTCGCGTGTTAATGCTGACCATGCATGACAATCGTGAGTACATCATGAAGGTGATGCAGGCTGGGGCAGTTGGTTACATGCTTAAAGAAATTTCTGCCGAGAAAATGGTTCAAGCCATTAAAACGGTTCATCAAGGATCGACCTATTTTTGCGAATCGGTAACCCAAACCTTATTCTCTCAAGACATTACTCCAACGGCGGTAAAGTCCAATCCGCTGAGTCGCCGTGAAGAATCGGTTTTGACTTTGGTAGCGCAGGGTTGCAGTAGCAAGAAGATCGCTCAACTGCTGAATATTTCTTATCGAACGGTGGAGACGCATCGCCAGAATATTAAGCATAAGCTGGATTTGCATTCTACGGCGGAGTTGGCGAAGTATGCGTTGGAGAATGGGTTGTCATAATGCGGTGAAGTTGCGACAACCACTCACCCCAATGTGATCTCACATAATTTTTATCAAATTTCCCACGCATCAATAGCAAAGTTCTGTTATAAAGTGCCCGCAATATCAGTGAACGTTTGGAATGAGTTTTGGAAAAACACGAAGAAGTCTTAGTAGCGATGCGTCAGATCATTCGAGCTATCGATCTACATTCGAAGAAGCTTAAGAAAGAGTGTGGTTTGACTGGCCCGCAATTGATCCTCATGAATACCATTCGAGATATGGGAGATGTGACGATTCGTGAGTTGTCCAACTCCACTAATATTAGTCAAGCAACCGCGACGACGATTATTGATCGTCTAGAAGCGCAAGAATACGTAACGCGTGTCCGCAGTCAGCAAGACAAACGAAAAGTCCACGCAGTACTAACCGAAAAAGGGCAAGAAGTTCTAAAAAATTCACCTCCGCCACTGCAAGACAACTTCGTTAATAAGTTTCAAGCATTGGAGAGTTGGGAGCAGACACTGCTTTTGTCGTCTATTCAACGTATCTCATTAATGATGAACGCTGATGATCTCGATGCGGCTCCTGTACTTCAATTGGACAGTAGTATTTCTAAAAACTAACCATTTGGGCTGGGCTAGCAGGCACTCTGTGTCCTATTCCGCCCAGTTTTTATTCTTGCTTGTGCGCAAAAATGTACTTTCATCATTCTCGTCTCCTCAAGGGCACTCATTCGAGTACTAACCTTTTTTTCTATTCCTGTTTGCTCAAATTTCAAGCATAAAAATCACGCATCGTGAAATTACCCTTATAATTTGTTAGTATACGTCGCCGAAAAGTAGATTAATGCGTGTTCTCAGCGATGTTGTATGCCAATGTCGCCGTTATATAGAACATTAAATGCTTTGAGTTGAAAGCAATTTAGTCATAGAGAGGATTCATGACAAAGGGTATTGATAAGTACAGTATTGACAGTACTGATTACACCATAGGACAGGACAACGTCCAAAAGTGGGGGTTTGATGTTCATAACCCTGTATTCGGGATCAGTGCAGGTTTTATTGCGCTTCTCCTAGTAATGACAGTGATTGTTGATGCCGAGACGGCAAAGAGCGCACTTGATGGAATTAAGTGGAGCATCATCAACAAATTTGACTGGCTATTCATGTGGTCTGGCAATATTTTCGTCATTTTCTGTTTGGTGTTGATTGTGACGCCTTTCGGAAAAATCCGCCTCGGCGGTACCGATGCTGTCGCTGATTATTCATTCATGTCCTGGCTTGCGATGCTGTTTGCCGCCGGTATGGGCATTGGCTGATGTTTTGGAGTGTAGCTGAGCCAGTCGCTTACTTCACCGGATGGTACGAAACTCCGCTTGGCGTAGAAGCGAATACCGAGCAAGCAAAAGAGCTTGCGATGGGGGCGGTGATGTTCCACTGGGGTCTACACCCTTGGGCGATTTACGGCGTGGTAGCACTTTCACTGGCGTTTTTTGCGTACAACAAAGGGTTGCCTCTTTCAATGCGCTCCATCTTCTATCCAATTCTAGGCGATAGAGCTTGGGGTTGGGCAGGGCACGTCGTTGATATCCTTGCGGTACTTGCGACACTCTTCGGCCTTGCAACGTCACTGGGTTTGGGTGCACAGCAAGCGGCGAGTGGTATTCAGCACGTATTCGGTGTTGAAGCGGGCATGACGCTACAAGTGATCGTTATTGCGGTTGTGACACTGCTGGCGGTTGTATCGGTGCTGCGTGGTATTGATGGTGGTGTAAAAGTCATCAGTAACATCAACATGATCGTGGCGTTCTTGCTGCTGATTTTGGTGGCGATCATTGGTTACGCGGTAACCTTCGCAGCGATTCCAGACACCTTGTTTGCTTACCTAAAGAACATCATTCCATTAAGTAACCCACACGGTCGTGAAGACGAAGCTTGGATGCACGGCTGGACTGTATTCTACTGGGCTTGGTGGATTTCATGGTCACCATTTGTCGGTATGTTTATCGCACGTGTATCCAAGGGTCGTACCGTTCGTGAGTTTATTACCGCAGTACTGATTGTCCCAACGACTGTGACTGTGATCTGGATGTCTGTGTTCGGTGGTTTGGCCATTGATCAAGTCGTGAACCAAGTAGGTACGCTTGGTGCTAACGGTCTACGTGATGTACCGCTGGCGATGTTCGAAATGTTCGATGCACTGCCAATGGGTACGCTACTTTCGATCATTGCTGTCGTTCTGGTACTGGTATTCTTTATTACCTCGTCAGACTCTGGCTCTTTGGTTATCGATAGCATTACGGCTGGTGGTAAAGTCGATGCGCCAGTTATTCAGCGTGTATTCTGGGCATTCATGGAAGGTGCTATTGCGGTTGCGCTTCTTTGGATTGGTGGCACAGAAGCGATTGCTGCTCTGCAAGCCGGTGCTATTTCATCAGCACTACCATTCACCGTTATCTTGCTCATGATGTGTGTGAGCTTGCTAATGGGTATGAAGACAGAGCGTTATTAAAGAGACTACTATCAATAAAAGGGCAGCTTATTAGCTGCCCTTTTTTATGCTGTGATTCTTACAAATGTCAGAATGTTGACGTTGGCTATTTATTAAAGGTCAATATATTGCCTCTCGATTTTGTCTTGAAATATGTATATTATTCGACCGCCATTCACGAATTCATAATTAGAGTGAATGGCCAGTAAATCCTATAAATAACAGAATAATAACTTATGAACCTATCATTAAGACAAAAGCTCATTGCCGCTACGTTGAGCGCAGTGATTATTATGGCTTTGGCTTTGACCATCCTTTCTGCCAATCAACTCTCTTCTCAAACCAATGCCGCAATTACTGCGCGTGCAAATAATGTATCGCATGCCGCTGTTGAAGGTATCAAAAACTGGATTGATATTCGTAAAGACATCGCCAGCGCGTTCAATGGCTTCGCTGACCAAGAGGATAAAGTGCCTTACTTGCAGCAAGCGCGTATCGCTGGTGGATTCGATGACATTTTCTTCGGTACGCCTGAAGGTGAGATGTATCGCTCTCATCCTGAGCGCAATCGAGCCGATTACGATCCAAGAACACGTCCTTGGTATCAGGATGCAAAAGCCGCAAACAAACAGATCATTACAGAAGCGTATCAAGATGCGATTACCAATGCGCTACTGGTAACCATTGCTGAACCTGTGCGAATCCGAGGAAAAATGGCCGGTATTGTCGGCGCTGATGTTTTGATTGATCAGCTAGTGAATGATGTGATCAGCCTAAACGTCGGTAACAATGCCAGTGCTATGCTGATTGATCTTACTAACGGCACGTTTCTCGCTCACCCTAAGAAGTCACTGTTGCTGAAACCGGTCACGGCGCTAGGCCAAAACTTTACAACTCGTACTATTGAGCAAAAAGTCGCGGATCGTTCGATCTTGGAGCTAACTCTGGGTGGTTCTGAGAAGCTGATGCTGTTCTCACAAGTGCCGGGTACTAATTGGGTATTTGCGATTGAAATGGACAAGGCTACAGAGCTTGCTGGACATAAGACGGCATTGACACAACTTGTTATCACTTCAGTGATTATTTTGGTGTTGGTCGCGCTTATTGCTTCATGGCTAATGAGTTTCTTGGTCAACGATCTGGCTCGCGTATCGAAAGCGCTCAAGGAAATTGCGTCTGGTGAAGGTGACCTAACTCAGCGATTGGAGCCAAGAAGCAAAGATGAAGTGGGGCAGTTAGCGCGTAACTTCAATACGTTCGTCAGCTATATGCATGAAACTATCATGCACTTAAAAGATGTCTCTATCGCACTGTCTGAACAAGCTAAAGACACGGCAACGCATGCGCGAGTGAGAAGTCAGCGTATTCAAACTCAGCAAGATGAAATTAACATGGTAGCGACCGCAATCAATGAGATGGCCGCCGCGACACAAGAGATTGCGAACAACGCAGACATGACCGCGTCGAACTCGTCTGAGGCGGTAGGGGCTAGCACTCATGGTGCAGGTCAGGTATCGCAAACTCAACACTCTATTCAAAATTTGGCTGCGGAAGTCGATGTCGCTACATCGGTTATCCAAGAGCTTGAAGTTCACGGTAACAGCATCAATACCATTCTTTCGACGATTCAGGATATTGCTGAGCAAACTAACTTGTTGGCACTCAATGCTGCGATTGAGGCTGCTCGTGCAGGAGAGCAAGGCCGCGGCTTCGCGGTTGTGGCAGATGAAGTTCGTGTGCTGAGTCAGCGCACTCATGCTTCTACCCAAGAGATCCAAAGCACGATTGAAACTTTACAAGGCACAACGGCGAAGGCGGTTGGCATTATGGGTGACAGCAAAGCGTTGGCTGAAACCAGTGTTGATGATGCCAATAGCGCAGCAGCGAGTTTGACGCAGATCCACGCCGCAGTTGAGCAAATCAGTGATATGGCCGCGCAAATTGCTACGGCTGCTGAAGAGCAAGCTTCGGTTACGTCTGAAATTACCCGCAATACGCAAGGTATTCGCGACGTCTCTGATGAACTGGCTGAAGAAGCGCAAGAAGCGGCTCAGCAAGCGGTTGAACTGTCTGATTTGTCACAAAAGCTAGAGAGTGAAATTGGTCGATTCAAGATCTAATCGATAGTAAAGCTAACCAAAACTTATAGAAAATCACGCCTGTGTCAGTTGCTTACTGGCACAGGCCGTTTGTTAGGAGTATCCTGAACTCTGGTGGATATGGATTGTAAAGGAGATACCAATCATGGCGAATCGCTGCCCTGGCTAGATGAAACCAAGCAAGATTATGTGGAATACCACGATCAAGAGTGGGGCGTACCCGTCCTTGATGATAAAACCTTGTTTGAATTTCTGGTGTTAGAGTCTGCACAGGCAGGGCTAAGTTGGTACACCATCCTCAAAAGGCGCGAAGGGTATCGCATTGCCTTTGCTGACTTTGATGTAGAGAAGGTCGCAGCTATGACCAAAGAGGATGAACTTCGCCTGCAACAAGATACGAGCATTATTCGCAACAAGCTGAAAATTAGCTCTACCATTACCAATGCTCAGCATTTCATCGCAATTCAAAAAGAGTTTGGCAGCTTTCGCAATTATCTTTGGTCGTTTACCGGCAACAAGGTATTGGTTAGTCGCTATACAATGCTGGAAGATTATCCTGCAACCTCAAAAGTCTCCGATGCGCTCAGTAAAGATCTTAAAAAGCGTGGCTTTAAGTTTGTCGGCTCAACCATTGTCTATGCATACTTACAGGCCGCGGGATTGATAAACGATCACAGCCTTGATTGCTACCGACGTCAAGAAGTCATCGATAGCTACCAAGCATTAGGCTTGGAATATGAGTTAGTTTGATTTTTCAGTAGGTAATGGAAAGTTATGGAAAAGTTTGATTCGATTTATGCGAGAGCAGCAGAGCGTAAAGGGGGAGAGCAAGGGCTTGAGTCTATAGTTTCTAAGCCTCTTACGCGAGATGAAGTTGCCGCCATTCCGGAGGATCGTTGGCTGTCTGCTTTTTCTATGAAGGTGTTCCAAAGTGGCATCTCATGGAAAGTTGTGAGAAACAAATGGCCGAACTTTGAAGAGCACTTTTTCCAATTTCGTGTTGACCCCTTGCTCATGCTTTCTGAAGAACAGTGGGAGCAAAAAGCGCAAGACCCTAAAATTATTCGTCATATGACCAAGGTGATGTCCATTCCTGCCAATGCGGCGATGATTCAGCGAGCACGCTTTGAATACGATTCTTTCGCCCAAATGGTGGCAGATTGGCCGAAGGAGTCGATAACGGATTTATGGGCACATCTGAAAAAACACGGCGCTCGTCTGGGGGCAATACCGGACCTTATGCGTTACGTCAATTGGGCGTAGATACCTTCATTTTGTCCAATGATGTGGAAGGGTATCTTCGTAATACCAACATCATTGATTCTGGAAGAGGTACTAAACGTGCTTTGACTGCTGCAAACAAAGCCTTCATGGAATGGCACCAGCAATCCGGTCGTTCGCTCTCTGAGATAAGCCAAATTATCGCTTATGGGTTTGGAGACAATCGCGTTTAGTCAGTTTGAAGCAAATAAAAAGGGCAAACCCTGTTTGCCCTTTTTTCAGCTGAAACTAATTAGTCCGCTACGACTCAAGAATCACACGAGTATCTTCACTTAACGCTTCAAGTTCACTCGCCACATCCTCTATTTGCATGGCAGGTGGGATCTTCAATGCCATGTTGGCAGTAAATAGCTAGAGCCGATACCGCCGCCGCCAGCGAGAAACACGCGGTGACAATCCATATCTAAAATACGAATATTTTGTCCATCTAAGAACTGAGTGATTTCATTGACGATACCTGCTCTGTCATTGGCGTCGAGTCTTAGCTGGAAAACCGTCTCCTGCTCATGACGATGCGGATCCGTATCTGAAATCTGGACGAGCAAACCTTGTTGATTGTTGAAGGCGTCTTTGACAACTTGCGCATTGTCGCTTGGAAGCTCGACTTTAATGACAGCGGCAACGTTGTCTTCAATAAAGTTCACTTTACTCACCAGCCATTTTCCCCCGTTTTCGTGGGTCACTGATGCGAGGTTTTTAATGGTGGCTGGGGTCGCTTGGCCAACAAAGTTGACGATAAAGGTACTACTGCTCATACATTTCCCTCCACAGGTACAAAACCGATAACTAATTGATTAGTTGTTTCTAGTTTAGATCCAAAAGCGGTCGGGCGCATGACCGACTTCAAGGATTGAAGGTAAAGCTAGCGACTGAGTGCTTTAAATGTAGGTAGGGGCACAAAACGTGTTAATACAGAGACCTATTGCTATTTCTCAAACTCATGTCATTCTTAGAGAAAAACGAATAAGGAGAAAACATGCCTAAAATAGCGATGCTGAGTACTGGAGAAGAGGTGCTTTATGGTGACATTGTGGATACCAACGCCGCTTGGCTCAGTCGTGTCTTTTATGAGCATGGGTTTTCTATGTATAAGCGCTCGACGGTGGGCGATCAGAGAGCGACTTTGCTGCAAGAGCTGGTAATGTTAAGTCTTAACCTTGATGTGGTCATTGTTAATGGCGGACTTGGTCCCACCTCGGATGATTTGAGTGCTGAAATTGCAGCGGAAGCTGCTGACGTGCCATTAGTTCTCAATCAAGGCTGGCTTGATACTCTCAACTCTTTTTATGCTAAGCGTGGCAAAGTGATGCCCGAGAGCAATATTAAACAAGCAATGCTTCCCCAAGGAGCTAGTGTGGTGGATAACCCAATCGGTACCGCTTGTGGCTTTAAGATGATGATCAATGACTGCTTGTTTTATTTTACTCCCGGAGTGCCAAGCGAATTTAAGAAGATGGCGACGGAGCAGATCTTGCCTGATTTAGCGAAGCATTTTCAAACGACGCAAGGCCGAGTGTGCCGCCGCATATACACATTTGGCCTGTCGGAATCGGGTATTGCTGACACACTGAAACATCTATCCTTACCAGCGGGTTATGAGCTTGGTTATCGTTCATACTTGCCGTTTATTGAAGTGAAGTTATTTGGTCCGGCAGACGATCTTGATACAGGTACTCGCGTTCTGGCAATGATCGAGAAGCTTCTTCATAGCAATGTGGTCAGTGTGGATGAGCCAATGCTCGATCGATTGGGTCATTTGGTTGAGCTGAACAATCGAACCATTGCCATCTCTGAGCATGCCACGAAAGGCTATTTGGCTTCTTGGCTGCAAGACAATGAAAAACTGGCGCAGTACTGCGGCGCGACCTGGATATTAGGGGCGAAAACCACATCGCCATTGGATCGAGACAGTGAGCAGCTAGGCGCAACATTGGCGCTTGCGGGTGCGACCAAAGGTAACTGCAATGCTGATATCGCGATTTCAACAGGCAAGCTTGAGAATGACCAATTCTCTTTGGCGATATCAACGCCAAAAGGTGAATGGGGACAGACTCTAAAATTGCAGCGCACATACAGCAATCAAAATGTGAAGACGGTTATCAGCACAGTAGCAGCAGATATGCTTCGTCGTTACCTAGAAAACAAGCCGATGTTTCCTGACTACGGTTTTTTAACTCGGACTCAAGATGTCTTTTTACCGCTTGATCAAATCACGACATAGATCCGTAACAGACGTGTTCGCCCTCAATGCATAAGTGCAATAGGGTGAATATATTCCGTTTGGTTATTTATATATAAAAATTAGATCTACCTCACAGTACGCTGATCTCTAAAGGGATTTTCAAATTCTCATTTTTGAGAGTAGCCGTTTATTTCCAGTTGATTAGAATAAAGTTTCACCCCAGAAAAAGTGGTGATCAGGAGGGGGGAGATATGATCCAACAATCCAGAATAAGAGTGTTCTATCAAGTGGCGAACGAGCAGATAATGCTTGGAGAAGCACTCAGTAAAAAGTGCGGTGATATAGCAGCTATGTGGTTAAAGGCTCCTGGCGAAGAGTTCCTGTCAGACGACGGTTTTCGCATTTCACTCTACGACGATGGCGGTCGTCGCATTGCAGATAAAGCCGTATCGATGGGAACAGCAGACTCGATACTATCGACAGTCGATTAAGCCCACGACAAATTTTTGTTTTCGAGCTGGCCAATGTGCCAGCTCTTTTATTTTGTGCCACGCCATTCACGTTGTTCTTAACTGAATCTATTGAAACTGTGATCTCTTTTGTGCTTTTGCTCTAACTTGAGCCGCCCGGTTAAAATTTGACTCATACTTGTACAATCTCTCCTTCTAAGTCGTGGTTGTTTGAGCATGGAACTCTCATCAATTCAGCAAATTAAGACCTTAATCGATGATCATGGACAGCCGTTATTCGGTTATCTCACTTCGATTCCAGAGCAGCTCGATATCGATAACTTTCGCTATTTTTCTACCATGGACAAAGAGTGCGGGGCGTTAGCGAAGTACTTTCACTACAAGCAGTTTCAATTCATTAGTCTTTTCACACCTGAATTTGTTATCGGTTTCGCCATCGCAGACATTCGTTACGTCGGCAATAGCTTCTGTTATCTCTATGATATACAAAGCAATGAGCTGATTGAGGAGAGTTGGTTAAGACCATTAGGGGTAGGCTATTCAATGACACCCTCTCCTTGGCAGGGTAAAGCGCAATTTAATAATGGTGACTTGTGTTTAAAGATTGAAGAGGGAGTTTGGCATGTTACGGTGAAGTGCCAGCTATTTTCTATGGATGTCACCCTTTCCCCTCCCTGCCATGATAGCGCCCCCATTATGGTGAGTTCTCCAACGGGTTATTCAGGGTGGACTTACACTCAAAAGCATAATGCGCTGAAAGTGTCAGGGCAGCTAGTGGTGAAGGGTGAGCCCGTATCTCTTGATGACGCGCTCGGTGGATATGATTTTTCAGCGGGATTTATGAGGCGCGAGACCAGCTGGCGATGGGCAAGTATTAGCGCCAACTCAAAAGGCACTCAGATCGGATTGAACCTTGCGGCAGGCGTTAATGAAACAGGGGTGAACGAAAATGCGCTATGGATAGACGGTGAGCGCGTTTTGATGCCTGCTGTTATGTTTGACTTTGACCGCCACAATCCAGACTCGGCTTGGCGTATCTACGATACTAGCGGTCAGATTGATCTTACTTTTACACCCAAAAATGTACGTAAAGAGCGACTTAATCTGTGGTTGTTAAAGAGTAATTTCCGTCAGTTCGTCGGTCGCTTTAAAGGCACCATCTCACTGAGTGATGGCCGCCTTATTGAACTCGATGACGTCATGGGTCTAACAGAGGATCACTTCGCAAAATGGTAGCGCTGCCTACTGGTACTTCGTGTGCCGATAACGCGTTTGGATAACTCCGATATAGGAATGGTATGGATACACTCGCAGATAACCCGGAATGGCTGTTGGTGGCGCTCGCGCCGCTATTCTTGATCATGATGCTACTCGAATATTGGTTTGGGCAGCGTGCTAATAGGCTTCCTGATTCGGCCATGTATTCACTCAAGGAGCTGGTGTGTAATTTTTCTCTGGCGGGGATGCACCAACTGTCGGATTTACTCACTGGCTTTCTGATCGCGAAGCTCTACTTACTTCTATTCGGTTGGAAGCTATTCGATATCCAGATGTCGCTGTCGATGTTTGTCGTGCTGATGGTGCTCCAAGACTTCTTTTACTACTGGTTTCATCGAGCTAGCCATCGCGTGCGCTGGATGTGGGCGGCACATGTCGTTCATCACAGTTCAGAAAACATGAATTTCAGTACGGCCTTTCGGCAAAGCTTGATGTACCCATTAGCGGGGATGTGGCTGTTTTGGATGCCGCTAGTCATCATTGGCTTTGAGCCAAATGGGTGATTTTTGTTGTACTGCTTAACCTTGGTTTGCAGTTTTTTGTTCACACTCAGTGGATACGGAAACTGGGGGTGTTGGAGTGGGTGATCAACACGCCTTCACATCACAGAGTGCATCACGGCGTTAACGCGCAATATATTGATAAAAACTATGCGGGCATTTTGATTATCTGGGATCGCATGTTCGGCACCTTTGAGCCAGAAGTCGAGACGGTACGTTATGGGATCAGCAAGCCCGTTAATAGTTATAACCCATTGGTCGTGACTTTTGCAGAGTGGCGAGATATGTTGTCTTCGGTGGCCGAAGAGAAGAGTTGGCTAGGGAAGGTGAGGGTGATACTCAAACCACCGTCAGATGTTTCATAAAATGAAAAAAACGGCTCTGATGAGCCGTTTACTTTAGAATAGAGAGCGTTAGCCTGAGTGAGGCACTACGCTCGCTTCTTTATTTGATGCGCAATATTATCGAGCTCAATGTCAGTTTTAGCTCGACAAATACACGGCAAAATCTCATTTGCTTGTGTGTATGCCATCGCAAACCCTACGTATTCCACTTCACCTGAGACCAGTGTACAGCGACAGGCACCGCAGTGACCGTCTCGGCAGTTATACTCAGGCTCTAACCCTGCTTGTTCCATCGTCTCTAGGACGGTGTTAGAGGGGTTAGACTCGATCGTGGTGATAGAGTTTATTTTGATGGTTGGCATTAAAGTTCGAAGCCCTCAAAGTCGTCTGCGCTTACTTCGTTGTCGATCTGACCGACTAGGTAAGAACTGATTTCCGCCTCTTGCGGCGCAACCTGTACGTTGTCTGAAGACAGCCAAGCGTTGATCCAAGGAATTGGGTTCGATGTTGCTTCTGGATAAGCCGCATCAAGACCAACCGCCTGCATTCGAACGTTGGTGATGTACTCAACGTACTGGCACAGAATGTCTTTGTTAAGACCAATCATCGAGCCGTCTTTGAATAGGTATTCTGCCCACTCTTTCTCTTGCTCAGCGGCTTCTTTGAACAGGTCGAAACACTCTTGCTTGCACTCTTCAGCAACTTGCATGAATGAGAAGTCGTCTTGACCGTTACGAAGCAGGTTAATCATGTGCTGAGTACCGGTTAGGTGCAGCGCTTCATCACGAGCAATTAGCTTGATGATTTTCGCGTTACCTTCCATCAGCTCACGCTCTGCGAATGCGAACGAACAAGCGAAACTCACGTAGAAACGAATCGCTTCTAGTGCGTTTACAGACATTAGACATAGGTACAGCTTTTTCTTCAGGTCGTACAAGTTAACTGTAACTTCTTCGCCTTTGATGTTGTGTGTACCTTCGCCGAAGCGGTGGTAGTCGTTTGTCGCTTGAATCAGGTCATCGTAGTAGTGTGCGATGTCTTTCGCACGCTTAAGGATGTGCTCGTTTTCAACGATATCGTCAAAAACCACACCCGGATCGTTCACGATGTTACGGATGATGTGCGTGTAAGAACGAGAGTGGATAGTCTCAGAGAATGACCATGTCTCGATCCACGTTTCTAGCTCAGGCAGAGACACAAGCGGCAGTAGAGCAACGTTAGGGCTACGACCTTGAATCGAATCTAGAAGCGTTTGGTACTTCAGGTTACTGATGAAGATGTGCTTTTCATGCTCTGGAAGCTTGTTGTAGTCGATGCGGTCGCTTGACACGTCCACTTCTTCTGGACGCCAGAAGAATGAAAGCTGCTTTTCGATCAGCTTTTCAAAAATCTCAAATTTTTGTTGGTCGTAACGCGCAACGTTGACTGGTTGACCCAGGAACATTGGTTCTTTAAGCGCGTTATTTTTAGTTTGGGTAAAAGTACTGTAAGCCATGATGCTGCAATCCTTTTTAAGCCCTTCCTTCACAAGGAAGGGCAGAGAAATCTAATCTTAAATGCTGTATTGATTGTGTGCTGAGCACATTAGATCTTACAGCCACCGCCTGCACAATCGTCGTCTTGCTCAACAACGGCTGCTTTGTCGTTCTGGTCGTCTTTCGCGCCGTCACGAGTATTATGGTAGTAAAGTGTCTTCACACCAAACTTATACGCAGTTAGCAGGTCTTGAAGCAGTTTCTTCATTGGCACTTTGCCACTATCGTAGACGCTAGGGTCGTAGTTAGTGTTCGCAGAGATAGCTTGGTCAACAAACTTCTGCATGATACCAACAAGGTGCAAGTAGCCATCGTTACCGCCGATGTTCCAAAGCAGTTCGTAGTTCTCTTTTAGGTTGGCAAAGTCTGGCACAACCTGTTTCAGGATACCGTCTTTCGACGCTTTCACTGATACGTAACCACGTGGTGGCTCAATGCCGTTGGTTGCGTTAGAGATTTGCGAAGAAGTCTCTGAAGGCATAAGCGCAGTCAGTGTAGAGTTACGTAGACCGAACTCCATGATTTCTGCACGTAGCTCATCCCAATCGTAGTGAAGTGCTTCGTCACACACGAGGTCGATGTCTTTCTTGTACGTATCGATTGGCAGTAGGCCTTTCGCGTAGTTCGTCTCGTGGAACGATGGGCAGCGACCTTGCTCTTTTGCTAGCTCTACAGATGCTTTCAGTAGGTAGTACTGAATCGCTTCGAACGTGCGGTGAGTCAGGTTGTTTGCAGAACCATCTGAGTACTTAACACCGTTTTTCGCTAGGTAGTAAGCGTAGTTAATCACGCCAACACCCAGAGTACGGCGGTTCATAGTTGAACGGTATGCCGCTGGTAGTGGGTAGTCTTGGTAATCAAGCAGTGCATCAAGCGCACGAACCACTAGGTCAGACAGATCTTTCAGGTCGTCAAGCTCGTTGATCGCACCCAAGTTGAATGCAGACAGAGTACAAAGCGCAATCTCACCAGATTCGTCTTCAACATTCGCTAGTGGCTTAGTTGGAAGCGCGATTTCTAGACATAGGTTAGATTGACGAACCGGTGCAACTTTCGAGTCAAACGGGCTGTGAGTGTTACAGTGGTCTACGTTCTGGATGTAGATACGACCGGTAGACGCACGCTCTTGCATCAGTAGTGAGAACAGTTCAACCGCTTTTACCGTCTCTTTCTTGATTGACGGATCGTTCTCGTATTTAACGTATAGACGCTCGAACTCGTCTTGGTCTTCGAAGAATGCATCGTAAAGACCCGGAACATCCGATGGTGAGAACAGAGTAATGTTGCCGCCTTGAACAAGACGTGCGTACATCAGTTTGTTTAACTGAACACCGTAGTCCATGTGACGGACACGGTTCTCTTCCACACCACGGTTGTTCTTAAGAACCATCAGTGATTGTACTTCGCCGTGCCACATTGGGTAGAACACAGTCGCCGCACCGCCACGGACACCGCCTTGAGAACAGCACTTAACCGCTGTTTGGAAGTATTTGTAGAATGGAATACAGCCTGTGTGGAACGCTTCGCCGCCACGGATTTCAGAACCCAAGGCACGGATACGACCCGCATTGATACCGATACCTGCACGTTGTGAAACGTAGCGCACGATAGAGCTTGCCGTCGCGTTGATAGAATCTAGGCTGTCACCACACTCAATCAGAACACAAGAGCTGAACTGGCGAGTAGGGGTACGTACACCAGACATGATTGGTGTCGGTAGTGAAATCTTAAATGTCGATGTTGCATCGTAGAAACGCTTGATGTAGTCAAGACGCGTTTCTTTTGGATACTTGGCAAATAGACAAGCGGCAACAAGGATGTATAGGAACTGCGCACTTTCGTAGATTTGACCGCTTACACGGTTTTGTACGAAGTACTTACCTTCCAGCTGTTTAACCGCAGCATAAGAGAAGTCGTGATCGCGAGTGTGGTCGATGTAATTGTCCAGCTCGTCTAGCTCAGCTTTTGTGTAGTCTTCAAGCAGGTGCGCGTCATACTTACCCATTTCAACCATTTTAGACACATGGTCAAACAGTGCTGGTGGCTCATACTGACCGTACGCTTTTTTGCGTAGGTGGAAGATAGCCAAGCGAGCTGCAAGGTATTGGTAGTCTGGTGCGTCTTCAGAGATAAGGTCTGCTGCAGACTTGATGATAGTTTCATGGATGTCTGACGTTGTAATGCCATCATAAAACTGGATGTGAGCCTTAAGTTCCACCTGCGACACAGAAACGTTGTCTAGGCCTTCAGCAGCCCATGCGATAACGCGGTGGATTTTTTCGAGATCAATACTTTCTTTGCGGCCATTACGTTTAGTAACGGAAAGTTGCTGGTTCATTCTGAGGTGTTCCCTAACAAAACAATATGAAACCTCGCTTTTATGAAATTTTGTTGAGTCTTAGCGAAGGCTTCGTGATCAATGTCACCCTATTGAAATTGGCTTCCAACACAAGATATAGGGGTCATTTGGTTTACGGGTTACAAGATAGTGCTATAGAGCGAGATTTTCAAGTTCGGCGATTTGAGGAAACTGTGGATAACTAGGGGAAAGAAAAAAATACGTTAGTGGACACTTACCATGGAAGTTAGACCCGTCTTAGTTGTACAAAAACACGTGCTAGCGGATTGGTTTCGTTTTAAACGATGCGAAAAAAAATTCCTTGATCTTTGGCAAGTTTTGGCTGTTATTGTTGAGGAGATAAAAAGTGCGATTTCAGTACACAAAACCGACGAAAGTGTCTTGTTTTTGTGAACAATTTGTGGCGGCTCGTTAACGTGATTTGTAGCACTAATTTGGCGTGCAGTGTCGGCTCGCCAAATTGGTGCTAGTACTAGATATAGTGTTCGATTGTTTCGTGTCTTTGACGAGCCAATTTATTAAAAGCGCTACAGGGGTTTTTCTGTGTAAACGATGTAATTAACGTCGACATGTTTTCCGAGCTTGTAGCTGTCCGTTAGCGGGTTGTAGGAGAGGCCGGTAATGCCTTTTTCAATTAGCTCGGTTGCATCAATCATCTTAATCAGCTCAGAAGGCTTGATGAACTTGTCATGGCTATGAGTACCGTCTGGTACAATTTTGAGTAGCTTTTCTGCACCGACAATCGCAAACAAATAAGACTGGATATTACGATTAAGAGTAGAGAAAAACACTTGACCACCAGGTTTGACGAGCTTGGCACAAGAAGCAATTACGGAGGCTGGGTCTGGTACGTGCTCAAGCATCTCCATACAGGTCACAACGTCGTATTTACCCGCGTTTTCGGCAGCATGGTCTTCAACCGTACTTTGAACGTAGTCGAGCTTGGTGCCTGTTTCTAACGCATGCAGGCGTGCCACTTCCAGTGGCTCTTTGCCCATATCTAGGCCTGTGACGTTAGCGCCTTGTTTGGCCATACTCTCTGCCAAGATACCACCACCACAACCGACATCGAGTACGGTTTTGCCGAAAAGGCCATTGGCTTTTTCTAACACATAGTTGAGGCGCAGTGGGTTGATTTGATGCAGAGGTTTAAATTCACCCTCCAGATCCCACCAACGGCTTGCCATCTCTTCAAATTTTCTGATTTCGTCTAGATCGACGTTTTGTTGCTTATCCATCTGTGCCAATTCTCTGTTCCGACAATTCTGTGTTCCGGTAGATAGTCGTTCCGACAACTTTTTGCTCCGGTATGGCGCGCAAGTATAGCGCAAATTCCACCGGGAAAACCTACCCAGTGAGCATAATTGGTGCATTTGTGGCTTGCGACCTACTTAGCTCGAACATTTTGGGTGTTTTTTCGCCATTTTTCAGAGTCATAGATTCAAAATGTGCAAATTGTGGACGTTTGAATCACAACCAAGGTCACAACCTGATAAAAGGGTAGGGAAAGTGATGCCGAACCCACTATTCTTGTGTTATATTTTGTCACCTTATACGTATCGAATATACGATCAAACTATAGAGGGATATTGGCTCTATGAGCGATCTAGCTAAAGAGATCACGCCCGTAAACATTGAAGATGAGCTGAGAGGCTCATATCTCGACTACGCGATGTCAGTTATCGTGGGTCGTGCTCTTCCAGATGTGCGTGATGGCCTAAAACCAGTACACCGCCGCGTTCTGTTCGCGATGAATGTACTAGGTAATGATTGGAATAAACCATATAAAAAGTCTGCCCGTGTTGTCGGCGACGTAATCGGTAAATATCACCCACACGGTGATAGTGCTGTGTACGACACTATTGTTCGTATGGCTCAGCCGTTCTCGCTTCGCTACATGTTGGTAGATGGTCAAGGTAACTTCGGTTCCATTGATGGCGATTCAGCGGCGGCAATGCGTTATACCGAAGTCCGCATGGCTAAAATCGCTCATGAGCTGCTAGCAGACCTAGATAAAGAAACCGTTGACTATGTTCCTAACTATGATGGAACTGAGCAAATTCCAGCGGTTCTGCCGACTAAGATTCCAAACCTACTTGTAAACGGTGCTTCTGGTATCGCGGTAGGTATGGCAACTAACATTCCACCGCATAACTTGAATGAAGTTATCGATGGCTGTTTGGCGTACATCAAGAACGAAGACATCACGATTGATGAGCTCATGGATTATATCCCGGGCCCAGACTTCCCGACAGCGGCACTGATCAGTGGCCGTAAAGGCATCATCGATGCTTACAAGACGGGTCGTGGTAAGGTCTACATGCGTTCTAAAGCAGAGATCGAAGAAGACAAGAATGGCAAAGAAACCATCATTGTTACCGAGATCCCTTATCAGGTGAACAAAGCTCGCCTAATCGAAAAGATTGCAGAGCTCGTTAAAGATAAGAAAGTAGAAGGCATTAGCGCACTACGTGATGAGTCTGATAAAGACGGTATGCGCATTGTTATCGAATGTAAGCGTGACGCAGTCGGTGAAGTGGTTCTAAATAACCTGTACTCGCAGACTCAGCTACAAACCACATTCGGTATCAACATGGTTGCCCTAAACAATGGTCAGCCACAGCTGTTCAACCTTAAGGACATGCTGAAGTGCTTCGTTGATCACCGCCGTGAGGTTGTGACTCGTCGTACTATTTTCGAACTTCGCAAAGCAAGAGACCGTGCTCATATCCTTGAAGCGCTATCGCTAGCCCTTGCGAACATCGATGAAGTTATCGAACTTATCAAAAACGCACCAACACCTGCTGAAGCGAAGGTTGGTCTAGTTTCGCGTGGTTGGGAGCTAGGTAGCGTAGCATCAATGCTAGAGCGTGCGGGTACTGACGCAGCTCGCCCAGATTGGCTAGAAGACCAATACGGTATCCGTGACGGTCTGTACTACCTAACTGAGCAACAAGCTCAAGCGATTCTAGAACTTCGCCTACACCGTCTAACCGGTCTAGAGCACGAGAAGATCCTAGATGAGTACAAAGCACTTCTAGAAGAGATTGCAGAATTAATGCACATCCTTGCAAGCACAGAGCGCTTGATGGAAGTGATCACCGAAGAGCTAGAAGAAGTTCAAGCGACTTACGGTGACGAGCGTCGCAGTGAAATTACTGCTGCCGTTCATGACATTGATATGGAAGAGCTGATCGCTCGTGAAGATGTAGTAGTCACTCTGTCTCACGAAGGTTACGTGAAGTATCAATACCTAAGTGACTACGAAGCTCAGCGTCGTGGTGGTAAAGGTAAGAGTGCAACTAAGATGAAGGATGAGGATTACATCGAGCGTCTGCTTGTTGCTAACACTCACGACAACATCTTGTGCTTCTCAACTCGCGGTAAGACTTACCGTCTGAAAGTATATCAATTGCCACAAGCGAGCCGTACAGCTCGTGGTAAGCCTATCATTAACATTCTTCCACTAGAAGAAGGTGAGCGTATCACGGCTATCCTGCCAGTGTCTGAGTTCAGCGCTGACAAGTACATCTTCATGGCGACTGGCGACGGTACAGTGAAGAAGACGTCACTAGACCAGTTCTCTAACGTACGTGCTAACGGCCTAATCGCTGTGAACCTACGTGATGATGACTCGCTAATTGGTGTGGATATCACCAACGGCGACAGCGATGTGATGCTGTTCTCGAAGCAGGGTAAAGTGGTTCGCTTTAGCGAAGACAAAGTCCGTGCAATGGGTCGTACAGCGGCAGGTGTTCGCGGTATGAAGCTCGCTGACGATGACCAAGTTGTGTCTCTGATTGTTCCTTCAAACGAAGGCGACATTCTAACCGTGACGCAAAATGGTTACGGTAAGCGTACAGAGCTTGAAGAGTACCCAACTAAGGGTCGTGCAACACAAGGTGTGGTTTCAATCAAAGTCTCTGAGCGAAACGGCCCTGTAGTTGGCGCTGTCCAAGTTGAAGAAGGCGACGAAATGATGATGATCACCGATGCCGGTACGCTAGTACGTACTCGCGTTGCAGAGGTGAGCCAAGTCGGTCGTAACACTCAAGGTGTCACGCTAATCCGTACCGCTTCTGATGAGTCTGTAGTAGGTCTACAACGCATCGATGAAGTGGAAGAGTTAGCGGAAGTTGAAGGTGAAGAGGGGACAGAAGGCGCAGTAGCAGATGCTACAGCAACCGATACTCCTGAAGCACCAGCAGCGGACGACGCTTCTGAAGAGTAATCCGATACTCGAATGATAGAAAACCTGCTTGATGGCAGGTTTTTTTTCACCTGTCGTTTTTAACTCGACACAAAGGTTAAACTAAGTCGTTGGAACAATTGCGAGAACAAAATGAAAGCCGATTGATTTTATAAATCGCACCATCAATAATAGTGACCACAGTTATCGTGCCTAGATTGTTACTAATGACACTGAATATGAAGGTGGTTAAATGGATTTACCCGTTCAAGCGTATTTATTGATAGGTTTCTTTGTCGCCGTGCTCATCGCCATCAGTATCGGATACGCCATTTTTCGGATTCGCAAATAGTTCGAGTAGCCTTCCTGCTTTAATCAGCATTACGAGATAAAAAGACCCGCTTGCGAACAAGCAGGTCTTTTTACTGTTTCAAGGGTGTAAGGGCTATGGGTTAGCTTACCTTAAACTTCCCAATCGTCTTCTTAAGCTCTTCCACCATTTCAAGCTGCTTGTCGATTTTGCTGAGCATCTTGCGAGTGTCGGCGACACTGTCTTCGGCCAGCTGATCCACAGACACGGTCTGTTGGCTGATCTCACCAGAAGCAATGGCTTGTTCGTTCACCATAGATGCGATCTCTTGAGACTGAGAGTCGATCATTTCCATCGTTTGATGAATTTCACGGAGCTTATTGTCGACTTCAGCAATCATCTCCACACCTTGCTCGGTTTTTGAGCGACCAATGCGCAGTGAATCTACCGCGTTAGCTGCAGAGCTTTGTAGCGTTGCGATGATGCCTTCAATATCCACAGTAGACTCTTGAGTGCGCTGGGCTAGGGTGCGGACTTCATCGGCAACGACCGCAAACCCACGCCCTTGCTCACCTGCGCGAGCGGCTTCAATCGCGGCGTTGAGCGCGAGTAGATTCGTTTGTTCCGCGACGCCTTTAATCACCTCAAGTACACTAGTGATTGCGGTGGCATTGTCATTAAGAACGGCAACCACTTGTTCTGACTTCGAGACATCTTGGTAAATGTCATTCATCAGAGTGCTTGCATCGTGGGTTAATGTTTGGCTTTGCTGAGAACTCGTTGACGCAACCGAAGCATGTTGTTGCGCTGTTTGCGCATTGTCCGCAATACCACTGATCGTTTGTGACATCTCCGTCGAAGCGGTGGCAATTTGCTCAATGTAGCTCTTTTGACGGCCAATGGTGTTGCCAAAGTGCTCAGCGATACGATGCAGTTCAATTGCATCGTTAGTGACTTGCTCAGTGGTGCGAAGGCTAAGCTGTGTGGTCTGCTGGATATCGTTGACAAAGATGTTAAACGAGCGACTCAGTTTGCCTAGCTCATCATCATGCTGGTATTCCAAACGTTGTGTTAGATCGCCTTCGCCTACAGCGATATTGTCCATCGCGGTGACAACATTGTTTAACGGCTTAGTTAGGAAGCGATTAATGATAACCAACATAGCGATCCCGCTGATGATCAGCACCAATAGAATTACCGTGACTGTTCCCCAGAAAGTCGCTTGAATTGGCTCGGAAATTAAGCTCTCTGGCACCATGAAGCCAACACGCCAATCAAGTTCGAGAGTGGGATCAGTAACAGCTTCTACAAATACCAGGTGCGGCTTACCGTTAAAGGAAACAGAACCTATGGTTTGTAGCTGGCGGCTGACTTGATTTTGAAGTTCGGCAAATCCAGAGGTATTGGCAAACACTTTGTCAATGTCGGCTAGCGTTGGCAGTGTCGACATGTCAATACGGTCTTGAGTATCGTTAAATGCGATGATGCCACCATCAGAAGCAATTAAAAAGCCAGTACCAACACCTTGATAGCGCATTTTATCTATCAAGCCCTGCTTGATTTCTGTCCCTAGAATATCAATTCCTAAAACACCTATAAGTTGCTGCTCATTATCTTTTACCGTAGTTTTAATTGAAGTAACAATACTTTTATCGTTGGCATCAATTTGTGGTTTTGTAATGAAAAGACGGTCTTTTTCTAGTGCTTCAAACCACCAAGGTCGTTTGGTAGTGTAATAGTCAAGGTTGTTATAACGGCCGTTGAGATCGAAATATTCATGAGTATTGGCTGGGGCGTAGAAGACCGATTTGATCAGCGGATCGTGCTTAGAAATGGATTGAAAGGTATCAACAATCGACTGATAGGTAGGGTCGCTATCTATGTTAGAGCCCCGCTGAGTATAGTTGCAAACCAGTTGTTAATAAACGGGTTTTTTGCCAAGGTTGTGACCACACGTGAGCGCTCGCGAAAGAACTCGTGAATGGAGCGTACTGTTTTTTCAGTGACTAACTGAACTTCCTTAGTCACTTGACTCTCTACAGAAGCGGAGCGCTGATTAACAATAAAATAGGAAGCGAATATCGATATCGTTACCATAATAGTGGCGATCGCCAGCACTAGCTTCTTCGCGATCGAATCCATCAATCTCATAAATACTCCTTAAATTTAGAAGATTGCACGTATATTTAGGGGAATCCTAGAGGATTGGCGGCTATTTTCACACAGACATAAAATATTTAAAACAGATTATGAAATGGAATAACCAAAGCTGGCAGAACTGTCATGGGAATGATGGTTTTTATTAATGATGTCATTAGTAACGGTAAATGGAACTAATGACATCATCGGAATTGGATTACATATTACTTACGTTTTTTTGCTCAAGGCTGTCACCTTTCGATTCACTTAGCAGACTTGCGTATAGCCCATTAAACTCGATGAGTTGCTGGTGACTTCCACGTTCGACAATTTCGCCCTTGTCGAGTACCAGAATAATGTCAGAGTGTTTAATGGTACTTAGGCGATGTGCAATGGCGATGACGGTTTTGTCTTGATACAAACGACTCATCGCTTTTTGGATTAAATCCTCTGTAATGGAATCGACAGAGCTGGTGGCCTCATCAAGCATCATGATTTGCCCACCTTGCGCGACAGCGCGTGCAAACGAGATCAACTGCGTTTGTCCAACCGAAAGGTTTGCGCCATTTTTGTCGAGTTTGAAGTCGTAATTATTTGGGAGTTGATCGATAAAGCGATCGGCATACACATAGCGTGCCGCCTCGATGACTTGATCGCGCCCGACGCCTTGTTTTCCAAGCGCAATATTGAAATCGATGCTCTGCTCAAACAGGTGAACATCCTGCATCATCATCGAGAACAGGTGCGCACAGTCCTCTGCTGCTATCTGTGATAGCTCAATACCATTGAGCAAAATACTGCCTTCATAGTCACGATAGGTCTTAGTGATCAAACGCATAATGGTTGACTTACCTGATCCTGTAGAACCCACCAGTGCAACCTGATGGCCTTTATTGAGGGTAAAAGACACATCGTTGAGCACATAAGGTCCATCTTGTTTGTATCGGAAGCTAACATCACGAAACTCCAAGCTTTGGAACTCTTTGAGCTTTGGCTCGATCTCATCACTTGGTAGCAATGTATGTCCTTCTTCCTCAAGCGGTTCAACAAATAGCTCCTCAATATGGTCAAAAGCGGCAAAGGAGCTTTGAATAGACGCAATTTGAGAGGTGAAGTCTCGGATCGGAATAAACACTTTCTCTAATGTGTTGATAAAGGCAATCAACACCCCTAGCGTGAGCGAGGCATCAAGTACTTGCCCAGAGCCAAACCAAATCATTAGCGCGATAGTGATTGAGGTAACGCCAGAGATAAACGCGAACAGAATCGCATCGTATTTGTTCACCTTCATCTGCGCAGCCAAAAACTCATCAGTATAGCTTTGGTATTTGGTCTCTACTTCTTGCTCGGCGCGATATAGCTGCACGGTTTTCACACCGAGCAGTACTTCTTGCAGGTACCCAATGCCTCTCGCAAGGGCAGAGCGGGTGATCTGATGCATTTGACGTAGTCGATTACGCACATAAACGGTTAAATAAATCACCGGGGCATCACCACCAAAACAACCATAGTGAGCTTCCAATCGATGACGAGCATCATGATCAAAAGGGCGATGGTATTTAGGCTGTCTCGAACCAGTCCTACCACAGCTTGCACAAACGAATCACCAATGGTTTCTAGATCGCTGGTCAATCGTGACAGGGTGATTCCAATAGGGGTGTTATCGAAGTAACTGCGTGGCAGTTTGAGTACACGCGATACCAACACAGAGCGCATATCAGCAATGGTAAATTGACCCGTTTTGCGGAGATTGTAGGCATAGGTAGTGTCGACGATATAACTAGCAATCAGCACCGCGACTAAGTAAAGGATTGGCGTGAGCAAGCATCAATGTTGCCGTGAGACAGATAGCCATCGATGACCTGGATAATCAACCAAGGAAATAGCAAACTGCACGCGATGGAGAGCGGCAGCATAGCGACACCTATCCACGCCGTACGTCGATAAGGCTGAGCAAAATGAAAGAAGTGCTTGAGGTATTTTACATCTAACCCTTTTAGCATGGGCTTGCCTCCGTTTCTGTTTGCTGTAGGAGCCAAGTCTCTTTGTAGTAGTCACAGGTTTTCAATAGCGTTAAATGGTCGCCTTTGGCGAGTACTTTGCCTTCGCTAAGCACTATGATCTCATCCATATATTCCAAGGCATTAACGCGATGAGAGACCACGAGCACCGATTGATGTTCCAACCTTGCAAACAGCCCTTCGAGTATCTTTCTTTCTGTTTCGTAATCCACGGCTGAGAGCACATTGTCCATAATAAGCAAATCGCAGGGCTCTAGCAGAGCCCTCGCAATACTCAAGCGCTGCTTCTGCCCGCCAGAAAGCATGACGCCTTTTTCACCCACCACGGTTTGTGCTTTTTGCTCAAAACGCTCCACGTCGCCAGCGAGTTGACTCAGTTCCAACACGCCTTGGATATCGTCGTCACTAATCGTTCGACTCCCGCTACCGAACTTGACGTTTTCAGTGATGGTTGCAGAGAATAAATAGGGGTCTTGAGTAATGGTTTTTACAAAGCGCCTCAAATCATTTCTGGAGAAGCTAGTGATGTCGCGATCGCCAAGAAAAATTGAGTGACTTGGCACATCGAGATGGTGATTAAGACAGTTCACTAGGGTCGTTTTCCCAGCGCCAATACTTCCCAAAACCCCGACTTTCTTACCAGGCGGAATATCGAAACTAATGCCATCCAGGATTGGAGCATCGTCTTGTAAATAGCGGTAGGTGAGATTGCGCACCGAGAAAGTTTGCCCTTTAAGAGAAGCAAGCGTTTCTTCTGATAAGGTTTTGGTGTCAATCTCAGGTACCTCAGCGTTCAAGATAGTTTGGCAGCTGGTAATACCGACCATACCGCGCTGATAAATGGTCGCGATTCTTCCTAGTGCCATTAGCGGTATCGAGAGCAGCACTGAATAGGTCAAAAATGCAGTGATTTCACCAAGAGTCAGCTCTTGCTGCATCAACATATAGCCGCCAAGACCTAAGATGAGGATCTTCATGACATTGTTGGCGTAATCCAACACGGGCATGTAGAAAACTTGAATGCGGGTCAGCTTCATTTGGCATTTGAGCAGCTTTTGGTTGAGTGCGTCGGTTTCGGCTTGTACCCAAGCGCTCATTTGCTGACTTTTGATCAAGTCAATGGCAGAAAGGTAGCTCATCAGTTCAGCAGAATATTTTTGCAAACGGCGCATATGCTCCATGTGCAGATCTTTCATCTTGGTGAAACCGATTCGAAAAATCACAAAGGCAATGATGATTGGGATCACCGAATACAGAGTTAATTCGGGGGAAATGCGCCACATCCATAGCGGGGTTAACGATAACGCCAGTAGGGTATTAAATAGCTGCAGGAATCCGACACCAAACATCAATCGAATCCCCATTAAGTCGTTATTAACGATAGAAATCAGATGTCCCGAAGCGAACTGACTGTGGAACTCATTTGGGAGGCGATTAAGTTTTTTCAGCAGGATGTTTTTTAGTTCAGCTTCCGTTATACGGCCAGGATTGAGGCCATAAATACGCGATAGTATGCGCGTAATGATCATCGCAATGGCCATAACCACGACGATGGAAACGTAGTATTGCAATTGGCCATAGCTTTCGCTGCTGATGCCATCAAGAAGATCGATCGCTAATTGAATGTAGCGTGGGATCTCAACTTGTAACCAGTTAACGAGGAAAATGAAAACAATCGCCAGCAAATAAGAGGTGCGATTCAGACGCAAAAAGTGCGCGATAAACTGGGTTTTGGTCATTGGCGGTTGTTTTCAGGTGACGTGGTAATGGTTTAAAGATTCATATAATACAATAGAGGGCAATAGCCCACTATTGTAGCTGTTAGTCTAAACCTAGCATGACGAAATAAGCAATGGTAGGTATAAGGGTTAACTATCTATCAAATTGTCCTTATAACCGAGGAGGAGATAGAAATCTTGTTTTAATGGGGTGAACAATAGTGACTTGTCGATGAAGGCGGGTTTCTTGACTAGTCGTAGTAAGGTGTCGACTATTGTTCGACATTCTCAAATCTAAGACAAGAGGTGGTTTACAGTGTTACATATGAGATCAAGACATTTGCTACCAATCTGGTTTTATTGATCTTTTTTGGGAAGAAATCCACTTGATGCATATCGTACATGTGCTGGTAAGCAGGCTGCATAGATATTGGTTGGGTGTTGCTAGCGGCTTTATCAAGTTTTTACTCATTAAACTTGGCTATAGTTTTCTTGGCTTAAAATCAAAAATAACGTCAAGGAAGGCTTACTATGTTACGGAGAATATTCTCTGCATGTTTTGCAGTTATTGCTTCTGCATCAAGTTATGCGATTGTGTTAGGTGAAGAGGTCGAGCAACTCGACTATGAGAACAATTATATGTATATGGTCTCTGTGAGAGCCTCATTTGAAGCAGAAGATCACAAATGTGGTGGTGTTGTGCTTAGTGAGCGCTGGATTCTTACAGCCGCGCATTGCCTTATATATTCTCCCACTAGTTTAGAGGGCCAGCCTGATAATCAAGAAAGTTTTACTAATTACGAGGTGGTTAAACCAAAAGAGATCTCGGTAACTGTTGGGGTTTCAGATCTATCTACAGCCACGCTTGAGAACTTGTATAACATCACCCATATTGTCATTCACCCACGCTATGATCCTGTTAACTCTATTCAAGAAGACGGAACAGTTATTACTGCTTTTCAAAATGATTTAGCGTTGTTGTATTCAGAGCGCGACCTACCCAACGGCTTTGCTACATTGCCAGATTCTACGGATGATTCAGACCTGCTAGCTCTAGGAGAACTTTGGGATGCTGCAAACCCACCATCTAATTTGACTGTAGCGGGATGGGGGCAAGGTGGAGATCAAGGTGGTGACGTTCGCCTTAAGGAAGCCAATGTCGCTTACATTTCCAACGATCTCTGTTACCAGCGATTAGAAACAGCAGAAGCCTACCCAAGGTATATCGCCTCACCAAATGACCCGACGAAATTATGTACTTTGCCTACTATGTCCGAGACGTTTGGTAAAGATGAAATATGGGGGAATGGTGCATGCTCCGGCGATACTGGTGGCCCACTTCTCAAGGATGGAATATTAGTGGGCATCATTAGTGCAAGCCCAATAATTTATGACGTATGCAGCTCTGTAACTCTGCCGACTTGGTACAGTAACGTCTACCACTATTTGGATTGGTTAAAACCCTACATCGAGTTGGAGGAACCGCCGCAGAAAGTGATAAGTTTGCCTGATTTTCTTTTAAGGCAAACTGCGGAAAAAATGGAAGAAGACTATCCCTATGTTGTCTCTATTCGAGCATCGTTTGAGGCCGAGAAACATAAATGTAGTGGTATTATAGTTAGTCAGCGATGGATTTTAACTGCAGCTCATTGCTTGGTGGAATCTGACACCAGTCTAGAAGGTGCACCTGATAATTCAGAAAGTTTCACGCAGTTTGAAGTGGTAAAACCAAAAGAAATCGCTGTGACAGCAGGAACCGCTGATTTAGCCGCCACAAAGCTTACCAATATTTATAACATCACTCACATTGTGATTCACCCGCAGTATGACCCACTTCATTCTGTGGAAGTTGATAACGCCGGTGAAACGGTTGTTACTACAGCATTTCAAAATGACTTAGCATTGTTGTATACAGAACGGGAGTTGCCGGACACAAAGGCACAGTTAGTAGACCCGACAATACACGCATTGTTATTGGGTTTGGACATGGAGTGGGATGCGGCAAACCCGATCGCAAACTTGAAAGTAGCAGGTTGGCGTATCAATGGAGAGGAAGGGAGTGACACTATCCTCAAAGAGACGGGCGTTGCTTACATATCAAATGAGTTGTGTTTTCAAAGACTAGAAACAGCGGAAGAGTATCCAAGGTACATTGCGTCACCAGATGATCCTATGAAGATATGCACTCTGCCTACCACTTCGGAAACCAATGGTGGAGATACCATATTGGGTAACGGTGCCTGCTTAGAGGATTCAGGTGGACCACTTGTTAAGGATGGTGTCGTCGTTGGTGTTATGAGCGCCAGTCCCATTATTGATAATGTTTGCAGTTCGGTAACATTACCTACCTGGTACAGTGATATTCATTACTATCTGAATTGGTTGGATGTATATATTCAATCGGATGTAGCGCCTGAAGCGGTAATTAGTATGCCGGACTTTATGATTTCAGAAGATGGTGCAGGCGAACTGCCAGATGGTGAAGACCCTTCTACTCCAAAAGATGAAGCACCACCAACGGAATCTTGCGATTCACCAAGTACGGTTACTGTCGGTAGCGCAACTGAAGTTGTAGGGTGTGTAGACAGTGACTCTAGTGGTGGTGGATTCGGTCTCTTCGGTTTGGTGATGTTAGCTGGACTTTTGATACGACGAAGAGTCGTTTATAGCGGTAGTTAGTTACAAAAGAGAGCCAGACATGCAAGTCTGGCTCAATTGTTAAAGTTTGGCGTTAATGATGTTTACCAATCGGCTGGGGTTCTGGTAGTCGATGGGGATATCAATGAGCTGCCCTTGTTTTCGGAGAATTAAAGACGGGAAACTATTCCCACCGATAGAACGTGCAAAAGCTAATTCTTTATTTAGCCGGTCATTTGTTACGTCTGAGAGCAGATCTGCCTCAAACTGATTGACGTTAAGACCGATAAACTTTGCAGTGTCGACGAGTACTGCTATGTCACTCGGGTTTTTCGCTTCCAAATAATAGGCTTTTTGTAAAGCGTGGTACATATCGGCTTCCGCATTTTGATTTCGGGCTGCAATTATAGCTCGACAGGCAGGATACGTAGATCTTCTAGGAGTATTTTTAGACCAAAATTCGAAGTTAAATTCAGTCCCAAGATAGTCCGCTATTTTGTGCCAGTGGCTGACAATTTGTTGCTGCATCTGGACTGACATTGGTTTATCAGTATCTTGGGCTAACCCACCCAGTATGTAGTGGATATCGATTTGCCCTTCTAGCTGTTTCTTCGTTTTTTCCCAAGTAGGTCTGAACCCCCAACACCATGAACACATAGGATCGTAGACATAATAGAGAGTAGGAGGGGCAACTGCCATAATCTATTTCCTATTCAACACGGGTATTGTTCAGCGCATAGTTCCAAACGCGGTAGAAATAGAAAATGTAGCCAATGCCTAATGTCAGTATCGATATTACAAACCACAACAGCACGTGGCCGAGGTCGCTAAACAGATCGATATCGCAGTCCATTTTTCGCTCTCTTCCCATATCATCGATCACATAAGTGCGGTTGAGTATGAACTTGGAGAAAGAATAAGGGAAAAAGAACAGCGCGATACCAAAAGTGATGAAACTGAGTATCAACCAAATTAACAAATGACCGAGAATATCTAAGATGGCGACGTCGGCTTTGAGTCTCATTCGGATTTCCTTTAGTAAAAAAATGGCTTTCGTGAGAAAGCCATTTAAACAAATTTTATTGAGTAACGGTTTTCTCTTGAATCACCGAATTATAGCGCTCAAAACCGGCTTTTAGATCTTCAATTAAATCTTCGACACTTTCTAAGCCGATATGAAGACGAATCAGAGTGCCCTCAAAGTTCGGGTTAGCGACGGTGCGCAGTGAGTTGAAGCTCTTTGGTTCATTGGCGAGGATGAGACTTTCGAAACCACCCCACGAGTAGCCCATGCTGAAGTGTTTCATGCCATCCAATAGCGCAGTAGTGGCTCGCGGGTAGCTTGATTTCAACACGAATGAGAACAGGCCGTTACCGCCGGTAAAGTCACGCTTGAAATATTCGCTGCCAGGACAAGTCTCAAGAGCAGGGTGGCGAACATGATCTACTTCTGGACGCGTGGCTAACCACTTAGCGACCTTTAAGCTGTTTTCGGCATGTTGGCGCAATCTCACATCTAGCGTGCGGATGCCGCGAAGACCAAGATAAGCATCATCAGGAGAGACGCACTGACCCATGAGGTAGCTCTGCTCACGCAGTTGATCCCAGTACTTCTCGTGCGTGACAGCGGTACCTAGCATGACATCCGAGTGACCCACGATGTACTTAGTCGCCGCTTGAATCGAAATGTCGACACCGTGTTCAAATGGAGAAAAGTTGACGCCTGCTCCCCACGTGTTATCCAGCATAACAATGACGTCATTTTCATGAGCAATTTTTGCCATACCTGGCACGTCTTGCACTTCCATGGTGATAGAGCCAGGGGATTCAAGAAACAGAATTTTGGTGTTTGGCTGGATAAGATCTTTGATGCCTTGGCCAATCATTGGGTCGTAGTAAGTGGTCTCTACGCCCATCTTCTTCATGATGCTGTCACAGAAGTCACGAGTAGGCTCGTAACACGTGTCGACCATGAGAATATGATCGCCGGTCTCAACAAAAGCAAGAATCGCATTAGAGATAGCAGCTGTACCACATGGGTAGAGCGCACAGCCAACACCGCCTTCGATTTCCGTCATCGCATCTTGGAAAGCAAAATGCGTGTTGGTGCCACGACGACCATAAAATAGGGTCTTATTGGCGCGGTTCACGGTAGCGTGATGCTTTTCAGCGACAGTATCAAAGACAACGGTAGAGGCGCGTTGTACTGGCGGGTTTACGACGCCGTTTGTCCACTTTTTATCGCGGCCAGCGGTGACAAATTTGGTGGTTTTGCTTTCTGACATTAAAGATCCCTGTCTGTATTCAAACCGCAATGTGTTTGAGATTCATGCTTAGATAACAGCAATAAACCATGAAGCCAAAGAGTTGCAAGTCTTTGGCCTTCTTCAGTACTTATGATCAGAGCAGTGGGTTGAACAGATAGAACAGTCGTTCAAAGAAACGGTGATAGATACTGCGCTGTTTCCACTTGTTGTAGTCGACTAAGTCAGCGCTCTCGATGTAGTGGCTTTGAAGTTGATGCATTTTGAGTGTGAAGGCTGGATCTTCGACCGCAAGGGTTACCTCAAAGTTGAGCCAAAGGCTGCGCATGTCCATATTAACGGTACCCACTAAGCAAAATAGCTCATCAATCACTACCGACTTAGTATGTAACAGCCCACCGTCAAACTCATGGATTTTTACACCGGAGGAAAGCAGTTCCGAGTAGAAAGCACGCGATGCCCATTTCACCATCATAGAATCGTTGTTCTTCGGTATAACTAACTCAACATTAACGCCACGCTGTGCTGTGGTTTTGATGGTTTCCAATAGATCTGCACTTGGTACAAAATAAGGTGTGGTGATGCGCACGGACTTTTCTGCCTGATGCATGGCAATGGTGAGCACCTGACCAATTAACTGATCTGGCATGCCTGGTCCTGATGGCACGACTTGAACTGGTTTCGAGTCTTCTGGAATGTCGATCTGACACTCTGGCTGCACAGGTAATTGGCGGTCACCGGTTTCTACTTCCCAGTCCCAACAGTGAATGGCAGAGAGCACATTGACGGTTGGCCCTCTATACGCACCATAATGTCAATCCACTGGCCAACCCCAGAGTTTTGCTTGAAGTAGGCCGGATCGACCATGTTCATGGAGCCTGTATAGGCCACTTCATCATCAATAACGATGATCTTGCGGTGTTGCCGCAAGTCCAAACGACGTAAGAAAATACGCCATGGTGACACTTCAAGGCCTTCAACCAACTCAATGCCGCCATCGCGCATCATGGTTGCCCAGTGACTGCGGAAAAAAGTAGGACTGCCCGCCGAATCGAGCAAGACTTTGACGTTGACACCACGTTTTGAGGCTTGAATAAGTGCCGCTGCAACCGAGTCAGCCAAACCACCTGGATACCAGATGTAGAACACCATTCGAATGCTGTGCTTAGCATTCTCGATATCATTGATGACTGAGAGCAAGATTTCTTGTGGAGTGGTTTGTAACTGCAGCTCATTGCCACACAAAGCGGGAATACCCATGCGCTTATTGCACAAGTTATCGATCTTAGAAATGTGCGTACCCATATTATCGGGTACGTGGGCATTACAATTGTTTAGTTCAAAGAACCATTCTTCAAAGGGCTTAAACATGACGCGAGCGCGTTCTGCGCGTTTACGGCCAAGGTTGAGTTCACCAAACATGAAATAGCAAATCACGCCGACCACTGGAATGATATAAATCACCATTAGCCATGCAAGAGAAACACTGACTGCGCGCCGCTTGAGCACAACCCGCAATGTCACACCGGCAACGAGTATCCAATACAAGCCAATGCCTGCAAGTGTTAGAAAGTGATAAACCTTGTCCATTTAGCCTCGATAGAAAGACAGTTTTGGAAATAATAATCTCAGAATCAAGTATTTGGAATAGTTAACTGTCTGTCAAATACAACGAGTCACTGCTGTGAGCGTTAAGAGTTAACAAACGTAAGATAAAAGGTTATGGCAAAGAATGTAAGCAGAGCAAACTGTCGCAAAAGGAAGTTAGTGTATTGACATTCGATGGTTTAATAACCGAACTATAGTGAAATAGAATGGATAATGGTCAGGTAAGAGTTTTGGGCTTCCAATTGTAAGGATTACCTGCTTTACTTGCTACCCATTCGCAAAACTCCCAATTAAACTGCGCTGTAAATTAATTTGTACAGCTCCGGTTTGGGAGCTGCTAAGACTTCGCACAAGGAACAATGATCGCTGGTTAGCGATGGTTTGCGTTGCTATTTGTATCAAGGACAGCCACTTTACATTTCGCGTCGCTCGGCGACGGTTTGGTACGAAACAATGACAAGTTCCGATAGAGGACAATTCACTTCCCGCTTTGGTTTTATTATGGCTGCTGCCGGTAGCGCAGTAGGTTTAGGTAATGTGTGGGGTTTTCCAACCCAAACGGCGACCAACGGTGGTGCGGCCTTCTTGCTGGTTTACCTGTTGATGATGGCGCTGCTGGCGTTTCCAATGTTGATCGCTGAGCTAACCATTGGTCGTTATGGTCAATCAAACCCAATTGCATCACTTCGCAAGATATGGGTAAAAAACAAGCCGGTTGCTGCCATGTTTGGTGTGATTGCGCTGCTTACCGCTTCCATGATTCTTAGCTTTTACGCCATTCTAGCTGGCTGGCTAATCGGTTTTGGTCTTGCGCCTATTGCTGATGTTATCGGGCTAAATGGTGTAGCTGACTGGTTAGTGACGTTCGGCACGGCTCGGAACGTAAGCTTAACGGTGCTGTTCATGTTGATGACAGTGTTTGTTGTGAAACGCGGTGTTTCCGACGGAATCGAAAAGTGGTCATCTCGACTAATGCCTGTCCTTTTTGTGCTTTTCATTGCTCTGATTGGTTACATCTTTACCCAAGACGGCGCTATGGACGGTCTGGAAATGTATCTTGTACCGAAATGGAACCACCTAAATGCTAGCCTTGTGGTTAACGCAATGGGTCAGGCGTTTTTCTCATTGTCACTTGGTGTGGGGCAATGATGGTATACGGCTCTTACCTTAGTAAAGACATTAATATTCCGAAAACGGCGGGGCAGGTAGCGATCATCGATACTGGTGTTGCGTTCATGGCGGGCTTGCTGATTCTTCCTGCTATGTTTGTTGCTAAAGAAAATGGCGTACAGATTTTCAATGAGCTTGGTGAGCTGATTAGTTCTGGCAATCTGGTGTTTGTGGTATTGCCAGCGTTATTTGATTCAATGGGGCTTGCCGGTGAAGTCATTGGCATCGCATTTTTTGCCCTAATGGTTATCGCCGCATTGACGTCTTCAATCGCTATGTTAGAAGTGCCAGTATCTTGCCTTCAAGAAGAAGCGAAGATGTCTCGCAACAAGGCGACCATGATCCTGGGCGGCACCATTTTGCTGTGTAGCGCTATTATTGCTGCCAACTTCAATGCGTTGTTCGACTTAGTCGCAACCGCCTCTACGGTTTATATGCAGCCGCTTCTTGGCGTGGTGTGGGCTGTGGTTATTGGTTGGATTTGGAGCCGTAATTCACTGCTTGAGGAAATCAGACAAGGTAACCCAGAGATTGAACAGACCTGGTTTTGGAAAATTTGGCCTTGGTATGTGAAGTTTGTATGTCCGGCGGCAATTTTGATCGTCTTTGCGTATCCTTTCCTCTGATCACTCATTATCAGAAAACCAAAAGCTGCTCTTAGGGCAGCTTTTGTGTATCATCCGAGCCAAACAAAACAAAGTTACGCCTTTCATGTTCGATATTCAGTTTGAAAATGATGATTTTGTGGTCATCAACAAGCACCCGGGTGTCAGTGTTCACAAAGATGACGGGGATACCATGCTGGTGCAAGAAGTTGCGACCTGCCTTGGTTGTCCGTCTCTATTTCTGGTGCATCGCCTCGACAAAATGACCTCAGGTTTGCTGATCCTTGCCAAACGTTCCGAGGTGGCCGCGGAGTTCTCAAAGCTGTTCCAGCAACGTCAAATGGATAAGTTCTATTTGGCGATTGGCAGCAAAAAGCCGAAGAAAAAGCAGGGTACCATCTCTGGAGATATGGAACGCTCTCGTCGAGCGTCATGGAAGCTGGTGGCAACTAAGAATAACCCAGCAGTGACACAGTTCTTCTCCTTAGCGGGTGAAGAAGGTGAGCGGGCATTTTTATGTCGACCATTGACAGGAAAAACGCATCAAATTCGTGTGGGGCTTAAATCTGTAGGCTCTGCGATTGTCGGTGATCCCATTTATGGCCAGAGTACAGGCGTTGATCGCGGCTATCTTCATGCTTACGCATTGCGCTTTACCCTTTTTGATCAAGCGTATGAGTTTATCTGCGATCCAAGAAACGCGGAGATAGGTAGTAAATGGAACAGCGCAGCTTTGAGTTGTGCAATCGAGCAATGGTCTAAACCGTGGGAGTTAGTATGGCCGAAGAAATGACCTCATCATATGACAATCAAGAGCCACAAGAGAATCAAGAGCCACAAGGTCAAGTGATGCAGGCCGACAAATTGAGCGTGTTCTTCGAACAAGTTGAGACAGCTTTGGCATCTGCGCCAACCGAAGTTCGCCGTTTATTTCATGGCCGAGGTAAGTGCTTCCCTGGTTTGGAGCAATTGACTTGTGATTGGGCGGCCAATCAGTTGCTGGTGAACTTGTTTAAGCCTGTCGACGAGATTTTCCTAACGACACTGCAACAAGGTTTAATGGAGTTAGCGGCTTCAACTATTTGGGAAAAGGCTCAAGGCAAAGCGGTAGTATTGCAACACAGATACAGCGACGGCGCGCCGTCAGAAGTGCTTTGGGGTGAGCTCGATAGCAAACCTGTGGTTGAAGAGTTGGGTTGTCAGTATCAACTCGATATTGGTCGAAACCAAAATTTCGGACTATTTCTTGATATGCGAAACGGCCGTGAGTGGGTGAAGTGCAAAGCGGAAGGTAAGCGTGTTCTTAATTTATTTGCGTACACTTGTGGCTTTTCAGTCGCGGCGATCGCGGGTGGTGCAGAGCATGTGGTGAATGTGGACATGGCACGTTCATCGCTCAACAAAGGGCGCGACAATCATCGCCTAAATAACCACGATCTTAGCCAAGTAAGCTTTCTTGCCCACGACATTTTTAAGTCTTGGGGGAAAATCAAAAAGTACGGACCATACGACATCGTCGTGATCGATCCACCATCATTCCAAAAAGGCAGTTTTGCATTAACCAAAGACTACAAGAAAATCTTAAGACGTTTGAATGAACTGCTTACGCCAAATGGGGAAGTGATGGCGTGTGTGAACTCACCAGCGGTCACGCCAGACTTTCTGATTGAAGGTATGGCAGAGGAAGCGCCGCAGTTGAGTTTTGTTGAGCGTTTACCAAACCCTGAAGAGTTTGCGGATGTAGACCCGGATGCAGCCTTGAAGGTATTGCTGTTCAAATAGTAAAAATAGCACTCGATGAGTGCTATTTTTTGGTCTGAAGAAAAGAGCACAAGCTTTGGCGAGTGAATCTGTTAGCTTGAGAATACCCAGTTTAAAGTGACATTAGCGCGTCTTTTGTGCATCGATCTAGGTTTCCTAGAGCGTAACGAAAAGCGGTTCTTGGTATTACCTTATGGTTGTCTCTCAAATACTCGATGACCTGTTGAGGCTCTTTTTTGGAGAGTTCTTTTAAAAGCCAACCATAACCTTTTTGCACCAACTGATGCTCGTTTTTAAACAAGAGCTTGGCGACCAAGTAGGGATTTAAACCCGAATACGCATCTTTCTTAATTGGATAAATGAGGATGACAGCCGCTGCTCTCTGTACTGCGAAATGATCGTGCTTTACCCAGCTTAGTGTTTTCTCAGATAACTCATTGTATTGTCTGAGTAACTCACCAAATGCATGAGTACAGAAATCATCACAATCGCCCCAGCCATTCACATACTCAAGCAACCAGTTTTCAAAAACCACGTACGTCTCTGGCGTGTACTGTTTTTTTACTCGAAACGCCCAATCATAAGCAATAACACCATATGCCCAATCTCTAGTGATGAGTAATTCTTCGCACAGAGCAAGTACATTTGAGATACCTTTGTTATCCAAAGAGCGAAAGGTTTTTGCAGATATTCTCCGAATATCAACCGTTCGAACACATTGCTCGGGGTAGCCTATTTTTTTTAGTTCCTGCTCAATTGAGCGCACTATAGTCACACTTGTTCCTATCAAATTACTTCGCGACAACACACATTGGTGTTTAGAGTCCGCTTAAAACGTTTCTTACAAATGTTCTATGGCAATATCTTGACGGCTTCTATTTTGTTTCCGTCCCGATCTCGAATAAATGCAGCATAGTAGTTTTCGCCATACTCTAACCGAACGCCCGGTTTCCCCTCGCATGTACCACCTAGTTCAATTGCTTTGGTATAGAATTCATCCACAGACTCTTTAGAAGGGGCATTGAAAGCGATATGTAAACCATTACTTGGCGTTGCTTTTCCTTCATAAGGACTACCAACCCAAAACTCTAAGTTGTCACCATAGGCGGCGGCAATATTGTCTATATAGTGGGAGCGTTTTATAGACAAAGTAGACAGAACTGAATCGTAAAATTCGATGGCTTTTATTACATCCGATGCTCCAACTGAGACGTGATTTAGAATCATTTTAAGTCCTTTTTATTAAACAAATCTTCCGAGATACGGGGCTTTTCAATCGTACTCTGATCAAATAATTCTACCCTGTATATAAAAACAGGGTAAGTATTCGGGTGTAAACTTGTTAAGTCAACAACATTAGTATGTAAAACACAGGCCTAAAGCAAAAATGTATGTAGATAACACCTGATTTTCCGTTGAACAGTATGGCGAAAGAGGCTCCTCAATCGAGCTTTGGCGAGCGTTTACCAAACCCTGAAGAGTTTGCGGATATAGACTCGGATCCAGCCCTGAAGGTAGGTGCTGTTAGGTACTATTGTTCTTCAAAATATTGGCATCTAACATTCGGTCTATAGGATACGAAAAATAACGTTTGAACATCGTAGGCACTACTCCAAACTTTCGTTATTCCGCACTCGATACGTATTCAGCTTTGCAACGCGCTATATGAGATTCCCTTCTTCAAGGGAATGACGAAGTTTTTGGAGGGTGCCAAACATGAGGTGGGGCAAACGTTTTTATCAAACAGTTACAAATTTTGCAGCCCCCGATCGATTGAACAACGATTTCGTGTATTTTTTCTGCCATGTAATTGATCTCACGCAGCGATACTGTGATCAGTAACACACAGCCCATGTTCAATTGTGCTTACTAAGGCTAGAATCCGTGCCAGTTTTATTTGGCGCAAACAGGAAAGGCTTCTGATGACTACTCCAACTCAGTTCGAACTCTATGACATCCTCAAGACCTATGAGGACAACTATCAAAATGGGCCCTTCTTTGATGCTAAATTTCCGACTCGCCCTGCAATCACTCAAACTCAAAAAGTATTCGACTTTGAGGTGAACTCTCGTCTTGGCGTACCTGCGGGTCCTCTTTTAAATAGCCACTGGTGTGATATCTACGCCAAGCTTGGTTTTGACATTCCAGTCTATAAAACAGTACGAAGTGTCGAACGCACTTGTCACCCAGCGCCAAACTGCATCTTCCTAGATACTAACGAGCAGTTCAGTAACGGCGACATCAATGCTGAGATCCACCCTGGTGGACGTCCTTCACAAGACGAGCGTATCACCATCACCAACTCTTTTGGTGTTCCTTCACTTGCGCCTTCTGTTTGGATGAAAGACATCGAGGAAGGCAATCGTAAGATGGGTAAAAACCAGCTGATGATCGTATCGGTGAATGGTACACCCGGTCTAGCTGAGCGTGACCTCGTTGAAGATTATGGCTATGTTTCAGCAATGGCGAAAGAAGCGGGTGCCAAAGTTATTGAAGTGAACTACTCTTGCCCTAACCTAGGTGGTAGTAAAGAAGGAGCTCTGTTCTCAGACCCTGAAAACTCAGCACTAGTATCGAAAAAAATCCGCGAATCGATTGGCAATACTCCTTTACTTATTAAACTTGGTTGGATGCCAGCAGAGCAACTTGAGAAAGTGATTGAAGCAAACCGCCCATATGTTGACGGTTTTGCGGCAATTAACACGATTCCTCGTCAAGTTATCACTCCAGATGGTAAAGCTGCGCTACCGGGCGAAGGACGTCTCTCAAGCGGTACTTGTGGTTATGCTATCGGAGATCTGGCAGAAGAAGTGACCAGCAACCTGATAGATCTGCGGACTAAGTGGAAAGACGACTTCGTTATCTGCTCTGTTGGTGGCATGATGAACGCTGAAGACTTACACCGCCGTCTAGATATGGGCGCAGACATGGTAATGAGTGCTACTGCAGCCATGTGGGACCCATACCTTGCGCAGAAATTCCACGAGTATAAGTAACCACTCAATATGCGTTAGCTAACGTTTTCAAGATTTAAGGGCATCAGTGTTTTGGCACTGATGCCCTTTTTGCATTCGATTTTAAAACACTATAATACCGCCAGTATAGGAGGATTGATCGGACCAGTTACATCCGCTGACTCATTTTCGATTTAGGCTGGCGAGCGCGAATGAGGTAGATTTGAGTTGGAATTTTTTAATTATCCCTACTCGAATTAAGTTGAGACACACGTTTCTTGAGCTCCTTCTGCAGTGCCTTGGTGGCGTAAGGCTTCATGCTTTTCCACTTTTGGCATTCTTCCCGAGTTCTACCGCAACCCAAACACCATCCCTTGGAATTTGAAAAGTTACAGACGCCGATGCAGGGGCTTTGTTGCTTCTTCATACTGTATGCCTCTTTCCCACCATTACACGTTTAGCGTGTTTCATAGCTGATTTGTCTGCTTACGTTCTTTATTTGTACGCCAACCCGGTTAAACGCAATTTGAATGGCGGATGAAACATGCTGCTGGCCATCGCTCATTAAGAAGTTTGCTCTATCTTGGTTCGATTCAAATACACAGATAATTTGTAAGCTCTGTGGGAAGGAGGGGAACTTGACCGTGTGAGTCACCCAAAGAAAACCCTCGTAGCTTTTTAGCGTTTCTTCACACACTTCGGTCAGCACTTCTCTGATTAGCTTATCGATCTTCTTATCTGATTTGCGCATCAACACAATGTCCTATTGGTAGTGGGTCAGTAACTATGATGACATACTTACTTTTCCAATATTAACAAAAGTGGCACTCTTCTTGTCGATATTCGAGCTTACCTGTCAAGTGGTTGACGTGGCTTCGCCCTTCTTCCACGCCCATTTCGTAGCCTACATCGAGTAGCGCTTTTTTCATCGTTAAGCGCTGCACAGGAAAGTCCTCGGGTGGGGTAATGACTCGAACCACGCAATCTTTGGGTGGATTTTTAATAAACTGTAGCGAGTCATTATAGTTCTCAGCACGTTTTGCCAACGCTCGCCCAATGTTCGGATGCTTAGCGAACAACTTTTTCATTAGCCAGCCTGCTTTAGGTTTTGGCATTTCATAGCTTAGTGGGTGCGACAAAATCACTGTGATGTCTCTCGCTCCGCGGCGATAAGCTTCACGAACTGGAATCGAATCTGCTACGCCGCCATCGGTGTAGCAGCCGCCATCAAAACAAGGCGTCTCTTTGTAGGCAAGAGGCAGAGAAGCGGTGGCTTCAATGGCCTTGGCGATATTGTCTGGCGTGATTTCGTAGTAATCGGGACGGCCAGTGGCAACATTGGTCGCCGCTGCAATAAAAGGCACCGATGTAAACACCCGCTCCTGATCTAAAGGAAATCGGCGGTTAGATTCCTCATAGAGCCATTTAACATCGACCAAATGACCACCAGAAACGAATCTGCGTGGGTTGTAGAACTGTTTGCTGGTCGCCAATTTGGTGATCACTTGATAGCTTCGAGTTGGTGCGTTGCCCAAATAGCTTAATAGATTGGAAGCACCCGCAGAAACGCCGAGAACAAAGTCATAAGGGCGATAGTCTTGCTCTAGAAATGCGTCGAGTACGCCTGCTGCAAAAATGCCGCGCATGGCGCCTCCCTCGACAATGAGTGCTTTGGTGGTCATAGGTAATCTCAGTTGGTTCAATATAGCGGTTTAATATGTCGATAAGATACGTGGTTTGCGCAGCCAGAGATAACTGGATGTGGTTATTCTAGTGATAGGTAAAACCGATTCTTGAAAGGCGAGGTAAGGAAGTGACCATGAAAAAGGCCTCGCATGAAGCGAGGCCTTGAAGGCTAGGTATTTTAGGACGAAAGACTGTGCGGGGTATTAGTTTACCCAGTCTTTTAGCTCAAATGTTAGCGTGTGCGCTTGGCCTTTAAGCTCTAGACCATTTTGAGTAACGGTGATTTCACTCCAGTCAGAAAGGGTTTGAGAAACCGTTCTTTCGATATCCATTGCCGCACCTGGACACATTTTCATCGTCATGCCCATTTTTTCAATGCGGAACTGACCGTCTTTCAACTCGCCTTGACCGAAGAAGTTGTTACAGCCTGCGTTGCCGTTCGCTGTCATTTTTTCACCGATTTCTAGGCGTGGTGCTTGGTTTGGCTCTTCGATTTGAATTGGGTTGCCATCAATTTGAACCAGATTCCAGTTATGGTGCTGAAGATCCTGAGCGGTAACGGCTTTCATTGGCTCCTCCTGCTTAGTGTCGTTTGCGGCACAAGCCGTCATAAGAACTGGAAGCGCAACTGCTGCGAGTACCTTCTTAGAAAAAATCTTCATATTTATTGCTCCAACTAAATGAAATTGCTGACCAGCGTAACTAATAAAACACTGTTTTTTGTCAGGAGTAGGTTATCTTTAGTATAGTGGGATTTCAACCTAGGATGTGGAAGTTATTGTATATCCATATTGCAAGTGAGGCTAATGACTCATAATTCAGACTATTCTTACTTTATAAGCTTATCCTAGTTTATGAGACTGGGTTTATGAGTCTGGAGGCTTAAGAGAACAAAGTGGATATTATCGCAAGGGGTGTGAATGGAACAACTTGAGTTTTTTACCGTGCCGAGTCCTTGTGTTCGAGTTTGTACGGTCGATGAAAAGGGGTATTGCCAAGGATGCATGCGCAAGCGGGAAGAGCGATTTAATTGGCTTTCTTATACGCCGGCACAGCAGTTGTATATTATTAAACTCTGTCGACAGCGATACCGCCGTAAATTGGCACAGGGTAAAGCCCCTGTACCAAAATAAGGTTCTCGAAGAGGAAGCAAGTCCGCAGCAGGAGTTGTTTTAATTCACCTCTTTCCCAAGACTCAAGGCAAGAACGAGACGTTATAGCAATAGTCTCCGAGTACTTTGGTTTCGTTGTCCTGATAGGCCATTTGCGCCTGAAGTAACTCCGCTGTTGCGACTGCATCCATCAGAGCGTGATGAGGTGGATAGTCTGGCAACCCATAGCGACGACGCGTTTGACCTAAACGCACCGAATCCGCACGTTTACCTTTGAGCTTATTGAGTATGCCCGCCGTTAATTTCTCTTGATAATCCGACTCTACCTGCATGGTATCGACAACTGGGAACTCAATACCCTCACCGAGCATCTTCTTCAATGCACAGTTTAAAAAGCCGCGTTCAATGGGGCGGTAATGCACCACGATGACTTTTCCAGCTAATGCATTGAGCACGTCGGCCAATATCTCATTCAACGTCGGCGCATCAATCAAGTCATTGTGGGTGATGCCGTGAATGACCACAGACTCTTCTTCGAGCTTGGCTTTTGGTCTCACTGTCCAATGCGCAGCTTGACGGAGCTTAACGCGAGAGAGTGTAAATGGGACCAATCCAATTGACAGAATTCCATCTTTTTCTGGGTTTAGGCCTGTTGTCTCGAAATCCAAGGCGACAAATGGCACTTCATTCAAAGGCGTTTCTGGTGACGGTAAGCAGCAGCATAAAAGGCTTTAATCCTTTCATCTTTGGCTCGCTCGCTAAGTTGCTCGAACTTATTGTTCCATTGCACTGCCGGAGCTTTAAGGAGTTTTTTTATCATATGGCTTACTTAATCAA
>NZ_JYJK01000069.1 GCF_003263785.1 Vibrio variabilis
TCCAATCGAGCATCGGTGCCACGGATAAGCGGTTTGATTGGAAATTGCTTGTATTATCTGGCTTGGTCATTGTTTTACCTACTAAATTTATCCATCAAATCCGCTTTGAATAACGTGGAATTTTGCCCAATTTCGTCCTATAGTACCCCTCACAGTACCCCTCAAAGAGTAGGACGATGGAATGGCTTCACTCTCAATAGAAAAGCGGCAACTTAAAAACGGTGAATTTCGCTATAAAGCGGTCATCATCGTTAAGAAAAAGCAGGCAATCATACACAGAGAATCAAAGACTTTCAAAAAGAAAGAACATGCTCGAACGTATGGCAAAAAGCGCCTTTCTGATATCGAATTGAACGGCATAAATAGTACCAAAACAGTACCCCTCGCGGTACTCCTCGATAAGTTCATGGAAGATAAGGACTTGTGGAACAACACGGGGCGAACTAAGCGCTACGTTATCGAAATGCTTAGGGGTTGCGACATAGCCAAAATAGACACCAATGAGCTAAAAACTAGCGACCTCATCCAGCACTGCAAAAATCGCCGTGGCGCAGGCGCCAAACCCGCGACCATTTATCACGATATTGCTTATCTTCGCTCTGTGATGAAAAAAGCCAATCCCGTGTTCGACATTGAAGCCAACTATAAGATTTTTGATGAAGCAGTACCGGTACTAACCGACATGCAGCTTATCGGGAAAAGTGAGAAGCGAACCCGACGCCCTACTGGTGAAGAACTCGAAGCGTTAAAGCAAGGGCTGATTGAGCGCCAAAACGCCAGAGCCAATGGGCAAGCTCGTATCCCATTTGTCGATATCCTTGAGTTTAGTATTTTGACTTGCATGAGGATTGGTGAGGTTTGCTCTCTGCGTTGGGAGGATATCAACGAAGAACACAAAACCGTGGTTGTGCGTGACCGTAAAGACCCGCGCAAGAAACAGGGGAATCACATGATTGTTCCTTTGTTAGCAGAGTCATTTGATATAGCAATGCGACAGCCAAAAGAGAGTGAGTTGATTTTTCCTTTTAACTCTCGAAGTGTCACCGCAGGTTTTCAGCGCGTTAGGAACAAGCTAGGTATTGAGGACTTGCGCTATCATGATTTACGTCGTGAGGGTGCTAGTCGTTTGTTTGAGAAAGGCTACTCCATTGAAGAAGTAGCTCAAGTGACGGGGCATAAGAACTTGAATATTCTTTGGCAAGTGTACACTCAGTTATTTCCCCATAAGCTACACCAGAAAATTCAGACCTGAGTTTTCTGGTGTATGGGGCAAATTGTTTCATTTTTACCAATCGTCACTTTCAGTGTGAGTCATTGCAACTTTAAATGATTGCATCAATCTCTCAATATCAGCATCAGCATTTTCTTTTGTATAGAGTGTGAACATGTTCCCTTGCATATACTGAAATGACTCAGGAGTAATCGTTATCTTCGAGGCACCATCTTTCACCTTAACTTTGATTGTTGCATAAGCTTTTTCACCAGCCCCATAGTCACTCGGTGCCACGACAACCCCTAAAAGATAGCGACCTGCAATATTCCCCGATTCTTTATCTGAAAATTGAATAACTGACTCAGCATTGTGAAAGTGGTCAACCATCCAATTGTTAGCTTTAACATAGAGGTCGTTTTGCGAAGCTCCATCAACTTTGACTACAGTTGTAACTGGTGTGCTTTCTGTTACCACGTGAGTCATTGACTGACACCCTTGTAAAAACACCGCAGTTGCCAAAATCAAAAAACTAAATAACCGTTTCATATTAACTCCATCTAATTGTTAGGTTTGCGAGATTGATTGTGATAAATCCACTTCAGATTTAGTAGCTTCATACCAAATAAATGTGATTTATATACACCTACACCCTCATAAACAAGTTGCTGTTACCTTCCTTCTAAACGAGTTAATCGCTGATCTAGCTTTTCAATCATTAGTCGAAGCCACTTAACATCAGTTTTCAGTGCAACACCAACACCTACGCCGCTAGACAATGCACTAACGGCTGCCACTATGATCGTCTGATACTCAGCCATTAAACTCATCTCGTATCGCTTCCCATAAACCAACTAAAATCGGTGCAGCCACACCAATCAACCCACCCAACTGCACACCTTCAGGCGTCACACTCGCCGTCAATAGTTCAGGGTGCCCCGTTGCCAGTGCCACACCCGCACCTATAAGCGCAAGCCCCTTCTTAGTCGATGCCTGTTTCAAATCAATTTTCATTGCTGTTACTCCTAGCCGTTGATGCGCTTCCAGATATAAGCGCTGATTAAAGCGGTCAGGATGCCAACCGCTAGACGTTGCATTACTTCTTTTTGGGTCATGCCAGTGCTACCCCTTGCGCTGCATCTTCTAATGAGTAGTAACGCCCGACTTCCATAATCGACATGGAATGAACAAGGCGAGTCATAAACTCATCATCAAAGAGGTTGAGCTGGGTGTCGGCGCCCACATTGAGGCGACCCGCCACGAACTGCACATAGTTATCTGTGTCGTTGTTGTCACTCTTTGGCGCAAAGCGGCTGATAATCCTTGAAGGGTGTTTAGCCCATAAAGGTTTTGGTAGTTGCGAATTAGCTTGGTTGCCGCTCGAAAGCCGTACTTCGAGTGCGAGAAGGTTTCAAACGCTTTATCTTTGGAGGGCGTTACTTTGCCCGTCCAAGCATTGTTACTAATGCGAATGTTGAGCGGGTTGTTGTTACGAATCCCGCGATTAAGTTGTGATTTCACAATATTTACCCCTTTGGGTGCGCCAATCATCAGCGCACCAACTATCAGAACAATGATGATTACACGCATAGGCATCACGTTAGCCCATGTACTTCATGCAAGGCCGTACCAACTAAGCGCACCGAACCAGCATCACTGAAATCAATCCTTGCTTTATCAAAATGGGTATCAGCACCATCTAAATCACCATGCATTTTGATGCCAAAATCCATAGACAAATCGCTACTGGAAAAGTCCATCATTGCGATGGCATCCCCAACATTTACTGAGCAAGTAAAATCCCCGATAAATGAAAAGAAGCTTTGACCGTTAGAGCCTTCGCCAGTTCTCACCAAGTGCACCTTCTCGTCGAAAAGATACATTTCAGAGTTACTATCAAAAACGGAGATGGAGCCGCGAATATAGCGGCTAAACAACTGCTTTTGCTCGTCTGTGATATCTACTCCATCATCAGACCAATCCACTCGAAAAGGAATGTTGTAGCTCAATGTAATAGTCAGCATTTTCGCTGGGTCTACTTCCCTAAATTGCTCAAAAATCCCCTTAAAAGTGACATACTGACTCATCCACAGATTATCGCCTTGCCCTGAAAATAGCAGGCTGTCGGTATTTTCATTAATAAATGGCCACGCCTTATTTAATATGAATTTTCTCTCTCCAACTCGTTATTCATTTTGGGGCTCAACATCGGAATGACCGCGATTTGAACCAGCTCACTAGCACCACCGCCAAGCTCAAGACCACTCAATAAGTCATAAAGAAACTCAATTTTGTTACGACTGCTGCCCGTGGGTAACGCTGGAAAGTTAGACATGATTAATACTCCAATACCTGCGCTTTATCGGGCGCGGTTCCTGTTAATGTGAATGTAGCGGCGGTTTGAACCGTGAGCTTTTCGCCTGCCGTAAGCTCAAAGCCGTTAAGACTGATTAGACCTGCGTTGGTACTGCTGGCTTTGATAATGACGCCATTACGGGCAGGGTTAGCGGGCACCTCTAAAGGCATTTCTCCGCTAAGTGTTGAAAGTGCGCTACCTGAAAGCACCTTGATGGTTTGCCCTGCAGCCAGTTCAACGCTTGGCATGGTGCCAACATTCACCGACTGACCGCTTTTAAGCTGAACGTCAGGTAGAGTTTTGACTTCGACTTGCTGACCATCTTCAATTTGCACTTTTGGCAAAGAGGACACGCCCACGCTTTGACCCGCTTCAATTTCGACTTTGGGTAACTCTGTCACCCCTACTGTTTGACCAGGTAAGAAACTGACTGACGGCATGGTTTGAATATCGAGCTTCTGCCCTTCCACTGGCGGGGTGAAATCACCCACACCATGCTCAAGAGACAGCGCCCCTTCACCAGAAAGAAGGATTCGACCTAACGGCTTTCCATAGCGAAATACTGAGCGATTGGGTAGCGAAAAGCTTTCCCCTGTCGCGTCAATTTGCACCGATAACTTGCCCGAAATCGACTCAACAAAGAGCCATGTAGAATCAATGGTCAGGGGAATGGTTTGCCCCTTAGTGAGATTTAGGTTCATTTGCCTACCGCCTTAACCAGCACAAAGCCCAGTACCAACACAATCACTGCCATGAGTATCAATTGCTGTTTATTGAGTGCGCTTTGCCCGTTGTCTTGTTTGAACTTCGCAAGCTCGGTGAGCTTGGCAAGGTTCTCAGTGTTTTGAGCCGCTTGGTTACCCGCAAGCCCTGCCATCATTTGCAGGTTTTCGCTATTGGTCGAGCTGAACTCGTTGAGTGCACCCGCTGCGAACTTGAGACTGTTATCCGTGTTGCGCTCCACTAAACCGAGCGATTCACTCATAGCCCCACTTGCGAACTCATAGGACTCGTCTAGGGCATCCCCTGCAAAAGCAAAGGACTCATCCACCGTGTCACTGGCAAACTCAAGGGTTTGCTCACCAAAGCCAAAGGCTTTATCCACAGCGCCGTGGTCGGTTGCGGTAATATTGAGCGTTGAATCGCTCACCCCGCTGACCGCTACGCCTAAGTTGTCGCCGTCAATGGCATTCTGACCACTGACGTTTTTGGTATTCGTTGTTGTATTGCTTGAGGAGCTACCGCCACCACCCATGCTACAACCTCCACTTTAGGTATTTGGCGTTGCGTGGGTCGATTCCGTCACACCACCTAGCCGCTTGAGTAGCCTCACCACTAAAGGAAAATAAGAGTGGCAAGCCATTGCGGTTAAGTCGCTTTGCTTCACGAACTCGGATAGCACACGGGTAGCCTTGAGCGCGTTTTTTCCTACCGCCGCCCAAATGAAATAGGTATCGCCGCGCACCTCACCCGCCAGTAAGCAATCTACCCCTTCCCCTTGGATGTGATAGACACTCACACGCCCCGCCTCAATCTCATGTAGCATGACCGCAAAGTCATTGGGGCAAGCGCGAAAGGCGGGTTTCAGTGCGTCAATCGACGCTTGGTTTTTGGTGACGACGCGAATCATTTTTTGCGCATCCAGACAATGAGCACGGCAACCACTCCAGCGACAATCAACCAAGTCGGCACACCGCCGCCCATGTTGATGCCTCCCACAGATTGACCAGAGCTATTGCTTGAGCGTGACGACGAAGGCGCCGCCGCTCCGCCACCTGCATTGATGGGCATCGAGCCGCTATTGGTCAGAGAATCAAAACCAATCATTTACCACCTCAACTTGAGCCAGATGACCAACGCAATCACTGCAAAAACCATCCACTGCGCCTTGTTGATTTCCTTGGCAGTGAGGTAACCCAACGTCACCCCCGCCAAGCCCATATAAGCTAACGGCATCACTTGCCCCCTTGAGCGCAAAGGCAAAGCCACCGAGTAGCACTAGCGCTATGAGCACAATGATTGCTACGGTTTGCCACTGCATACCGCCAGAGGTGGTGTACACGGGTTGCCCGTTAGGTTGCTGATAGTCGTTATTGTTGGCGCGATTTTCGTCAGGGCTGGCAGATTTAGCGCGGTCTAGCTCGTTTTCCATCTTGATACCAAGCCAATCCTCACCAAAGCCTTCAACCACATCCACCGCACCACCGACCAGCTCACCCGCCCCTTCTAGGATGCTGTCATACCAACTGCCTGAACTTGAGGCAGTTGGATTTTCATCAGGGTATGACATTGGTTACCCCCTTATTTGGCTGCGATTACCGCCACTTGCTCAATCGCTTCAATCAGCACTGGCACACTGCCTTGCTGTGATTTATCAAGCTCGAACTGTAGCTGTTTCATGGCGTTGGTAGGCAAACGACCCTCAACACCAAAGCCGGTACGGACAAAATCAAGGCTGAACCAACCTGCGTTTTGCTCTAGACCTGAAATCGCCAAGTCAAACGCGTTATCCGCTTTGGTGACGTTGATTTCTTCCACGCTGTCACGCAGTACACGAACACGGTCAATAGACGAGTCTTTGAAGTGAACACGCTTGAGTGAAAATAGGGGTGAACGCTCGGCAAAGTCGAACGGGGTGCGACCTGTCGCGCTGGCGAACCAAGTCAGTGAATAGATACGTGGTAGGTAAACACGCTGTGATTGTGCTGCTGTCGTATGAGAGCGAGCGCGGATACTTGGCGCAGGAGTACCACCCGCTTTAGAGGCAAGCTGGATATACACAAACCAGATTTCGCCTTGCAGCGTGACCAGCTCACCAGTACGAACGCCGCCTTTGGTGCGAAGGGTTAAATCCGCAAATGGGATAACGTAGCGACCTTCTTGAGTAAATTGCTTACGGTGTTCTTGAAGGTCAACCAAGTCTTGACCTGTCAGGTTGTACACTTCCTTACCGTTCAGCGTGATGCGTACACGCTCAACATCGGCAGGGTCAGTAATGTCAGTGACCAGTTCGATGGATTGGTAAGTTGGACCACTCACCAAGCGCAATGTGGCTTGGTTGCCCCAGTTCACACCCTCAACAGGGTCTAAATCGAGTGGGCGCGGGTTAAATGGCGTGTTTAGTAGTTCCATAGCTTAAAACCACCCTGAGTTACCATTGATTTGCTCTTTGATAGGCTTGAGCGCGCCTACGTTGTTGATGACTGCCAATGCAATCAACATGACCACGATGGTCATTAGCATTGTTTTGTGCGTTGCTTTCATGTGTTTCCCCTGCTTCACAGCGTTGGAACGGTTAAAGGAGTCATTATCAAATCAGGTGGCGGGGATTTCGTCACTAAGGTTCAACCTATAGGTATAACTTTTAACCTATAGGTTGAATTGAGAGGTTAACGGTAGTTTCGTGAGAGCCTTTTGCCCGTTTCGCAGTTCAGCGCGCCGCGCTCTAGGTTGCCAATACCGTCACGAATAATCAGGTATTCGGCAATCGCTTTACCGATACACTGCTTATTCACCTTGGCACTTTTGAGATCCGCAACTTCGTTAGAATGAACGCCTTTTTGCTTGGCGACCCAATCGGCATCCACGCCAGAGTTCACGGCACCGAGCCACCACACGCTTGATTGGTTAGTGACGGTTTTGGGCACCTCCTGCCCCCGCTGAAAGATGGTGTGAACCACATGACCAAACTGGCGCCCACCACGAAGCAATTCACCCGTTTTGCCTTCGAGCTTGCCTGAGGTTTCCGCGCAGCTTGCCAGCTCCTCTATCACCACATGCATTTTAGGTTTATGACCATCACCAAGCGCCCAAGCAATCGCGCTGAAGGTTTCAAGCTCAGACATACACGCGCCCTTTGGGGGAATGTACGCAAGTTTGAACGAACACCCCGCACGGCGCCCTTGTACCGCCGCCTTGATAAACTTGGCAGGGTCAGTAAAGCCGTGGCACATTTGCCCAAGAAACTTCTGACCTGCGTAGTTGCGGTACGGGTCAAAGAACAAGGCTTGCGACTTCTTAGGCACTAGCCCCATGTATTTCACTGCACTGGTTTTGCCGCTACCCGTGCCGCCAAGGTACACCGTGTGCTCGGCGTCATGGGATGGGTTGGAGGTTAATCGGGTTTACGATGAGAGTCACGCTCTACCTCCTGCTGCTTTTTCAGTTCAAGGGCAGTGATTTGCTTTTTCGACGCCCACCACAAACCAAGGATTGCCAAAGCAAGGGTCATGACATTCATGTAATCGCCGCATTGGTCGAGAAGTGCCCCGCCGTATTGCTTGGCAACAGGGCGAGCCGCATTCACCACACTTTGCTTGGCGCGCTCATCAAACTCAAAATCAATGTCTTTGAGAATCGACACTGCTTGCTCAACCACCACAAGCCCCGTGGTGACCAGTGCATCAAACGCCTCACTGGTATCGACCTCTGGCTCACTGTCGGTTGAGGCTAACGCGCCTTCTTGCGTTGAAGGTTCGTTGTTGAGGTTGGCAATGTAAGCATCCAACTCATCAAGGTTATCAGCGCTCGTTTCAACGGTTGGGTTACTCATGGCTATCGCCTCCTCACTCGGTTGTGGTTTGGCTAACATGCGCTTTATGGCAAACAGCAACACGACAATGACGCCAAGACAGGCGGCAACCTTGAAGATTTGCGGTTTCAGGCTTTTATCTGGCGTTGCTGGCTCAGTGGTTTCAGTGGTACTAGGCTCGGTTGGTGGCAGCACTTCGGCGGGAGGGGTTACCGTAGGCGAAAAAGTCTCAACGCTTTCAACACTCGGTTCAACCGTTGATTCAACCGACTTGGCAACCGTTGGCTCAACCTTGTCAGATAAGGCTTGGAGCGCATCGGCGGTTTCGGTCATGTTGTCAGTGCAATAGCCGCTCACGGTTTTGCTCATTGAACTGTTGCCGCAGCTCGGGCACTTGTAATAGAGCAAACCAAGGTTGCGCCCGTTCTTGACCGTTTCCCCGCTATCTATCAAGCGACCTTCACCCACCATATGAACGGTGGCAGTGCTGCTACAAACAGGGCACGGCACATAGCCGCGCACTGGATTGGGCGTTTTACTCATCGGTGGTCGCCTCCTCAATCACTGCATTCAACTGCTTTTCAAGCGCTTGTTTGCGCTGCGCTCGAATGACTCGGTTTGATTTAGCGACGAGTTTTGCTTTGTCGATGAGCTTTGGATCTAAGCCAAGCATGGAAAGCGGGTCAGCGCCGCCCATAATGACTTTTGGCGCCAGCGATAAAAGCTCACTTGGTGACAGGTCTTTGACGGTATCAAATGCCGTTTCTAACTCGGTTTCCAGTGCGTCAATGGTGTTAAGGCGCGCAAGCTCGGCTTGGCACTCATCTTTGGTCATGGTTTTCATGGTGTTCCCCTGTCTCTCGACGTTGGTAAAATTGTTGGTAAGGTTGCCCCTGATTCACATCGTTGGCAGTAAGCTAGGTGCCACCTCTGGCGGCGAACTCCTCCCACTCTGGCGAGCCAAACCTATCTAGCTCGTGGAACAGGAAAAAGTTATCAATGATTTGTTGTTGTCTTGGTGGCGAAATTTGCTGCGTACAATTATTGCCACTAGACCAAGGCGCAAGCTCCCGCTTGCTTGAAGGAGCCTCCGACAAGTCGGAAGGCTTTTTGATGAGCTTCCACTCTATCTCATGGGTGAGCACTTCTAGACCGCTTCCACGTAGCCCAATAACACGCGCTGTCATTTCGCCGTATTTGTTCTCTTTGGCTTCTTTCTTAGTGGTGATTGGGCGCAGAGATTGCGGCAGTCTGTGACCGCCCATGTAATCGAAAAAGGCAGAGAAAAAACCTGCATCAGCCGCACGGCGCGCTTTTTCAAAGGTGCAATATTCTTGCTCGTCGCTAATGCGTCTTAGCTCGCGCCAAACGGTGACAGACGGTGTTTTTTGAAATTGGAACTGACGAAAACAGAAGGTGCGCGACCATGAGGTGACGTTTTTTACCGTGTCTTGCAGCTTGGCTTTCTTGTTATCGAGATCCGATAAATCCTCAAGCCCAAAGCCGTCTACGTTCTTAGAAATGTACTTGGCAAGGTAAGCCACGGCGCCGCCTTCGGTGCCATCCAACATCTTTGCTTCAAAGCGCGCTTTCATAGCTCGATGTTTTGGGTCGCCGTTTTTGAAATACAGCTCATCGCTGTCACGCTGAAATTGGTATTCCTGAAGCATTCTGATAAACACGGGCATTTGCTCAAGAGGCATGAAAAACACGCCGTGCCAATGAGGTGTGCCGTCTTGATGAGGCTCCACGACTCGCATCCCATAATAGGTTAAGTCATGGCGCCCCGCCCATGCTCGAAAACGGTTCCAAGACATAGACAGCCAAGCATGAGCACCTTTCGGTGTGCCACCGTCCCAATGGGTGTTTTCAATCCAGTATTCACCGCGCTTGGTGAGTCGGTGAAAACGGCTCGGCGCGGTCATGGTGATAAAAATGGCGGCGTGGTTGTTTGAGTCAGCATACTCCTGACAGCCAGCAATACGGGTCATGAGTTCATGACGACGATTAACAGGGTTGGACTGTGACGACTCATGCACCTGTGACATTTCCACCACATCACCCTCAACGGATTCAATCGCCATGAGTTCTAGCCACTCACGCTGTCGCTCTTGACGAATCTTGAGCCACTCACACGCCGAAATCGACGCATAAGGGGAAATGTGCGGCGATACCATTCCCGCCGCCCTGCGCGCATTCTCAAACGCTGCAATAGTCTGTTTGTCGATAGCTCGGCGCCAAACGCCCTCATCAAGCAAACGGGCAAGAATGGAATACGCCTCATCTTCATCGTTGGCGACTTCAAATTGAGGCATCCAAAGGCAAGCACCCACGAACTCATGAATGCGCTTAATCGCTTCCATTGGGGTGCCGCCTGTTTTGGCAACTAACTCAAAGTGAAAACCTGCACGCCCTGATAACTCAGTGGCAAGGCGAGCGCGTTTTAACTCTGTATTGATTTTCCAGTATGGCTCTGGCAGTGACCCAAGCGCAGACGATGCCGCCGCACTACGTGACTCAATGAATTGCAATGCACGCTTAAAGCCGTACTTGCGAAAACGAACCGCTGACGCTTTATCAAGGTAGTTGCGAATATCATTGGGTAGCTTGAACTTGTTGGCGACTTGATGAGCAAACTCAAACACGCGCTCTTTGGGCGTGGCACCACATAACGGTTGATGCTTTTCCGCAACCATCGCCAAGTGAGGCGCCGTGGCTTGGTTTTTCATTACATACGTTGCAAGCTCCTGACGTAAATTAGTCGGGAGCTTAGTCAACGGGTTATTGGTGGTCTTACCGATTTTCTGCATTGATTAACGCTTAGTCCAAGTCAGAGGGTTAACATTGAGTTTGCGAGCGCGTGGGCGGTTCAAGCCAAGCTCAGAGCGCAGCTTTTCAACCATACGCGCTGACTTTTCACTCTTTTCAGGGTCGAAATTGGCGCACCCCGCCATATCGGGGCACGGCAAATGGATGGGATCAGATACTTTCATGTTGTACCCCTATGCTCTGAAACGCTTTGGAACCAATTCACCCCATGAGCGATAACGGCTCAATCGCACACTTAAAGGATATTTCTCGTATGGCTCCTCTAAAGACTCACCAACTACACGAAACAGGGTGTAAATGTTTCTTTCTGCCAACCAATACATTAATCTAACGTCACGACTTCGCGCCGCCCTTCTTAGCTCGTAATAATCATCCCTAAAGCTCATGCTCGCCCCCTAAGCTTCAACGCTTTCCATAAGTTCAATTGCTTCCTCAAGCTGAACTAAAACACCTGAGAGGTAGTTGTCCTCGTCAACATCATTGCAAGGACACATATGGTTCTCGATAACCTTGTGCAAAAGCTTGGCTTCTATTGAGTGAGAAAAATCTAGGTTGATACCGTGTAGTGGTGAACTCATAGCGCACCTCCGTTTACAGATTGCCAATCATTTGTAGCTTCAGCGTGGCGTTGGTCGATATACGCTGCGAGATCTTCAATTTTGATTAGTGATGGGCTGCGCTCAGAATCACGCAACTTGAAGGTAGGTACAGGAAAGTCACAAGCCTTAGCTCGCTGCTCTGCCGTTTTAGGTGTGATGCCGAAAAACTCTTGGCATACCTGCTTTAGTTCAACTGTGGGGCTTTCGAATCGTGCTAGTAGTGCAAAATTTGTGTTCATAAATCACCTATGCAATGATGGTGAGTTAACTAAGAGCAACTATAATTAACTCAAGAATGTCTCAATTACGTCATGAGACATTATTGGATCATTTCTATGTCATTGCAACACCTTTGAGCAACTTGGAGCACATAATGAGCACTATTGATGAGCAAATTTCAGAGTTAAAGAAGCTGACCAATACGTCTAAAAACACAGATTTATCAAAGGCTTTGGGAGTTTCACCTTCAACAATTCAAACTTGGCGTGGACGTGGAAAAATTCCTGAAGATATTTTCATTAAAGCGAACCAGATCGCCAAAAGTGGCTCGTTAGCTCCAAGAGGCTATCTTGAACTGAAGTTTTTCGATATCGAAGTCAGTGCGGGGCATGGTGCGCTTGTTGAGAAGGTAGAAGAATCAAGCGCAATGGTGTTCAGTGAGCGCTTTATACGCCAAGAACTAGGCTACAACCCTAACAACATCTTCTTAATGCCAGTGCGCGGCGATAGCATGAGTCCCACTCTGCAGAATCAGAGCATTGTGATGGTAAACCGTGTTGATGGGTTCACGACTGACGGTGTTTATGTGTTCCGTTACGATAGTCGCTTGATGGTGAAAAGGCTTCAGTTCTTGCCTAATGGAATCAAGGTTGTCAGTGACAATACTGCTTACGAGGCTTGGGAGCTTAACCGTGAGGATATCAAAGGAGCTGATTTTGAGATTATTGGTGAGGTTGTTTGGTCTGGGCAGAGAATGTAAAGGAGTCGAATGACTCCTTATTTTATTTTTGAAACTTATCAACCAACTTGTTCAAAGCTTCTTCGGTTGGCTTTCTAGGTCTTGGGAAGCTATTTCTGACATTACTACGCTTTTGCGCTTGTGCTATACGATTACCAAAGTAGCGCTTAAATAGTTCGTAATCAGGTTTACTATCTGGCTCTACGTCATAAAAAGCTATCTTTCCGTAAATCGCACAAAGCCAGTCAGCACACTGTATCGTTTGGTAGAGTTTACTATCCACCTGAATAGGTGCTTCAATTAGCTGAAATTTCTGTTGCTGATGCATTTCGTAAATGGCATTTTTTACGATTTGTGTTCGAGTTTCATGATCATCCATGAAAATCAAAAACTGCGCATCCTGCCCTTTAAACTCATCATCTAAGCGCTTGATTATTTCTTTTAGGCTTGCTGTATATACTCGCTGAGGTACATGTCCTTCCTCACCGATATGCTTAGCTTCACCGACATAGAAAAGAAAACCACCGTCTCGCGTGATTCGTTTAATGATTTGGTATGTAGAGTCAAGTAGAAAGCGTTTAAACTTCTTCAGATTGGCAACTGAATACTGTTTTGACCCCTTCTTTTCCCAAGTAGAAAGTTGAAAAAACTCCCCTTTTCGCTCTGCTTTTTTTCGAGCTTCAGGGATATCGTAGTTACCGAATAAATCTTGCTTGAGCTTAAAGAAAAACGATGAGAATGATCTAACTTTAGAAGCAGGTAATACAAACCCTCCGAGTCCAAAGACAGGGTGTGTATTGTGGCTGGGATGTTCAGGAGAGACATAGGGCCAACATGGCCAAATTCGTCAAGATAGACTATATAAACTTGCGTCATTGCATTTCCATGTTCCAGATACGCGGAAGCTCGACTAAAAAGCCGAGCCCCGAAATCAGCAGCAAACATATATAGTGCTTGCTTCTGATGTAGACTATAGCCCAATCCAAAACATCTAGTCAACAGTTTTAGTTACTGGTTTTATATACATACAACGCATGAGTGGTACCCCTATAGTTCCCCTTGGACTTGATTAAGCTATATATAGCAATGCATTAGA
>NZ_JYJK01000070.1 GCF_003263785.1 Vibrio variabilis
ATCATCGCCTGCAGCTCATCCTTCGCAGAATCAGTCAGTACCACCGCAAGCACAACCAGCAAGCGCGCCAGCGCCAAGTGGTGGTTCGCAAAATGCCAGTGCTCGTCCTGCTGCTGGCGGTTTGCGTCATCAGCTTCGTTCTCGCAGACAGGCTGGTGGACAGAATCCGCAAAGCCCAGGAGCGACTCCAGCAAAAAAGCCTAAAGCGTCATCTGAACCAAGCTCCGTATTAGAGCGAGTTGCAATGCGCACTCAGGGTCGTGCCCAAAGCTCGGCTCTGGTGTCAGATGTCGCCGCGCCACAAGCGCAACAACCGACTTCGAATGAGCCGTATCAGTGGCGTCCTTCGAACAATGCAACTTTGCAAAAAAGTGAGCCGACGATTAAACCGTCGACGCTAAAGAAAGCACTTGAGCACGAGAAAACGCCTGAGATGGCAAAGCGTTTGACCGAAGAGGCTGCTGCTCAAGATCAGTGGGCGGAGATGATTGAGAAGCTGGAGGTAGGTAAGTTAGTTCAGCAACTCGCGCTCAACTCAGTTTACGCAATTGATGGTACCTCGATTCAGCTTGGGTTAAGGCCGACACACGCGCACTTGAACTCGGATAAAAACCAATCCGAACTACTTGCTGGGTTAAATGTCTTACTGCAACAAGAGTGTCATTTGTCCATTGAGATCTCTGAGAAGGGTATAACGCCGCTTGAGCTTCGAGAGAGTTTGTATCAGCAAAAACTCTCGGATGCCGCACAAAGCCTGCACACGGATCCCAATGTACAGTTCATGTTGACGCGTTTTTCCGCGCAGCTGGACGAAGAAAGTATTCGACCGTTATAAGTCGCTTGGCGACGAGACCTGTCCTTTCAGGGGACAGGGTTTGTCGGTGAGCAGGGGTTGCATTTGATGAATGAGACCCCATGTTATTAATTGAAACATGAATAAACCGAGAGAAACCTATGTTTGGTAAAGGTGGTATGGGCAACCTGATGAAGCAAGCCCAGCAAATGCAAGACCGCATGCAAAAGCTTCAAGAAGAAATCGCGAACATGGAAGTAACTGGCGAGTCTGGTGCTGGCCTTGTTAAGGTGACTATCACTGGTAGCCACAGCACACGTCGTGTTGAAATTGACGAAAGTCTAATGGAAGACGACAAAGAGATGCTAGAAGACTTGATTGCAGCCGCATTCAACGACGCAGCTCGTCGTGTTGAGGAAACTCAAAAGGAAAAAATGGCGTCAGTAACGGGTGGTATGCAACTTCCACCTGGCATGAAAATGCCGTTCTAATTGGAAGATTAGAGACGTAATTAATGCGAACTAGCCATATGCTGGAGCATTTAATGGAGGCCTTGCGATGCTTACCTGGGGTTGGTCCCAAGTCTGCACAACGCATGGCCTTTCATTTGTTACAGCGTGACCGAAAAGGTGGCTTACAGTTGGCGGATGCACTCTCAGGTGCCATGACTGAAATCGGTCACTGCCAGCAATGTAGAACCTTTACTGAAGAAGAAATTTGCCATATTTGCAGTAACCCGAAACGCAAAGAAAATGGTCAATTGTGTGTTGTAGAAAGCCCAGCGGATATCGCAGCGGTGGAAGCAACCGGACAGTTTTCTGGTCGTTACTTTGTTCTGATGGGGCACTTGTCGCCATTAGACGGTATTGGACCAAGCGATATTGGATTAGATGTGTTGGATTACCGTTTACGACAGGGTGATATTGGAGAAGTGATTCTTGCAACCAACCCAACAGTAGAAGGTGAAGCCACGGCACACTACATTGCAGAGCTGTGTCATGAACATCAAGTATCAGCCAGCCGCATCGCTCATGGCGTTCCGGTAGGTGGTGAGCTTGAACTTGTTGATGGTACAACCTTGTCACACTCTCTTATGGGACGACAAAAGATCTAAGCAAGTGTGCAAACGACTCTATATAAAAGGCGCGAATTATCGCGCCTTTTCTGTATCCATTATTGACTCTGTAAGTGAGCTTATTCACTGTTATTGCTGATAAGGGAGCGATAGATCCAGGCACCTATGATAGCACCGACGATAGGCGCTACCCAAAAAAGCCAAAGCTGCGCAACTGCCCAATCTCCGACATACAGTGCAACCCCGGTACTTCTTGCGGGGTTAACAGAGGTATTGGTGACAGGAATACTGATAAGGTGGATAAGAGTCAAACAAAGACCAATGGCAATCGGAGCGAAACCTTGTGGTGCTCGACTGTCGGTCGCCCCCATGATGACCAGTAAAAACATGGCTGTCATCACTACTTCGGTGACCAGTGCTGAGGTCAGTGAGTATTGTCCGGGAGAGTGTGCGCCATAGCCATTAGATGCAAAACCTGAACTTACTGCATCAAAGCCTGCTTGCCCGGAAGCGATGACATAGAGCACGCCGCCGGCCAAAACGCCACCAATGACTTGAGCCACGATATATGGCACGAGCTCTTTTGTTTCGAAACGGCCACCTGCCCACAAACCAATGCTCACCGCGGGATTTAGGTGGCAACCAGAAATGTGTCCAATGGCAAAGGCCATGGTTAAGACGGTTAAACCGAAGGCGAGGGATACGCCAAGCAAACCGATACCCACATCGGGGAAGGCTGCTGCTAATACTGCACTGCCACAGCCGCCAAGAACCAACCAAAATGTGCCAAACAACTCTGCCAAATACTTGTTCATCTCAGATTCCTTGTGTAAAGGAGGTTTATCTGACAATAGTCTATTTGGTGAAAATCGCGAATTTAGGAAGGGAATTAGCGATAGAACAATGGCTAAAAGCGGTTATGTGATCCTTTCAAGCTCAAAGATGTTTTCCATAGCGGCACGATCATTATCACCGCAGACGTCTGGGCAAGCTTTAAAGCTCAGACAAACCTTAGGGCGCTCGGGTTTTCCAAACAGTTTACAAAGGTTGTTGTCATCAAGTTGAACGCAGCGCTCGCCGCTTGGTTTGCCTTTTGGCATACCTGGAATAGGAGAAGAAATACTCGGGGCGATACAACACGCACCGCAGCCTAATCGACAATCCATCTTAATACCCTCGAGAATGAAGGCGGCGAGTTTACCAGATGCGCTAGAATTGTACATATGTGAATCATGCATCAATGCTTGCAGTTTTTGGCCTCTAGAGGTATAAAACGCCTCCAATGAAGAAAAGGGTAACACGAATGAGCAATGCGTTTTGGGAAACCACGCCACTTGAAGAAATGAGCGAATCACAATGGGAATCTCTATGTGACGGTTGCGGTAAATGTTGCCTGCATAAACTCATGGATGAAGATAGCGATGAAGTCTACTACACCAATGTTGCTTGTAGCTGGCTCAATAGCAAAACGTGCTCGTGTAAAGACTACCCAAATCGTTTTGAATCAGGTGAAGAGTGCTTGAAGCTCACTCGCGATAAAATTAGCGAATTCAACTGGCTACCAGAGACTTGTTCTTACCGTTTGCTTTCAGAAGGGAAATCGATCCCAGAGTGGCACCCTTTGATTACTGGCTCTAAGTCAGCGATGCACGCGGCAGCGAAAGTGTTCGCAATAAAGTCGTGTATGAAATTGACGTTGTTGACTGGGAAGACCACATCATTAATCACCCTTCGCGCTGATTACTGACGGTAAGATTCCATCCAAGAAAAAGCAGGCTTAGAAAGCCTGCTTTTTGGTTGTTAGTCATCGATAATTTAAGCGCCAGCACACACTTCCGTAAAGCGTGAACGAGCGTCTTGTGCCGCGAGCGATGATTGCTCTTTGTGGTCTTGTGCTTCAGCGAGTGCTCTTAGTGCATCTTCAAGCCGCTGCTGCAGCTCTTCTGGGATCGCTTTGCTTTCATCTGCAGAATGCTCAAGTGCGTAGGCGCGGATGCGTTTTTTCACTTTAAACAGTGTTTGCATTGCTGCGCGCTCTTCATCGGCAGCAGCTTGTGCAACGTCACGACACTTCTCAAAGTTCGCCAGCGCAACACCTTCATGAGACCAAGGATCAAACTCAGGCAGATCTTCAATATTGATGGTCGGTTCAACGTAATCCTCTTGGTGACGAATATCCAGCGTCGTTGCTTTCACAGCCGAAATCATCAGCATGACTGCAATACCAAGTAAAGGCAGGCCACCAACAATAGCAGCGGTTTGCAGCGTGCTTAATCCACCTAGGAACATCAGTACCGCAGGCATAAAGCTTAGCGTGAATGCCCAGAATAGACGGTTCCAACGCATAGGCTCTTGGGTCACATCTTTTTGTACCACAGACGCTAAAATATAAGAGATAGAGTCGAATGTGGTTGCGGTAAAGATAATGCAAAGTAGCGTGAACAGCAGAATGATGAACCAAGAGAATGGCAGTTCAGAAAGCATCGAGAAGATGGCTTTGGTTGCGCCGTGTTCATTCAAAATACTAACAATGTCGAGTTGGCCAGAAAGCTGCAGCGATAAGCATAGTTGCCCAGGATAATAAAGAACAAGAAGCAGCCGCACGAACCAAAGAATAGTGAGCCTGCGACCATTTGCTTGACAGTACGTCCTCTTGAAATTCTGGCGACAAACAGCCCCATACTTGGTGCAAATACTAGCCACCAAGCCCAGTAGAAAATAGTCCAATCTTGTGGGAAATGGGTGTCATCGAAACTGCCGTAGCCACCGAAAGGCTCTGCCCATGTTGCCATTACAAAGAAGTTCGACATCATGCGGCCGATTGAGTCTAGGCCAGTTTCTAGGATGAAAATGGTTGGCCCCAGCAGCAAAACGATAGCGAGCAATAGCATCGCCCCCAGAAGTTGATGTTGCTGAGGATCTTAATGCCTTTTTCCATACCCGCAAAAGAAGAGTAAGCAAAAATCGCAGTACAGATTGCTAGCACACCAATTTGGGTATACGTCGTTTGTGGTAGGCCAAACAGAACACTCAGACCTTCACTGATAAGTGGTGCAGCCAGACCTAAAGTCGTTGCTGCGCCGCCAAGAAGACCGAAAATAAACAGAACATCAATCAGCTTACCTAACGCGCCATTGGTATGCTTTTCGCCAATGACTGGAATAAGAGCGCTAGATACCTTAAGAGCAGGCTGCTTACGAACATAGAAGAAGTAAGCGATCGGCAGTGCGGGATAAGGTAGATTGCCCAAGCAATCGGCCCCAGTGGAAGATGCCGTAGGTTGCGGCCCAGCGGATCGCTTCTTCACTGCCTGGCTCTAGTTGAAACGGTGGTGATTGGTAGTAATACGCCCATTCGATACAGCCCCAATAAAGAATACTGGCCCCGATACCGCCACAAAACAGCATGGCAGCCCAAGATGAGGTCTTAAACTCTGGCGCTTCGTCAGGATCACCCAGTTTGATTTGGCCAATATCGCTAAAAATGATGAATATCATGAAGAAGAGGGCAGCGAGACCAAGTGCTAGGTAAAGGAAACCGAACTTGTCGGTCATAATCAGTTTTGCTTGCGCAATGATATCAGCCCCTTGCTCTGGGAACAGGATCAGCGGAATGATTACAGTAAGTAGAAGTGCGATAGCGCCAAAAAAGGTTGGCTTATCGATGAGTTTGAAATAACGTTCCATGCGATGTTTTCTAAGTCAAATAACATCATTATCATTTGACTAACATCGTGCGCTCAAATCTGTTTATCTATCGTGAGAACAAAAGATCGCTATACGAGCGCGAGTATCAATGCTCCGACGGTCACAGCGGCTGATACATACTGACCTGCTGAATAGGATGTGTCTTTTTGCTCTTCGAGGTCGTCTGGATGATCCATACCCAGTGCACCGTGGGCAAAAGAGGTGACCGTCTTACCCATGCCATCGTCGTCATCTTTATCCGTTGATTTATCGGCAGTGCTAGGCTTCGGCGTTGCTGACTTTTCTTGTTCAAATAGCGCTTTTGCTTGCGGTGAGATAGAGACACTGTCTCCACCACGTTCACCTTGCGGTGTCGGCAAAGTATTGCCATTAGAGTCTGCCTGTTTGATTGTGTTTGCTGCGGCACTGCCAAGCTGATTGGACGGCGCAGACATGCCGGAATTGACGCTCTGCATAGCTATCTCCATTAGTGCTATCAATTACTATGTCGTCATCCATGGCAAAATCTTTATAAAAATTTATTTATCTGAGACATAGAACCTGTTTATCATTGACAGTTAAGCAATAAGCACGCCAAGTAAGCGTGCTTATTGAGCGATGCGTGCTAGTCACAGGTGAGTGTGTCACTACGTTTGTGTAGGTGTTTGTAGGCTTGCATTTGATTCTCCTTTTGCACATATCGAACCGGTGGCGCGAGAACCGAGAGCTGAAAATCTGTTGAGTCGCTGGCTATATCGGTGACTGGAGTGATAACAGCGATGTTAAGGTTAGGCGCTAGCGCTTGTACTTGCGCTGCTGTTCCGAGAGCGTTCTCAGTGTGAAACTTACCTGCAATGTGCATGACTTGCGTGCCAGGGTGCTGGTCGATGTAGTTAACAATGCTCTCAGCCATCGTCGCGTCCCATGTCAACTGGGCGGCATATTGGCGTTCGGTTTGCTCGCTATCGCCGTGGTGCATTGAGGCCATGAACTTGTCTTTGTAGGCAGAAGAAGAGGTATCAATGCGTTTTGCAACAAAAGATCGCTCATTACTGTCCAACTTTTCTAAGTAGTTAAGCCCTTCACGGCCAATACAGCGAACAAAGCGTTTAGGAGCGTTACTGGCAATGACATCGAGTTGGTTTTGCTTAGCCAGTTCTACAAGCGGACGATAATCGCTTTCATAGTTTGGCCATGCATTACCTTCGCGTATCAGCATTTGTTCGCCAATTTCTGACTTTAAATATTGATCGACGATAGGCTGCTTATCACGCGTGAACTGCTCCATCGAAAGCGCAAGCTTGTCGTTGTTGTTTACAAGTTGTTTGAGAAGATCGGTCTGAAAGCGATGCACGCCACTGTGTGTATGCCACTCCCCAACGAGGATAACATCGGCAGTTTTTAGATCGACTGGTAATGATGAAAGCGAAACCGCGGAGCCTTGCGGAGAATACAGCTGATAATCGTAGAAGGAATCAATGGACTGAGCTGGCTTGGACAGGTTATCTGAAGGTGCGCTGCTACAACCGGCAAGCAGAACGAGTGACAGTGCGATAGGGTAAGCTTTCATAGGGACTCTCTTTAATAAAAAATAGCCTTCAATGGAAGGCTATTTTGGAACCAATATGGTAAACGAGATCCGCATGCGACTCAATGCAATTGAAAATTAATATCATTAACAATTGACGTTTTGGTCTAACCCTTACGATATACCCTTACCATAAAATCGGCACGACAGTCGAAGCGCTCGGTTTGTTCTAGCTTCTCTCTTAGCTCTTGGCTAGCTTTCCAAGCAAATGGCGTCATTTGCAAAAGGTCATACGCTTGCTGGCCGTTAAGGTTCATTGTGTAGTCGAGCTTAGCTTCAGAGACTAGGTCGAATCCTTCAATCACTTCAGCAGCTTCGTCGTGAAGTCTTACGTCTTGATAGATCAGCTCACGAAGCTCATAGAGGTGATGACTGCCCGGTGTGACGGTGATCATTAGTCCGTCAGCTTCGATACAGCGACGCAGCTCTTCATGCTTGCACGGCGCATAAATACGAATTACCGCAGCAAGACTCTCTCCAGAAAATGGTAGTTTATGACTAGAGGCAACGCAAAAGTTCACCTTGTCGTAGCGCTTAGAACCGTAGCGAACCGCGACTTTGGAAATGTCGAGGCCATAAACGGCAAACTCGGTATTATCGCCTGTCAGTTCGTCGGCAAAATAGCTGGTGTAGTACCCTTCGCCACAACCGATATCAAGGATGTTTCCTTTAGTTACGGTTAAAGAAGAACGCAACGTGTCGGCGACTTTGTCTCGCATCGGAGCATAGAAGTCGTGAGCTAGGAATGTGCGTCTTGCCTGCATCATCTCTTTGTTGTCACCTGGATCTTTTGAGCGCTTGTGTTGCACAGGCATAAGATTGACATAACCTTCTTTGGCTTTGTCGAACTGGTGATTATTGCTACAGCGATAACTGCGCTCGTCTAGAGCGAGTGGCTGCTGACACAGAGGGCATTGATAAGACATAGGTTAGACTCGACGAAAATTTTCGTAAGTCTAACCATATCAAGGAAGGGAAGCAATTCAGACGTCTGAATTCCTTCAGGTTCGCAGATTACTTGACGAAAATCTGTGTCGCCAACTGGTGGCTTTCACCCGGTGCAAGCTCTTTGCCTGCTTCCAGCGAGTCTGCATGAAGCGTTGACTCGATACAGAACATGCTGAGGTAACCATCGTTGTTCATGTCACCCATAGATTCTGCGCCTTGTTTCCAAGGGTTCCAAAGTACTGCTGAGTTGTCGCCGCTATTACATACTGCCAATTTGCGATTGAATGCATTGTCATGCAGCACAATTTCATCAGACGGCGCGGTGTACACGCGGTCGATGGTATCGGTTAGGGTAAGCACTTCTTGGCCTTCACACACTTTGCCATCAAGTAGGCTATCAATGTAGTTAGAGCCCATGCCCGTGACTTCCATCTTCTCGATGTCACCTAGGTTGAGATAGGTGTGAAGAGCGCCAGAGAAACGCCATGGAGCGCCGTCAGTGTTGGTGATGTTTAGAGACACATTTAATGCATCGCTCACTTCCACGTTCAAGACCAGTTGGAATTTATGTGGCCAGATTTCACGAGTCGCGTCGCTGTCGGTAAGTCCAAGGCTGACCACCACACCTTGTTCATTTTCGCGGTGCTCAATGAGCTCCCAAGTACTGTTGCGCGCAAAACCGTGAGCCGGTGCGGCTACTCGGCCAAACCAAGGCCAGCAAATAGGGATACCGCCGCGAAGCGCCGCTTTGTTATCGAAGATGGCGTCTTTGCTCATCCAAATCAAATCTTCTTGGCCTTCTGGCTTATATGAAATGACATGGCCGCCGTGAAGAGAGATGGCCGCTGACGCTTTAGGATGAAGAACGCGAACGACTTTATTGTCACCAAGTTGAGCGATAGTGACATAGTCAGAGAGAACGGTCAGGGTAGGTAAAACAGACAAATCCATAGTGTAACTTCCTAGGTTAAGTCTCTGGTTCCTAGGGAGAGGGGATAGCTCCCAGGTGTCGATTGGACCCAGAAACAGATACTAAAAAGGCGACCCTATGAGTCGCCTTTATTACAAATATTCAGCTAAAAGCTTACATTACTTAGAGATGTGAGCGATTAGGTCTAGAACTTTGTTTGAGTAACCGATTTCGTTGTCGTACCAAGATACAACTTTAACGAAGTTGTCAGTTAGAGCGATACCAGCTTTAGCATCGAATACTGAAGTTTGAACTTCACCGATGAAGTCTTGAGAAACAACTTGGTCTTCAGTGTAACCTAGAACACCTTTTAGAGAACCTTCAGATGCTGCTTTCATAGCTGCACAGATAGCTTCGTAAGAAGCACCGTTCTTAAGGTTAACAGTTAGGTCAACTACAGAAACGTTAGCAGTTGGTACGCGGAAAGCCATACCAGTTAGTTTGCCGTTTAGTTCTGGAAGAACAACGCCTACAGCTTTAGCAGCACCAGTTGAAGATGGGATGATGTTCTGAGAAGCACCACGACCACCGCGCCAGTCTTTAGCAGAAGGACCGTCTACAGTTTTTTGAGTAGCTGTAGTAGCGTGAACTGTAGTCATAAGACCAGATTCGATACCGAACTCGTCGTTAAGAACTTTAGCGATAGGCGCTAGACAGTTAGTAGTACAAGAAGCGTTAGAAACGATGTCTTGACCAGCGTAAGTGTCTTGGTTAACACCCATTACGAACATTGGAGTAGCGTCTTTAGAAGGACCAGTTAGTACAACTTTCTTCGCGCCAGCAGTGATGTGCTTACGTGCAGTCTCGTCAGTTAGGAAAAGACCAGTTGCTTCAGCAACAACGTCAACGTCGATTGCGTCCCATTTTAGGTCTTCTGGGTTGCGCTCTGCAGTTACACGTACAGTTTTGCCGTTAACGATTAGGTTACCGCCTTCAACTTCAACAGTACCGTTGAAGCGGCCGTGAGTTGAATCGTACTTAAGCATGTATGCCATGTACTCAACGTCGATTAGATCGTTAATACCTACTACTTCAATGTCGTTGCGCTCTTGCGCTGCACGAAATACGAAACGACCGATACGGCCAAAACCGTTAATACCTACTTTGATAGTCATTATAGTTGCTCCACAACTTAATTTCTGTTTAAAGATAACTGGTAGTAAAATTACAGAATCCAGTCACTAACTTCAATAGATAATCGGAATTAATTTGTCTAAAGTCAAAAAAAAGTGTCGCTTTTCTTAACATTCGGTATTAAATGACGTTTTTTTGAACTTAGCTCGTGACTCTGTAATGATTTGCTTGATGTATTTAACCTTGGGGACAAGGTGAGTTAACATGTTAGACACACTTTGGTGGGTAATTGACAACAATGTGCTACAACCAAGTTTATTACACGTAATAAGTGTGCGCTGATTAAAATGTAGACAATAAAAAAGAGGGTGTAAAGGAGATGACTGGGGAAAACAAAAACAGAGCCAAGCCAGACCAATACTGGCGTGAGACGCTAACCGATGAGCAGTATCGTGTTTGTCGCCAGCAAGGTACCGAGGCGCCATTTACCGGGACACTGCTTCACAACAAGGACACAGGGCTATACCACTGTACCTGTTGTCAGGCCGAACTGTTTCACTCAGAAAACAAGTACGACTCCGGGTGCGGGTGGCCAAGCTTTGACGCGCCTGTCAATGAGTCCGCAATCCGTTATTTAGACGATCACAGTCACGGTATGACACGTGTTGAAATACGCTGCAGTGCCTGTGACAGTCATTTAGGGCATGTATTTGAAGACGGCCCGCAAACCACAGGGCAGCGCTTTTGCGTCAATTCTGTGTCGTTAATTTTCAACAAAACTGATCAAGACTCCGTAAATTAGTCACCAGCTGTACCATTCTTTCATATCTGTTTTATCTGTTCGTATCGTTGGGTGTTTACCACGCCCAACGATTCCTGAAGCCATTCTTGCTCTATTTTTGCTCTATGATGACATTGTGAAAGCACGAGCTTTTAAAATGCGCGCAACTTTACATTCATAAGCTCTTTGCATTAAGTGAGAGCAGCAAACACAAGAACACCAGTATGAAAAACACACCATTTATCGTTGCCCTTGTTGCAGCGTTATTTATCAGCCCTTCTTTTGCAAACACGACCGCTGGTGGCGAAGAGCAGTGGCAAATCGTAGAAGAAGATCAAGCAGCAGCGCCATCATCAACATCGAAGCAGTCAGCCCCTAAACAGACCGCTTCGACGCAAAAATCGAAATCAAACCCTGGCTCTTCATCGCGTCGCAGTGGCAACTCCGGTTTTAAGCTTGGTATGGGTCTAGATCAAGGGCTAAGCATTGTTGGCCAGATCAATAATACGATTAACTTTGCGGTTGGTAACGACGGTATTGCTGCTGATTACATTTTTAATCGCGGCAGTTTTGGTGGTGATGTGCCTTTTAACTGGTATGCAGGTGTCGGTGGTCAAATTAAACGCTCTGACAAATTTGGCCCACGCGTTGCGCTTGGCGTTGAACTTCCGTTCGCAAGAAACTGGGATGGCTACGCGCAGCTAACCCCAAGCCTGATGTTTGACAACAGCGACCTTAAGTTAGGTATCGGCGCAGGTATTGGCGTTCGCTACAGCTTCTAAATGCCCGAACAGATAAAAACAAAGGGAGCTCAACTGAGCTCCCTTTGTTTGTTTAAGGATGAGGCTTATTGATTTAGCTCTAATTGGTAAAAGCTTGCTTTAACATAGTCACCTGCTTCCATTCCGCGCCACTCACAAGAGGCGCTGCTCTTTTTCGTATTACACTGGTTGTATGCGCCCGCTTTAAAATACATCCACGTATTTCCATAACCTTGGTCAACTTCATGACCTTGGTAGTTGCCCGCTTTTAGATCAACATCGAAGGTTTTGACGACTTCGTTGTCCGTACCTGGGTTCTTAGTAAACGTAAGGTGCATCATATCGCCTTCGACGTTCACACTGTATGAGAAGATTTCACCAAGCTTGATACCATCTTTTGGATCGTCAGATCCCTGTCTTAGGTTGTACTCACCGAATACGTTGTGGCGAATGTCTTTTCTGAGCTTTTTGCCGTTCGCATCTTTCGCGTTTTGAAGATCTTTGGTTGGGTTCAACTCGTAGTTCCATACCAAAGAGCCGTGCTCATGTTCAGGGAGTTTACGATAGACGATTTTAAGCGGCTCGTTTTTAGCAGCGTGGATCTGGCCAATCACCACACCAAATGCGCCGTTATGACTGTATTTACCGCTTTCACTCACTTGATCAACAGACAGTGTCGCCTTTAGTTCACCGCCAATCGCTCCATATTCAGAGGCATTTGGGTGTGAGGCGATAACAAAGTTATTGCTTGGCTCCCCGTAATCAGTTGCAAGCATAGCGCGCAACTCACTTCGTGTATTTTTACTGTTTGGTGTGGTTGGTGCATCGTTCGGAGCCACAAAAACAACAGCGCCAGTTTGCTTATCTGTGTAGAACCACTCTGGATGTACATAAGGTGCCTTAGTATCACCAAGTTGCTCTTTTGCTATCTCAAGTGTCTTACCTTTGCGTGGCCCTTCGGTAGTAAGCACTGGTAAGTTAATTTTCCAGTTAGTCATATCGAAGTTTTGTGAGGGCGCTTTGATAGGGTCAAGGTTGTATTGGGTTGCAAGTGGAGACTCAGTATCTGCAATAGCAGTACCCGCAATAATACTGGCGGCAAGTAGAGAGAGGGGCAATGATTTCATTATCGTTCCTTTGGTAAGCAATCATTAATGGGTATGTTTAGGATGTTACTATAATATTGTATTACAAAAGTGTGACTCGAACGAAATATTGAGTACTTTGGTATCAGATAGGTGAGATAACATTGCAAATGTGTGATTGAAGTGATGAGTTCAAGAGCTGTTCACACTACAGCATTAGAATAGAGAATAGTGGTTAGCCACCTTTGTCTTTGTGTTTGAAAGGTGGCATTTCCTCATTTTATTCTAATTATTATCACGTTAATCACTTGATAGTAGCGCTGGATAGTTTGTTGATTTCACTAATAATGGCTTCCCAGGTTTGTTGACCAACAACACCATCTTGGTAGAGCTCATGTGTTTTCTGGAACTCCTTTACTGCTTGTCTCGTTTGCCAACCAAAACTGCCATCTGGGGTGAGTTTTTTCTCAGAGTTTAGAACCAAATTGAGTATTCGTTGCAGTTCGGCAACATCGGCACCTTTACTTTCTTTGAAGAGTGAGCGAGATAGCTTGGCTGGCGGGATAGGGAAGTAGCCACTCTGGTAGAACACCCACATGTCGTTTGGCAAGGCCGTCATCTCAGAGTTTTTTTCCCATATTAGTAATCCTCCTTCTACTTTGCGTGCCACAAACCCGGTTCCGTAGTATGAATCCTTGTCGCTACAAGTAACGGCATAAGTACGTTCGAGAACTCGCTCGTATTGGTTTTGGTAACTGCGCGTAAGAAGTTGCTCGCTTTGCTGATCAAACTGAATGTTGAGTGTTGCGTCATCAATTTGTGAGCTGTAGATCGAGGTAAGCGCTTCGTTGGTTTGTCTGTAGTCACTGACGAGTTCCGCTTGGCTGCCATAGAGCACAAGTTCAGGCAACTGAGCTTCGTAAGCCTCTTGAGTAAGACATCGGTCGGTGTAGGTCAGTGTGTTAGAATCGCTGGCACAGCCAACAACAGTTAGGGCTGTCAGGGTAAAAAAAAGCGGTGACAGTTTCATGAAGATCATTCCTTGTTGTTCATAGGTATTTGTTAGTGAGTGCATGCTGCGTGGCAATCGAATCCTTTCTATCAGTAAACATTGACTCTTGATTGCTGCACGTTAGTGAGTAATGTTTGGGCTTTTTGCATCGTTTTTGCCGCTTCTCTGGTCAGGCGTTTCTTAATCAGTAGCTCAGAAAATGCGAGATATTGATTGGCCATGTTCTGTTTGAGATCGATGAGATGTGAGAAATTGTCAGGGACTTTTCCAGCGAATCGTTCAACGTCACTGGCCAAAGCGTCAAGCTGTGAAACGAGCGTCAGTTCAGCTAGACGCTTGTGGAACTTCTCTAATTGAGGGCGATAAACCAAATAAGCTGAGTGATGGGGAAATAGGGGCTGCTCTCCCTCGATACGTTTGATTTGTAGTCCGACAAATCCAAAATGGCTTGTTTTAGTGCTAATGCGCCCGCAAGTGAGGACTGCTGATGCTCGCTATGATTAAAAAATGTTTCACCGGCTGGGATCAAATCTGCCAAAGAGTCCGCATTACGCTCTAATAGTGCTTTATCCAGTTGTTGCTCGAAGGTTTGTTGGGCTAGTAACGAAGGCGTAAATACGTAATCATGACGCAGCGTCTTTAAGTCATCGAGAAGTTGATAGATGTTGTTGACACCTTGCGATTGAAACTCACCTTGTTCTAGCGCTTGGTTAAGTTTGTTTTTCAGGCTTTCTAATGTACGCAGCAGGCTTTGATTGATAGTGTTAGTAAGAGTATTAAGCATGTGCGAGTCAGGATAAAACTGCTTGGCCTCGGTTAGGATTTTTTCGATAGCGTAATAATTGGGGTACCGAGACTCGCGGCTACGAAGTTGCTGGTCAACGAGTCTTTCATAATGTTCAACGACGGCAGTTTGATTTTGACGAAGCCATGCTTGTTTTGGCATTGTGAATGCTTCGCTCATTGTCGAGTAGGATGCAAAAAAAGTATCTGCAGGCATATCAAAGATATTAACAAGCGATGATAAATGCTCTGCTTGCTGATTGACTTTCGTTTGTAGCGCATCAATGGTTTTTTGCTGAACTGAGTAGACGTATCCCCCACCAATAAAAACAGCACCCATAACCAATACTGCCAATGATTTAGGTAGTCGTCGCTTGGTAAGCTCGGTCTGCAACGCATTCAGTGAACATTCACGATCGCTTTTAGTGTATTCGAGACCAGAACGAAGAGCTCGCCACTTGAGGCGTGATATATGTTTGGGCTTGGAAATGACCCATTGTTCACGATTTGCTTGTTCGATGGTTTTTCGGCCAAAGGGATGACGACTCGATAGTAATTCATAGGCGATGCAGCAAAATGCAAAAACATCATCATCAGAGCTCGGGGCTTGCCCTTTAAGTAATTCAGGAGTCGCGTATATAGGGGTATAGCCGCTGACATCAGAAGGTGCTGAATCGTTATTACATGTGGGGTTAGCGGAATTGGAAACACTGTGCGATACACCAAAATCGAAGATCTTTATACTTCCATCACGGCTAAGCATAATGTTGCCTGGTTTCAGGTCGGCGTGGATTACTCCATGTTTATGGGCATAGATTAGTGCAGACAAAATTTGGCTGAGAATTGCCATCGCTTGCTGATAAGGTAGTCCATTTGGTCGATGGCTTTTGATCACATTGTCCAACGTTTGACCATCTAGCCATTCCATCACCAAGTAACACAACTCTTCGTCAAACCCATAGTCAAAGACCCGAATGATGTTGTCGTGACTAAGGCGTTGGGTCTTTCGAGCTTCTCGAATGAGTAACGAAGTCGCATCGGCATACTCGTGAAGTGAGGGCTGCAACAATTTGATCGCCACATAGGGGGTTTTTTCTCCCATTTCCTCTAGTACCAAGTCTCTTGCCCGGTACACATCACTCATTCCGCCATGCCCAATTAAATCAAGCAGTTCATAGCGCCCGTTGATGATTCTTCCTACTATTTGACTCGCACTAGCGTGTACGGCAGGGGAAGCATCATGAGTACTGGTACTGCTTTGTATCTGAGTTGATTCATCGCTGCAGTTTTTACTGATATGGTTAACTTTACTGATCTGGTTAGCCTCTGCATTTGAGCCAACGCTACTGGTTGCTTTTGTCTCTTTTTTTTCCATGCCTCACATCCAACGTAACTAGCCACTTATTAGTCAGTGGCAAAAATCCTCGATGCTGTCCTAGACTCAATGGTGAGTTGTGGACGCAATAATGCGATTTACTTCGCATAATTTATTATCAGCAATAATGAATATTTAGACGTTCTCTACGTAGGATTTAAATGTCTAAATTGTTATTAATGGCTCTATTTAGTTCGCTATTTATAATGGTGAATGTTAATGGTTGATTTAAATCGTCTAGCTTCAATTTTTAAGTTCTACAACTTTTAAATTCTACTTGTAATTTTGTTTGGCAATTATTATTTAAAGGAAATGCTAGCAGCATGAAAGAGGTAATTCAAATGTTGATTGGCTAAGATTCTTGGTGTAATAATATCGCCGCTGCTGATTGTCTAAGGCGTTTTTTGAGATGATGATTATTTAGCGTTGCGTTAATTAATGCATGCTAATGCTTTCTAGCAGTGTACTATCGGAATGGGAAAATAATAATGATATTAAGGTTGTCGGTGACGAGCTATCATCGTTTCACGTCAAATGTGGTAGAAAGTGAAACTCTCAATACTCAAGATGGAAAGCTGGAATTAACACTGGGACGAAGTGAAAACTGTGATTGGGTGTTGAGTGATCCAGAAAAGATTATTTCTTCTTATCATGCTCGAATAGAACTCGTTAATAATAGTGCGTATATCTATGATATGTCGACCAATGGTGTTTTTCTCAACCGCTCCGTTGAGCCAATAAAAAAAGGCCTTCCACAACTCATTACCCATGGTGATGTGATTGCAATTGGTGACTACGAAATAGAAGCTGCTATTTCGCAGCATCGAAGTGCCAGCGCTACTGAACATTTAAGGAATGATCAGGCCATTCAGCCTATCCCGTTCAATGAAGCATTTATACCAGCGGCGGATAGTAACTTGTTCGCTATAAAGGAGCCTTTTTGCCGTGAACGAGGTCAACACGTACACGACCAATCGAAGCCGCAAGAGCTTGAGAGCGCGGATGCGATGAGCTTGAATTCGGTACTCAATTCAGCACCGGACGACGCGTTCAGTTTTCCAGATTTTGAATCCTCGTTAGATAAAAGCTCTGTAGCGTCGGAATCTATGTCTTCATTATCCCCGATGACGCAAAGGCGTGATGAGTCTAGTTCGTCTCCCGAAAACCAGATAGTTGAAAGCACGCAAGCTGCGTTTTTTAAAGGGTTAGGCATAGATCCAAGTAGCGTTTCAAGTGATAACCCTGAGCGTTGGTGGTTTCAACTTGGTGTGGTGACTCGGGACTCTGTTGAGGGCATTATGTCGACTTTGCATAATCGTTCTGCTTTTAAACAAAGTACTAGGATCAACCAAACAACCTTTCGCAGAGTAGAAAACAATCCACTCAAATTCTCTTCAGACTTTGAAGATGCAATGCACAACTTACTGCGTCGAAGAACGACCGGTTTTCTACCACCTGAAAAGGCGATTAAAGCCGCCTTTCGCGATCTTGAACGTCACGAAGAGGCGCTTCATGCCGGAGTAACCGGAGCAATCTCAGCATTGATGAAATTGCTCGATCCAAAGCAGCTCGAAGCCAATACTAAGCTCAGCTCGTCGTCATCGAGTGTCAATCGCTGGCCGCTTTTTTCAGGCAACAAGCAATGGTTGTATTACAAAAAAACATACTCGAAAATAACGCAGGATATAGAAACTCAAACCAATGCATTCTACATGGAAGACTTTGCTAAGTTTTATGAGCAATACCTTAAGAGTTCGGAGTTAAAGGAATAAAATGAATAAGCTAGTAAGTTTTGTAATCTGTATTTTTACTTTGAATTTTATTTCCGCTTGCTCTGTGGCTAATTATGTGGTCGATCCATACACTACCTTGGACTTTAAAGTGTCTGAAAATGTGAATCCTAATATTAATGGTCGTGCGTCCCCTGTTGTTGTGCGGGTGTTTGAGCTTTCTTCTAGGACACTGTTTGAAAGCCAAGATTTCTTTACATTATTTGATGATGCTAGCGGTGTTCTAGGTCCGGAGTTAATCTCAAAATCTGAATTTGAGTTTGAACCCGGGCAAGAATATAAACACTCGGTTTCTCTAAAACCAGGTGTGAGATATGCCGGAATATTGGTGGCCTATCAAGATATCGACAATGCGAGTTGGCGAGAGATTGTAGAAATATCCCCAACTAGCTATTCCACTGTGACCGTAAATGTCGGTGATTTAGCAGTATTTATTAGCAACTAAACATTGACTGGGTTTCATTATGAGTGTACGC
>NZ_JYJK01000071.1 GCF_003263785.1 Vibrio variabilis
AACGCGAGTATCACCATCGCCAAGGGATTGAATTTCTTGCAAGGCGTTAGAGACTTGATAAGACCAGTCGCCATCTTCTGTGATGGTTAACGTACCCAGCGGAAGCTGGCCGTTGTCGTTGGCAACACTGGTCACTGTGGTGCTGAACTTGTTCTCGCCAGCATCATTATCAGTAATGGTGAGCGACAGATTATCGCCAGCAATCAGAAGATCCGCATCGACATCGGTGTCTTCTTTCACTGTGTCTGTCGTTGGACCTGTGATGATGGTTTCATCTTCGGTGCCGTTGATGGTGACGGCAATGGTGTGCTCGGTACCGTCCGCAGACGTCACGATAAATTCTTCAACCAACTTATCGCCAACATCCAGAGCTTGCACTGCCGCTAGTGAATTATCTACTGAGTACGTCCAAGTACCATCAGCTGTGATAGTAAGTGAGCCTAGTGTTGAACCTACTGGCTCTGCATTTCCAGGGCTAAACGTCTCCTCATCAGCATCATTATCACTGATAACCAAAGTATCGGTAGCCACTAAGTAGCCAAGAGCATCAGTGTCTGTATCTTCAGTCAGTGAAGAGGAGGAGCCACTGATAATCTGCGGCAAATCATTGGTACCGACAACAGTAATCGTCAATACCTCGGTGTTGATTGCGCCAAACTCGTCTCGAATGATAACTGGGTAGGTAATGTCTACGAAGTCTCCCGCATTTAGAGCTTGAGTAGCGGCCGAGTCATTATCGATCTCAAACGTCCATTCACCATTTGGTTTCATCACCAACTGGCCGTATTCACTGGCACCATCTTCTACAAAGAAGGTGAAGGTTGTGTCGTCATCAACGTCTTCTCCGACAAGGGTTCCGGACGCAAGAGACGTACCTTCAGTATTGTCTCCAGACTCAATAACGGTACCGTCTAAGTCGCTTGATGAGGATATGGTAGGTTGATCATTGGCACCAAATATCTCAATGGTAACAGGCTGCATGACAAATGCGCCCGCTTCATCAGCCACTTTGACATTGAATACAACTTCAACCGTCTCCCCTTCTTTTATAGACTGAGTAATCGCTGCGTTATTGTCTAAAGTGAAACGCCATGCGCCGGTCAATTCGTTTATGGTAAATTCACCATAATCACTCTTGTCCGTAGTGGTAAAGCTCAGCGTTCCATCGCTGTCCGCCGCTCGTATGGTACCAAAATCAGACACCTTACCTGGGAACAGTGTGCCATCATCAAGATTACCCGCCTCACTCACAGCCCCACTAGTTCCCCTTACATCCTTTATTTCCGGAGTATCATTCGTACCGATTACCGTAATCGTAACAACCTGCTCACTGCGGGCGCCAAATTCATCGGTAACGGAAACCGTATAGTTCAGGGTTTTCGTTTCACCTTCACTTAATGCCTGGGTAACCGAAGCTTCATTGTCGAGCTCAAACTGCCATTGACCATTTTCATCGACAGAAAAAGAGCCAAAATCATTTTGTTCAGACTCAATTTCAAACGTCAGAATCGCATCCGCATCAACATCGGTGACAGATAAAAGACCCGAGCTAAATTATCGCTGCCAGTACCATCTCCCTGCTCGGTCACAGTCCCAGCAGCATCGCCACCTGCATCGAATGTCGGTAAATCGTTAGTACCATTGATGGTAAGCGTCAGTGTTTCAGTAGTGACGGCGCCTTTATCATCGGTAACGGTCACCTCAAAGGTGGTGTTTACTGAATCACCTTCTTTTAAACTTTGCGTCGCAGAAGAGCTGTTATCTAGGGTGAATACCCAATCGCCGGTTTGAGGGTCAACAATAAGCTGACCGTATTCATTGGAATCGTTTTCTACGCCATAAGTCAGCACGGCATCCGTATCGTTGTCGGAGGCACTAATGCTACCAGAAGCCGTATTCACACCCTCGACCACTTGACCGTCATCGAGATTTCCACTCTCAACCAAGGTGCCTTGCCCGACTTCGTCAATAACCGGTATATCATTGATCGGGTTAATATCGATTAACACCCCACCCGTTTGAACGGAGTCCGGTTGTCCCCGACCGTCATCAACGCTGTAGGTAAACTGACCTGCATCTTCACCAAGAGTATATTCTTGAGGCGCATCGAACTGTAGATTCTCAAATTCAGCTTGAGTCAGGGTCTGTCCCAGACTAACCGGTGTACCGTCAGCGAGCGTCACTTGTCCCAGTTTAGGGAGTTCTGTGACTGTCACTATCAATGCGTCACCGTCTACATCCGTAGGAAAGCTCAAACCCAAGTCACTGTCTTGCGACTCTTCATCATAGTTTCGAGCTTCAAATAGAGTAACAGGCGCACTGTTGGTTGCGATATCTAATAGAGCATTAGTCTGTGTTTCTGTCAGGTCTTGTCTATCAAGACCAAGAGTTTCAAAAAACGTAGCGGCTAGGACTTGTGGATTGATTGCTTCGACGGTGGCGGCGTCAGTAATACTGGAGCTTAATGAGCCACCTGCTGCTGTGGCTTGGTCTTCATTTTGAGTGGGGTCAGCGCCAGCCTCGATTTGAGCGATAATAGCATCAGCATCGAGATCGTTGGTTGAGATACTTGAGATATCCTCATCCTGATTTTGGGCGCTAATCTGAGCAAACAGTGTTTCCCGCAGTTCAATATCCGGAACCAGGTTATCAGGCGACAGTGGTATGTCACCTGGTCTCAATGCAGCGCCCTCTGGCAATAAGACAATTTTACCATTTGAATCAAGAACTAACGTTCCCGATAGATCCACTAGACCCAATAACGCAGCAATACTCATGGCGAACTCCTTGAACAACCGTCGCAATACACTCAGTCAACTGTCCACATTCACTGAAGCAACTTATTGTTTATTAGATAATTTTATATATGTTCAGTGTAGGACTGTAAAACCAGATTTCTAGTTTACTTTACTAAGTAATTACCAATAAAAATCAGGCTTTTAAACCCACAGAGATCAGAAAATGTGCAAATTCTCAAAAAAGACATGAACTGTATCTCCAATGAGAAGATTCATTGAAGATAGAGTGGGATGCAACGGATACTTGGTAATGGTTTGTCGGGATGAGTCTACAGCGTGTCAAGAAGATCCGGATTCACACCAAACCCAGTTTTATGCTCTTCTATTACGACTTCACTTCTGGTCTGTATAACACCCGGCAACGTGCCCAATTTGGTGGACATGAAAGATTGATAAGACTTCATATCTTTGGTTCTCACCTTGATCATGGTATCAAAATCACCGGAGAGCGAGTAACACTCTTCAATCTCGGGCATCAGCTCGACGGCCTTAGCAAACTTTTCAAAAATGGAGAAGCTTGTCTGATCAAGACGGATATGAATAAACACTTGAACATCCAACCCTAGTTTTTCTGGGTTAAGTTCAGCGTGGTAACCCACAATGAAACCTTCTTTTTCAAGACGTTTCACGCGGTCTGAGCAAGGGGAGGTCGTCAAATTGACCAGCTTAGCCAACTCAACTATTGGCATACGACCTTTACGGCTAAGTATGCGCAGTATTTCTAAATCGATTTTATCTAAAGCAAGCGAAGCCATTGATTTAACTCAAGTGAAAGGGATACTTCACGATTGTAAATCAAAGGTTATGCATGTAAAAAGATGTAAGATCACAAAGTTGTGACAAATGCCATCAATCGATATCAGTTTACAGTGTTAATTTATGCGAGATTCGTTTGACCGCTAAGCACTGTCTTCACTGTTTCTTGATTCTGCTTATTGCATACACGGCAATATAGCTGGCGCTCTAGCTTATAGTAGCCGCTACCGTTAACCAATTGAGACATTAACATTTGGAAGTTTTGAACGATAGATGAGTTATCGTTGTGGCTGCGTCGCATCACTGCTTTGTGTGCCGTATCCTTTTTGCACGCGGTGCAGTAGTTAGTTGGCATTTCAAGTCTCTCCATCTGTTCTGAATATTTCGTGACCATATTGTGTTTAATCTTGGTCGTTTGGCAAAACGATCATGCCAAAAAATGTGGTTGGTATTCCAAAATAACGTCATTATTTTGCGAAAATTTGATCAAGATTTCGAAATTAACTTACAAATCGCTCGTTAAAGCCGATAAATAACGAACTCGTCCGCAAAAAACACAAATTTGCAGCGAAATTACGAGAAGCGGGTTCAATTTTGCTGTAGCCATATCGCAAAAAGCCTGCAATAAATGCAGGCTTTTGATCATATCCACTGTAATTTCAGCTATTTCGCCGGTTTTACCTTAAAGAAAATGGCAAACAGAACTGGCACCACAATCAAGGTCAGCACCGTGGCAAACCCTAGACCCGCCATAATGGTGATCGCCATTGATCCAAAGAAGGCATCAAACACCAAGGGTATCATCCCTAAGATGGTAGTAAGCGCTGCCATACTCACTGGACGCACACGACTTACCGCACTATCAACTAGCGCTAGATAAGGGTCTTTGCCACTATCAAGTTCCAAGTTGATTTGATCCATGAGTACAATACCGTTTTTAAGGATCATGCCACTAAGACTCAGCAGACCCAGCAACGCTGTGAAACTGAATGGCATATTAGACACCAGCAAACCAAACGCCACACCAATGATAGAGAGCGGCACCGTGAGCCAAATCACCAGCGGCTTCTTAAACGAGTTGAAAAGCAACATAGTAATGATGAACATCAACAGATAGCCCATCGGCAGTGACTTAAACATCGCCTCTTGCGCGTCTTTTGATGACTCGTATTCGCCACCCCATTCGATCGTGTAGCCAGCAGGTAGAGGCAGTGATTCTACCTGTGGCTTAACACGAGCGAATAAACTTGCCGCCGTCTCATCGCCCAACACATCATGGTCAGCGAGCACGGTTAGCGTACGTTTTCTGTCACGACGTTGAATAATCGGCTCTTGCCATTCCAACGTGACATTATCAATCACCTGCTCCACAGGCACATACGTTTGCAGCATTGGGCTCCAGATGGAGATGTTCTGTAGCGATGCGTAATCAACACGCTCTGCTTCCGTTAATCTGGTCACGATTGGCAGCATTTGCGTACCATCGCGGAACACACCAATCGTGTTACCGCCGAACGCCAATTGCAGCGTACTTGAAAGATCTTCTTTTGAGATACCCAAGCGGCGCGCTTTTGACTCATTAAACTGAGGTACCAACTGCTTAGTACGCTCACGCCAGTCATGACGAACGTTTCTCGAACCAGGATCGGCAAGCAACACATCTTCAACTTGCACCGCGATATCGCGCAGTACCTGCGGATCTGGACCAATAATGCGCGCCTCTATCTTTGACGCTGGCGACGGACCAAATTCCATCAATCTTAGCTGGAACGTAGGTGCTGCAAATTGAGAAGACAGTTCCGAGTCTAGCTTATTGAGCAATTCGAACATGTTATCGCGACTCGTCGTACGCACTTGCAGCTGCGCAAAGCCTTCATAACTCTTCTCAGGCTGATAAGTCAGCATGAAACGTTGCAGGCCTTGTCCAACCGTCGAAGACACAAACTCGACATTGTCCTGCTCTTGGATATACGCTTCTACCTGCTCGGTTTGCTTGAGCGTTTGGCGAATGTCCGTGCCTTCTGGCATCCACATATCGACAAAGAACATTGGCGTATTTGACGGTGGGAAAAACGACTGTTTTACCAGACCAAACGCCATCACTGCAGAGACGAGCAGCGCAATCATACCCGCGACCGTGAGCCAACGCAGTTTTAATGCCAACTCCAAAGACCAGCGGAAGACAGTAAACAGAACGCCTTTGTAAGGGTCTGCATCTGCAGCTTGGTCATTCTTATTCGACTCTTTCAGAAGGATATCGGCTAGGAACGGCGTTAAAGTCAGTGCCGTGATCCAGCTTAGGAACAACGAATAACACAATACCCAAAACAGCGACCCCATGAACTCGCCCGTCGCGTCTTGTGACAAGCCAATTGGCGCAAACGCCGTAATAGCGATGACCGTTGCGCCAAGTAGTGGCCACTGGGTCTGCTTAGCGATACTCATCGCGGCTTGCTTCTTGGTTTGACCTTGCTTGAGACCAACCAAAATGCCTTCCACGATCACGATGGCATTGTCCACCAGCATGCCTAGCGCAATAATCAGTGCGCCTAGCGAGATACGGTGCAGCTCTATATTGTTGATACTCATCATAATGAAGGTACCAAACACAGTAAGCAGCAGCACCGCACCAATAATGATGCCGCTGCGCATACCCATGGTGAACAGCAGCACCACAATCACGATGCCCACAGCTTGAGCTAGACTGACAACAAAGTCTTGTACCGACTTATCTACTTCCGCCGACTGGTTATAGAAGTAGTCAAGATTAATGCCTGCTGGCTTGATGTTCTCCAGCGCTTGAAGCTGGGCATCTAACGCTTTGCCCACTTCAACCACGTTGACGCCCGCGCCAAAAGAGATCGCTAAATTGATGGCGGGCTTACCGTTAAAGGTAATCACGTTTGATGGCTTTTCTTGGATCCCTTTAGAAATCTCGGCCACATCTTTTAAGCGGATCAGGTTGCCGGTATCTCGGCCGTGGATAATCAGATTTTCCAGTGACTCTACAGAGTCCAGGTTACCATTTGGGCGAATCGCCAAGCTCTCGCCGTTGATCATGATTTCACCGGCAGACTGGACGCTGTTTTGCTGATTCAGCAATCCCATTACCGTGTTCATGTCCAAGTTAAGAGCAGAGAGACGTTCCAGCGATAACTCAACAAACAACATCTCTTTCTGATCACCCGCAATCGCCACTTTGCCAACGCCATCGACTAACTCAAGCTCGCGGCTCAAATAGTCAGCATAACGCTTCAGCTCCACATAGTCGTAGCCATCACCGGTCAGCATGATCATCACACCAAACACATCACCAAAGTCATCGATGATCTGAATCGAATTCACACCTGATGGAAGGTTTGGTCTTAAGTCATTAATTTTACGTCGCATTTCGTCCCAAATTTGCGGAAGCTCATCTGGGCCATAGTCCATTTCCATACTGACCATGATTTGTGACAGTCCAGCGGACGACGTCGACTTAATGTTCTTAATATACGGGAGCTTGCGGATCTCCTTTTCCAGAGGATACGTGAGCTCTTCTTCTACTTCCGTCGATGTTGCACCGGAATAAGTCGAAATTACCATCGCATCTTTAATGGTAAACGCAGGGTCTTCAAGACGGCCTAGATCATTAAACGACTGAATACCACCAATGGCCAAAATGACCAGAAACAGCCAGCTAATGACGCGGTTTTTAATTGAATACTCGGTCAAACTCATTATTTATTGTTCTCCATGAGTGCTACTGCTTCGCCATCTCTGAGCTTTCTCAAACTTGAGCTAATTAGAACGTCACCTTGAGCAACGCCAGAATCGACAATCACGCCAAAGCTATTGACTTGATCGACACGCACGGGTGTTTTCATTGCTACACCACCTTCATGCTTCCAGACGAAAAACTCTTGCGGCTCAACACCTGCTTCTAGGACTGTCATAGGGAGCTGATAACCTTGAATTGTGCTCAAACCAGCGGCCACCATATCAACATGAACCGACACGCTAGTTCCCGGCAAAATCTTTGTTTTAGGCTGAGGCATTTGTAGCCACAACTCATAAGCTCGGCTTTGCGCATCAGGCTCGCTAGAGTGCTCCAGATAGGTCATGGTGAAACTGTCCTCAACCCCAGAGAAAAACGCACGCGGCTGATAAGCATTGCGCTGAGCTTGTGGGGTGATAGACGCTAGAATGTGATCAGAAAGACTGATCTTCACATAGACTTTGTCGTCCTGATAAATGGATACCACGGTTTCACCTAGACCAACGTTCTCAAAACGTTCTTTGCTCACTTCCGCCACAACACCGGAAAACGGCGCTTTTAGGCTGGTGTACTGAATTTGGTGCTGAATATTTTGGTATTGCGCTTTCGCTAGTTGACGGTTTGACGTCAACTCGTCCAATTCAGAGTTTGAAATCATGTCACGCGCGTAAAGCTCAGTGCCACGACGTAATTGCTTAGTCGCCAGCTCATATTGAGCTAGAGCATCACGATATTGCTGCTGTAGTTTTTCATCATCCAACTTGGCAACAACCTGACCTTTCTTCACCGACTGACCTGGTTTGACAAGCAAGTGAGCAATTTCACCTTGGATACGAAATGACAGCTTGGTTTGCTCTGCTGTCACAACTTGGCCTTTGAACTCGCGATATTGCTGTTCGACAGGCTTAGATACCTCAATAGATTCCACCATCAAAGGGGCACGTTCGCGAACAGTGATATCTGAGTAGCATCCGGTTAACGCTAGCGATACAAGACCGATAGCAATCATTGACTTTTTCACTAGATACCCCCTCGCGTGTCCAGAGTTTTACTCGTTGTCCCTCAACTAGATTTGCCGCACCCGCGACCACGATTTGGTCACCTTGCTGCAAGCCAGCTGTCACTGCGCCGCTTTCATTGGTCGACAGTTGGATTTGGTGAATTTGCTCTGTCATCGGGTCAAAGCGCCAAACTTTACCGCTGCTCTCTTGCTGACTAATCCATGCGCTCGCCGGTAGTGTAAAAGCACGCTCTTTGGCTTCGCTTTGGATATGCACTTGACCAGACATGCCTGACAACACATTGATGTTATTTGGTTTGACTATGGTTACTGCCGCTGCATAGCTATTGGTATCCAGATCTGGCTGCATAGCAATCTCACGGAACCTTGCTTCAATACGCTGATTACGGTGGCTGTCTAACGTCACAAAAAAGTGCTGATTTTTCAGCTCTTCTAGCGTCACCGCTTTGACTTCTCTAACAGGGATAGTAAAGGTGACATCGAGATCATCACTGCTAATCAGGTTCAAGATAGGTTGCTTAGCGCCAACGACTTCAAACGGTTTTTGGTAGGTCAAAGAGACCACACCATCAAATGGGGCGATAATTTGGGTGTAACCTAGATCCGCTTTTGCTTGTGCGAGTGACGCTCGTGCCGCTTTATATTGCGTTTCGTTGCGATCGAACTCATCAGCGCTAATTGAGCTTTTTAGCAAACAGCTGTTTTGCACGCTTCCACTGGGATTCAGCAAGATCGAATTCTGCTTGTTTGGCATCAAGTGCCACTTGATAGTCGGTTGGATCGAGCGTCGCTAAGATCTCACCTTTCTTAATGGCTTCACCCATTTTGACGTCTATCGACGAAATCTGTCCCGCCACCTGAAAAGAGAGTTGTGCACGATCGGTTGCATCAACCTGTGCTAGGTAACTGCTGACTGGCGCAAAGTTGAGCTCAGGTACCTGAACCACTTTGACGGGCTTAATGATCGGTTCATTGATTTCTGATTGAGCTTGATTACAACCAGAAAGACCGACGACTGCCAACAAGGGCAGAACCAGCATACTGGCTGTTTTGAATAGACGATGGGTTTTCATAATATTTATCCCAAATTATATTTTACGGGTGTGCAGTAAATTAACTTTACAGTTGTGCAGTATATGTATAATTTGAAAGAGATCAATACATGCTGCACATGTGTGCAGTATAATTTTTTCAATGAGCTTCATCGCTTTTGGTTATATAGAAACCCTCAGACCCCGGTTTCAGTAGATTTACGGCATTGTGCGGCACCGTTGATGTGCACCTTGTCGATAGGTAGGTAATTCAGTACCCTGTATAGGAATGATTAATTAAAAAGGTATCGAGTGGAGAAGAAAAAAGGTCGTCGCAGCGCCATGGCGGCAGAAGAGACGAAAAACCTGATCATGACGGTCGCCGCAGACATGTTCTGTGAACTTGGTTACGAACGCGTATCGATTCGCAATATCAGCGATCGTGCTGGGGTATCTCACAGCCTAATTCGCCACCACTTTGGCAGCAAAGAGCAGATCTGGTACGACATCAGTGACCACATGCATGCTTATATGCAAAAGTACATCATGCATCTTCTCTCACAACTACCAGAAGATACACCAGCAAACATCAAGCTATATCGATTTGCGATTGAAATGTTGGCCAATCTACTGATCAACCGCCAACCGATGCAATTAATCGCTGACGCTATGCGTCAAGAGAACGAGTTTTTCGATTACTTCATTGATAGTAAAGGAGAAATTGAATGTATCGTGATGGCATTGGTGAATGAATACAACCATGGTCGCAGTGAAAGCGAGCAGTTCAATATGCATGAGCTAAAGTGGCAAATGATGCTTTATGCGTATGGCTCTGCGTGTATGATGCCAATGCTAAAAGAAGCTTGGTCGGAAGTGACTCAAGTCGACGATGAGTGCCTACTCAAACACTGGCAACTTTTCGAACAATTGACCGCACATAAGCTACAAATAGCAGAGCAAGATCGACTCAAACCAAGCAAAGTTTCTGATCTCGTCTACCATGTAAAGTGCGATTGGGGCGAATGCCCAATGTAAACGGAACCTTTAAAAAAGCAGCCCGAACGCTGCTTTTTTTACGCACCAAAGGACGAGCAAAGTGACCATCTCAAGCAAACAGCTAGCAACCTTCGACAGGCGCGGTTACTTGGTGCTAAAAGACGCTATCCCAACGTCACTGCTTCGAGACTTACGTCAATCCTACGATACCATACAGCAACAGCTGCTAGAGAACGCTCAATTTGATGGCTTGGTGAACAACGTTGCCATTCTGCATCAAGGCAACCAAAATTTTATCTCAAGAATAGACAACTTGTTTTCATTCGATATTCCCTTGTTCGTCAAGCTACTTGGACTTCCATTACTGCAACAAGCAGTACAAGCCCTAGTTGAAGGTGACGCCATTCCTATCTACGAGTCACTGCTCATCAAACACAAAGGCGATAACCAGAATATTGATTGGCACAGAGACATGAACCACCAAAGAGACTCTCGGATCTTTACCGTTGGCGTTTACCTCGATGACTCCAAGAGCCAGCAAGGTGCGTTGCAAGTCATTCCACACTCACACCTGAGCCCTGATTCCGTTTGTGAAATCACGCGTCGCTGGCAACAAGGCGATTTAACAAGTGCCGAAGTCACAACCGAAGCCGGGGACATCGTCATTCATGACGTCATGCTTGTACACAGCTCTCCACCGATTAACGAAGAAGCACGGCGCCGCACCGTTTACTTTGAATTTCGCTCCCTTGAACACACCCAAGCCAACCCACTCTTCTCCGCATCTTGGATACAACAACGCCAAGAGTTAAACCGCTACGCTTGCCATCTTTGGAGCCAATCACCGGCCTCAACAACGGATAATGAGTTCAAATTGCAAGACCTCTACAAACAGCAGGTGCGCTATGAGTCTGCAGAATACTGTTTTGAACCACCTTTGGGCTAAATGGCCGTTAGAGTGACGACCGCCCATCATTTCATATCGCGTTTTTAGTGCGACCATTTTAAGGTTACTAAAAGTATACTAATTGCAAATGGTTTGCAGGTTACTTTAATATACCACAAAGGCGCTCGGGACTGTCCCGAGTCATCGTGAAATGTAGAGGTCTAACCCCATGAGCAATGTACTAATTATCAATGCACACCAACCTTACCCATTCTCTGAAGGCAAGCTTAACGCCACTCTGGTCGACAAAGCGGTAACGCTATTGGAGGCGAAAGGCCACCAGACTCGCGTTGTCACTATGCAAGAAGAGATTGATGTACCAACACAATTAGAGAACTTCAAGTGGGCAGATCGAGTGATCATTCAATCACCGGTGAACTGGATGACAGTGCCTTGGAGCTTTAAAAAGTACATGGATGAGGTGTTTACTGCTGGTATGGGTGGTGACTTGTGTTTGTTTGATGGTCGCTCAGAATCAGAGCCTAAGAAAAACTACGGTACAGGTGGTACGCAAACCGAGTCTAAGTACATGCTGTCTTTAACGTTCAACGCGCCAGAAGAGTCGTTCAACGATGAATCTGAATACCTTTTCCAAGGAAAAAGTGTTGATGACCTAATGTTCCACATGCACGCCAACTTCCGCTTCTTTGGTATGACAGCGCTGCCAACCTTTGCGGCTTATGACGTAATGAAAAATGGCGATATCGCTAATGACTTTGCGCGCTTTGAAGCGCACCTGAATCAGCACTTCTAAAGACATCAAGCTTAAAGCACATTGTTACTATGGCGGTTCAAACGGCCGCTATAGTTGATGAATCCTCTAAATCTAACGCTGTGTCAGCGTTGTAGACGGACTCTCACCAAACAGCTTTTTGTAGTTACTGGCGAAAAGTCCTAAGTGATAGAAGCATGATTAAACGCGATATCATAGACGGAGTGTTCGCCATCACTACTGATTAAAGCCCTTCGAGCTTGGTTCAGCCTCACTCGCAAGAGAAACTGATGGGGCGACATACCACAGCAAGAGTGAAACGTGTTTTGTAACGTTCGGCGACTCACGTGTACGGCACGACAAAGCTCGCTGATGGTCATTGGATGAGACCAATCGCTACTCTCTAATGTTTGCTTCACCCGCCTCATGACTTTAGCACGTTGAAACAAAGGCTCCATTGAATCTTTGTTACCGCAAGACGAGTCAAGGACATCCGCTACAAAATCCAAAAGTAGCGACTCATGAGTGTGGCAAGACCAACCTACCGGTTGATTCGATAACAATATCGAGAGGTAGGCTTTTAGTTGATGAGCATGAGACGTCGATACGACTTGGCTAAGCATTGCTAAGCTGTCTGTCTCGACATCCAACTGGTCGAGAATAGAGCCTAAAGCTTGCTCGTCCAGCACCACGCCGTAAATCGAGAAATCTTCCGGCGTCACCAACTCAAAGTCCAGTCCGCCTGCGCGAAGCAACATATCGTCAGCGTCTTGCTGGTGATGATTAAGATACAGAGACTTATCAGTCGCACTTAACCCTAGCCACAGCCCACCTTTAGTCACTTGGCAATCCTGCCTTAAACCTCGATTGCTCTCTTCACGAAACACATGAACCTTAGAAAAGCGTCGCTCTACAATACGGCCACGATACGCACCATCGGTGATCTGATCATAGGCTTGAGCCCAATTAAACAAGTCATCTGCTTGTTGGTTTGCATCATTAGAGGGACGAATGCACAACTCTGGCGCAAACTTGCAAATTTCATCCATCACGACTACTCCTTCTAAATGGATTTTTGGTGCCCAACCATGGAGCACAAGCTCTATAAGGCATTGTTTATTAACAAATTTAATAGTTGCCATTTTTTGATATGCACATGGAACGCTATTCGCAGACTCACTCATTAGCTGCGAGACACGTTCAACAATAAAGGCAGCAAGAATCGGACCATTAAAGGAGTAGTAATGACAGCGACGTATCGTCGACAGCCCTATCGCCGACAACCCTATCGTCGACAACAGGGAAACCATGTATTTACGTTTAGTTCGCTTGCGGAACTGATGGCAAAAGCGACCCCAGAACGCTCTGGAGATGCCTTAGCTGGCGTGTGTGCAGAATCTGCAGCAGAACGCATAGTGGCGCAGATGACACTTGCAGATTTGCCGCTCAAAACGTTTCTCAATGACGTCGTGATCCCGTATGAGAGTGATGAAATTACCCGACTGATCATCGATAGCCATGACAAACAAGCCTTCTCACTCATCGAGCACCTCACGGTAGGTGATTTTAGAAACTGGTTACTTAGCGAACAGGCTGACTCGGAAACACTGGCGCAAATAAGGTCGGGACTGACGCCCGAAATGGTGGCGGCGGTGAGCAAGATCATGCGCAATCAAGATCTCATCTTAGTGGCTAAGAAGTGTCAGGTTGTGACTGCTTTTCGAAATACCATTGGACTGCCGAGCCGCCTTTCCACTCGTCTGCAGCCCAACCATCCAACTGATTCACTCAATGGCATTGCCGCGAGTATTTTCGATGGCCTGATGTACGGTAATGGAGACGCCGTCATTGGCATCAATCCAGCAACAGATAACGTTCCTCAAGCAATAAAACTCATGCAACTTATGGATGAGGTCATCCAGCAATATCAGATACCAACTCAGTCCTGCGTTTTAACTCATGTCACCAATACCATTGAAGCCATTGAGCTAGGTGCGCCTGTCGATTTGGTGTTTCAGTCGATTGGCGGAACCCAAGGCACCAATGACACGTTTGGCATCAATCTTTCTATTTTGGAAGAAGCGCAGCAGGCAGCACTGTCACTCAATCGCGGCACGGTGGGTAACAACGTCATGTATTTCGAAACAGGTCAGGGTACCGCGCTGTCTGCAAACGCTTTCCATGGCGTTGATCAGCAAACCTGCGAAGCGAGAGCCTATGCGGTGCTCGCCAATTTAACCCTTTGCTAGTTAACACCGTTGTGGGCTTTATCGGTCCGGAATATCTGTTTGATGGGAAGCAAATTATTAGGGCGGGACTGGAAGATCATTTCTGCGGAAAATTGCTGGGGTTACCGATGGGCTGTGACATTTGCTACACCAACCATGCCTACGCCGATCAAAATGACATGGACAACCTACTCACGTTACTCGGTGTCGCTGAGTGCTCTTTCATTATGGGGATCCCTGGCTCTGACGACATCATGCTTAACTATCAAACCACCTCATTTCACGATGCACTCTACGCTCGAAAGGTGCTTGGCTTGCGACCTGCCCCCGAATTCGAGAAGTGGCTGGTAGATACCCAGATTTTTAACGATGTCGATAAAGTGCGTCTAAACGACCAACTTGCCACCCCATTCTCTAATGCCATCAAACAGGTTAGCTAAGGAAAGCGACATGACAAAGGTAGTCAACATCAACAAAGCATCAAACTCTGTGGTGACCAGCCCTTGGCAGAAGCTGCGTAGCATGACCTCAGCACGAATCGCACTGGGCAGAACTGGCAACAGCATCCCGACCGATGCACTATTGTCGTTTCAACTTGATCATGCCCAAGCGATGGATGCCGTGCACTGCGCACTAGATACCCAAACCTTAAAAGTCGAACTTGAACAGTTACCCATGCTTCAGTCCGTGACGTCAGGAGAAATTCAAGTTGTCGAAAGCAAAATAACCGATCGCTTAATGTATCTTCAAAGACCCGATTTAGGGCGCCAACTCAGTGACGCATCTTGGGCACAACTGAAAAAACAAGCGTCCACCTCTAAAACCCAATCCGATCTCGCTATCGTCATCGCTGACGGATTGTCATCAACGGCAATACAAAATCACGCAGCCCCCTTTCTAGGGCGACTTCTTCACAAACTAGACAAAAGCAAATCATGGCACTTAGCGCCCATTACCATCGTCAAGCAAGGGAGAGTCGCGATTGCCGATGATGTTGCAGAATGCGTTAACGCTCGAATGGCGCTGATCTTAATAGGCGAAAGGCCTGGATTATCCTCTCCAGATAGCATGGGGTTATACCTAACGTGGGGAGCGAAACGAGGTGCAAAAGACTCGGAGCGTAATTGTATCTCAAATGTCAGACCTGACGGCTTGAGTTACGACAACGCCTGTCAGCGAACCCTATACCTACTCGAAGAAGCAAGAAGATTACATCTCTCTGGTGTCGATCTTAAAGACCGCTCTGAGATTGACGACGACAGCAGTTCAACACTCAATCAAACTCATTCTAACAACTTTCTTATCAACCGTTTGTAGAAGGATCTACTATGACCAAACATCAGGAATATTTGTCTAAAAGACAGCTAAAAAGAGGCACCGCAGGGTGGATTTTACTTGCAGGCCTCGGGGTCTCTTATGTCATCTCTGGCGACTTCGCAGGCTGGAATTTTGGCATTGCGCAAGCCGGCTGGGCTGGTTTTCTTATTGCTGCCATCGCCATGGCTGTCATGTACTTTACTTTAGTGCTCTCACTCGCTGAAATGTCCGCAGCCATTCCTGCCGCTGGCGGGGGTACAGTTTTGCTAGGCAAGCTATGGGGCCAACTGGCGGTTTTGTCACTGGACTCGCGGTACTCATCGAGTATGCACTAGCGCCGGCGGCCATCGTCATATTCATTGGCTCTGCGGTGAATGAGTTGATAGGAATAGATGGCCCCG
>NZ_JYJK01000072.1 GCF_003263785.1 Vibrio variabilis
GTGGTCGATACGGTGTCCAAGCCCGACCGACTCGAGAAGTTGACGTGCTTTTGCTTCGTCCTCTTGCTCGCCTTTTAAAAGGCAGGGCAAAGTCACGTTGCCAAGTGCGGATAAACTTGGGATTAATAGAAAACTCTGAAAAACAAAACCGAGGTGCTCACTACGAATACTGGCTCTGTCTTCATCACTCATTTGAGAAATGGGATTAGAGAGTAGTTGGATATTGCCTGTGCTTGGCACATCTAAGCCAGCCAATAGCGTCATTAGCGTCGATTTTCCTGCTCCAGACGTTCCAACGATAGCGATGGACTCTCCTTCTTGAATCGACAGATTCACATCCTCGAGGATTGTTAAATGCTCCGTTTTCGTAGACACTACTTTGGACACTGATTCAGCTTTGATTATGGAAGAACTCATGATTCGGCAACTTTCCTCTTTGATTATTATTTTTGTTTCCTTGGCCTCTTTTCACGCAAAGGCGACGTCTATTCTTATTCTCGGCGACAGTCTAAGCGCTGGCTACAACATGTCAGCAGACCTCAGTTGGCCGACAATGCTCTCCGAGCACCTATCTGACGATGATACCGAGTACACCATCATCAATGGTAGCGTGTCAGGCGATACCACGGGCAACGGTCTTGCAAAACTGCCCGGATTGCTGCGCGAACACCAACCCGACTATGTGCTTATTGAGCTCGGTGCGAATGATGGACTGCGTGGCTTCCAGCCGCCTATCATTGAGCGCAACCTATCTACACTAATTACTCAAAGCCAAGAAGCCGGCGCTAACGTATTTTTAATGCAAATTCGTGTACCGCCTAACTATGGCAAGCGTTACAGCACACTGTTCGAGAACATCTACCCAAAGCTGGCCTCAGAGCACGACATTCCACTCATACCTTTCTTCCTTGAAGAAGTTATCGTCAAACCAGAATGGATGATGCAAGACGGTCTACACCCTAAACCTGATGCTCAACCCTTCATCGCACAATTTGTGGCTGAAGCACTAAAGCCGCACCTTTAAATGGCTAATTGGCGATTCTAGCAACATTGTTGCTGAGCAAATACGCTCAGAATCGCCAATTTGATGCCCTAGCTCAATATAATTTACAACACTTTACGCTATCTTGAGTTTTTATCATCGTCTTAGATAGGTTGTATACAGTGATAGTTGAACCAGTTATCAGCGGTGTTGTCGCAAAGACCTCTCACCCACAAGGGTGTAAAAAGGCAGTCGATGACCAAATCGCTTACGTAAAATCGGCTAGCCCGATCAAAAATGGCCCCAAACGCGTGCTTATTTTGGGCGCGTCATCAGGGTTTGGCTTAGCGGCTCGCATTGCTCTCACATTTGGCGGTGCAGACGCTGATACCATTGGTGTTTCTTTTGAGCGTGGCCCTTCTGATAAAGGATTAGGAACTGCTGGTTGGTACAACAACATCTACTTCAAACAACGTGCCCAACAAGCAGGCCGACGCGCAATCAATATTGTCGGTGATGCGTTCTCTCAAGATGTCCGTGAACAAGTTATTGAAGCCATAGAAACTTACTTTGAAGGTGAAGTTGACCTCGTTATCTATAGTCTAGCAACGGGCGTAAGACCAAAAGCAAACGGCGAATTCTGGCGCTCTGCTATCAAACCAATTGGTGAAGCAGTTTCAGGCTCAATCATTAACCTTGAAACACAAGAGTGGGAAGATACTCTGCTAGAGCCCGCGTCAGATGAAGAAATTGAAGGCACTTTAAAAGTCATGGGTGGTGAAGATTGGGAAAGCTGGATTGACACCCTGGTCAACTCTGATTCCGTCGCTAACGGCTTCAAAACCGTCGCATTCTCCTATGTTGGCCCTGAGATCACTCATCCGATCTATCTTGATGGCACGCTAGGTCGTGCTAAGGTCGATTTACATCAGACAAGTCATGCACTCAATCTTGAGCTGTCTAACTTTGATGGCAATGCCTATGCCGCGGTATGTAAAGCACTCGTCACTAAAGCCAGTGTGTTTATCCCAGGTTTGTCACCCTACCTACTGGCTCTATACAAAACCATGAAAGAGCAAGGTACACACGAAGAGTGTATTGAGCAAATGCAACGTTTGTTTGCAACCAAGCTCTACGGTCAAGACAAGGTTCCTCTGGATGGTGAGCGTTTGATTCGCATGGACGACTGGGAGCTCAATCCCGAAGTTCAAGATAAGGTTAAGCAGCTCCTATCTGAAATGAATCAAGATAACTTCAAGCAAATTGGCGATTTTGAAGGCTTTCAACGCGCATTCTTGAACTTAAATGGTTTTGGATTCGATGATATTGATTACAGCCAACCACAAGATGTTGATGCTCTAAGACGTCTAAAGCCATAAAATCCTTCGGCGAAAGATAACCATTGCTTTCGCCGTTATTTCCTCACAGAAACCGTCACCTCTCAACTTTGAGAATACGTTGAATAATCCTCTCGTTTAATCAAACTCTGCTGCAAATTCCCCCTTAACATCAATACAGCTCTTATACTGTAACAATCAGCTATTCGCTTCGACAAAGATGACGAAGCACAACCACAGGATGTGGTATACATTGAAGAGAAAAGATAAGTTGTCCATTCTGCAGAATATGAGTGGTCAAGAGCGAGATAAAATCCTCGCAACTATGCGAACACCAAATACCGCCTCTATCGCTAGGTCTATTTTCGGTTGGTGCTCGCTAGAAGCCAACTGCCTGAGATTAGGCTATATCACAGAGCAAATGAGTTCTAACGCGCTCACCGCATCCATTGAGGTAACAGCGGAAGAAGACCCTATTCTAGGCGCGTTGCAGTCATTACTTAGTCCAAACCCGTCGCTCACATTGCATTACCAACCCGTCTACTCTCTGTCTAAACACCCTGTAGGCGTTGCATTTGTCTTGTGCGAGGAGCAATCTCAAACTTCCAACTTACTATATCGCTTACAACAAACACTATCGGTGTGGTCTGCGAGAAAAGAGACCGCAAGGAAAATCCAATCCATTCGACGCGGCTATCAGCGCCAAAAAGCGGAACATCAACACTTAGTCGACACCGTTAACTACGACAAGCATAAGTTGGAAAAGCGCATGCTCTATCAACTCAGTCACGATTCCGCGACGAACATGCTCAATCGTTCAGGCTTAGAGAATGCGTTATTAGCTTCGTTCGACAGTGTGCCTATCGTTAACGGCGAAGCCTATTTAAGCGTCATACTGGTTCAATTTACCAATGGAGAACGCGTACAAGCCCGGATCGGGTGTGAAGGTTGGGATGAACTATTGAAAGAGTTTGAGCTAAAAGTCTCAGAAGTCACCGCTCAAATCCACTACTTTGCCAGGATCTCTACAACGGAACTTGCCCTTGCTACCGTCGTTCCCTCTTTTGACGATCAATGTCTTCCCAGACTGTGCAAACAAATTGCACAAGTCGCCAAACAAGGCTTTTTCTATCAAGGCAAGAAGTCCATTTACACAGCTATATGGGGTAGCTAATTCTTTTCACACTCAAGACGCCAGCCAACTTATTGATAACGCGTTCCACGCTGCGTTGGCATGTAAAGAATCCGGGGAACTCGTCTCTTTTTATACCCAAGCTGACCAACAGAGCCAAAAAGCATTCAACCAGTTAGAGCATTACCTCCTTCAAGCAGTACGAAACGATGATCTTATTTTGTACTTTCAGCCCAAGGTCGATCTTGTTTCTAAAAAATGGACTGGCGCCGAGGTTCTACTTCGTTGGAAACACCCAGTGCTGGGAGAGATGTCCAATGAAGCCCTGATCCATATGGCGGAACAAAATGGGCTGATTATCGAGGTGGGTTATTTTGTATTGAGTAACGCTATTGACCGTGCTTCAGAGTGGATTGAGTTTTCTCCGGACTTCTGCTTGTCAATCAACGTTTCCGCTAAACAAATATGCTTGCCTACGTTTGCTAGTAAAGTAGCCGCCTTGCTAGAGCAGTATGAGCTGCCACCTAAAAACCTCGAACTAGAGCTCACCGAAAGCTGCCTCGTTACCAACTTCGAGGTAGCCAAGTCCAATATTGATACCCTTAGATTGTTAGGAGTGAAGTTTGCTCTTGATGACTTCGGTACTGGATACGCCTCATTTAATTACCTAAGAAAGCTGCCGTTTAGTGCACTAAAGATCGACAAAGAATTTTTGACCAATATCTTTGATAATCCCCAAGACAAGTCTATCTTCCGCTCCATCACCAACATCGCCAGAAAGCTCGACAAGCAAGTCGTTGTTGAGGGCGTGGAAACGCGCGAACAACACCTGTTTATTTCCAATGAAGAGTGCGATGTCGGACAAGGCTATTACTACGCCAAACCGATGCCTCGTGACATCTTTGAAATCGAACTACAAAAACAGTATCCACCACCAAAAAATTTTGTTATTCGCTAGCCAAGTTCGTGGCTTTTGCTCAACATCCAAAATGGATTTGCTATTATTCAAGCAAACCCTTTACCCGCGATGGTTCGCCTCCTATAATCGCGCACCAACCTTTTGAAATTCGAGACATTCGACATGGATCTACTTATAGCCAAACTTAAAAAGATCGAAAAGCAAAATTATCGTGCTTACCAACAAATTAAAGGTAGCTACGATTTCACTGATTTTGAGTTTCATATCGATCACGTTCAGTCTGATCCATACGCAGCAGCCTCACGAGTGCGCGCTTTTCGCCGCTGGGCACCAACAGGCCTAGAATGGCTAAAAGAGCAATCACCAGCCTACCAGATTGCGGCGCGTGATTATCTTGCTAGACAGTTCGCTTTATTTGCTAAACAAGAGAATAGCGTCTCGATTTCAACAACCGGTCAAACCGTACTGGATTCAACAGCTGTAGTGTTTACTGATGAAGGGATTGAGCTTCGCTTTCGCATAAATCTGCCGGCCGAAGGTCGCAGCATCTTGGCGAAGAAAGCGATCAACATCATGACTTTCCATTTACCAAAGTACATTCGTAAAGCCACAATTGATCGCGAACTGGATATCACAGCTTTGAAGCATCACTGTGAAGTGATTGAAGACCAAGTCATGTTACGTGATCAGCTTGAAGCCAAAAATCTTGTAGCTTTTGTTGCTAACGGTAGCGTTCTTCCTCGTCTAGCGGGTAACTGCGACCTACCGATGAAAGAGGCGGTGCCTTTCACATCACCGGCTTCTTTAGAGGTGACTTTAACACGCCCTAACCAAGGCGACATAAAAGGCATGGGTGTTCCAGCAGGTGTTACCCTGATTGTTGGTGGCGGCTTCCATGGTAAATCCACACTTCTGAACGCACTGGAGAAAGCGATATACGATCATATCCCGGGTGATGGTCGTGAAGGTGTGGTGACTCTCAATAATGCTTGTAAAATCAAGGCAGAAGATGGTCGCTCAATCCACAACCTAAACTTAAGTAACTACATCAATCACTTGCCATTTGGTAAACAGACCAGCGACTTTAGCACTCAGGATGCTTCTGGCTCTACGTCTCAAGCGGCCTGGCTTCAAGAGTCTATTGAGTCTGGTGCGACCGCCATCATGATTGATGAGGACACCTCAGCAACAAACTTCATGATCCGCGATGAGCGTATGCAGGCGTTGGTTTCAAAAGGCGATGAGCCTATCACGCCATTTGTCGATCGAGTTGGACAACTTCGTGATGAGCTCGATATCTCAACCATCATCGTAATGGGTGGTTCAGGTGATTACTTAGACGTAGCTGACACTGTAATTCAAATGCACGACTATCAAGCGATTGATGTAACGGAGAAAGCGCGTGAGGTGATCAAGCTTCATCCAACCGAGCGCCAAAACGAGTGTGAGAAGCCGATTGAACTTATCCCGCCTCGCCATGTAGATTGTGCTCACCTACAGAAACTGCTTATCGACGGTAAGTATCGCGTTTCTGGTAAAGGTGGAAACAACCTAAGATTTGGTAAAGAACACATTGATGTTCAAGCACTAGAACAATTGGAATCGAACTCAGAGCTCAACGCGATTGGCTGGACTTTGTTCCAGTTTGCGCAAAATCCGGGCTGGTCAATGCATCCACCAAAAGATATTGCGACACTGCTAGAGGGAAATTGGAGTGCCACCATGCCAAACTCGGGCGATCTTGCAAAGCCACGCGTTGTTGATGTACTTGCGACCCTAAACCGTCTTCGAGCTGGAAAAATGAGACAGCCTCGCTAAACAACACTCTCTCATTAAACAAAGCCCTTTCGTTACACAAAATCGTTCAGCACAGCGTGGTCACTACTCTTTGAGCAATGACCACGCTTCACAATAAATCCGAAATTTTTCTGTATCCCCACCCGACCGATCTGGATGCCATTTCAAGGCTAGCCTACGCCAAGCATGGCGTATCTCCTTTTGTGTTGCTGATTCATCCAGCTCAAAACAAGCCAAAGCCTGCTTTTGTGACATTGTCACCTCGCCAACACCAACATGCTGCTTGTAGCGAGTCCAAAACTCTTCAAGTAACCGTTTTACTTCTCGGTTGTCCGCCTCGTAGTGTGACCAATCAAGATAATAATCACGCAATGGGTCTTCATTGGTAACGTTGTGTTGGGCGGGATTGTATGGCATTAAACGAATGTCCATCGCTTCGACTTGTAGCCATTTTTCAGGTAACAATATAGCCTGAAGCTGATAAAGAGCATTCATTAGCAAGAAGTTTCGTTTGAATAAATCTTTCTCTGCGCTGTCATCGAGGATTGGGATAAGTTCTTTTTCAGCCAGTACAGCAAACAGTTTGTGAATTTGAAGTCCATCGGCCTGCCGCTCTACTACGTTAAGTACAGACCATAGTAATGGGTTCTCGGTTTGACGCTGAACGTGTATTTGATGAGGTGAAAATTCCGTCAAGCCGCACTCCCTGTCTAAACGGTGATAGTTCTATCTCTATGGTAGCACTACATCGTAAAGAACAGGAAATGGCAACTAAAAAAGCCTTCACCGAGGTAAAGGCTTAAAATCAGAGGGGATTACTTACGCTTTACGACGCGCTTCAACAGCGTCTGCTAGCTCACGCAGCACTTGCTCAGTGTCTTCCCAACCGATACAAGCATCTGTGATTGATTGACCGTAGGTTGGCGCTACACCATCAACCAAGTCTTGGCGGCCTTCAACTAGGTGCGACTCAATCATAACACCAAAGATTGCATCTTCACCGTTCGCCATTTGCTGGGCAACATCTGTTGACACGACTTTTTGACGTTGGAACTGTTTAGAGCTGTTCGCGTGACTAAAGTCGATCATGACTTTCGCAGGTAGACCGTTCGTGGTCAGCTCGTCTTTGATCGCTTTAACATGGGCTGCGCTGTAGTTTGGCTCTTTACCACCACGTAGAATGATGTGGCAATCTGGGTTACCTGCAGTTTCAATAATCGCAGAGTGACCGTATTTTGTTACCGACAAGAAGTGGTGAGAAGCGCTTGCAGAGCGAATTGCGTCTGATGCAATTTTAATGTTGCCATCTGTACCATTCTTGAAGCCAACTGGGCATGAGATACCAGAAGCTAGCTCACGGTGAACCTGAGATTCCGTCGTACGTGCGCCAATTGCGCCCCAACTAATAAGATCGGCTACATATTGTGGCGTGATCATATCTAGGAATTCACTCGCTGTCGGCATACCCATATCAGTAAGATCAAGCAGAAGCTTTCGACCCATGCGTAGACCATCGTTAATTTTGAACGTGTCATTTAGGTAAGGGTCGTTGATCAGGCCTTTCCAACCAACCGTAGTACGAGGTTTTTCAAAGTAAACTCGCATCACGATTTCAAGGCGATCACCCAGCTCATCACGAAGGACTTTCAAACGTTTGCCGTATTCAACAGCCGCTTCTGGATCGTGAATTGAGCAAGGGCCAACGATAACAAGTAGGCGGTCATCTTCGCCTTCAAGAATGTTGTGAATAGCTTTACGTGCGTTAAACGTGGTAGAAGAAGCGACTTCAGTCGCTGGAAACTTCTCTAACACAGCAACCGGTGGTAAAAGTTCTTTTACTTTATTAATTCTTACGTCATCAGTTTGGAACATCGCTTACTTCTTCCTATTCTTTAAATCTACATCTTATGAGCGCGACCACCACAATCCATTCTGTGATTTGTATCGCGCTCTTTCCTGTAACTTATCCGCTTAGAACAAGAAGTGCAATCACTAATTTTAAAAAAACGCAAATTTCTTTACCGTTTTTCCAAATTAACGCTGTGTAAACTTTTAAATACAGCCGGTTTTTTGCCCTTAAGGATTGATTAACAAAGAAAATTTGCTGGATTTTCGACCAAACTCCTGTTTGGCCATACGATCAAGATCACTCAAAGTGACGCTGTCTGCCACCGATTCGTAGTTATAAAGTGACTCAGTGCCATAACCCAGTAACCAATAACGGAACAGCATAAAACTCATATTCTCAGGATTATCTGTCCAAGGAGAGAGATCGCTTTTTAGCTGAGCAACCACTTTGTCACGCTCGTGAACTTCGAAGCCTTCGAGCACTCCTTTGGTCACATCGTGGAACAAGTTCATGGCCTTTGCTTCGTCTTCTGGCTCTACATGGGCATAAAACGACCAACCAACTAAGCCATTTCCTTCCTGCACGAAACCATAAGCTTCTGGACTGTAGTCCAGTGAGTTGTCCACTCGAACCGTTTTCATTACTCGTTCATTTAGTAACCTTAGCAACAAGTCCTCTGCAAACACATCTTTTGCTGTTCTCGGTTCACTTCGCTCGGCAACTGTCACCATGTACACTTTAGATTTACCGTCGTCAGAAGGATAGCTGTCTATGGTCTTCACTTCTCCCTCCCCTGACGATATGAGCGAGACGGTAGGCCACTGGTATGCAGCTTCGCTAGTGAATTTTATGTTCGCTATATACTGCTCTAATATCGGTTGAAGCTGGGTTACCGGCTTACCTCCTACTAGAACCATTTTATAACCACGGTTAACTCGGAATAGTTTATTGTAGGCCTCCAGTACATCCTCTTTATCCACCATAGCAATCTCTGCTTCCGTTCTTGGTTGCAAGTGACTATTTGCATCCAAACCGATCTTAAACGCATCACTAAACGTCTTGAATTCAGGAGCTTGCTTTAAACGATTGAGCTCATTGGTGAGCATTGTCTTAGCTTTATCCACGGCCGAACTATCTACATCGGTCAGAGACATCGCATGATGCATTACGGACATGACATCTGCGACACCCTTTTCATTAGTCCCAAACACTACCCCGTGTTTAATGTCGTGAATGAAGGGTTCCATGTAACTATTGGTGCGGCGAAATGCTCGCTCTATTTGCTCTGGTGTTAAGGGGCCAATGTTGCTGTTAAGCGCAACGAGCGGGAATAGCTGTCCAGAGGCCATTGACTCGCTGTCAAGTACCGCCGAGCCACCAAGAGAGCCGAACCATCCGTAAAACTTATCTGCTGCTTTATCATGTTGCGCATATAAAACTTCAATGCCATTGCTTAGCGTCAACAGAACCAACTCATTGCCTTTCTTCTCCAATGACACGACACTTCCTTTGGTGCTTGGCGCAATAAGCGCTTTGGTCACGACCATTTCAAGTGGCTTGTCTGTTTTTTGCTTAAGTCCCACTTTAATGGCTCCAACATCAACAGTCTCAAGTTTGGTGTTCACCGCAATAATTGGAGATTGTGAAAGCAGCTTTTTGATGGCTTTATTGGCGTCTTTTAAAGTCATCTTGTCGACCAAACGACGATGAACAGCAACATATTGTTTTGGATCTTGAGCAATACTCTGTGCTTGCAGCCTACCGAACTTATAGTCGACTAGCTCTTTCGGCGTCCAAGTCTGAATATCATTCAACAACTGGTCATTAAATGAGTGCCAACTTTGTTTTACGGTATCGAGCTCCTCTACACTGATTCCGTGTTGCGCTAAAGAGGCGATAGCGCCAGTCACCGCGCGCTGAACTTGCTCTCGCTCTGACTCTTCAAACCCTACCCCAATCACAAAAACACGGTTGCTATTCAAATCCAACGTATGAGAATTGCTCCATTGCAAGGTAAACTCTGGAGAACGGCTCAGTTCAGACAATCTGTTGGAAATCAAATCACCAATAAAATAGGTACCTAGTTGAACGAGCTGATCAGCTTCGGTATTCACTATCGGATTTGGCATTTGATAAGCGAGATCAAGAGCGGCATGCTCCTGTACCAAAGCCTTCGCGACTAAAGGTTCATCATTAAACTCAATCGGCTTAATGAGAGCTCGTCTTGGCTGCTCGCCCTTTTCTAGTGAACCAAAATAGCGACTTATACTCGCAACTATGTCGCTTTGTCCCCAGTCACCAACGATCATGAGCTCCATGTTCTGCGGTTGATACCATTGCTGATAAAATCGCTTAAGTTCTTCCAAGTCCAAATTTTCAATAGAAGATTTGCTACCGAGGATGTCATGAGATTCAAGTTCTGTCCCTTGAGCAAGTGCAGATACGCTTTATCGGTGTAGGGTTGAGGCTCTGGTCTTCTTTGCCTCATTTCGCCAATGACCACACCTTTTTCTTGCTCAATCATCTTCTCGGTGATGGTCATCCCTCCTGCGACGTAGGCTAGCCAAGATAAAGCTGCGTCTTTTGACTCTTTATCATCTATCGAAAGTTCATAAGCTGTGTATTGGTTGAATGTAAACGCATTTAGATCAGCACCAAAACTTACCCCTGATTTAAACAGCTCTTCTCTTGCTGCATTCTGTTCTGGTACATCCTCTACTCTGAAAAATAAGTGCTCTAGAAAGTGTGCATAGCCAGATTGGTTTTGTGTTTCTTGAAGGCTCCCAGCATGAACAACGAGCCTGAGAGCTATCGGCTCTCCCGCTTTTTGATACTGACTTACCAAAAGACCATTTTCTAACTCAGTCGACATCCAACTTGGGTCTGGTTTAATGGGCGCATCGCTCTCTGGAGAACACCCAAACATAAACACGAATACCCAAGACAAACACCATAATTGCAGTTTTTTCATACCAATACCTAGCTTGCGAGTAATACCGGTAAACGCTACGATGTTTCATAAACCATTGAAATGCTATTCAATGGTTTGCATTTAGTTTTACGGCTCAATGCGAGTCAATTCATAAAACCAACCAGTAGGTCATGTCGTGAATAACCCTTCCCCCATCATCCTCGAACCGAAATACTATCTGAGCAACTTCATGACGTTGCTCCACAGCGTAGAGGAGCTATATGGTGATCTATTAGATACGTCAGAGCGCAACTGGTTACATCGCTTTTACCAGCTAGAGGAAGATGAACAATGTCTGTTGATCCGAATGATGACTCGCAAAGGAGAATGGTTTCGAAGCGATAAACTGATATACCCAGAACTTGGGGCTACAGAACCGTTACTCAGCAAACTCGAACTCTCGGGTTTCATCGTTCTCACTCTACCAAGCTCGCCGCATATATTGGCCGACAAGCTCCTGACGAAGCCTGAGCTTTTGTCGCTATATCCTGACTTACCAAAGGCACTTCGTAAGTCACAGCTTATTGAACGACTCCCTGAACAGTTTGAAAGCCCCACATTATCATTGCCATTTACGCCAATTGAACTTGTCGACAACGATAAACTGCCACTGTTTTGTTTACTGTTCTTTGGCAATAGGCATCAAGATTTCGCTCAATTTGTGCTCGAGAACTTAGGGATCCATACATTCGAGCAATACGAAGTTTCTACTAAGACACGCATATTCCATTCTCGAAATGAAATTATCTCATCACTGACATTAGGTGAACTCGCTGCCTCCTATGAAGAAATAGACCGTAAATCACAGCAAGCATTGCAAGATTTCTCTAAGCTCATACCAATGCCACAGGGCAAACACGCCTCTCGTACATACAATAAACTGGTTAATTTGGTTGCGCGCGACCTTGAGCGAGTTGGTGCATTCGATGACGCATTCGCTCTCTTTATACAAACCGTCACTCCACCTTCTAGGGAGCGTCAGGCACGTATTCTGAAAGCACAAGCCAAGCTGGAAAGCGCCCAAAAAATCGTTCAAACAATGCTCGAGAGTCCACTTAGCATTGATGAGTTTGAGGTAGCAGAACGCTTGTCAGCACCTCTGTGCAAAGCGCTGGGTAAGCCAAAACCAAAGGCAGTAAAGCTTTTGCCCCCAGAAGTGCATCGCAAACTTGATCTTAGCTCCAACCGTGTCGAACTTGCCGTTGTAAAAGCGCTGAACAAAGAAGGTTGGCAGGCTTTTTATTTAGAAAATCAGTTTCTAAACACCTTGTTTGGGCTCGCTTTCTGGGACATTTTATTTGCTCCTGTTGAAGGTGCTTTTGTAAACCCCTATCAACGCCAGCCCCTGGATTTGTATCGCAAGGAGTTCGTTGAAAGCCGAAAACAGTTAGTCGAAAACAGACTGAATGACATCCGCCTGCAAGGCATTTCTTGTTTGATTGACCGACACAAAAATAAAAGAGGCATTCAAAATCCGTTTGTTGTTTGGGAGCTGTTGGATGATTCATGGCTGAATCTGGCCATGGAGAGCATTAGCAGCGACCAGCTCATCGGCCTATTTGAAGTGATACTCTCAGACATTCGCGCATATCGAGCTGGTCAGCCGGACGTTGTTGCATTCAAAGATGGCGATTGGATGTGGTGTGAAGTAAAAGGTCCTGGAGACAAATTACAGCACAACCAAATACGATGGATGAAACAATTCGAAAAGCTCAATATCTGCTACCAAGTATGCTACGTCAACCATAGATAACCTATCACGCATTGGACAACTGCTGGTAAAGACCAAGACACCAAGCGCAAAAAAGCCCAGCGTTTAAACTGGGCTTTAGCGATTCAGTATTTAGAATTAGAAGTGCAGGTGAATGACCGATGTTGCAATGCACGCTGGGCGGCGCACACCTTCTATCTCAACTCGAATTTCACGCTCAATTTCTAAGCCTTTACGAATAGGTGTTACCTTAACCAAGGTACTCTTCGCGCGCAGGTTACTACCTACTTTCACAGGGTATGGGAACCGAACCTGATTAAGGCCAATGTTCACCATCATTTTCGCTGTCGGGAACAGTGGTTTATCGGGATCAACACTGTCGGTCAACGCTGGCAGCAATGACAAAGTAAGAAAACCGTGCGCAATCGTCGTTTTAAACGGTGATTCTTGTTCAGCACGCTCCGGATCTGTGTGGATCCACTGATTATCTTCTGTAATTGAGCCGAATTGATTAATACGTTCTTGACCCACATGAATCCAGTTACCCTCGTGAATCACTGTCCCTATTTGCTCTTGCAACTCATCGTATAGAGCCTGAGCTGCGGGCTTGAGCACAATTTCTGGTTCGACCTGTGCAACTTCTGGTTCATTGACCGCTGGCTTGTGATAGTCTCGAACCCACGCTAGGAAATTACTGTGGTTCGTTTTATCAACAAACTCAGTCCAATACTCTCTAATCGCTGGCGACATCCATTGCATAAGCTCAGACTGATGCTTAATAGAATCAGCTCTTTGTTTAAACAATTTAACAACTTTCATCTTGACCTCAAATCACAGTTCGCGAGAACTAACCGTAATATTTTGAAGCAACATGCATGATCACGCAAACATTTTCGAGCGAACATGCGTATTCTGAATGGTGTTTTATTTATTAAAAACAGCACCTTACCGATAAAAAACAAAGTTTTATTTTGTGCACTCCATCAGCCTCGAACCGCTACGAAACCGTTTGCCGTAAAAAGGTTCGCCTTTAAAACCCATCCATTGCGTAACGTTTCACCAGATTGAGCAGATTTAAAGCAAACGGTCAAAAGCATGAATTTTTCGCTTTACAGTTACCTCACCCACCTCTATTATGAGCGCCAACACGGAGAGATGGCTGAGTGGTCGAAAGCACCGGTCTTGAAAACCGGCAACCGTTAATAGCGGTTCTAGGGTTCAAATCCCTATCTCTCCGCCACATTCTAAAAAGCCGCTGATAATTCAGCGGCTTTTTTCGTTTTAATACCTTACAAACCTATACTTGCACGCCATTAAATGTTTAAAGCCTATTAGCAGCTAAACTTAATCCAGATTACTGCGAAATCTATAGGTAATAATGAAAGCTATCCTTCTTTTTCTCTCAATACTTTTTGTGTCTTTTCATGGATTCGCCCATCAAGAGCACGCTTTAGTTGTAAAAGCCAGCGCTTACACTTCTTCAGTCGGTGAAACGGACTCCACACCTAACATTGGTGCCTGGGGTGATACCCTTGAACCTGGCATGAAGTCCATCGCTGTGTCCCGAGATCTGCTCGATATGGGCTTAAACCACAATCAAGAAGTCAGAATTGAAGGGTTTGAAGGTACATACCGCGTTCTAGACAAAATGCATAAACGATGGACTAAAAAAATCGATATCTACATGGGAAACGATGTTGAGAAAGCAAAACAATGGGGCGTGCGAGACGTCACTATTTATTGGACCAACGAAGAGAAATAGATGGAAGATCCTATTAAAAAGGACGGCTGACTTTCAACTAGCCGTCCTTTTTTATTGAATCACACTAGGCATACCCCATTAGGCTCGGTAGCAAAGTACGATTCCAGGCATGACCAGTAGTACCGCTATAGTGATGACATCGGCAACAAAAAATGGCAAACAGCCACGGAAGACATCTTGCACCGAGCATTCAGGACGGACACCCGCGACCACGAAACAGTTAAGGCCAATAGGCGGCGTAATCAAACACAACTCGGCCATTTTCACCACGATGATACCAAACCAAATCGCGCACCCTACTCCTGACACCCCAAAAGCCGAATCTACAGCAGCCACATCCGCGCCACCATTGAGAGCAATCACGGCAGGATATACGACAGGCAATGTAAGCAGTAACATCCCAATCGCATCCATAAACATACCAAGCACAGCATAGGCGCAAAGGATAAGTAGCAGCGTCAACATTGGGCTTTGTTCCAGACTCACGATCCAATCGGAGAAAGCCGTTGGTAAATCAGCGAAACCCAAGAAACGAACGTATATCAGTACACCCCAGATAATTGCAAAGATCATCGCAGACAGTTTTGCTGTTTCCATCAAAGAGCTTTTGATTTCTTTCCAGCGACTACCATGAAAAATAGCCAGCGCCAAAATAAGTGAAGCGCCAAGCGCTCCGGCCTCGGTTGGTGTGCCAACGCCGCCATAGATACAAACAACAATAATGCCTACGACAGCAAAGATTGGCATTGCGCCCGGCAGCGTTTCGAATCTTTCCTTCCAAGTAAAGCCTCTTACCGGCGGGCCAAAGTTCTTTCTTGTTAGCGCCAAAAACACCACCAGACCGCCGTAGATCAGTGCGGATACCGCGCCAGGTAAAAAACCCGCCATGAGCAGTGCTCCCACATCTTGTTCAACGATAATGGCGTATATCACCAATATGGCGGATGGTGGAATAAGCGATGCCAACGTACCACCAGCCGCCACGACTCCAGCAGCAAATCGCTTGTCGTAGCCGAGCTTCAGCATTTCCGGTACCGCGATACGCGCAAAAACCGCTGAGGTGGCGACAGAGGCGCCCGATACAGCCGCAAAACCAGCCGTTGAAAATACTGTTGCCACCCCATCACCTCCCGGTAGCCAACCAACCCAACGTTTAGCAGCTTCAAATAAAGAGCGCGTTAAACCCGCATGATAAGCAAGAAAGCCAATAAGGATAAAGGTTGGAATGAGCGATAGTGCCAGTGATGACACTTTGGAATGAGGAATCGTGCCAGCCATCTTGATGGCAACGAGTAGCCCTCTCTCAAAGCCGAGTTTGGCAGAAAAGATCCAGACCAGTCCAAAGAAGCCTGCGATGGCCGCAGCAAAGGCGACGCGAACACCAATAACCACTAAGAGCAACATAAAGCCCGAGACCCAAAGCCCAATTTCAATCGAATCCATCGAGCCCATTGTGTCAAACAGAGACATCATTTCAACGCCTCCTTGTCATCATCACCACTTACCGTTTCGGCTTCTTTTGCAGCAACTTCCGCAGCAGATTCAATCATTGGGACTGCGACGGGTTTATCTTCTCCTCGCTTAAGTGCTCTAAGATACGCCCACAGTTGAAGCACTAATCTGAGCGCTAATATCGACAAAGCAAAAGGCACAACGAGTTTGGCAGGCCAAGTTGGCAAATTGATATCAACCGAAGAGTCACCTATCGAGTATGCACGCCAAAAGTGCAGGTAGGATCCGTAAATCAACAACGATGTGACCACCAGCATGAGTAGCGTCGAGATAAACTCGGTCAGCCACAGCCAGCGCCCTTTGAAGCGTCCAACTAGAATATCCATACGAATATGGCCACCCATGCGTTGGGTGTAAGCTATGCCCAAAAAGGCAATGAACGCCATGGCTTGCTCGACCCAATCGATGTAGCCACTAATCGGCGTTGAGAACAGCCAGCGGCCTAATATATTGGTGGTCGCTAATGCCACCAGTGCAACGATGACGCACCCTGCGGCGAGATTAAGTAATGACTCAAGTTTAAAGAATACCCTATCGACCCGACTTACCGCCGAGCTGTCCTCTAATACAGACGCAGACATACTCGAAATCCTTTTGGTATTTACAAATAAAACGAGCGCTAGTATTACCTAGCGCTAGAACAACTAATTAGAGATAGTGAAGTTAGTTTTGCTGTTTAAACAATGCGTCGGTGTAATCAAATAGCGCCTTAGCGTCGAACTGCCCTTGGTATTTTTTCACCCAGTCTTCACGAACTGAAGCCGCGAGTTCATTTAGCTGCGCTGTTTGTTCTGGAGTAAATGTCACCTGTTTCACTGACTCGTCCGCAATGGCTTTGTCGAATTTAGCGGTCGTGTTTTGCTCATAGTTTGAAACGTAGTAATCAAGCGCTTCTGGTACCGAGCTTAATAACGCTTCGCGGTGTTCCGGTTTTAGCATTTCCAGCGCTTCTGTATTAACAACAACTGGGCAGTTCGCAGAGCCAAGGTTGAGGTTAGTTGTCACCCAGTTAGCGACTTTATAAGTGTTGGTTGCTAGATGAGCATGAGGTGCAAACGAAGCCGCATCGATCACGCCAGAGTCCATAGATTGACGTACTTCAGAGAAAGGTACGGTTGTTTTGACTGCGCCAAGCTTGCCCAACACGCTCATGATCCCGCCAGGGCCACGCACTCTCAGTCCTTTAAAGTCTTCCAAAGAGCCGAGGTCGTCACTTTTACTGGCAATATTGTACTGAGGGAGAGGCGTTGGCATTAACAAGGTTGCGTTCCATCTCGCCAAATCTTTTTTCACCTCAGGGTGATTAAACACCTCGGTATAAATCTCTCCTACTCGCGCTAAAGACACATCTTGTGAGAAAGGCAGCTCAGTCACCGTGATTGTCGGGTTTTTGTCGGTATGGTAGAAAGAACAAAACTGTGCCATTTCAAATGCACCAAACGAAATGCCATCTAGGTTTTCACGTGCCTTCGACAATCCACCATAGGAGAGCACCAGCTTGAAATCGCCGTTGGTTTTTTGCTCTACCAATTCAGATAACTTTTCAACATTCTCGGTAAACGCACGACGTTTACCCCATAAAGAGACATTCCACTCAGTAGCAGCATGAACTTCTGCCGCGACGAATCCTGTCAAAATAAGTGATACTGTTAATGCCGTTTTCGTTACTTTCATCGACAACTTCTCCTAATCCTTTTCTTATCTTTAGCGCACGTTGCCCGCGCCACTACGAGCCCAGAATCCACTGTTTACCTGGGTCTTAAGCTAACTCAATGATAAGAATAGAATATTGTTAACATTTCGCTCAAAATGTTAACGTTTTTGCAGCGCAGGGCACGTTATCTTTATCCAAAAACACCGCAACTGGTCACTCATCACGGCAGTCAATTTAAAGCCCGTTCATTACTGAAGGTTATGATGATTGACCCTCTCTTGCAGATACACTAGCATCGCCCTGATTTTACTCGACGCCTGTTTTATTGAGTCTTTTATGAAGCACATTCTTTCTTTGGCTATTCCTCTTATTATCTCTCAACTTATCTCAATGGCGTTGGTATTAACGGATGTCTGGATGATGGCCAAACTCAGCGTGGAAGATCTTGCAGGCGGCGGATTGGGCGCGTCCGTATATACATTCGTTTTTCTGGTTGCAGGAAGCATCGTTGGCTGCGTAGCAAACCTAATTGCGATAGCCCACGGGCAAAGCGTCGCAAGGCCGTCCTTTGGCAGACAGCAAATACGTTTTGCCATTAAGGGCGCTCTTATTCTCTCTATCGTAATAACCGCACTTGCTAGTCTGACTCTTAATCTCACAGGTGAGTTACTGGTCGTAGCAAAACAGCCCGTTGACGCCATTCCGATCGCTACCAACTATCTCGATGCTCTCAAATGGGCCATGTTACCTACCCTGCTCTTATTGATCTTGCGCGGTCTGACGAGCACATTTGGCGATGCAAAGTCAGTAATGTGGATGTCCCTCGCCACTGTCGTACTCAACGTACCGCTAAGCTATTGGTTTGCTTTTACACTTAAAGGTGGAATTGCCGGGCTTGGTTGGGGTACAACTCTAGCGGCAACATTAATTCTGTTTGCATACGGTGCGTGGGTGTTTCGTCAAGAAAAGTACTATCGGTTCGCGCCGTGGAAACGGATGTCAGAGTATTCATGGCGCTTAACACTCCCGCTGTTATCTCTCGGCTTACCTATCGCCGTTGCTAGTGCATTAGAACTCAGCCTGATTTATGGTAGTACCATACTCGCAGGCATGCTTGGCGTGACAGCACTGGCGCTGCACCAAGTGCTCCTTCAATGCTTGAACTTTAGTTTCAACATTAATTTTGGCTTTTCCCAAGCCGCTGCAATTTTGACAGGCAAAGACTTTGGTCAAGATCGCTTTGAAAGCATCAAAATGACAGCACGCAGGAGTTTCATTCTAGTCACATTGATCAGCGCAGTATTGGCGATAACGTTTAGTACCTGGCCTCACCTTATCGCTGACATCTTTCAACTTGATGGTTCAAATGACAACCTTAGCAATCAGCTTGCTTCTATCATTTGGGTTGTTGCACTTTGCTTCATGGTCGATGGTTGGCAACTCCTTGCCATGAACCTGTTGCGTGGTATGAAAATCGTAACTGTGCCAATGATAATAACCGCTATTGGTTATTGGGGCTTTGGTATCAGCAGTGCGTGGTGGCTGATGGCACACTTCCAATTAGCGGGCGTCTGGGGCGGCGTTGCAATTGGCCTCGCGGCGACAGGCATAATGCTAATAGGGCTGCTAGCCGTTTCCTTCAGGCGTTGAGTGATGGCTCCAACCGTAACTCAAAAACTTCCAGAAACACTGTTACTAATTGTGCATATTTTCTTTGCGTCTTTGAATAACGTTTCTGCAAGCTCTCGGTCTGGATGAATGCTGTTACTTAACTGGATGTCATAGTGGGTAAAATGAGCCGGCAGAAACTCACCCTTGTGCCCAGTAATTTGGAGATGAAATGGATGTATTTCGTTTTTTCTTCGAAGCGCAAGCTTTTGCAAAGAGATAGCCATACAAGAGCCAATTGAATACAGAAAAGTCTCTGCGGGATTATCTAAAACGGGAGCGACTGAAAGCTCACTAAGTACACGGCCATACCTTAGACCTTTATGCTCATCGAACGAGACAAATATAGGGCCTTCACTCGATGGCTTAACTCTCAACGTCATGTCCTTCTCCATTTGCGTCTGTCTAGGCAAACACTAATGGATCTTTTTGTTGTTGTACATCTTAGTCATCGGTGCCTAGAAGCACGATAAACGGCCGTGTTCCAGATACTAGTCTGTATAAAACCAAGCACTCCATCAGGAGTGCTTGGTTTCTGTGTTGTTTCAAACGGAATTTGAGCAACCTAAAGCTCGACCGATACCATTTCACCATCCACTGTTAACTCAAGAGTATCGCCGACTAGCTTGTGAGACACTTCCACTTGCTGACCTTCGTTCTTGTTTGGAACAAGTAAAGTCAGAATGTTGTGCTCTTTCGCGGCACCGAACCCAACTTCCACGTGGCGGTGGATTTCAAGATCTTGGTACTCGTATGGGTCAACCTCGCCAAAGCCTTCAACATTCTTCACAGACAGAATGTTGTCTTGGGATTCGTTGATAAAGTTTACGTCTAGGTGTGCTACTTCGCCTTGAATGGTGAATGACTTGTCAGCCACTTCGTTAGCGAATGTGGTGTGCATTAACCATGTCATGTCCTTCTCTTCAGATAGAGAAGCCTTGTCTTGCATCACGAATACTTTGCCCTTCACAAACCAGATCTTACGCTTGTAAGACTCAATTTCAGGAACAAAGTACTTGTAAGATGCGGTTGCGTCACCTTCTACCATCTTCACATCAGATTCTGTGTCGTAATCGGTGATCTGACCGCCAGCTTCAATACAGAAGCGATCTTGGTGACCTTCGTAGCCTGTGTTTTTGTTCTCACCGTACTGACCTTTACCACCAAATAGAGGCAGGTTCTTAGAGAACGTTTGACGACGCCACTTAGTGTGCATATCCACACCGAAGCCACCATAGTAGCCAGTAATCGCTGCTAGCGTCTCTCCGAATGCATGTAGAGTGAACGCATTCTGGTCACCGTGTGAGTGAGAGATAGAACCGAACGGAGAACACTTAAATACCATATGGATATGGTTATCACGCTCAGTCATCTTGTTATGGAACGCTGCCCAACCAGTGATTGGGAATACTTTCAATAGTGGATCGTTTGAAGGCGCTTGCTCTTCTGGAGCATCCCATAGAATGTTGAAGCGCAGATCGTCGTAACCAAAGTCCCACCAGCCAAAGTTATAAAACTTCGTGTGCGCTTCAGTATCGCGACCTTTAAGCTGGTTGTAGTACCAAACGTACTCCGGCTTTTGGTTAACACCTGCGTAGTGCTTGATGTTGTATGCCAACTTAAGACCCGGGAAATCACCGATTGAAGACTGGTCACAGAAGCTCGCGCGCTTAGAGTGAACAGGCATGCAATACAGCGGGAAGTCACCTGTGTTCTCGTAGAATGTCTTATTGAACATATCTACGCCACAGTAAGCTTTCAATAGGTCGAATGCTTCGCCTAGGAATGCAGTTTGCGTATTCCAGTAATCAGGACCTTCTGCCCAACCGCCATCTTCACCGCCCCATGGTGGGTAGTGTACTGCGTAGTATTCCAATGCGTACGCAATGTACTCACCCGCTTTCGGGTGGTCATGATATAGCGCGATACAGGTCGGGATGATAGCAGAAGAGATAGAACGAACACCGTGGCTATTCAGTGGGTTGTTGAGTAGATCAACCGTTACTTTTAGGTGGTGCATGATTTCGTCTAGACGCTCGATCAGTGCATCTTGAACTTGCTGACGCTCTTCATCTGTGAAATAAGCGTGTAGCCAATCGTAACCCCAAGCCATTGCTGCGATAACGCGGAAAGCGGCTTCGTCGTTATAACCACGAGAAGTCACACCTTCAGGATCGTAAGTAGACAGCTTCAACGTCCACGCTTTTGCTTTCGCGATCAGATCTTCATCTTCTTTAACGATACCCGCGATAGCAAGGTTACGAGTTGCGTTTAGAGCCATTTGGCAATCAACGTACATTTGACGCCAGTATGGACGCCATAGAGACGCCTTACCAACGGTCTCTTCTGGATATGGCTTTGGCTCTTCATAAGGCGTGGTATCCAAAAACTTAACCGTTGAGTTGTTGTAGAAGTCATCGAACATGCAGTGAGATTCATCTGCACGTACAGCCGCTTTAAATGCTTCCAAATCAGCAGACTGGACAAGAAGGCGCGGACGCGCTTCGCTCAGGTTATCTAGGAATGACAAATCAAAGTCACGTTTTTGTACTTCGATTGGGAGTAGGTCTACAAGGTTACCCGCTGAAGTGTCGTTTTCCAGCTTCATCTTCCTGATGGCATCAAGAGATTTTTGGTTGCTCATGCTAACTCTCTTATTTCAAATTGAGTGAAATGGTATGGGAACCAATATACATCTTATTGTAATACAATTGAATGGATTTCGCTGTCTAAATGCTATTTTTTGGGAAAATCGTGACCTAGGTTAAGTATTTTCCCTGCCCGTTTAATATCGAGTCTAGACGCTAATCAGACATAAAAAATAGCCGCTAAATCTAGCGGCTATTTTCTCAGTTAACGTGTTAAATACGTTATGACTTTACATCTACTGTTTAGTTAGCAACTGCTTTCTGTGGCGCTCGCGCTGCGTTCACTAGCAGAACACCAACTGAAAGAACGATAGAGCCACACAAGATGAACAACAAGCGACCTGTTGGTTCGTTTGGAATCAGTGCCATAGCTAGGATACCGAAGCCAGCAACGCTGATGAGTTTACCCAACATACCACGTTGTTTGGTGTCTAAGTTTTGCTGCTCTTCTGAGTCTGCTACTACTGGTGTGTTCCAGTTTTCAAACAGTTTTTCTACTTCAGCTTCGCGCTCAGGCGAGCGGCCTTTGTAAACTAGCGTTGTTGCTAGGAAGAAGCCACCGGTTAGCACCACGTGCGCTGCCAAGCTAAGTGCAACTTTCAAGTCACCCCACTCACGGCCAGTCAATGCTTGCTCTAGACCAAACCAGTTTTGAATGTCTTCTGCAGTTAGTGAGATACCAAAGATGTAAGAAACGAAACCACCAACTACGAGTGTTGCCCAACCCGCCCAATCCGGAGTCTTGCGTACCCACATACCGAGTAGTACTGGGATTAGCATTGGGAAGCCAATCAATGCACCCACGTTTAATACGATGTCGAATAGGCTCAAGTGACGTAGTGAGTTAATGAACAGACCAATACCGATAATGATGAAGCCCATGATGATAGTCGTCACTTTACTCACGACAACCAGCTCTTTTTGGCTCGCTTGAGGACGAACAATCGGGCTGTAGAAGTTCATGACAAAGATACCAGCGTTACGGTTCAAACCAGAGTCCATTGAAGACATGGTTGCCGCGAACATTGCAGACATCAGTAGACCAACCATACCTGCTGGCATGACATTCTGTACAAACGCTAGGTAAGCTGCATCACCACCCACTGAACCATATTGGTCAGCGAAATCTGGCATAAACGCACTTACGTACCATGGTGGTAGGAACCAAATGATTGGACCAACAATCATAAGAACACATGCTAGACCTGCAGCTTTACGCGCATTTTCACTGTCTTTAGCACACAGGTAACGGTACGCGTTGATACTGTTGTTCATTACACCAAACTGCTTGATGAAGATGAACACCACCCAAAGGATAAAGATACTCATGTAGTTTAGGTTGTTACCAACAAAGAACTCACCGTCGAAATTGCTAACAATGTTACCGATGCCACCACCGTGGAAGTAAGCTGCAATCGCACAGGTAATTGTCACTGCCATGATAACAAGCATCTGCATGAAATCTGACGCAACAACCGCCCAAGAACCACCTGTCACTGCCATTAGCATCAACACCAAACCAGTCACAACGATTGTTGCTTCCATTGGGATGTTGAATACCGCTGCGACAAAGATAGCCAAACCATTTAGCCAAATACCAGCAGAGATCAAGCTGTCAGGCATGCCTGCCCAAGTGAAGAACTGCTCTGAAGTTTTACCAAATCGTTGGCGAATCGCTTCAATCGCTGTCACTACGCGCAACTGTCGAAACTTTGGAGCGAAGTACAAATAGTTCATGAGGTAGCCAAATGCATTGGCCAAGAATAGGATTACAACAACGAAACCGTCGCTGAACGCGCGTCCTGCGGCACCTGTAAACGTCCATGCTGAAAATTGCGTCATGAAGGCGGTTGCACCAACCATCCACCACAACATCTTACCGCCCCCACGAAAGTAGTCACTAGTTGATGTTGTGAACTTACGGAACATCCATCCAATGGCTACTAAAAAGAAGAAGTAGGCAAGAACAACAAGAGTATCAATAGTCATTTTTTCAGCCTTAATTAAGGTTATCAATTTACTGTAGTTAGATTACTCTTTTGCCGGACTTATTTGTACTACAATATGTCCAATGTGTGATCTAAAACAAAGGTTTTCGACTTTCTAAAACGCCCCAAAATACTCACAAAGCCTTTTAAAATTGATGTAAGGACACAAATACAGAGTCACCACAAAAGCAACATTTAATCATACAATACCAAGTCCAAATTGTAACAAAGTGCTGCTTAATCCTAGTTACTAAAGACGCCAAAAACAAAAAAGCGAGCTATCAAAACTCGCTTTCACTCATAGGACTTAATTTGCTTAGTTCACGTGCTCTACTGCCGCTTTCACCAAGGCACCCAGCTCGTCCCACTTACCTTCATCCATCAGCTTGGTTGGAACCATCCAAGTCCCCCACATGCAAGAACTGATGAAATAGATAAGTAGTCGTCAACATTGTTCAAGCTAACGCCACCCGTTGGCATAAAGTTTACTGGGTAAACCGCTGACAACGCTTTAAGCATGCCAACACCACCCGAAGGCTCTGCTGGGAAGAATTTTAATGTACGAAGACCCATTTCCATCGCTTGCTCAACCAGACTTGGGTTGTTCACTCCAGGGACAATCGCCACACCTTTATCAATACAGTATTGAACAGTGCGAGGGTTGAACCCTGGGCTTACGATAAAATCAACACCAGCCTCAATTGACGCATCAACCTGTTCATTAGTCAGTACCGTGCCAGAACCGATAAGCATTTCTGGAAAGGCTTCGCGCATTGCTTTGATTGCATCAATTGCACACTCTGTACGCAGCGTGATCTCTGCACATGGCATACCGTTTTCTACTAACGCACGACCAAGTGGAATAGCGTGTTCAACTTTGTTAATGGCAATTACTGGGATAACTTTTAGGTTTGCTAGTTGTTCGTTTAACGTTGTCATAATTTTCAAACTCGTTTTCTAGAAAAGCCCGCAGTAATGCGAGCCTTTGGGATTTATAGGGATAGTTCTGGCATTTCAGACAGAGGAATGATCGCACCTTTGTGCTGAATGACTTGCCCTGCCATGCAGTGTCCGCTAAATGCAGACTCTTGTGCGTTACCGCCTGTTAAGCGTTTCGCAAGGAAACCTGCACTGAAAGAATCGCCAGCAGCGGTGGTATCGATAACATTCGACACGGGGTTTGGTGCAACAAACTCACGCTTGTCACCTTCAACCACCAAGCAAGCTTCCGCACCACGCTTGATAACAATCTCTGTTACGCCAAGTCCTGAAGTACGGCTGATACAGTCATCCAACTCTTCGTCACCGTATAGCGCTTGCTCATCGTCAAATGTCAGCATCGCGATATCCGTCATAGATAGGACTTGCTCATACCAATGAATCGCTTCTTGCTCGCCACTCCAAAGCTTAGGACGGTAGTTGTTATCAAAGAATACTTTGCCACCGCGCTCTTTGAATTGCTTTAGAGTCTCTATCAGCTTTTCACGACCAACTGGCGTAAGAATTGCCAATGTGATGCCGCTTAGATACAGCGCATCGTAACCAAGCAGCTTCTCAACTAAAACGTTTGACTCAGGTTGCTCGAAGATGAATTTTGCTGCGGCTTCGTTTCTCCAATAGTGGAAGTAACGCTCGCCCGTTTCATCTGTCTCAATGTAATAGATGCCTGGGTTCTTGTCTTTGATTTGAAGAACATTAGAGGTATCGATGCCCTCTTTTTGCCAATTGCTAAGCATTTCACCACTGAACTCGTCGTGACCTAATGCCGTTACATAGCTGACGTTGACATCATGTGCTCTCGTTAGCCTAGATAGATATAAAGCGGTATTTAGCGTGTCACCACCGAATGTTTGCTGTAGCTGACCGTTTTTCTTCTGCAGCTCAACCATACACTCGCCAAGGACTGCAATGTTAATATTTTTCATGGTGTTACCTTTGCAACAGTGATTTCTTAATCGATTATTTCAAAAAGTCTTCGCGAGCAGGGTTAAAGATATCTAGAGGAATACTGTCTTGCTCTAACGCAACGGCGCCGTACATCGCTAGTTTGCGCTTAATATCATCGCCTAGATCGACCCACTGGTGCTCTTCTTTGATAAAGAAAGGGTTCATAATGGTTCTCCACTTTAGATTCACCCTAAGTTTAACTGTTATGTACTATAACCCAAAAAATTATTTGTAATACAATATACCTACAAATCTGTGATCTAAATCAACATACAGACAGAAACATCAAGAGCTTTTCCTTGAATACAATTCGCCACACAGAGTCGACGAATCAAACACAACCAATAATAAACAATAACTTACAGTCCCAACCGTGATTTCGGTCATCATTCTCTGGTCTTCAAGTGGGATTTAAGATGCTATTGTATTACTATTATATTCAACAGCTAATTTGTGAGTAAGATTCGGCCGCACATGCAGTCGATTTCGCTCCAAGCAATCAACAGGATTGGTCACAGCGCTTGTTTCGCGCGCCAATCCATCTAGGAGAAACAGTAATGAGCTATCAACCTCTTTTGATGAACTTTGAAGAAGCCGCTGAGCTTCGTAAAGCTTTGGGCACGGATAGCCTTATGGGGAAAGCACTGGCGCGCGATATTAAGCAGACAGATGCGTATATGACAGAAGTGGGTATCGAGGTTCCTGGTCACGGTGAAGGTGGTGGTTACGAACACAACCGTCATAAGCAGAACTACATTCATATTGATTTAGCTGGTCGCTTGTTTTTGATCACTGAAGAGCAAAAGTACCGCGACTACATTGTTGACATGCTAACCGCTTACGCGACGGTATATCCAACGCTAGAAAGCAACACAAGTAAGGATACTAACCCTCCGGGTAAGATCTTCCACCAGACTCTGAACGAAAACATGTGGATGCTTTATGCATCATGCGCTTATTCCTGTATTTATCACACGCTAAGTGAAGAGCAAAAAGCACTCATCGAAAACGATCTCTTCAAGCAAATGATTGATCTTTTCGTTGTCACCTACGGTCACGACTTTGACATTGTTCATAACCATGGCCTTTGGGCGGTAGCCGCTGTTGGTATCTGTGGTTACGCGATCAACGACCAAGAGTCTGTTGATAAAGCACTGTACGGTTTGAAACTCGACAAAGTGAGTGGCGGATTCCTTGCTCAGTTAGATCAGCTATTCTCGCCAGATGGTTACTACATGGAAGGGCCGTACTACCACCGTTTCTCACTGCGACCTATCTATCTTTTTGCTGAAGCCATTGAACGTCGCCAACCTGAGTTAGCTATCTACCAATTCAACGACTCCGTTATCAAGACCACCTCTTACGCTGTATTCAAAACTGCGTTCCCTGATGGCTCCCTACCTGCTTGTAACGACTCATCGAAGACCATCTCGATCAACGATGAGGGGGTGGTTATGGCAACGAGTGTTTGCTTCCATCGCTATGAAAAAGCAGAGACCTTGCTTGCTATGGCAAACCACCAGCAAAACGTTTGGGTACACTCGTCTGGCCTTACACTATCGAATGCTGTGGAAGCAGCAGACGAAATCAAGCCATTTAACTGGGGTAGCTTATACCTAACAGATGGTCCTCAAGGTGAAAAAGGTGGTTTAGGCATTCTTCGTCACCGTGATAGCCAAGACGACGATACCATGGCACTGATTTGGTTTGGTCAGCACGGCTCCGATCACCAGTATCACTCAGCGCTTGACCATGGTCACTACGACGGTCTTCACTTGAGCGTCTTTAACCGAGGCCACGAGGTATTGCACGACTACGGCTATGGCCGTTGGGTGAACGTAGAGCCAAAGTTCGGCGGACGCTACATCCCAGAAAACAAGTCTTACTGTAAGCAAACTGTCGCTCACAACACGGTCACTGTCGATCAGAAGACGCAGAACAACTTCAACACAGCACTTGCAGAGTCTAAGTTTGGTGAGAAGCATTTCTTTGATATCACAAGCGACAAGCTTCAAGGTATGAGTGGCCGCATTTCTGGTTACTACGACGGCGTAGATATGCAGCGCAGTATCCTGCTTGCTGAATTGCCAGAATTTGAAAAACCACTGGTTATCGATGTGTACCGAATTCAGTCTGAGACAGAGCATCAGTACGATCTTCCTGTTCATTACTCTGGCCAAATCATTCGTACTGATTTCGACTATCAAACAGAAGCAACCTTGAAGCCTCTTGGTGAGTCTGACGGTTACCAGCATCTTTGGAACATCGGCTCTGGTCGCGTTGAAGGCAGCTCGCTAGTTAGCTGGTTAGTTAATAACAGCTACTATTCACTCGTGACAAGTGCCAATAAAGACAGTGAAGTTATCTTTGCTCGTATAGGCGCTAATGACCCTGATTTCAATCTACGCAGTGAACCTGCCATGATCATGCGCCAAACCGGCAAAGATCACGTGTTCGCGTCGGTTCTAGAGACTCACGGTTACTTCAATGAAGAATTTGAACAATCAGTGAATGCTCGTGGCCTAGTAGAGTCAGTGAACGTTGTCGGTAACAATGACGTTGCTACCGTTGTTCAAATCAACATGACGACAGGCAAAACGTATTGCTTTGCTATCAGCAACCTGTCGGAAGATGAGCAGCAAGGTCAGCACAGCGTTGAATTTGCAGGTCAAACGTTCTCATGGGAAGGCTCATTCGGCTTAGTTTAATAGTATGCATTTGTTGGATGCCGATATAACATCGGCTTCCAGTTTACTGCTGTAAATAACGCAATGGGCCTCAACTAAGTTGAGGCCCATTTTTATATTCAAGTTTTCAGGCTAACGCTTGAAGCTAAGTTACATCAGTCTCGAATGACAATGGTTAGCCATTAACAACGCTCGATAACCTCTGATTCTCGTCATTCAGCAAGCACGCAGATGCGTTTCGAGCATCGTCTGCCCTGCCCGACATAATCGCTTCGTATATTGCTCTGTGTTCATCCAAGCAGAAACGTCCACCTTCTGCGGATTCATCCAGAAACTGCTTAAAGATGGTTTCAAGTATGTTGCCAAAAGGCACGTAAAACTGATTGCCCGTGGAGAAGAAGATAGTTTGATGGAACAGATGATCATTGACCGTCCACTCTTGGTGGTCGTTGGCCTCAGCAGCAAGCGTCATCTTTTGAAAGATTAGAGAGATAGATTTACGCTGTTCCGCAGTCGCATTTTTCGCGCACAAAGCGCAGGCTTCTGGCTCTATGGCTTTTCGCAGCCCAAGAAACTGAGATAGAAACAGTTTTGTGTCTTCAATATCTTGAATCCAGTAAAGTAACTGGGGATCAAGGAAGTGCCATTCTGTCCTCGGCAGAACCGCAGTACCTACCTTTGGACGTGAAGCAATTAGCCCCTTTGCGGAGAGTAGCTTGGTCGACTCCCTCAACGCAGTGCGACTCACACCGAATGATTCACACAGTGACACCTCATTCGGCAGCTTCTCACCCTCACTTAGTTTTCCAGACAATATTTGTCGAGCAATCTGCCTGGCAACGTGAACATGAATCTTACGACTTGCATCTTCTACAAGTGAAAAAGTAGCCATATACTGCTCCAGATAAAAATTAAGATTTAGAAACTTTTCATATAATACAATAGTACTATAACTATTGCTTTAAGACTTGATAAACTCTTAGCAGTTTCGACCATCTCATATGTATTGAGCTGTATCATTCAAACCGAGGCGCTTGAATATCAATGATACCAAACCAAGAGTTGAAGTATTGAAATAACGGCAAAATGAATAAAGGCTCTCACTACTGAGAGCCTTCAAGTTATCCAGCGAGTGAATCGCTTAGAAGCTGTAAGTTAGGCCGATACGGCTACGTAGTTCACGCTTGTCGCTAGTAGAGCTCACGTTCACGTCACCAAACTCAACAGATGGCGTCCACTGACCAATTTTCTTTGCGACTGTAGCATTTAGCTCGTAGTTGGTGTCTTTTTTGTTATATAGCTCATAACCTTCTGCTTTGTAGTAGTTACCTTCAAAGCCAAAGCGCCAGTCGTCTAGAGCGTAGTTGATGTTTGCTGTGATACGGTGACGACGCTGGTCTTTGCTCGGGATTACAACAGGCTCAAATAGACCATCATTATTATCATCGACGTAAGACGTAGACTCGTTAGTGTGTCTAATGTCGTAACGGTAACGAGCGCTCAAGCTTAGGCCATCAATACTGTCAACTTGGTAAGTCGCACGAAGTTGAGGCTTGTATGTCATACCGGCGCTACGCGCTTCGATTGGCATACCGTAGGTCAGAGTCCAGTTGTCATTCAAAACATGACGGTAGTTTAAACCAAGTTCCCAACCGTTAATTTGTAGGTCTTCCATAAACTTGCCGTTTTGTCCCTTGAACTTCGCTTCAATATCAACAAGGAAGTTGCCGATGTTATCCGCAAGCTTTACACGAGAAGAGTGCTGCTTAGTCTCGTTCTTATACTCATGACGTACGTTAAAAGAGGCTGCAGAAACGGCGGTAGTCGCAAGTAGAGTGGTCACTGCGATAGTGACTTTAGACAGGTTGTTCATAATCAAACCCTAATAGTGCTTGTGTTAATGTATTACAATTATACTAAGCGGTTTTAGAGCTAATATCTGTGATCCACATCACTAGCCACATGCGAATCATCCAAGTTTCCAAATTCAAACGGCAGCAATAATCAATTTAAATAATTGATAAATAAAATAAATAAGTTGGTTCAACTTTATTTACTTCAATGGGACTGCTGATTTCAATTCTGTGATGCAATACATACTACGCTTGCTAACTTACATTTATTTGTAATATTTTATATCCAACAATGCATTGTTTTTATTAACAACAGCGACACATCTTCCAAAAAAAGACAACATGCGATCACTTTTTTACTCAATCAGGAACCAAACCTCACAGCTAGTAAAAACGCAGCTAGCCCAGATATGGCAAGCTTCAGACCAGTTTCTTCCGCACGCTCACCCCACGTGTGCACTTCTACACCTAGCTCACGCTGGTTGGTTCGACGCCTAAATACGTCCCTCGCCACGATCTTGATATATGATACTACAAATAATATAGTCAAACGATAGTATAAGCCTAGCTCGCTGAAAGGCTCCTCTATTGAACTGTGCCTCTCATTTGCTGGATAACTTCGAGAAACAAACCTGAGACTAATATGAAGAAAACACTTATTGCTGCCCTAATCGCTACTTCAATAACAATGGTCGGTTGCACGGCTTCTGATTCCAACTCATCAGTAGACGCTGAGAGTTCAATCACCGCTAATATTGATCTAAATGAACTCTCAAGAGAGATGCTACTAGCTACTGACCGCTACACGATTGCCGATGGTGCATCATTGGTAGAGCAATCGTCTCAACAAGTTGACGAACTTAAACAGCAACTTGAGAATGCCGAAGACGGAGCAACCATTACCCTACCCTCTGGTAAGTTCCCGAATCTTGGTGTCGTCACCATTACAGCCAACAAGGTTACAATCAAATCTGAAACGGCGGGAGAAGCATGGCTTACCGGTCTTGTTCAACTCGTCCTAGAAGGTGACGGTATTACGGTTGATGGCCTCGTATTTACTGAAGGCGGACCTGCGGAGCGATTTGGTGGCATTCGCATGATGGGTAACAACAACATCCTAGTGAACTCTACCTTCTATTACTTCAATCACGACTACGCCTATGAGCCAGATGAGCGCCGTTCTGAGTATCCAAAGTACTTGTGGGTATCACTATGGGGTAAAGACGGCAAGGTGATTAACAACCGTTTCGAAGGTAAACAAAAACGTGGCACATTGATTGGTGTCCAAAAGGATGATCAACCTGACAATCACTTAATTGCGGATAACATCTTCCTAGATCAGCAAAAAAACGTGTTCAACGAACTCGATATCAAAGAAGCTATTCGATACAACGGAAACAGCTGGGAAGCCATTCGTATTGGTGACTCAAAAGCGTCGCAGTGGCCTTCTAAATCGAAATTCGTCAACAACCTGATGATCAATATGGATGGTGAGCGTGAGCTTATCTCAATCAAATCAGGAGAAAACCTGATTGCAGGTAACACCATCTTTGAAAGCGCGTCGCTTATCTCGCTACGTCACGGCAAAGCAAACACGGTTGATAGCAACATCATTCTTGGCAATGAAAAAAGACTAACCGGTGGTATGCGTATCTATGACGAAAATCATGTCATTAGTAATAACTACATCTCTGGTACCCGTGGCCGTGATGGTCTTATTGAAGGGAATGCGGACCTGCGGGGCGGCATTGTTATCAATACCGGTATTATCGATGTAGAAAACAACGAAGTACTTGATCAAAGCGTAAAAGGTAAAGAACTGAATAAACAGTGGACGCCGAAAAACATTACCATCAACAACAATACGCTGGTGGATACTGAATGGGGCATTGTCTACGGAAACCAAACCCATCGCGTCAGTCTGTTTAACAACGATGTGGTTGAAACCGTCTTTACGGGTGTTGACGTTAGCTTCGAAAACAATGTGGTCGATAATACCAAAAACCCAGATTTCGTAAGCGTTCGTGCAGTCGCAGATCATCCGCTAGTCGATGCAAGCTATAAAAATGAAGTTTATGTAGGCACCGTCACTGAAGCCTCGCAAATTGACAACTTCAGCACTGACCTGCCGAAATCTGTTTCAGAAAATGGCCTTATGTCATATGAAAACGCAGGTGCAGACATAAGCAAACTTTCTGTTATTACGGCAGAAACCGCTGGCCCTGATTATCAGTTGATCAACGCTGCCAAAGTAAAATAACAATCAGTTCCTAAATTAACAAAGCCCGGTGGATACTGTTCACCGGGCTTTTTATTCGTCACGAGTACAGCAATGTTCAACTAGGCTTAAGCTTTAAATGTGTCGACTAAATGACGGGGGTTACTCATGAGCCAAAAACTAGACAATGCAACCAACTTGTACATGGAAGGAATTCGTGATGGGCATGCTCGGCAAGCCGTGACCAAATATACGGGTGCACGCTATACCCAACATAGTACTGGCGTTAGAAACGGCATAGAGGCTTTGTCGAGTTTTTTGAGCCATTTATTGAACGGTGCCACGACCGTGACATACGCATCGTACGTTCGCTTGTCGATGGTCAATATGTGTTTGTGCAAGCGTATCAAAACATCAACAACGGCGAAGCATACTGGGTCACCACCGATTTATTTGATACCGACAATAATGACAAGATCATAGAGCATTGGGATGTCATCTCTGCCTATAAAGAAAATCCAGATACCCAACGAGATCAAATAAGCGGCTCAACTGAACCCATTGATATTGATAAGACCGAAGACAACAAAGAGTTAGTTAGGAACTTTTTGTGTGATGTGATGGTGTTAGGGCGAAAAGAGAGCGCTAGCCGCTACGTAAGTTTCGATAACCTCGCTATGCACGCTGCTTTGGATGTTGATCCTGCCGAGAACTATGTTGGGAGCTATGATCAGGTATTTAAAATTGTCGGCCAAGGTAACATGGTTGTCGCTTACAGCCGTTTGTTTTATGAAAACACAGAAATAGCTCGCTTTGATATATTTCGCATAGATAACAAGCAAATTGTCGAATGGTGGATTAATCAAGAACCCGTTCCTCCCAAAAGCGAATGGGTTAACGGTGGGAAGTTTTAAAGCCCAATCGCTTCTCTAATAGCTAAAGCTCTGGATACAATTCACTTAACAGAAACTAGGCACACTGCCCTTTCAAAAACTTAAGTTGTGTTGCAAACAAAACAAAACCCCCACTGATAACATCAGCGGGGTTTTGTTTATTCGTTTCTTAGTGCGATATCTCGCTCAAACTAAGCTTCAACGATTACTTCTTCAGGTTGGTGAAGTAGTCGAAGATCACTGGAACGTCATTTTGACCTAGGCCAGCATCAACTGCTGCTTGTAGGCTTGTGGAAGTACCTTGAGCGATTAGAGACTCTGTACCTAGCTCTTCACATAGAGCAAGGAAGTAACCAAGGTCTTTGTTTGCGTTAGCAACAGAGAAACCTAGTTTTTCTTCACCGTCTACTGCGTAGAACTTACAGAACTGCATGAATGGAGAGTTAGATGGACCAGCTGACATGATGTCAAATAGTTGCTGACCGTCAACCCCTGCTAGCTTAGCGACAGCGAAAGCTTGAGACATAGTTGCAACTGTCGTCATACCCATGAAGTTGTTAACTAGTTTAGTCACGTGACCTGAACCTAGTGCACCTAGGTGGAATACGTTTTCACCTTGCTCGTCAAGAACTGGCTTAACTTTGTTGAACGTTTCGATGTCGCCAGCAGCCATGATGTTTAGAAGACCATCTTTCGCGTGAGCTGGAGTGCGGCCTAGCGGCGCATCGATCATGCCAGCGCCTTTTTCAGCAAGAGCAGCACCGATTTTCTTAGTTGAAGCTGGGATAGAAGTACCGAAGTCGATTAGCGTCTTACCTTCACTCATACCCACTAGGATACCTGTTTCGCCGTATACGACTTTTTCTACAACTTCAGACGTTGTTAGACATAGCATGACGATGTCGCTTTTCTCTGCCAAATCTTTACCAGACGTTGCTTCAGATGCATTACCACGAGCTAGAACAGCTGCAACGGCATCTTTGTTCAGATCCATAACGTTAACTTCGTAACCACGGTTTTGAAGGTTCTCAACCATGTTGCCGCCCATAAGACCTAGACCGATAAAGCCGATTACAGGTTTAGTCATGTTTAATTCCTCTTTACGTACTATTGTATGATTAATTGATGTAAAGGATATAGAGTTGTGTGGTTTAAATCAATCAAAAAACGACTTAAGAAGGAGTTTAAATTAATAATGTGATTTGGGTTAGCGTAGCGAGTGAGCAAACATTAATCAAAAGTGTTGTGACTACTGGTTAGTAGGATAACTGAGAGGCATGTAACGCGAGGATAGAACTAAGCTAAACGGTGTCTTTACAGGGGATAAATAGAGCAAGAATTCTTTAACGCACATTCGTGGCGTCAAAAGAAAAAGTGTCGTGCATATGAACGACACTTTTTCTGAGTCAAACTATTCCCAATCGAGAATAACCTTACCAGACTGACCGCTACGCATCACATCGAAGCCTTCTTGGAAGTCATCAACTTTGTAGTGGTGAGTGATGATTGGTGTTAGATCTAGACCTGATTGAATCAAGCTTGCCATCTTGTACCAAGTTTCGAACATCTCACGACCGTAGATACCTTTGATCACAAGACCTTTAAAGATAACTTGGTTCCAGTCGATGCCCATGTCTGATGGTGGAATACCTAGAAGTGCGATACGACCACCGTGGTTCATAGTTTCTAACATTGAGCTGAATGCAGCTTGTACGCCAGACATTTCCAAACCAACATCGAAGCCTTCCGTCATGCCGAGTTCAGCCATCACGTCTTTTAGGTTTTCGTTCGCTACGTTAACTGCGCGCGTTACGCCCATCTTCTTAGCAAGATCTAGACGGTATTCGTTCACGTCCGTGATAACCACGTGACGAGCACCAACGTGTTTTGCAACCGCTGCAGCCATGATGCCGATTGGACCCGCACCTGTGATCAGTACGTCCTCACCGACTAGGTCGAAAGAAAGCGCTGTGTGTACCGCGTTACCAAACGGGTCAAAGATAGACGCTAGGTCATCAGAAATACCTTCAGGAATCTTAAAACGCATTGAACGCTGGAATAACAAGGTACTCAGAGAAAGCACCCGTGCGGTTAACACCCACACCCACTGTGTTACGACATAGGTGAGTACGACCGCCACGACAGTTACGGCAGTGACCACAAGTGATGTGACCTTCACCAGATACACGATCGCCAATTTCGAAGCCGCGAACTTCTTGACCGATACCGACGACTTCACCCACGTACTCGTGACCTACAACCATAGGCACAGGAATGGTGTTTTGTGACCACTCATCCCAGTTATAAATGTGAACGTCAGTACCACAGATAGCGGTCTTTTTGATGCGGATTAGGATGTCGTTGTGACCAAGCTCTGGCTTGTCTACTTCGGTCATCCAGATGCCTTGTTCTGGCTTAAGCTTTGAAAGTGCTTTGATTTTCATAATATTTACCAAACTATGCCCCGAGCTATAAGCTCAGGGCTAAAAATCAATGGGAGAGCAATTACTTGATAAGACCCATGTCTTTACCCACTTCGATGAATGCATCGATAGCGCGGTCTAGTTGCTCGCGAGAGTGTGCTGCTGACATTTGAGTACGGATACGTGCTTGACCCTTAGGTACAACTGGGAAAGAGAAACCAATCACGTAGATGCCTTTCTCTAGCGCACGCTCAGCAAACTCAGCCGCGACTTTTGCATCGCCTAGCATGATTGGAATGATCGCGTGATCTGCACCACCCATAGTAAAGCCCGCGCCTTCCATACGAGTACGGAAGTGTGCCGCGTTTTTCCATAGACGCTCACGAAGATCGCCACTTTCTTGTAGCAGGTCTAGAACGCGGATAGACGCGTTAACAATGGCCGGTGCTACAGAGTTAGAGAATAGGTATGGACGAGAGCGCTGACGCAACCAATCAATCACTTCTTTTTTACCTGAAGTATAGCCACCTGACGCGCCGCCCATTGCTTTACCTAGCGTACCTGTAATGATATCGATACGGTCAATCACGTCGTGGAATTCGTGAGTACCTGCGCCGTTTTTACCCATAAAGCCAACAGCGTGAGAATCATCAACCATAACCAGTGCGCCGTATTTATCAGCAAGGTCACAGATAGCTGGTAGGTTTGCGACTACGCCGTCCATAGAGAAAACGCCGTCAGTCACGATAAGCTTGTGGCGAGCACCTGCTTCAGTTGCAGCGATAAGTTGCTGTTCTAGCTCTGCCATGTTGTTGTTCGCGTAGCGGTAACGCATCGCTTTACATAGACGAACGCCATCGATGATAGATGCGTGGTTTAGTGCGTCAGAGATGATTGCATCTTCTTTGCCAAGGATAGTCTCGAAAAGACCTGTGTTTGCATCGAAGCAAGATGTGTAAAGAATCGTGTCTTCTTTACCTAGGAAAGTAGAAAGCTTCTGCTCAAGCTCTTTATGAATGTCTTGAGTACCACAGATAAAGCGTACCGACGCCATACCGAAGCCATTTTTATCCATACCCGCTTTCCCCGCTTCAATAAGCGCAGGGTGGTTAGCTAGACCAAGATAGTTGTTCGCACAGAAGTTCAGCACTTCTTCGCCCGTTGAGATTTCAACAGCCGCTTGTTGTTGAGAAGTGATAACACGCTCAGATTTGTACAAACCTTCCGCTTTTACTTCTTCAATCTGATCTTGGATTTGCTTATAAAACGAAGCAGACATAGTGGATTCCTTTTTCTATCCTATTTCTCAATAGGTTATGTAGGGGATGAGATAGCCAAATTCTATTGATTTGGTGTATCTAACGAATGCAATCATTTTAGTTCATTGTGCTGCTAACGATTATCCCTTAACATGGAAAACCATTAGTGAATCTGAGGCACGAATCATGTTTAACCACAAGCTTATCGCGCTCCTACCGGACTTGGCATCCTATATTTTGGTCGTGAACGAGGGCAGTTTTACTGCGGCCGCGAAGAACCTCGGCGTCACCCCATCCGCACTCTCCAAGACCATCACGCGACTTGAAAGTGCCCTGTCAGTAAAGTTGTTTGAGCGTACGACTCGAAAGCTCATTATCACGCAAGCGGGTAGAAAGGTTTACGATCAAAGCGTGCTAATGGTTAACGCGGCTCAGCAAGCGGTTGAAGTTTCTCAATCTGATCACGCTGAGCCAAGTGGCTCTCTCACTATTGCCGCGCCTGAAGCCTTCTTGAACTCGGTGTTGCAACCATTTATCGCACCATTTCTCCAGCAGTATCCAGAGATTCAGCTAAAAGTGCGCGCCATAGATGGCACTTATGACCTGCTCAATCTGGGTATCGACGTTGCGTTCAAACTCACAGACAAGCCAGACGAAAACCTTGTGATGAAAGAGCTGGGGCCGACTAACCTAGTGCTATGTGCCAGCCCGGATTACGTTAAAACCAACGGCCTCCCTGCTTCTCCCAGCGATCTTGAGCATCACGACTGTCTCTATCTGGCCGAAGTCGATAGAGACAATGTATGGGACTTTCTTAAAGACGATGACTTTCACACGGTCACTGTGTCTGGTCGCTACGCCATCAACCACTCGCAAATGCGCCTCAGTGGTGTGAAACAAGGTCTGGGTATCGGTATTTTTCATGACTTCGTGATAAAAGAATCACTCGATGATGGAAGTGTCGTGCCCGTGCTTCCTGATTGGACAATAAAGAGTAACTATCATGGGGCGATTGCAATGCAGTACGCCCAGACTAAGTACATGCCGGCAAGGCTGCGCGTCTTTATAGACTATGTCGCCCGTGGCTGCCCGCTAAACTTATCAAACACAACTAGGATCCGACCATGCTCAAAGGAACGCATCACATCGCCATCATTTGTTCTGATTACCCAAGATCGAAGGAGTTCTATACCGAAGTTTTGGGGTTAAACGTATTGGCGGAGAACTACCGCGAGGCGCGTGATTCGTACAAACTCGATCTCGAACTGCCAGATAGTACACAGATCGAATTGTTCTCTTTTCCTGGTTCGCCGCCACGTCCAAGTTTTCCCGAAGCACAAGGGTTAAGACATCTTGCCTTTGTAGTGGATGATATTGACCAGGCCGTGAACAAACTCGTCGGTCATGGAATAGCAGTTGAGCCCATTCGCATCGATGAATACACGGGTAAGCGCTATACCTTTTTCCAAGATCCAGACGGACTGCCTTTAGAGCTCTGTGAAGAGGTGACATTGTAACTTTCCGTCTATCAACAGACGATAAAAAGGCCAACACCATTGGCCTTTTTGTTCAAATCTCGACGACTTTATCCATTTTCTCCAAATTCTCATTCAGAACCATATTTCAGTTCGAAAGATCTCACCCTTGAATTAGCAGAGCTTTACACCACCATTTGGCAATTAGCTAGCATATAACATCCAATAATTAGCGCTGTAAGGTTTTATTTACTAAATGGCCATTTCTCTTTTGAAGCATAATTTAACAATTTGTTTACACTTATAGTATCCAAGCGTTTGAAACATTGCGTATAAACACGTACTGGTTTCAGCCTTATCGACATCACTCTTATCCAGAGTATGTGAAAAGGAGTTCGAGATGAACGTACAAGCATTACCCATGCATCGTTTTATCGACTACCAAGGACACTTAGTTAGCCCACTACCCGATTGGGCTGACGAAGCAACCCTAAAGAAGCTGTACCGCGACATGGTAGTCGCAAGAACGTACGATGCTAAAGCCGTTGCCCTTCAACGCACCGGCAAACTTGGCACTTACCCTTCGCACCTTGGTGCCGAAGCAATAGGTATCGCCATTGGCCACGCCCTGTCTCACCGAGATGTTTTCATCCCCTACTATCGCGACATGCCCGCCATGTGGGTTCGCGGCATTCCAATGGAAAAAAACCTACAATATTGGGGCGGTGACGAACGCGGTAGCGATTTTGAGTTCAACAATAGCGACAACCGATGCACCGACCTACCGTTTTGTGTCCCTATAGCGACTCAGTGTACTCACGCCGTAGGCGTCGCAGCGGCACTGAAGATCAAAGGCAACCACGATGTCGCACTGGTAACCTGTGGTGATGGCGCCACTTCAAAAGGTGATTTTCTAGAATCCATTAATTGCGCCGGAGCTTGGAACATTCCATTAGTGTTTGTGGTGAACAACAACCAATGGGCGATCTCAGTCCCTAGGGCACTACAATGCGGGGCAGAATTCCTTGCAGATAAAGCCCAAGGCGCAGGCATTCCTGGACTCAAAGTCGATGGTAACGATGTCGTCGCCATGCTAGATGCAATCGGCAACGCTATTGCCAATGCGCGCAAAGGCAAAGGCGCAACGCTGATTGAAGCAATAAGCTACAGACTCAGCGACCACACCACTGCTGATGACGCCACTCGATACAGAAGCGATGACGAACTTGATACCGCTTGGGAGTATGAGCCAATTCAACGACTCAAGACCTTTTTGGAAGCTCAAGGTTGGTGGCAAAATTCAGACGAAGCCGCGCTTGCCGCAGAGAGCAAGCAATTGGTTGAGGAAGCCGTCGCTCGCTATCTCAATACCCCACCTCAAGCACCAGAAACCGCATTTGACTATCTCTACGAGCAACCCACCAAAGAACTTCGTCTACAGCGCGATGAACTCATCAACAAATCGATGCGCATGCAAGGAGGACAACATGGCTGATCAACTGCATATTGAACCCCTAGCAAGCCCTATCGCTTCAGTAGAATCCACACTGGTCGATGCGGTGAATTTAGCCCTCCATCATGAAATGGGCAGAGACAAACGCGTTGTACTGCTTGGAGAGGATGTTGCGATAACGGCGGCGTATTCCGCGCCACCGTTGGCCTTAAAGAACGTTTTGGGCTTAAACGCGTTATCGATACCCCACTTGCCGAAGCACTCATCGGCGGTGTTGCGGTAGGCATGGCAACTCAAGGGCTGCGACCCATTGCTGAGTTCCAATTTCAGGGGTTCGTGTTTCCTGCCATGGAGCACATCATTTGTCATGCGGCTCGAATGCGCAATCGCACCCGCGGGCGTCTCTCCTGCCCAATTGTGTTTCGCGCGCCATTTGGCGGTGGCATACATGCGCCAGAACATCACTCCGAAAGTGTCGAAGCACTGTTTGCTCATATTCCAGGCCTGAGGGTTGTTATCCCGTCATCACCGCAACGCGCCTACGGTTTGTTGCTATCGGCAATACGCTGCAACGATCCGGTTATGTTCTTCGAGCCCAAACGCATCTATCGCACCGTTAAATCGAATGTGGTTGATAATGGTGAAGCCCTGCCTCTTGATACTTGCTACACCCTTCGCAAAGGGCGGGATTTAACGCTTGTGACTTGGGGAGCCTGTGTTGTTGAGTCACTTCAGGCCGCGGATACACTGTCTAAAGCTGGTATCGAAGTGGAGGTGATTGATCTAGCGAGCATCAAACCCATTGATATGGAAACGATATTAAAATCACTTGAGAAAACCGGGCGTTTATTGGTCGTTCATGAAGCAGCAGAAGCTGCGGCGTTGGCGCAGAGATCATTACTCGAACTTCAGAGCAAGCCATGTGCATGCTCAAAGCGCCGCCTAAGCGAGTAACCGGGCTTGATACCGTGATGCCTTACTACAAAAATGAAGACTACTTTTTGATCCAAGAGGCCGACATCGTACAAGCAGCAAGAGAGCTAGTGGAGGGTTGGAAATGAAGTCATTTTTATTGCCAGACTTGGGGGAAGGACTCGCCGAATCTGAGATTGTCGAATGGCATGTGAATGTCGGCGACGATGTCGACTTAGACCAAGTTATCCTTACCGTTGAGACCGCGAAAGCCGTTGTCGAAGTCCCCGCGCCGTACAGCGGAAAAATCGTCAAACGATATGGTGAAGAAGGTGATGTCATCAGTATTGGCAGCCTATTAATTGAAATCGAAGAGGCGGTCACGGAAGGCGCTAACCTCAATGAGTCATCAAGTACCAATGATGCGGCAACCGTTGTCGGCAATGTCTCCAACCACACACATCACGTTGAGGTCGATGACTTTTGGGTTGGCGCGGCGCACCACAACGCAGAGGAAAACGCGATTACCGCCATGCCCTCTGCTCGGCTGCTAGCGAAGAAGCTCGGAATCGATCTGCTTCGCGTCAAAGGCAGTGGCCAAGATGGTGTGATCACAGACAATGACATTTACGATCAAATAGACAAGCAAGCACCCGGCACGGAAGTTCTTAAAGGCGCACGTCGAACCATGGTTGGCACCATGGCGCAGTCGCACCACTCCGTGGCTTCTGTCACCATCACCGAAGAAGCATGCTAGACAACTGGCAAAGTGGCGAGGATATCTCAGGAAGGCTTATCAAAGCTGTGGTACATGCGTGCCAAACAGAACCCGCGCTTAATGCGTGGTTCGATGCAGAAACCATGACCCGATGTGTCCATTCCAACGTGAACATTGGTATTGCCGTAGACAGTAGCCATGGACTGTATGTTCCTGTGCTCAGAAACGCTAATGAGTACGATCAAGCAGGCATCCGCCAATGGTTAAATGAAACCGTCCAAGGTATAAGAGCAAGACGAATTGGACGAGAGCAGTTGCAACACGCCACCATCACCCTGTCTAACTTTGGTGCTATCGCTGGGATATTCGCGACACCCGTGGTGACACCTCCTCAGGTCGCGATCGTGGGTGCGGGTCGAATTATTGAGAAAGTAATAATGAAGGATGGACAAGCGGTTGGAGTCAAAGCGTTGCCGCTTTCGATAACCTTTGACCATAGAGCGTGCACCGGTGGTGAAGCTGCTCGCTTTGTTAAAGTGTTGGTGGAGCATTTGCAGCAAGGTTAATGACGCTCATTGGGCACTCTCACAGTGCCCGTCACTCCACAACGATTCCCAACTCCATTCTTTTTCGCTTACTTAGCCCCAAAGATACGATTCGATATGACTCGCTAATGTAGTAGCGAAGCTCCTCATCTAGATGACCGCGAGTGTCTGTCTGCTGAATCCACTTCATTCCTCGATTGGCAAAGTACGGAGCCGGTCGGTAGCCTTCGTGATCAGAAAGAAAATCAAAGTTAAGATCCGAAGTTTTAAAGATATAAGCCTCACTTCCCTCCTTACTCCAACCACCAATCGCGAACACCTTTCCACCCACTTTCCACACATGCGCATCCCCCACTGAATCACATGTGAGGTAGCCGTAAAGGAGCCACAATACTCATTAAACTCATCGTATTTCATTGAATGCCCTGTTCATTAACTCACCTCTTTTTAGCATAGACAGAATACCGTCTGGGTAAACAGGAATAGACCCACTGATAACGTCCTCTTCTGGTACCCATCTTACCGTAAACTCGACGCCATTCGTTTCTATACCCTTAAAGCGTTCTTTCTGATACAGATCGGAATTTTCGAGGATACCTTCGAAGACAAAAACCACTTCATGTCCGGGAACGCCATCGAACGTGAACCTATTCTCACTCACGCCAAGTAAGTTTAGGTCTGAGACATCCGCTCCAATCTCTTCGCGAACTTCACGAACCGCGGCTTGTTCAGCAAGCTCTCCAAACTCAACCCCGCCACCAATCGGCATCAAATAGTGCTCATTTTTCGTCGGATCATAACCTTCCGCCAGCAGTATTTTTCTATCATATCGACAAAGACAGACTGCTTTTACTCGAATAGGTTTACTCACTTAGGAACTCCTTAAGTGCAGCGAGCGCCTCATCTGCTTTGTAAGACTGGACAAAGATATGGTCATGATAATAGGCTGCTACCACGTTAGCGCTAATATCCCGCTCCGCAAGTTTGTTGGACACCGCTGCCGTTAAACCGACCGCTTCAAGACTGGAGTGAACGTTCAAAGTGATCATTCTAAACACCCCTTCAAAGTCGAGTTCAGCTTGCTCTGCCTGAAGCTTTGGAAGTACTAGAGTCAAACCTTCCTGTTCTTTAAACGAACCTAAGATATCGAGCATCAGGAATTCAGCCAGTGAGCCTTTCACTGTACAAAACACAAATTCCCCATCGACTAAACGTGGCTCCATTGATACGAGTAGCTGTTCTAAATCGGTAATTCCTGACATCGTTTGCCCTAAGCGTTTCCACACATTTTCAACATGTTGCGCTTCGAAAACGCCTACGGCAAGCATCAACACTTCAAAGTATTTGCACCATCACGAAACCACCTTCGTCCGTATGATATATTCGCAGCCTTCGGATAAATTGGAGCACTGTATCCAATTCAATAATAGGAATGTAGGTAGGAATGTAGGTAGGAAACCGTTCGTTTTGAATAGAGAATCAAAGCTGCTCGTCGTCGCAATCGCTATTGCTGTGCTCAACATAGTGTCACATCTTTTGTTGTCGAAGTTCTTTGCTGAGTATTCGTGGGTCGAAATGTCGTTGGCTTCGATACCTTTCATTATGATGTTGATGTGTGTTTTTGCGGTTCGCTACGCGGCCAAAACATTAAAGGAAAGCGACAAAGAAGAAGGCTAAGGTCGCTTGAAAGAAACCTAAGCCCTGTCAGGTGGTGTGTTTGAACAACGAAAGATAGGCTAAGGCACCTTATCAATCAGCTCCGGCATGATTTCAAATAAATCTCCAACTAACCCATAATCTGCCACCTCAAAAATCGCCGCGTCAGGGTCACTGTTAATCGCCACGATAACTTTCGAGTCCTTCATTCCCGCCATGTGCTGAATCGCTCCGGAGATGCCAATCGCAATGTAGAGCTCAGGCGCAACAATTTTGCCCGTCTGACCGACTTGAAGGTCGTTAGAAACAAAGCCAGCGTCCACCGCAGCTCTTGATGCGCCAACAGCACCACCCAGTTTGTCGGCTAAGCGCTCAACCAATGCAAAATTCTCTTTACTGCCTAGACCTCGACCTCCTGATATAACGACTTTTGCCGACGAAAAGTCGGGGCGCTCTGATACCGTCTGTTGAGAATCAATAAAGCGAGCCAGGGTTTGTTGAGAAGCCTGCGGCTCAAGCGCTTCAACTGATGCATGTTCTTGGCTGTTCGTACTAGCCGAATCAAACGCTGAGCCACGAATCGTCATGACCAACTTAGAATCGTCGGACTTTACGCGTGCTAGTGCGTTGCCGGCATAAATCGGGCGAATAACAGTATCGGATGATTCGATTTGAATAACGTCTGACAACTGCCCAACATCAAGCAGCGCCGCCACTCTCGGCATCAGGTTTTTACCAAACGTTGTTGCTGGTGCAAGAAAATGCGTAAACGCCTCGCTCAACTCAACAATGATAGGAGCGACATCTTCAGCGGTGGGATGTTTGAATTGCTCGGCATCGACACGGAGTACCTGCTTTACTCCCTTCACTTTTGATAAACTTTCCGCTATTGCTGTGACGTTGTTGCCTACCACAAGAACAGCAATATCACCGCCAATCTGGCTAGCAGCATGCAGCGTTTTCAGCGTATCTGCGGCGATATTGTTATTATCGTGTTCAGCAATGACCAGTGTTTTACTATCCATGATTTACCCTCCCCTTAGTCAAAGCACTTTGGCTTCATTACGGAGCTTATCCACCAGCTCGTCGACACTCGCTACCGATTGACCCGCTGCGCGTGATTTCGGAGCCATCACTTCTAACACCTGTTGACGCGATTCAATATCAACCGCTAATGATTCTATAGGAACGACATGTAGCGGCTTCTTTTTCGCTCTCATTATGTTGGGTAGAGAGGCATACCTTGGTTCATTGAGGCGTAAATCAGTGCTGATAATCGCTGGTAACTGCAAACTCAATGTTTCCAGTCCGCCATCCACTTCTCTTGTTATCAACGCTGATTCACCTTCTATGACAAGTTTCGACGCGAATGTACCTTGTGGACGATCAGTCAGAGCGGCGAGCATCTGAGCAACTTGGTTGTTGTCGGTATCGATAGATTGCTTGCCCACTAACACCAGTTGAGGTAGTTCTTGGGACATGACTTGCTTAAGCACTTTTGCAACCGCTAAAGGCTCTAACATCGACTCAGTTTCAACATGAATGGCGCGATCAGCCCCTAGGGCAAGAGCATTACGAAGTGTCTCTTGAGCCGTACTGTCGCCAATGCTGATCACTACAATTTCTGTTGCTAAACCAGCCTCTTTCAGCCGAATGGCCTCTTCAACAGCGATCTCGCAAAATGGGTTCATCGACATTTTCATATTGCTGGTTTCAACCCCAGACCCATCGGCATTTACTCGGATTTTTGCATAGGGATCGATGACACGTTTAACCGCCACTAATACCTTCATACACCCTCCTGTTTTAAGCACAAACGCCATAAAGTGGTTATAAATTGAGCTTAGTTAAGTTTACGTTTACGTCAACTGCACTATAGTTATACGTAACATCTTTAAGATCCGATGGATGGCAACCGAGGTGTACAACATGCAAAGAGAATCAATGGAATTTGACGTGGTGATTGTAGGCGCTGGCCCCGCTGGTCTCTCTGCTGCCATTCGGTTAGCTCAACTTCAACAGCAGCAAGAAAAGCCGCTAGCAATTTGTGTGATTGAAAAAGGCAGCGAAGTCGGTGCGCATATACTTTCCGGCGCAGTATTTGAAACTCGAGCGTTAGATGAACTACTCCCCGATTGGAGAAGTCTCGGTGCACCTGTGAATAACCCCGTTACCAGCGATGAGTGTTTGTATCTCACAACTCACCTCAATCATGTCGTAATACCTGAATTTCTGACTCCGAACAGTTTACAAAACAGCTCAGACAACCACGTCATAAGCCTTGGAAACTTATGTCGGTGGTTAGCCGAACAAGCTGAGCAGTTAGGCGTCGAAATCTTCCCTGGTTTCGCCGCGAGCAAGATTTTGCATGAGTCAGATAATAGCGTGATAGGTGTGCAAACCGCTGACATGGGTCTGGATAAAAACGGAGAGAAAAAGCCAAACTTCGAGCCCGGCATTGATCTCATCGCCCCATACACCATTTTTGCGGAAGGTGCTCGCGGCCACCTCGGTAAATCACTCATAGACAAGTATTCTCTCGACCATGACAAGCAGCCCCAACACTACGCGCTTGGTTTTAAAGAGCTGTGGCAACTGCCAAAAGAGCACCCCCATTATAAACAAGGGCGCGTTATTCACGGTGTCGGTTGGCCACTGAGTGAAACGGGTACCACTGGAGGTAGCTTTTTATATCACTTACCCAATAACCAGGTTGCGGTTGGTTTGATTGTCGACCTCAATTACCGCAACCCTCACCTAGATCCTTTTGAAGAGTTCCAACGCTTTAAACATCATCGCGCGATTGCCAAATATTTATCAGGTGCCGAACGACTATGTTTTGGAGCAAGAGCCATTGCCAAAGGCGGATTACGCTCTCTACCGAAGCAGCAGTTTCCCGGCGGCCTGCTCGTTGGCTGTGATGCTGGTACGCTCAATATGGGGAAAATTAAAGGTAGCCACACCGCTATGAAATCAGGCATGTTGGCAGCAGAAGCGGTATTTAAGTCTCTATTAGCACCGAAACCAGATCGTGAGGCAGACTATCAAGCTGAATTTGAATCTTCATGGCTTTATGATGAGCTGGAAAGCACCCAAAACTTTGGTGCTAACCTTCATCGGTTTGGTGAACCTATTGGTGGTCTTATCAATGTGCTCGAACAAAACTGGTGGCCGAAACTGTTTAAGAAGTCAGTGCCATGGAGAGTACTGGATCGTACCGAAGATCATATGTGCCTTGATGGAATCGACCAATCTAAGCCCATTGACTACCCCAAGCCAGATGGAAAACTAAGCTTTGACAAGCCTTCCTCGTTGTTTCTCTCTGGCACCCAACATGAAGAAAACCAGCCGTGTCATCTTCATCTGCGCGACCCCGCTCTGGTAATTGAGACTCACCTACCTCAGTACAATGAACCCAGCCAACGCTACTGCCCAGCAGGGGTGTACGAAATTTTCGATTCCGGTGGACAGCCACAGTTGCAAATCAACGCCACCAATTGCCTGCACTGCAAGACATGCGACATAAAAGATCCATCAGCTAACATCGATTGGACTGCTCCAGAGGGGGCGGAGGGCCAAATTATCGCGGTATGTGAACAACGAAAACTTCACTGCAACACTTGTATCGATGCCTAGTACTGTTAGACCAGTAGGGTAAATAAATCCATTGACAATCAGTAGTGTGACAGTTGCATAAGAAACTCATTATCAAGCTCGCTACAATCACACTCCCCCGTAGTAAAAAAGAAAATGGATACACCATGAAAGAGTTAATTTATCAAACGCTTGTTAGCCTCTCCAACAAAATGCCAGAAGAGCATGCTGAAATCAGACAAAACCTTTATGAGCAGTTAGATCTGCCTTTCAATAAACAGGCCGATCTGTTTGCGAGCGTGCTTGGTCCTGCTGGGTCCGGTAAGTTTGAAAATGACCAGGCAATGAATGCCGCTGTAGAAAGTGCCATTCGTTTGTTAGAAACGCCTGAGCATTAATAATTAAAAAAGCCAGCTGTCATAAAAGGACTGCTGGCATTTTCATTAAGCAATATCCCATTCTAGAGCGTTATTTCTCAATGCACACTCGCTGGAAGTCATTCCAATCACCTACCCCTGGCGCCACTTCCATACAACCCGATTTCGTATCCATTACTGCTGTCAGTGTCGAAATAAAATCAGAACCATAGGCTGCATGTTGTGCGATTGGCTTAGTATTCAAGACATATTTAGCAGCATCGACATTGCCCTCTGGCGTGTTGTCGATGAACTGCTGTGCAAACTCAGCGCGCCACTCGGTGTATGCTGTCGCAACCGTGCGTTGCACACTTTTCTCACCTAGACCAACAGATTCTGCGAAGGCTTGCATAATGCCCGGGCGCTCAGAGTGGTTAGCGTGACCAACACCAGCAGGACGTTTAATCACATAGTTCTCACCATCAAGCATTTCAACGCCAACGGTATTACCCTTGCTATCAGCAAAGTTAAAATGAGAAGCCACTACTGTGCGATATTGGTCTAGGATCTTTTCCGCATCATCAACGTTCTTAGCATTGCGCACGAGATAGTTTTGCAGCGCACCTAGCTCAATCGCACTGTCTGCTTCGAGCCCAACACCTTTAGAGTCAGTGCCTTGGAAGTTAATCACAACACCAATATCTTTACCGAGCGTTTGACCTGAGCCATAGAAGCCAGACGCCATCACCTGTACATAGTCATCCGCTTGCAATACCCAATAGTTACCCCCAGAAAGTGATGGTGTGTCGTTTACCTGACCAACAACACCTGTGCCAGCGAAACTTACTGTTGTACATCCACTTAGCGCAGACTGGGCTGCCGATGCCAATGCGGCATCTAGTTGCGATAGAGTGAACATGGTTTCTAGTGAAATCCCGCCCACTTTGGCCAGCGCTTCAACGATTTCAAAGTATTCAGGATTTAACTTTCGAGAGTTTTCTAACACCTTCATTGAGTTTTTCTCAAACTCGACCACATTGATCCCTGCTAGCTTATAAACGTACTGCGCTTCCTTAATACCACGTCGAACTTCTTCGCCAACCTGCTTCTCAAATAGCTCAGCGTAGTCTGCTGGTTTTACACCTCGAATATCCACAATTGGTAGGCTTTCCTGCTGCACAAATGCTTGAGGAGCATAGTAAGGCTGGTTCACATCCAGACCTGGAGCAGGCTCAAGAGAAATCGCCTGAGCTGCGCCAGATAATGCAAGTGCAGTAGCAAGGATTGCGCGTTTCGTCGTTAGCATGATGTTTACCCTTATGTATTTGGTTAATCAGTAGAGACGGTATGTGTCTTCGTGTCTGGCTATTAAATTATCATTTCAAATTTCCGAAATTCAGATACCATTAAGGGACTGATTCCAGAAAAACGGACAAAGGCGATGGCAGAAATAGAAACGGAAGGATTCGAGTTTTTTGGCGTTGAAGAGACGGTATTTCGAAAAATGGTCATAGAGCGAATCGAGGCGCTCATGGTTCAAGAGGGGCTATCTAAAAACGGGCTGGCTAAAAAGGCGGACATTGGCCGCTCTGCTCTTTATGAGAAAATGGATCGTGAAGCGAAGAGTCATTTCACCATTTTGGACTTTTTCCGAATTGCCAAAGCGCTTGATGTGAGCATACTGCAATTATTCCCCATGACTCAGTTAGAGCGTTTACATGGTGGTCAACTGCCGCTTTCGGCAAGTACGCTAAAGTTTCTCGATCTCATGCTAGCCGCGCCTAAAGAGGACATTGAGTTTCTCTCTAACTTCTACGCATCTTTGAAAAAGCGCGATGGTGACAGCGAAGACTAATACCCAAAGTCAACATCCATAATTCATACAATTTACTCCGTTCCTTTCCGAATAATGGAAAAGCCCTCTAGTAATCTAAGCCTCAATCGCACACAAGGTGCTTACTTTGAGCCCGAGATTACTGGAGGCAGCCATGAAAGCCATTTATAAAGTTTTTCTAACCCCTTTATTAACACTTGCCATGTGCTCAACGGCATTGGCTGCTAAGTCGCCAGAACCTAACTCGCCAGAACCTAACTCGCCAGAACCTAACTCGCCAGAACCTAAGCCTAGATCAAACCAAACCGAGCAATATGCGATGGTCATCGCGTCGGGGAAAATGCTCAGTCTTACCCAATGGAAAGTAGAAGTAGATTTCGGTCAAGCGCTCAAAATCGGCCTCAAAAATAAAGACCTACTTAGAGATGAGAAAGGAAAAACCCTTTCCTTTAACTCTCCCATGGATGCGCTCAATTATATGAACAGCCAAGGCTGGGTATTAGTGTCGGCAAACTCCACTGACAATCGATTTACTGCAGTCATCAAACGCAAGGTGATTGAAAGTAGCACTGAATAACACCGGGTTATTTGCCACTCAAATTTGTCATTACTGAATTAAGCAATATAAGGCGGTCTTCACGTGGAAAATAGACGAGTTATACCGAGCATTTTTATTTCGACAGCACATAGCAGTTTGTTGCAAGAACCTTTAGAAAACAAAGTGAGTATTCCTGACCTGTGTACTCTATCGGCAGCAAGTTATTCATCGCGAATTAGGCCAATTCATTTACTAAATCATAATCAAGTAGCTGGCTTGTCATCGGAGAGACGCACGCTACTCGAGTCTGATAAAAACCGACTAAGAATCAGAGCATTAAGCTGCTTGATTTTGAAACATCAACAGGAATTTGAAGCCTTAAAACTGCCTCTACTATCCGCACTCAAGGGTGACAGACTCGACGTTGAGCCTTCTTGGGAGCTTGATCAAAGCCGACGACTATCACTAATCCAGATATTGCACCTACTCAGCAATATGGTTAGCCGAAAAGAGTATTTAAGTAGCTCTTTAATTAGCACCGGTTTTACCGCTGCACTCAATATTTTTGAATCATTAGATTTGGAAAGCACATCACTACACAACAATCGTTAGGAAATTGTATATGAAACTTAAGAATAAACTTTTACTACTATCAACATCACTATTTGCATTGCCAACGCTCGCACAAGGTTTGTATGCCGGTGCAAGTATTGGCTACGGCAACCAACACAATGTGGTTCATGATTTGAGCACGGCAACTGGATATTTAATGGCCGGTTATCGATTTAATGAAAACATTGGTGCTGAATACCGTTTCGGCGGTGTGAATACTCATGATAGCTATATCAATGACCTAAGATCATACAACAGCCTGTATGTGCGCGGCAGCTACGAGATCGATCCAGGCTTTGAGGTTTATGGCCTTGCTGGTTTTACTCAAGCTAGAGGTGGCGACTATTTCTCAAATGGTAGTCGAACTACAAGCAGCCCTAGTTTTGGTCTCGGCGCTCGTTTTGAGATTGCAGAAGAGCTAGGACTAAACGCGGAATACGTGTCCGTTATTTCAAAGCGTGAGTATTCTTTGTCAGCAGTTTACTTTGGTATCGATTACCGCTTCTAATAGCTCTGTACTTAAGTGCATGGATGCACTTACCCTTTCAAAACGGCCATTACTTCAAAGCAGTTGTTACTTCAACACAACCGCTATTTCAAAAAACCGCTGCCAAAAGAAACATAGCGTTAAAAAAAGCAGCCCCCAGAAATAATCCAGGGGACTGTACTCACTTACGGTTAACCTTATATAACCAAGCCACCATCCACTTCAATCACTCGACCATTAACGTACTCATTTTCCAAAATGAAACGTACGGTATGAGCAATCTCTGATGGATCCGCCATGCGGCGCACTGGCACCATATTTTCCAGACGTTCACGGGCTTCTGGTTTCATTGATGCTGTCATCGACGTCTCCACAACGCCTGGTGCAATAGCAACAGAACGGATGCCGTAACGAGCAAGTTCTTTACCCCATACGGATGACATCGTTGCGACTGCTGCTTTGGAAGCCGCGTAGTTGGTTTGCCCCATGTTGCCTGCTCTCGACACACTGGAAATATTAATAATGACCCCTCGAGAATCGGATTCAATCATCTGTACTGCCGCTTCACGTCCGCACAGAAAAGTACCGGTAAGATTCACATTGATAACGGCATTAAAGTCACCCAGAGACATTTTACTGATTTCACCGTCTCGAGATTTAACTAGCATTCCGTCTCGTAAGATGCCCGCATTGTTGACTAACCCATTCAAAGATCCAAATTCCGTGACAATGTCACGAAATACCTTTTCTACTTGCTCTTCATTGGTGACATCGACCTGATAAGTTTGCGCTTTTACCCCAAATGCCTCACAAAGTTCTTTTGTCTCTGTTAAGGCGTCTTGATTGACATCGAGCAGTGCTAAGCTCGCTCCTTGCTGAGCTAAGCTTGTCGCCATAGTTTGACCTAATCCTTGTCCTGCACCAGTAATAGCGATAACGCTCTGTTCAAGTTCCATTTACTTCTCCCTTCTACTGCTTATTGCGAAAAAACTCAAAAAGACTCGAGAAATCCAACTCCGCATTTCCGTTTCGGTTATGGAGTGCGTAGAGACTATGAGCTAACGCTCCCATGGGCACCGAAGATTGGCTCATTTTTGCCGCTTCTAGCCCAAGCCCCAAATCTTTTGACATCAACTTACACATAAAACCGGGAGTATATTGGGCACTCGCTGGCGCGTGCTCAATTACTCCCGGACAAGGGTTATATAGTTCTAAAACCCAGTTTCTGCCAGAGCTCTGAAGAATAATATTTGATAACACCTCAGGATTGAGACCGTTGTCCATACCAAGACTAAGGGATTCACAAGTCGCTGCCATGACAGAGCCGAGAATCAGGTTGTTGCAAATTTTTGCCATTTGCCCATCGCCCGCTTTGCCCGCATGAAACACATTTTTACCCATGAAAGACAGCAAGTTATTGGCTTTGGTAAACCCTTCATCGCTGCCACCTACGATAAACGTCAACGTACCAGCACTGGCACCAGCAACGCCTCCGGAAACAGGAGCGTCGACAAACTCCAACCCTTTGTTTTGAGATTCTCTTGAAACCAGGCGCGCTGAGTCAGGATCAATGGTTGAACAGTCGATAAGAAAAGTGTCACTCGATGCAAGTTCAATGATGCCTTTCTCATCATCACAGCCGAGATAAACTGCTTTGACATGCTCACTGGCTGGTAGCATGGTCACTACAACGCTCGCCGAATCGAGCACCTGTTCCAGGCTATGGCAAACAAGAGCGCCCTTGTCGCCAAGAGGTTGCGATAACGCCGATACTCGATCGTAAACTTGCACGCTGAAGCCTGCTTTGAGCAAGTTGTTCGCCATCGGACTGCCCATATTTCCTAGCCCAATAAACGCAACCTTAGTGTCTGTTGGCTGACTCATCACAACCTCCTTGGCTGTTTCAATTCATCGATGGTTTAAAAGAGATTCATTGTTTGTCTGCGCGACTTAATGATGCCCTAGTAACGCAAGTGGGTGCTCTTGCTCACGCCACAGTGAAGTAAACAAGTTGTCGATCACTGACTTTGGCACCTGGCTGATGTGCGCGTATGCCCAATGGGGCATGCCGTCCTTGTCCACCAAGCGTGCACGCACCCCTTCCCGAAATTCGCCATACTCGACGCTACGCAGCCCCAAGATCAGTTCAAGCCTAAAACAATCGGCCAATGACAAATGGTGATACTGTTTTAACTGGCGAAAACAAATGTGCGCGGTAATTGGGCTGCCATCCATTAAATTGCGCTGAGCCGTTTGCATCCACTTTTCGTGACAAGGTAACGCCTGAATGTTATCAAACACTTCTTCAAGCGTATCGGACGCACAAGCACGTTGAATGTCAGGAATTAACGGCAGAAGATGAGCAGCAGGTTTGGCGATGTTGGCATTGTCTGCAAGCTCGGTGAGTACTTCTGTTAAGTAGTCATAGCTGTCTTCAATGCTGTTCCAATCCGATTGCTGCAATTGATGCAGTAGCTTTTGTTTGTCCGTCGGTGCGTTCATATGATCAGCAAGTCTGACGTCGAGGGCGTCGGTGCCATTCATCATTACGCCCGTAAGTCCAAGGAACAAACCAATATCATCGTCGAGACGGTTCAGAAAATAGGTCGCACCAACATCGGGAAACAACCCGATATGAATCTCTGGCATGGCTAATCGGGAATCTGGTGTCACCACTTTGTGAGACGCCCCCATAAAGAGCCCCATCCCACCACCCATTACGATGCCTTCGCCCCATGCAATAATGGGTTTGCTATATGTATGGATGAGATAGTCACATTGATATTCTGTGCCAAAAAATGCTTCAGCGTAGGCTTTTGCATCTTCTATTGGTGCGTGTTTCATTTTGTCATGCAGAGTACGCACGTCACCGCCGGCACAGAACGCTTTCTCTCCTTCACCGTCCAGTATCACGCACAGCACCGCGTCATCGTCGTGCCACTTTTCAAGTTGGTCATTAAGCAACACCAACATATTGTGAGTAAGAGCGTTGAGGGCTTTAGGATTGCATAGGGTCGCAACGGCAATTTTGCTCTGTTGGTCACTACATACGATTTCTTGAAATCGAACGGTATCTTGAGTCGCTGGCGACGAGTTTGACGTTGAACTGGTTGTAGACATGGCGCCTCCTAACGATTTTTCCATTGTGGTGAACGCTTTTCTAGAAAGGCGTTGACGCCTTCTCGCTGATCTTCAGTATCAAACAGTTGAATGAACAGCTCACGCTCTTTGACTAGCCCATGAGAAATAAAATGCTGGCGATTATTTTGGATAAGAGCTTTACAAGCTGTAACGGAAGATGGCGATTGATGGGCAACTTGATTAGCAAGATTGGTCGAAGCAGTTAACGCCTCTCCCGAATTCACAATCTCTTCTACCAGTTTGATTTGAAGAGCTTGTGATGCATCAATCTTCTCCCCGCACAAAATGATCCGCTTAGCCCAACCTTCTCCTACTAAAGCAGTTAAATTTTGGGTACCACCTGCGCATGGCAGTAGGCCAACCTTGGCTTCAGGCAGCGCCATCACGGCGTGCTCCTCGGCAATTCGAATATCACACGCCAAAGCAACTTCAAGCCCGCCTCCCATGGCATACCCG
>NZ_JYJK01000073.1 GCF_003263785.1 Vibrio variabilis
ACGAGTCAATCGAAGGTATGCGTAAAGAAGCTCAAGACGCTGTAAAAGTTGCTGGCGCTGCTGCTGGTCAAATGTACCAAGACGGTGAAGCGCGAGCAGCATCTATTGAAAAGCGCTCTGGTGAAGCGTTCGCAAGCGCTAAAGCAGATGGTGAAACTGCAATCGCTAACGTTGAAGCTCAAGGTAAAGAGGCTTACCAAGCTCTTGAAAAGCAAGGTGCTGATGAGGTTGCTAGCTACGTAAAGAAATGGCTGAAATCAGTGGAAATGGTGAGAATTCTAACGCCAAACTTCGCAAAGATGGCGAGCAAGCTTACAACCAGCTAGCACGTTCAGCGACTATGCAAGCAAAACGCGCTGACCGCATGGAAGCCGCTGGTGCTCAAGCTTACGCAGAAGGTGAAAAAGCTATTAGCACTGCAAAAGCAGATGGTGAGAAAGCTTATAACCAGCTAGCTAAGTCTAATGTAATGGCGGCTAAACGTGTTGATTCACTAGAGAAGCGTGGTGAAACTGCAATCGCTAACGTTGAAGCTCAAGGTAAAGAGGCTTACCAAGCTCTTGAGAAGTCGACTACCATGCACGCTAAACGCGTTGACGTTCTAGAAAAGCAAGGTGCTGATGAGGTTGCTAGCCTACGTAAAGAAATGGCTGAAATCAGTGGAAATGGTGAGAATTCTAACGCCAAACTTCGCAAAGATGGTGAGCAAGCTTACAACCAGCTAGCACGTTCAGCGACTATGCAAGCAAAACGCGCTGACCGCATGGAAGCCGCTGGTGCTCAAGCTTACGCAGAAGGTAAAGCAGCGGTAGCGGCTGGTGAGAAAGCTTACGAGCAAATCTCTAAGTCAAACATCCTGGCTGCAAAACGTGTTGATGCTCTAGAAGCTAGTGGTACTGCCGCAGTTGATGAGTTACGTAAAGAAATCTCAGAAGCAGGTTCTAACGGTCAATTCGACATTATCATTGACGAAGAAGCAAGACGCCAAGCGACTCAAGCAGTAGCTAAAGTTTACGAAGACGGTCAGAAGGCAGTTAACGAAGTAAACGCTAACGGTACTGCAGCGGTAGAAACTCTGCAAGATCAAATAGCAATGCTTCAAGCTCAAATTGATGACCTGAAAAAGAATGGTGGCGGCAACGACGGTGCAAACACTAGTGACATTTCAGACAAAGAGCTAGAAATTGCTGATAACCGTGCGAAGATTGAAGAAATCTACAAGGCTGGTGATGCTGCTGCTAAATGGGCTGAACGTGTAGCTGACGGTGCTTACACTGAACTAGACACTAAGATTGCTGGTAACTCTGCTCGCATCGGTGAGAATACCAAGCGTATCGACGGTCTAGAGTCTGAAATGAAGGCAATGGGCGATAACATGCTTGCTCTTGAAGACCGTATGGATGGTGTAGTTGCTACCTCTCACGCTGTAGCGAACGCTCGTCCTGTTCTGTCTACTGCTGGTGAGTACGGTGTTGGTGTTGGCATGGGTGCTTCTGGTTCTAAGAAAGCTCTTGCTCTAGGTGGTGCATACCAAATCAATGCTAACTGGTCTACTTCTATGACTGTTAACTACGAGACTGCAGGTAAACGTACCAAGTCTAACCTATCTGCTGGTGCTGGCGTTCAGTACAAGTTCAAGTAATGCCTCTCGACCTCAAGGATGAGGTCAACCTCCAAAGCATCTATGAGGGTGTTTTGTAAGTTAACTAGAGGCAACAACCAAATGAAGAAGTATTTACTACTCGCGCTACTGCTACCTGGTATTGCTGCAGCGCATAGCCAATCACCTTCGAAGATTAAGAAGTATGTAGGCACTGACCGCACAAGCGTTCAAATCAGTCTAACCAACACAGACGCGAAAGCGCGTGGCTTTGAAATCATCGTAGATGAAAAGGTATTGGGTGAAGTCTATTTGAAACCAGACGAGAACAAGAAGCTAAACCTAAATCTAAAGATTGATGAGCGTGACCAGTGGGTACACAAAATTGTATCGACTCGCTCTATTCCCCAGAAGGGTGAATCAGTAAGGACTGAAATTCAAAGCAAGGTATCGCTTCATCGACCAACTCTAAAGAGTGAAAAATCGTGAAGAAGACAGTTCTGGCGCTGGCGGCATTGCTGGCGTTCGAAGCTACAGCGGCCTACATGCCTTCGCCAACAATGGCCCAAGGTGACCGCATAAGGGTAAGGGGCCAAAGCGGTGTGGAAATTGACGCCACTTACCAGCCAGATATGACCATTCAAATGGGGGCGCTCTTGGTAGTGATGCGAATAAAGACAATTGGTACGACAGCCACCACCGAAATAATGACAGGTACCGCAATGAAAACTCTATCTATGTGCAAGCGGTGATACCTATTCGATTTGGGGAGCGCAAGAAGCCAGACCCACAACGCCTATATAACATCGAGCTACGAGCAAGACAGGCGGAAATTGAAAAGCTAGAAGCAGAAGTCGAGTTATTACGTGCGGCTGCTGGTGCTGGCGCAACATCAACTAATGACATCTTTGTGGAGTAACAGATGAAGAAATTAATAATCGCAAGCGTGCTAGCTGGAATTGCCACCAGCGCACTAGCCTCAAATGAAGTGGGCGGAACTTACACGAAAGCTAACTGATCACGAAAATGACATCACCTACAAAACAGGTACCGACGGGGAAACTAAAGCGTCTGGTGAAAGCTTCCTAATTAATATGCCGTCTGGTTCTAGCGAACAAACATTATGGACCAAAGTGGATACTGCCAAATCAGCGCTGAAATTTGGCGAAGCTAAAGTAGTAACCACACTAACTCTAGTAACTAACTAATACCCTATCCCCAAGTACGGGGAACCCTTTCAACCAAATGAGGCAACTAACAATGAACAAACTAATTCTAGCGACACTTATCGCAGCTACAGCGCCAGCTATGGCGAACACCAATGCAACTTTTGATCTAACTACACCAGAAATCCGCTCTATCACTGTAAGCGAATCTCACGGTTCTATTGGTACTGGCAACATGTGGGGCGACGCCGTTGAATTTACGGTAACCAGCAATAAAGCTGACGAGACTACTACATCAGTTCTTGTATCTACGGCTATTACTGGCGTTAACGCTGATAAAGCTTCTCACTTTGCTACACACGTTAATGATACGTTCGTGCTTACTGGTGAATCTGAGAACATTCCCCACGATGTGAACGTTGACAGCCCAAACGAAGTGCATGTTAAGACTTCACTTCAAGACCGTGAACTGACGGCTGGCTCTACTCGCGCCGTGGTAACCCTGACACTACCAGCGCAATAAGGCTCGCTCCCCAAGGATGGGAATTATTTTCAAAGTATCCGTATTGGGCACTTCGCAAATAAGGAATGTGTGTAGGGAGAGGCTAGGATTGCCAGCAATGGATTGCCAAATATAAATCAAAACCTATAAGGCAATGTAAAAATGAAAAAGACACTAATCACAACTCTTATCGCTGGTACCTTCGCTGTTTCTGCTCAAGCTGCAGATTATGACGTTCAGGTAATGGCTGGTGCTGGCTTCGATAAGTCTGGCTCTATCGCTATCGAGACTCACATTGATAAGACTTGGATTGTAGGTGTTCAGGGTAACTTTGGCGGTGGTAAAGACTTAGAGAATTACCAGCATCGCGCTGAAGCAGATAACTACTTTGATTACAAAGGAACTCAAACAAACAACCAAGGCACGCTTTACGGTGGCTACCGTTTTAAAGAAGGTGCTCTAGAAGGTCTAAGCCTTCGTGCTGGTGCAACGTACACTACGATAACTTCTTACCAAGTAGCCGAAGGTCTACGCGACGGTTCACCACTAAAGCTTGAGGATAAATCAAAGTCTACTGGTGTGGCTCCGTTCGTTGGCATTGGCTACGAGGTGTATAAAGACGTTTCAATCAACCTAACTCATACGTTTGGTACTACTAAGCATGAGTTCGTTGGCTTCACTGGTGCTCAAGACTTAAATAGCTCTGTTACTTCACTACTAGTTGGTTTCAAGTTCTAAGTTAGTTTTACCTGGTGGCTGCTGGTCAGCCACCTTTTTCAATAGAGGCAGCGAAATTATGAGTAAACCAGACTACGAAACACTAGAGAACGAATGCGACTTTCTACATGGTCAGCTAGAGCTAGCACGTAGCGCCCACGGTCTTTGGGAAAGCGAAGCAATTGAAGCGTGGCAAGAGGTCCACCAGCTAAAGCGCAAGGTTAAGGTTCTTACCTCCTGTGTGGTAATGGCAACAATTTTTGTATCAGTATCAGCGTGGGAAGTAATGCGTGCTGGCAAAGACTATAAGAACCCGCAAACTCAAAACCTATTAACCTCTATGTCTCGACAAAGCGCAATAGCTGGTGCAATGGCTAGCAATACTATATCCAAAGCTATGGAGCGCGTCTGACTGCAGCGCGAGTTTAGGGAAGCAGCCAAGGAATGAGGCGCGGCTGATGTTCTCCAAGATTAAGCGTGCTGATTGGTGGTTTATTTTTGAGATCGCAATTGTAGTAACCGCTGGCATCGGTACCGTGTACGCGTATGACGAATTGCATTGGTAATTACCTATTTATTGAGTTACATTTGAGTATCACTTTAGATACCAAACGTTAGAGGCGTACAATGTGCAAAATAAATAAAGCCTATGCTGATCATATTGTTGGCATGAGGGAATTTAAGGCCAATCCTGCAGACGCGGTAAAAGGCGACGGCACCGTGTTAGTACTGGCGCACAATAAGCCAGTTATGTACTGCATTAATAAGGATGAGTATGAGTTCGTTTATGAGGCTATAAAAGCAAGGGAATCGACATTGTTGAAATCTTCGAGCAATACAAGGCTCAAAAAGCAGACCAGCAAGAACCATAAACGATTATTAATCATTACTAACAATTTCTAATCCATTTCAAAGAATATCCAGAGTTTCATTTCTGGATATTTTTTTTGGCTCTGATATTATTTGAGCCCCAACTGAGACTCAAAAGAGCTCCTAAAGGGTTTTAAAACAAACGCAATTGAGGCAACGATTATGAAGAATACAATACTAGCTACTTTAATGCTGGCTCTAGCTGGTGGCGCGAACGCTGAACTTATTCAACACACTGACCAAATCGCAGAGGTTAAGTTTACTGGTTCTACTTATGCGCTTGGTAAGCATGTTGGTACCGAAGGTAGAGAACAGATTATTGATTCAATCAATCGCTTTAATGAAATGCTTGGCGTAATGCTACCTGGTCTAAGCGTTGATTCTCTAGCGGCTAGCTTTGCTGGTGCCGAAGTATTCGAGAAGCTACACAAGCACTCACCAGATGCCGCGCAATACATTGAAGGTCTATCAGACGCGCTTAACCTTCCAGAAGAGTATCTTCTAGCTGTGGCTATGTCAGATGAAGCAATCCTAGAATCACAACGCAATGGTGGTATGGGCTTCTTACAGGCAGAGGCACCAGCTAAATGCACGGTGATGGGCCAAACGAACGGTAAAGGTAAGGCGTGGGGCGCAGCTAACTTCGATTACATGGGCATCAACTACGAAGCCTTATCGTTCTTAACCATACTGACGCGAATGGTGATACTCGCATCATCCAAACGTGGCTGGCCTAATTCCTTATGGTGGTGTTTCTAAAGCGGTATGCCAATTCTAATGAACACTATGGCTGATGAAGGTACAGCACGCCAGCATGACGGTGGTGAGATTCTAGAAGGTGTTCCTTCGTTCCATCTTTCTTGGGAAGCCTACAACGCTAAATCAACTCAAGGTCTGCTTAACATGTATGACCAACAAGAGAAGTACACGGCTTATTTCTCTTACGTGATGCTTGATGCTGGTAGTAAAGCAGTTCACATCGAGAACGGCTATGCAGATACCTACAACTATACGTTTGGTGACAAGTACGCTCACGCTAACCATTCAATCTATGTAAAGCATGACTTTGTTGATCATGAATTTGGTGCGCACTCGCTTGACCGCCAAGAATTCGCAGATAAGTTTGTTGCTAACGCTGATATTGATACCAGCGAAGAACAAGCAATTGAAGCGCTACGCTCTAAGCCGCTTTGGAAAGGTCGCGGTGAATTGATGGGTACTGTTACTTCAACTTACTTCGCAGTAGACGGTAAGAAAGTTGATATGGCTATCTACACCGACGAACAACACGAGCCAGTGCGTATTCGTAATTACTAATCCACTGGCATGATAGACCTAGCATTCAACGCTTGTTGGCATGGGTTCTATCTACTCGGCGAACGGCTAGGTGATATTGATTGGCTTCATATCATCCTAGTCATAGCCCTGCTCTATCGGTTCACCAACAAGTATTAGTGGCCACAATGAAATTCACACCAGAAGTATTGACGTTCTTAACAGCCAACGGCTTCCAAGTATCAGACGACAACACTAAAGCGTGGTGGGAAGGTGAAAGCAGTAAGGTTTCATCTATGTCTATCACTGCTGCAATGCCTATTTATGAAGGTAGTGACCAGCGTCGATTCAATACAAATAAGCCTGTTTGGTCCATTCGCCTAAAGAACTCTCTTGGTTGGCGCGAGCGCTTTAAGGCCGAGTCAGATTGGATTGAATGCACAGAGAACGGCACATCGACTTACTTCGACTTCTACGAACGCCAGCTACATACAGCACTTAAAGACTTGGTGTGTGCTGGCACCCGACTCTAACGAAGCGCCATAGCGCACCCTACGGTCATGGACGACCACCCTATTGTTAATTAAGAGGCAACGAACCATGACTAAACACAATATTCCTTTCGCAATACTGGCTGTAGCAATGACTATAGCAGGTTTTAAAGCACACGCGGCTTATCTAGACGAGAACACTGGTGAGGTTGCTGTACCTGAGAATCCAGAACTACTAGGCGCAGAATCAGTTAACTACGGTGACCCAACGGCCTCTTATAGTGGTGTTGGTATCCAGCGTTCTAGCGACTTCACTAACGCATCATTCGTATATGGCGGTGGCTCTCACATCCTATCCTTGGATGTTGGCCTATCTGATCATCAACCTGGTGACGAATCTTCACTGGGTAATCCTGCAGACGCTAAGTACAGCGGTGTAGCTCTACGCGCTAAATACTTCAACGTGAACCATGACAGTGGCTTTGGTTGTCTATCGACTTTTCTACAGCACGTCACCGCTACCCTAACGGCATTGGTGATACGACCGATACCGTTTGCCAAGACGTAGTGTTGGCTGGTGTGGTCCAGAAGTTTGATATTAGTGATAACGTAATGCTGGTACCAATGATGTATGCGGGTACTGACCTTAAATACGGTGGCACGCTGTTCCAAGGTGGTTTGTACGCAATGTACGGCTTCGATGCTGGTCACTGGCTATATGCGAATCCTAAAACAACGTTTAGCTCAAACGCAAGCGATTGGGTTGGTGAGGTTGAACTAGGTGGTGGCTACATGCTTATGGATAACGTGAGTGTTGGCTTTAAGTATGAAATGAAGCAGCAAGCCGAAAACAAAGGTTGGGTTAACGCGTTCTACTACTTCTAAGGAGTCATCATGGAAACCAAACAAGCCGAACAGGTAGGACCGTTCCAGTTCTTTATTTTAATGCTATCAGTCTATGTATTGGCGGCATTGTTCATTGAAAGCGTGTTTGAGTTACCAGAAGACATTAGCGAGGTGTTACGCCTCGCTGATGTTGGTATTTGCTGCGTTTTCTTAGTTGATTTTGTTATCCGCTTTATCAAACCAAGTAACAAGCTAGAGTTTATGCGATGGGGATGGATTGACCTTTTATCGAGCATCCCAATGCTAGACGCCTTCCGTTATGGGCGTGTAGTTCGTGTGGTTCGCGTGCTTCGCATCCTTAAAGCGGCACGTTCTACCAAGGTTATCCTAAACCATGTATTTAGGAATAAGCCAAAGGGTACCTTCTCACTGGTAGCGACGATTTCAATTCTACTCGTTATCTTTGGTGCCATTGCCATGCTGCAATTGGAAGCGGGTAACCCAGACGCCAATATTCACAATGCACATGACGCACTTTGGTGGGCGTTCGTGACTATTACAACTGTCGGTTATGGCGACTTCTACCCTATTACCTTTGAAGGTCGCGTGGTGGCTGGTGTGATTATGACTGCTGGTGTTGGTCTATTTGGTTCGTTTACTGCTTATGTGGCTAGCATCTTCTTGGAAGATACGGACGGCTATGATGCTTCAAATAATGAACTACTCGAAGAACTAAAACTACTTCGCAAAGAAGTGGCGGATCTTAATCATGCAAATCAAAACCAAGATTAAGTTACTAGCTGGTTTTATGTTGTTGGTGGTTGTGGCTCTACATGCCATGACCAACCAAGAGAACTACAGTGAGAACCCTTGTCCTAATGCGAAACAAGCCACCAGCATTGATGAGGATAAATTCAACCTAATAATGGAGCACGCTAAGTCGTGCTCTACTTGTACACAGAGCCACTAAGCTATGACAGAGAAAGTATTTATGATTGTAAGTTCCACTGATACTCGTTTGAAACTTCTCCTTCAACAATTTCAAACTCAGGTATATTTAATGCGTCATATACTAGTCGTTGGTTATCGTTTCCTATACAACGTGGTGTAAGCCCCAATGTCATCCACACCTTTTCAGCTAAGCAGAATGTGTAAAAGGAACTATCTCCCCAAGAGGCAACTACATAGTCATGTCCTGATATCGAAGGAGTCAAATTAGTTAAGCACCCTTTTTCAGCACCAGTAGGAACAGAAAATGCCACAACACCATCGCCAGCTTCGCTCAATATTTCAACAGGCTCATAGTTTTCTTCAGGAACAACTGCCATCTGAAGATGCAAGTGTTCTGCATTTAACCCATACATATCAGATTCTTGCATGCAAACGACCTCCACGCGCAAATCCGGAGCAGTGCCAATAGGTTTTAGGAGTTCTCTTAGTCTTACGGGCAAAGACTCTGCTGGAAGTGGGAATGGTTCGGGTAACGTCATGATTTTCCAAGTTTAACTGTCAGACTAGTAAGACAAATAATTGTATTATATATGCCACCTTCGACATAAAGGTAGTGTGAGATCAAGTAATTAATTATTAGCACCATGTTCGAAGCGGACACATTCTACCCTAATCGCAACACAGGTAAGGCTATGAATAGCCACCGACTTAATAGACGACAGGTAAGTATTAGAAAAAATAGCCCAAATGGTTACTTGGAGGCATGAAGCTTAAGCGGCCGCAAACTTACTTTGGGGTAAAAGCGAGTTTAACTTAGAGGCTATCGCATGCTGTGACTAGATTCCTGCCTGCGCAGGAATGACGGAACCTTTAGCTTGAGGTGGGAGTAGATGGGTTGTGAGTTTGCATCTTTTCGCTATAAAAGGAGCTCGATATGAGCCCCTCCTACTCTCAACACCACCATGTTGCAAAGCCTTACAACCTAGGCGTCTTTTATATGAGTTCCAAAAACGCTTAAGCCAATACCCCCATGAAGTACGGAATAATAAACGCATTCGCTAAGTCGATAAAAAACGCACAAACCAATGGCACCACAATAAACGCTTGATGCGAGTTACCGTACTTCTGTGCTACGGCTGACATGTTGGCCATTGCTGTTGGTGTCGAGCCTAGTGAAATACCACCAAATCCAGAACAGATAACGGCGGCATCGTAGTTCTTACCCATCGCAGGGAAAATGATGAAGAGGTTAACCAAAATCGCGACTACAAACTGTGCGCCGAGAATGGCAAATATCGGTCCGGCCAAATCTACTAGCGTCCAAAGCTGCATACTCATCAGTGACATCGCCAAGAACGCACCGAGCGACATGTCCGCAATCAACGCCACAGCAGGCTTGTTTGCAGGCCATTTTGTGCCAGTAATACGTGGATAGTTGTGCGGGACAATGTTCGAAAGGATGATACCTGCAAACAGACAGGTCACGAACAGAGGCAGTTGTAGCCCAAGATACTCTACCCCTTCATTAAGGAACACACCGACAATAATACAGGTATGAATGGCGAGCATGGCATCGAGGAAATCATAAGAAGTGATTTTCGGCTCTGGTTTGTTATCAGCCACACCCACATCTAAGTGTTGTTCTTCAGCGGGCTTAAGGTCATAGCGTTTAATCAGGAACTTAGCGATTGGACCACCCATGATACTAGCCAGAATCAAACCAAAGGTGGCACTCGCAATACCAATTTCCATCGCTGTATTAAGGGCAAACTGCTCTTGAATTTTTGGTGCCCAAGCAATTGCGGTACCGTGGCCGCCAATCAGCGATACCGTACCACTGAGAAGACCTGCTACCGGCTCCAAACCAAAGGCCGTTGCCACGGTAATACCCGTGACGTTTTGGATCAGCATATAGCCGACGGTGATGGCGAGCAAAATAATGAGTGGCTTACCACCTTTCATCAAGTCGCCTAAGCTGGCGTTAATACCAATGGTGGTGAAGAAGTAAACCAAGAGTACGTCGCGAGCCATCAAATCAAAAGAGACTTCAAGCGACGTTGCCATGTGGAAGAGTGCGAACAATACCGAGAAAACAATACCACCCGATACAGGCTCTGGGATACTAAACTCCTTTAGAAACCCCACAACCTGATTAAGCCTGCGCCCCACAAACAAAACAATAATGCCCATGGTTACCGCTAGAAAAGAATCGATATGAATCACACCGTCTTCAATTATCATAGTCCCTACATCCTGTAACAAAATAATAACTACAGGATGCCTGTATTCAGTATGCTATCCAACTCTTTTGTGGTGAATTTTTTATTTTGTTACATATAGTTGAGAAACTGCTCAAAGATTTTGCTTCGCTTTTAATTGCTCAATCACGTACGGCGGTGCCACCTTACCTAGCTCTTCTAAACATGCCTCTGATTTCGCGTTGCTGTGACGAACGTACATATCGCACACCGCATAAAGCTGCTCTGGTGCGCCTGAAATCAAATAGGCCTGCTCAAAAGATTGGGTCGCTTTTGCTACATCTAATGGCTCTTGTAATACCCCATTCAAATACCAGTAGTAACTGTTCTCAGGAGCAAGCTCTGTCGCCTTCTCTATTGCGCTCGCGGCTTCTGACTTATTCTCCATACGAACCAAAGTTAGCGCTTTCGCATATTGAAGCTGTGCCGAAGAATCGTCACGCTCGATAGCTTGGTTAAGCACATTTAACGCCTGTTTATCGTTAGATTGAGCGCGATAGTTATCAGATAAACTAAGTGATGCTTGTGTCGTCAGCTCCGGATCATCTATAAGCGCAAGATACTGCTGCTCTGCCTTCTGCCACTGCAATTGCCAACGATAGACGTCACCCAATAGTAATTGACTGCGCTTGCCAGATTGTCTTTCAAGGTATGCGGTCACTGTAGGATAAATCTTATCAATCGCCTGTTGCTGTTCGTCAGCCATGGTCGAGTAATCTGGCAATAAGTTAATTGCTGCCGCTATTTGTACCGACTCCTCACCATCAGATAGCAACGGGGATACTAGCTTCCATCGATACTCAAATTGATAAGGTTTTGCACCAACTATTGCCGCTTCCCTAACATCAGGATTCCTATCTTTCAAAGCACGCGTAACCGCCACTAACGCATTCTGATTGGGGTATTGGCTAAGCTCATGCAGTGCATCGACGCGCGCTTCTGCACTCTCTGCTTGGTTTTGTGCCACATAAGACAAACGTTGAATGCGCTGCTCGGTAGACGCTTGCGCAGAAGACACCACCTGTGCGTTTGATGCATCGATAACGGTATTATCTGCAATTGCGTAATGGCTAATTGATGCCAGTAACAGGCTTGCCAGCGCCAAAGGTTTGATATTCATGATTCGCTCCTAAATTGGATACTGAGTACCTTGCTAGAACTTTGGATTAAAGCCAGTTGTACTGGTTTTCTGAACAACACTTTGCATGGCCATCTTTCTTTGCTCAGCGACCGCTCTATCACTAAACTTGCCATGGGCTACCGGATTTCCAGTTGCACGCAATATGTACGCTAACGCTTTGTCTGCGTGAGAGAAAAACTTTTTCCACCCTGCACACAAATAGTTCAAACCAGGCTCTCCATTTCGAGTTTTGATGAAGCGATTTTTTGGACACTCTCCATAACAAGCGAATTGGTAGTCACATTGCTGACATTGGCTCGTCAAAGTACGAGATTTTGCAAAACCAAACTCTTGCTGGCCTTTGCTGTAAGCCATATTTTCTAGCTATCGGTATTAATATTGCCAATCTTGTATTCTGGGTAGACATAGTGGTCACAGCTAAACACGTCGCCATTTGGCTCCATTGCCAACCCTTTTCCACACAGTGACCCTAAAGTGCACAGTGGATTTTTGCGTCCCATCCACGTCTCTACACTGGCTTCAAAATACTGGACAAACACCTTACCAATGTCTTTCTGAACCCATTCGTCAAAGACTGCGACAAGAAAATTACCCCAAGCCTCATCCGACACACACCAAGCTCCATAATAGAGTTTGCATTACCCGGAATAAGGCGCTTATCGCCTTGTCTTAACTGCTCACTCGATTGCCCTGTCTGAGGCGCATCGGTACGAAACGTCTTTTGTTCAACAATAGGAATAAACTGCATTTGCGGCGAACGTACTTCATCACGCAAAAAGCGGTAGACCTCTAGAGGGTTTTTACTGGTTAGATTGTTCACACACGTCAACGTGGCAAAGCTTACTTTATGTTTATGTAATAGCTCGACTGCCTGCATGACTTGTTTATGAGTACCACGACCGGCACGGTTGGTGCGATAAGCATCGTGCAGCATTTGTGGCCCATCAATACTTAAGCCGACGAGGAAGTTGTACTTAGCTAAAAACTCACACCACTTGTCATCTAACAAGGTGCCGTTGGTTTGTAAGTCGTTGGAGATCTTCACACCTGGTGGCTGGTACTTCGTCTGTAGTTCGACGATTTTTTTGAAGTAGTTCAGACCAAGCATGGTCGGCTCACCACCCTGCCAAGAGAAAATGATCTCCGGGGTGTTCTGACCTTGAATGTAGTTTTTGATGTACTGCTCAAGCATGGCTCCGTCCATCTCTGGTGAACAGCCTTTCTTATATTCAAGCAAGTCTTGTTTGCTCAGGTAGTAGCAGTAGTTACAGTCGATATTACACACGGCACCAATTGGTTTTGCCATCACGTGCATTCGCTTAGAGGGTCTTCCTTGAAATTGTGGCCCTTGAGTTAACTGCATCGGTGACTCGGCGTTAGAAGAAGATGCCACAGGAGATGTGGTCGCGTTCGCGCTAGAAACCATAGAAATAGACCTCATATCGGATAACGAGCTCAGTGTATCCCAAGTGCAGAGCGGTGATTGTTATAGTGCATATAACCAAAAGGAAAGTGCGCTGAAGTTAATATTAAGAGGATACTTTTGACTGACAAGAGCAACGCACATGAACCATCACACAGAGGAAAAGCAGGCATGGAATGCGACCAAACTATTCGTAGTCTTCGCTATCATCGCGCTACCTATCCTACTTTCCGGCTGCGCCACTAAGCCAGATCACCCTATTGCCCTCAAAATCAACCAAGACATGGTTCTGGTAGGAGGTGGCGAATATGTGATGGGATCCGATGCTCCTGAAGCCTCTAAGTCAGAGCGCCCAGCTCACACTGTAAACGTAAACAGCTTCTACCTTTCAAAATTTGAAGTCACTCAAGAGCTATTTGAGTCCGTTATGGGTTCATCGATGAGCTTTTTTGCCGACCCTAACGTGCCTGTGAACAACCTAAGCTGGCAACAAGCCAATTACTTTGTCGAGCGATTAAATGAGCTGACGGGTGAAAACTATCGCCTGCCTACGGAAGCAGAGTGGGAATTTGCCGCAAAAGGCGGTAACCAGTCCAAAGGCTACACCTATGCGGGTTCTAACAACATTGACGACGTCGCGTGGTATGTCGGAAACGCAAACAATCGCGCTCATCCTGTAGGACTTAAACAACCCAACGAACTTGGCCTCTATGACATGACAGGTAACGTCGGCGAGTTCGTTCAAGATGCCTTTGATGACGGCTTTTACCGTTTTTCTCCTGTCGATAATCCCAACAATGCCAAACACTCCGACTCTGGTTTGTCACATAAATCCGTTAGAGGTGGAAGCTTCTCCTATGACGCTGATGAATCAGAAAATTTCCGTCGTGACTTCGCAAGCCAATCTATAATTATGTCGGACATGGGATTACGTCTGGCAAAAGATCACTAACGTCTTGGCAAGGAACCTGTATGAAACATACTCTCAGTACACCCTCTCGCGTGACACGCGCACTCTTGGTGACAGCGTCACTTACTGGTGGGCTTTTGCTGCCAACCATTGCACATGCCGATGCCAACCAGCCGAAACTGGTAGTACAGATCACCGTAGATGGATTACGTGCCGATCTCATTGAACGATACAAACACAATTTTGGCCATGGTGGTTTTCGCTATCTAATGGACGAAGGGGTCTACTACAAAAACGCCAACTATGAACACGCCAATACCGAAACAATCGTAGGTCATGTCTCCCTAGCAACGGGGGCGCCACCTGCTGTACATGGGATGGTGGGCAACGTCTGGTTTGATCGCTCGCTTGACCGACTGGTTTACAATGTCGAGGATCCTAACTACGCGATGCTCGCAACGGGAGCTGGTGTCGATAAAGCAACGGAGATCGACCCCACTCAAAAAGCCGCTGCCGGCGACGGACGCTCTCCAGACCCTATTTTGTCGACCACCTTTAGTGATGAACTGACTATCTCCAACAATGGTCAATCTCGCGTGTTCTCTGTATCCATCAAAGACCGCGGGGCGATATCTTTAGCAGGTCATAGCGGCAAAGCTTTCTGGTTCTCGAAAGCGCAGTCAGAGTTCGTCACCAGTAATTACTATTACGACAGCAATCCTCAATGGTTAAATCGTTGGAATGAAAAAGCGATCCCTAAACGCTACTCAGGTCAACGCTGGGAACTCTCCTTGCCTAAAGAAAGTTACTCTTTGCAAGAACGTGCTAAAGACCACAAAGTCGACCTTGGTGGCTTTGCACGATCCTTCCCGCACCCATACGGACCTGCGTCATACAAGTACTACTCGACCATGCTAACGGTTAGCCCTGCGGGTGATGAAATCACTGCTGACTTTGCAAAAACGCTGATGGCGCAAGAAAAACTGGGAACTGGCTCCGCAACCGACTTTTTAGCCATCAGCTTCTCTTCTAACGACTACGTGGTGCATTTGTATGGTGCCTCAAGTTTAGAGACTGAAGATAATTTAATTCGACTTGATAAAACCTTGGCGGATCTGTTCAGCCATATCGACAATTCCGTAGGTCTAGACAATACGCTAATCGTACTTTCTGCTGATCATGGCGTACCAGAAGCTGCACCAACGCTAAATACATTAGGGTTTAGACAGCCGTTCTACTTCAATAAAGATGCCCTACTCACCAAAGAGTTGATGAGCAAGTTAAAGAGCGAGTTTGGATTGGGTGAAGAGGTCATTAAACTTTACGCACAGCCATACATCTACCTAGATCACGACTTAATTGCCAAAAAAAACCTATCACTGAGTGATGTTCAAAAGCTCATCGCACAAGAAGTGATGAAAGTAAAAGGCGTTGCCGCAGCAGTGACCAGTGAAGACATTGCGAACAATCGCGTTGCGGATTCCCGTGTGAATCAATTGATTCGAAACAACTATCACCCACTGCGCTCAGGCGATGTGTACATGGTGTTTGGCTCACGTACCTATATCAACGATATGGACGGACTCACCATTGCGTCAACGCATGGCTCGCCTTGGCGATATGATACTCATGTGCCGGTTATCTTTGCAGGTAACAAACTGGAAGCTAAGACCATCAGCCGCCCAGTCACGCCCTATGATATCGCGCCTACGCTTTCTGGCTACCTAAACATTAGTGCGCCAAGCGGTGCAACCGGCAATATCCTTGAAGAGGTTGTCGATAACTAGCGTTCATTGGGAGGGGCGTTTGATTAAGTAAATCAAACGCCCTTTCATTCTTGATACCCCTTAACTATTATGTTTACGAATCATTTAGTTAAGGCAGCAAATCCATGTCCATTACCCAGCAACTTAAACTGTTTGTCGATGTCGTCCAACAAGGCTCGTTTGCCAAAGCCGCATCGTTAAACAATATGGACAACTCCTCACTATCCAAACAGATCAAGAAGCTCGAGCAACACCTAGGTGTTCAATTACTCAATCGCTCAACACGTTCGTTTTCCCTGACCTCTGCCGGGGAGGATATTTTAGCAGAAGCCTATCAGCTCATTGATACTCTTGATAATATTAAGAACATTGCGGATTCCTACCAATCTGAGCCAAAAGGCGTCATTCGTATCGTCTCTGCCATGTTCCTCGGCCAGCAATATATCCAACCTGTAGTGACGCGATTTATGCGTAAATACCCCAATGTTCAGGTGGTGTTGCATTTAGACGACCGGCGTACCGATATCATTGCCGATCACTATGATGTGGCGATTCGGATGGGCAAACTGGACGACTCCAACCTCATTGCCAGAAAGATTGCTAATTCTAACTTTGCTGTAATAGCGTCGAATTCGTTTATTGATACTTACGGCAAACCCACAACACCAGAAGCACTGATTAACTTGCCTGCCATAATTTACAACAACGGCACCGTTTGCCTGGATACCTTTAAAATGAGTACAGAACCTAATGGCGGCGAGCTTCGTTCGTTTAAGATGCAAGGCAACTACAAAGTCAGTGACGTTCGCACCTTGATTGCGGCTGTGCGCGATGGTTTGGGTTACGCAGTAATTGATTTGTTCAACCTTGAGAAGCCCATTGATGAGCTCGGGTTAGTCCCTCTACTGACTGACCATACTCTGTCGACTCTCGACAAAGGTATCTACGCCCTCTATCCACACAGGAAACAAACTCTTCTGGTATCGGAGTTTATCAACGAGCTAAAACTGGCGATTGGTGAGCCGGCTATCTGGGAAAGTTATATTCCTGACTATCACTTGATGTACAAATAGGCCTGATGTTTCTTCATTAGAAAGAAGAAAGACACCAGGCCTATTGGAGACGGTTATACCCAAGACAATTATCAGACCGCTTGTTGCATTCGCTCTGCGCTTTTCCCTTGTTGTGCCATAACAAAGAAGTTATCGATCCAGTGCAAAATAAGTGCTGAGTCTTGTGGCTGTTCTAGGTCAACGAACGCTTGCTGATAGTGCTCTGCCGTGATGAGATGCTGACGTTTTTCCACCAGCTTCTGAGTAAAGGGCACACTAAACTCCGGGTGCCCTTGAACCGTGAAGATATGATTGTCTTTGACCAACATGAAGTTAGGACAAAACTCATTACCTGCAATCACCGTAAGCGCTTTAGGAACAATCGTGACCTGATCTTGATGGCTAACCAGCAGTCTTGCACTGTCTACCGACAGGCTCATCCACTTCTTTTGCGCTTGCATCTGCACTTCATAGCTTCCTAGTCCCCAACCTTTATCGGACTTTTGCACCTTACCGCCTAGTGCTCTCGCGATCAGCTGATGACCAAAGCAGATACCGACTAAAGGCTTACGCTGCGCTTCGCAACGGACGATCCAATCCACCAGCATGAGTATCCACGGGTGATTATCATACGCGTTATGCACACTGCCAGTAATGATAAAGCCGTGGCATTCATCCAGCGCTGGTAACACACCTTTGGTGGCATCGTAGTCTTGAAACGTAAAGTCACGGTTTATCTCGACCAACGAGCCCTCAATCATGTCAGCGTATTGACCATAATCGGATAACGGTGGATCGACATGACCACAAGTAATAATCCCTATCTTCATTCATCACCTACTTCATTGTTGGCATTACAAATTCACTTTCACGTTGCCCTTTTGGCCAGCGTGCTGTCACTGTCTTCATACGAGTATAGAAGCGTACTCCGTCATTGCCATGCACATTCAATGGACCGAAAATAGAACGTTTCCAACCACCAAAGCTGTGGAACGCCATCGGGACTGGAATTGGCACATTCACACCCACCATTCCGATTTCAACTTTTTCTGCAAAATCGCGAGCAGTATCGCCATCACGGGTAAAGATCGCTGTGCCATTACCAAACTCATGCTCATTAATAAGCGCTAAAGCGTGTTGGTAATCTTTCGCTCGAACCACGGAGAGTACTGGACCAAAAATTTCTTCGTTGTAAATGGTCATATCTGCGGTCACGTTATCAAATAGTGTACCGCCTACGAAATAACCTGGAGCACCCGTATCAATATCTCTTCCATCGACGACTAGCGTCGCGCCTTGATCAACTCCCGTTTGAATGTACTCACGTACCTTATTCATGTGTGGCTCACTGACCAATGGCCCCATTTCGTTCTCTGGAGAAACGCCAAGGCCGGGACCGACTCGCAGTGCTTGCACTTTTTCTTTAAGAGCTGCAACCAACTTATCCGCCGCTTCATCGCCCACTGCAACCGCTACCGAAATCGCCATACAGCGCTCGCCCGCCGCACCATAGGCCGCGCCCATAATCGCGTTCGTTGCGCCCTCAAGATCGGCATCCGGCATAACAACTAGATGGTTTTTCGCACCACCAAGTGCCTGTACGCGCTTACCATTAGCACTGCCTTTTGAGTAGATCGCTTCCGCAATTGGTGTCGAGCCAACGAAGCTCACTGCCGCAACATCAGGCGCTTCCAGCAATGCATCAACAACCTCTTTATCACCTTGCACAACATTGAATACGCCATCTGGCAAACCGGCTTCTTTTAGCAATTTTGCAAGCATTAGCGAAGCACTCGGATCTTTTTCCGAAGGCTTAAGAATAAAGCTGTTACCGCAGGCAAGAGACACAGGAATCATCCACAGCGGTACCATCACCGGGAAATTAAACGGCGTTATCCCTACACAAACACCTACTGGCTGCATCATTGAGTAGCTATCAATTTCACGTCCAACATTTAGCGAGTGCTCGCCTTTAAGTAGGTGTGGAATACCACAAGCAAACTCGACCACTTCCAAACCGCGAGTTAGCTCCCCCAGCGCATCGCTATGAACCTTGCCGTGCTCGGTCGAAATCAATGTTGCCAGCTCATCGGCATTGTCTTCCAATAGGGCTTTAAAGCGAAACATGACGCGAGCACGCTGCAACGGCGGAGTCGCTTGCCAATCAACTTGTGCTTTTTTGGCAACCTCGACGGCCGCCAAGGCTTCCTCTGCACTAGAAAGCTGAACTTGCCCTTTTAGCTCGCCATTAGCAGGGTTGAACAAATCGGCATTTCGCTGGCTACTACTCTCAACAATCTCGCCATTAATAAAGTTTGATACCAAAACTGACATAAGTTTTATTCCTTGTATTCAATATTTTGTAGAACATCGGCAATAAGCGTAAACAGATCATCAATATGCTGTTTTTCAATAATCAAAGGAGGTGACAGTGCAATGATGTCGCCCGTCACCCGAATCAGTGCGCCTTTCTCGAAACACTTAGTAAACACCTGATAAGCACGAGAGCCGGGTTTACCTGCAATACCTTCGAGCTCAATGCCCGCGATTAATCCGTAATTACGTAGATCTTTCACATGAGGTAAGCCCTTCAGGCTATGTACCGCTTGCTGCCAGTAGTCAGCAAGGTCCGCCGCTCGGGTATAGAGGTTTTCATTACGGTAGATATCCAAGGTAGCGAGACCCGCCGCCGCCGCGACTGGGTGACCTGAATACGTGTAGCCATGGAAAAGTTCGATGGCTTGGCTCTCGGGAGAAACCATTGCTTGATAGATCTCATCGCTAACGAACACGGCTCCCATTGGGATAGCGCCGTTAGTCAGCCCTTTAGCCGTGGTGATAATGTCTGGCTTAACATCAAACTCTTGCGCAGCGAACGGGCTACCAATACGGCCAAAGCCGGTAATCACTTCGTCAAAAATGAGCAAAATACCATATTGGGTACAGATCTCTCGTAGGCGTTTTAAATAGCCTTTCGGCGGAAGAATCACCCCTGTTGAGCCAGCAATTGGCTCCACAATCACTGCGGCAATATTACTCGCATCATGGAGGGTAACGATGTTATTGAGACTCTCCCCCAGCCCGGATCGTAATCCGGCAAGCCATGACTAAAGGCGCTATGCTCGATACTTAATGTATGCGGCAAGTGATCAACGCCAGTAAGTAAGCTACCAAACGCCTTGCGATTATTAACAATGCCCCCAACGGAGATGCCACCAAATCCTACTCCGTGGTAGCCACGCTCTCGGCCAATTAAGCGAGTTCTTGTGCCTTGCCCTATCGCACGCTGATAAGCTAACGCAATTTTTAAAGCGGTATCAACAGACTCTGAACCCGAGTTTGTGAAAAATACTCGATTCAAGCCCGATGGGGCAATCTCTGCCAGTTGTTCTGCAAATTGAAACGGCAACGGGTGCCCCATTTGAAACGTTGGCGCAAAGTCCAAATTATGAATTTGGCTTGCCACGGCTTCACTGATCTCATGTCGGCCATGCCCTGCGTTACAACACCAAAGTCCAGCAGTACCATCAAGGATCTTTCTTTTATCCTCTGAGGTGTAATACATCCCCTCAGCAGATACCAACATTCGCGGTGACGCTTTAAACTGCGAGTTTGCCGTAAAAGGCATCCAAAAAGCGTCTTTATTGGTTGATTGTTCGCTTACTAGCGAATCCATGCTTTTATTGTTCGTCCCATGCATAGTGCACCCCAACGGTCATAGTTGAACTGATCTTAACTGAACTGTTCATAGTTGAATGAATGATTGTTTCTTTTACTAAACACCGCTAAACACTCACACCGCTTTATGTAAATGCAATGTTATTAAATATTAAACAAAATTGACTATAGAACGTTCTTTTGAGCCGTGCAATGATAAAATTATAAACATTTTCTGGTTTTTTGCGTTTAGTGAGCTAGGATTGTGTTTAGTTTACTAATCACTATGAGTCATCTAGGGAGCATTCATTTCATGGAAATGGAGATTGGATCAAGATTCAAAGCGCTACGCGAACGCGCGGGACTCTCGCAACGAGAGTTAGCAAAGCGCGCTGGGGTCACCAATGGGTTTATTTCACAGATAGAAAGTAACGCGGTTAGCCCGTCTGTCGCTTCTCTGAGTAAATTGCTCAGCAAGATCCCCTCTTCTATGGCGGAGTTTTTCGCCGTCGATGAGCCCCAGCCAGAGCAGTTCTTTACCCGACGAGCAGAGCAGCCTGAAATTGGTCGCGGTAAAATCAGCTATCGCCAAATTGGCCACTATCACGAAGATCGCCACATCGGCATGCTAAGGGAAACGCTCGCTCCAGGTGCAGACACGGGTAAAGAAATGCTCAGTCACGAAGGACAGGAATGTGGGGTCATAGTGCAAGGCGAGCTTGAACTCACTGTTGAAGAGCAAGTTACCCGTTTAGTCGAAGGCGACAGCTACTACTTTGATAGCGAGCGCCCTCACCGATTTAGAAACACCACTGATGTGGATTGTGTCATTATCAGTGCAAATTCACCGGCAAGCTTCTAACCAAAAGGAATTAAGGAAGGGTATTTATGGACAACATGACATGGCATGACAAGGCAGAGGCATTGAGTTTTCGAACTCAGGCATTCATCAATGGTGAATTTGTCAATTCGGCTTCCGGCGATACGTTTGAAATTATTAACCCGGCAACTGGGCACTCACTTGCCACGTAGCTCGCTGCAGTGAGCAAGATGTTAATACAGCAGTTGAAGCAGCGCGTGCGGCATTTGAAAGTCGCGTTTGGAGTGGCTTAGCACCTAGTGAAAGAAAAGCGATTTTGCTCAACTATGCCAAGCTGATCGATGAGCACAGAGAAGACTTCGCACTACTCGAGTCGCTGGACATGGGCAAACCCATATCGGATGCAATGGGCTATGACGCTCCAGCAACCGCGCGCTGCATTCAATGGAACGCGGAAGCCATAGATAAGGTGTACGATGAAGTGGCTCCTGTTACTGAAGATGCACTCGCTCTGGTCACCAGAGAAGCGCTTGGTGTGGTTGCAGCGGTTGTACCGTGGAACTTCCCTACTGTCATGGCTGCATGGAAAATTGGCCCGGCACTTGCCACTGGTAACTCGGTTATAGTGAAGCCGTCTGAGAAGTCTCCGTTGACCGCTATCCTTTTGGCCGATCTTGCCAAACAGGCCGGGATCCCAGCAGGCGTATTTCAAGTACTCCCAGGATTTGGGCATGAGGCGGGACAGGCGTTAGCCTTCATAACGATGTCGATTGTATCACCTTTACTGGCTCCACCGCTGTCGGCAAAAAACTGCTCTCCTTTGCTGGAGAATCCAATCTCAAACGTGCCTTTATGGAATGTGGCGGTAAAAGTCCCCATATCGTGCATTACGACGTCAAAGACATAGAAAAAGCGGCCGCTACCGCTGCGTCCGCTATTTGCTATAACCAAGGCGAGGTGTGTACTGCGGGCTCCCGTTTGCTTGTTCACTCTTCGATCAAAGATGAGTTTGTCGCACTGCTGTTGAAATACATGGAGAAGTGGCAGCCTAATGACCCGCTTCTAGAAGATACCCGCGTTGGAGCAATTGTTGATGCCGCTCAGTACGAGCGCGTGCTTAGCTACATTGACATTGGGAAAAATGAAGGTGCGACGCTCGCATTTGGTGGTAGGCCCGCTATGACACACACCGATGGCTACTTCATTCAGCCTGCTGTGTTTACCGACGTCACATCGGATATGAGGATATTCCAAGAGGAAATTTTTGGTCCTGTTCTTTGTGTGACGACCTTCGACTCGATCGAAGAAGCGATCACCCTCGCCAATGACAGTGACTACGGCTTAGCGGCAGGAATCTGGACTTCAGATATTTCTACGGCGGTTCGCTGCTCTCGAGCTCTCAGAGCAGGTACCGTGTTCGTTAATAACTGGGATGGTGGCGATATGACCATGCCATTTGGTGGCTACAAGCAAAGCGGCAATGGTAGGGACAAATCTTTGCATGCCCTGCACAAATACACCGAACTTAAATCTACTTGGATAGAGCTTGATTAGCGCGCCGTGTATTTGCGCTCAATCACGTACCGGGTAACTCACTGAAGAGTTACCCGGTAATCTATTGTTTATAAGAATATTTTTCTTCCCCACCTCAATGCTAGATGCTCAGCCTGACCAAATACGAATAATTATTAATCTCCCTAACAGCCTTGCAGCGTATATACTCAGTAAGTCAACGCTATCCTCGAGGTAGATTATGTTTGGATCGATTATGTGGGAAAAAGGACACCACACAGCACTATCGGACAGGGAGAGCCAACTCGGTAAAGAGCAGCAGCGATATCTCGACGATCCGCTCTCGCTCTATCAAAAACACACTGAGCGGCAAAAATACGTTGCTTTGGAGCCGATTGCTTTACGTTCAATGAACCAAGACGCGACAAAGTAAACGTAAAATCGTGGCCAAACCTGCTCGCCCTCGATGTGGCGTTTTGGCATCGTCAACATGATCAAAACACGCGCGCTGCAGACAATTGCCAAAGTGTATCAGCAGAAACGTTCATTCCTGAAGAGTACATTAGTCAGCTTAAAGGGGACTGGATAAGACTGTTTTATCGAGACCAACTGGTTTACGGTCACCTGTATAGTGCCCTCCACTATATTATGCGGGGTGCATTGTTCGACGTCGCACGCTGGGTGGAATCACGTTTTCCCTATCAATTACAGCGAGACTGCCACCTCCTCCCTCATAACTCGACATTAGACCCCAAGTATTACCTTCAAGCACACTTCGGGCACGAATCTGTTAGACCTTATTTTACTGCTCACTGTTCAGACTGGTTGAGTCATCACTACCCAGACTTTATGTTAGACCTGCACCAGCAATTAGAGCAGCAGACCCCGCTAGCTTTATCATTGAGTACCAGAACAAACAAGGTTTGCCTTGTGTCGATTTTGTCTGCAAAAACCAGCAAAGCATGCGGCTAATACGCCCAGAAAAATTTGTTGAAGACATGCAACACCTGGCGTGTGATGCAGAATACCTCAACTTTAAAACTAAGCAGTTATCAGCAAAGATAGCTAACGAGCTGCGCAGCCTTGGATGGTGATGAAAAGTAACAAAAAAGTTAATGATTTCCGTCGGCTATAGAGACTTTAGCGAGATCATCATCTACTTTTATAACAGTCGAACGCATCTCCTGTGAGGCACTATGATTTCGATAAAACAACTCACCTATGCTTTAGCTGTGTCAAAAACCATGCACTTTCGCAAAGCTGCTGACTTGTGCCATGTCAGTCAGTCTAGCCTGAGTACCGGCCTCAACGAGTTAGAGCGCCAGCTTGGTATCAAAATCTTTGAACGCGATAATAAGAAGGTACTACTAACCAAACATGGTGGTGAAGTAGTAGAGAAAGCGCGTAGCATCTTGTCACAGGTGGATGAGTTGGTACACATTGCGGAAAGCCACAGCCAACCGTTTAGCTTTCCTATGAGTATCGGCATCATTCCAACCATTGCGCCTTACTTGCTACCACGCTTAATGTCGGCATTGCAACACCATCACCCAAACGCATCACTGACCTTTATCGAAGAAGAGTCGCACCATTTAGTAGAGAAAGTACAGCGCGGAGAAATCGATACGGCTATTTTGGCGCTTCCCTACCCTTGTCATGGTCTGTTGAGCCTGGAGTTTTGGCAAGAAGACTTCGTTTGGGTGGCGTCAAAAGGAGGAGACTACACCGAGTTACCCAACGTCACAACCGAGCAGCTTAGCCGTGCCAACTTAATGCTACTCGCCGAAGGTCACTGCCTCAAAGACCAAATTCTCAACCTATGTAATATTCCAGAGCAAGACACCTTACAAAGTTATCGCGCTACCAGTCTCAATACGCTAGTGCAAATGGTGATCAGTGGACTGGGTTCAACATTGATTCCACAAATGGCGGTTGAACAGTTGGTCACGCAGCATTGCGACTTGTCAGTAGTTCCGCTCAATGAGCCTGGCCCTCATCGACGTATCGCTTGATCTACAGGCCTAACTACGTAAACGTTTCTAACCTAGAGTACCTCTCACAACTCGCAAGGCAATCATTGTCAGGGCTAACATGAAGACCGACTGAACAGCGATGATTGTAAAAATTGAAGATAAGATCACCATCAATCGAGATAATCGAACACTATGTTCGATTATTTCATTTTTACAACCCTTACAACGTCATCAATACTTTAATGACCGTTTTGATTGAACAGATAACGTCTTTTTCATCGTTTAGTTACAAACGTAAGGAGTATCTATGACCAATATTGATATCGGTATTGATAGTGAAAACAGACTCAAAACAGCGGAAGGATTAAAGCGACTTCTGGCTGACTCTTACACTTTATATCTCCAAACTCACAATTTTCACTGGAATGTAGAAGGCCCCATTTTAGGGACTTGCACATGATGTTTGAAGAACACTACACTGAGTTAGCGACTGCGGTTGATGAGATTGCTGAGCGCATCCGCACCCTCGATGTCCCAGCTCCAGGGACCTTTCGAGCCTTTTACGAATTGAGCTCAATACAAGAAGTTGAAGGTGTGCCTAGCGCCAATGAGATGGTGTGCATATTGACCAAAAGCCACGAGCAAGTCGTGAAAACCGCGCGAGCAGCAATGAAGTTGGCGCTGCAGGCTGAAGACGAATCCAGTATCGCCCTCATCTCTGATCGCATGCGCATCCACGAAAAAACCGCATGGATGTTGCGCTCACTGCAAAAATAAAGCGTAAACATCAGTAACGAAGTGCTAAACCCTCTGGCCATGCTGTGAAATGCAGCTTCACAGCAGTCAGTAGATGGCCAAATCGCTGTATAGGTAGGACTGTAATAACAATAACAGGAGAGTTATTATGTCGCATCATAACGCGCACGGCATGGGAAAATGTCCCGTAATGCATGGCTCAATGACTACAAACGGCCGCACCGAGATTGATTGGTGGCCGAAATCGCTTAACCTAGACATCCTTCACCAGCACGACACAAAAACCAACCCATTGGCGGACTTTAATTATCAAGAAGCTGTCAAAACCCTAGATTTTACCGCACTGAAACAAGATCTTATCGCCCTAATGACCGACAGCAAGATTGGTGGCCGGCTGACTGGGGTCACTACGGCGGTTTGATGATTCGTATGACCTGGCACGCAGCTGGTACGTACCGTATTGCAGATGGACGTGGCGGTGCTGGTACAGGTAACTTACGCTTCGCACCACTCAATTCTTGGCCGGATAACACCAACCTAGATAAAGCACGACGCCTGTTATGGCCAATTAAGCAAAAATACGGCAACAAACTCAGTTGGGCGGATTTAATTGCTTACGCAGGAACGATCGCCTATGAATCTATGGGGCTTAAAACCTACGGGTTCGGCTTTGGTCGCGAGGATATTTGGCATCCTGAGAAAGACACCTATTGGGGTTCAGAAAAAGAATGGCTGGCCACCAGCGACAACCCTAACAGTCGCTACTCAGGCGAGCGAGATCTGGCGAACCCACTCGCAGCAGTTATGATGGGGTTGATCTACGTTAACCCACAAGGTGTTGACGGCAATCCAGACCCGCTTAAAACCGCTCACGATGTGCGCGTCACCTTTGCTCGCATGGCAATGAATGACGAAGAAACCGTGGCGCTAACCGCCGGCGGTCACACCGTGGGTAAAGCCCATGGTAACGGCGATGCTTCTCTTCTTGGCCCTGAGCCAGAAGGCGCCGAGATTGAAGACCAAGCTTCGGTTGGCTCAACAAGACCAAGCGTGGTGTAGGCGGCGATTCACTGACCAGTGGACTTGAAGGCGCTTGGAACGACAAACCCAACACAATGGACAATGGCTACTTCGACCTACTCCTCAATTACGACTGGGAGCTGAAAAAAAGCCCTGCTGGCGCGTGGCAATGGGAGCCCGTTGATATCAAAGAAGAGCATATGCCGATTGATGCGGAAAACCCATCGGTACGCCGCAATCCAATCATGACCGATGCCGACATGGCGATGAAAATGGATCCTGAGTATCGCAAAATTTCTGAGCGTTTCCATCAAGATCCTGCGTACTTCTCCGAAGTCTTTGCTCGCGCTTGGTTTAAACTCACTCACCGTGATATGGGACCAAAAGTGCGCTATATCGGCCCAGAGGTTCCTGCTGAAGACCTAATTTGGCAAGATCCTGTTCCAGCGGGCAGTACAAGCTACGACGTGGATGCAGTGAAAGCTAAAATAGCCGCAAGTGGCCTGTCAGTTAGCGATTTGGTCGCGACCGCTTGGGACAGTGCACGAACCTTCCGTGGCTCCGATAATCGCGGTGGAGCGAATGGCGCCCGTATCCGTCTAGCTCCGCAAAAAGATTGGGTAGGAAATGAGCCAGATCGTCTCGCTCGCGTACTAAACGTCCTAACCGGTATCGCCAACGAAAGTGGTGCCAGCATTGCTGACGTGATTATTTTGGCCGGTAACGTAGGGGTTGAACAAGCAGCAAGTGCAGCGGGTATCAATGTCAGTGTTCCATTCGCACCTGGACGCGGCGACGCAACCGATGAAATGACAGACCAAGAGTCATTCGAAGTTCTAGAGCCTGTTCATGATGGTTTTAGAAACTGGCTTAAAGACGACTACGTGCCGACACCAGAAGAAATGCTGCTCGACCGAGCTCAATTGATGGGGCTGACGGCTTCTGAAATGACAGTATTGGTTGGTGGTATGCGTGTCCTAGGTACGAACCACGGCGGCAGCCCACACGGCGTCTTCACTGACAACGTAGGTCAGTTGACCAACGACTTCTTCGTTAACCTGACTGACATGAACTACACCTGGGACCCAGTGGGTAAAAACGCGTATGAGATACGCGACCGTCAGTCTGGTGCGGTGAAATGGACCGCAACGCGCGTAGACTTGGTGTTTGGCTCAAACTCGATTCTAAGAGCCTACTCTGAACTCTACGCACAACACGATAACAAAGAGAAGTTCGTCAACGATTTTGTGTCCGCATGGACAAAAGTGATGAACGCAGATCGATTTGATCTATAAGCTGTCATAATAGCGACAACAAGCTAAAGGGAAAGCGACCAAGCTTTCCCTTTTAGTATTGACTTTACGCTCTACGCAATCAAAAGCTTTAACGAAGCCTTCAGAGTTGGCAATTTTGTTGAGTTGCTGGCGCTTGGCATAAAACGTCGTCGGTTCCAGAACGGGCACCTCTTTTTCACTTTTCTCAACACGAACCTGTTCTGTTAGATACGGTTATGCACCGTTTCTACGACTTACTTCCTTCTTATAGCTGGACTCGCGATACAGCCAAAGTGCGCAGTTAGCGGCTACCATAAGGCCGGCGAACAAACCAAAGTTCTTGGCCTGACTCTGCAGAAACACCAGAATACCGGCATCTGACACGGCAGAGTATTGGAAAACGATACTAAAGATCATATAGAAAAGTACTGCGGCAAACGTACTTTTAGAGATCCAATTCAGAAAGCCTTGCTCGCGCTTTTTTTGCCAAATCTGAAACACTTTATCGTTCATATTCTCAATCCTGTTTAATGAGCTACTCTTTATCGATGCTGCTTCGCCACTACAACGTTGTTTGCAATAGCAGAATTGTCATACAAAACAACAATAGAAGCAAGCCAGAGAATGCTCGCCAGCGTTAACCTATCGGTTTACAAGTGCCTAGAAGTGTACTTTTGTACTGATAGCCGGTAATTATTCCATTTGCATCGGCATAGAATGTGTATGTGCAGCGGTCATTAAAGATCTTATAAATAATCTCTTGTTCACCACTGTCACTCTCTATCAGCTCGCGGGGCTCTCCCCAATGATCTATCAGCTCACCTCGCTCCCTACCGGGCCACTCCTTTCCTAAATAGTCACCCGTTACAAACAATGAACAACCACTCAAAAACACAACGATAAATACTGTCAAAAGTTTTTTCATTTCACCCTAACTCTTATGCTTCATACGCGGATGCCAATAGCCTTTAAAAAGTACGATTACCGCATTCGTCTCATTCCGTACTAGAACAGCCGGGCTTCAATCAAATCTTTCATTTCACTTAACGGCTCGTGAATGGAGTTAGATTTAAGCACCATCTGTAGCAAGCATAAACGATTTCACTTATCGTGATATGTCGAGAAGAGTATAGGTTTTGTAAAGCGGCTCACTGATTTTATAGAAACATTAAACGTTAAAACGCCCGATGTGGTAAATCGGGCGTTTTGAAGTAAAAAGCATTCCTTGCTAAGGATCTAAATGTACAACCTACGAACTCTAAAGCGCGGCTAGTTGAGCTTTTCTTTCTTTGTTTACCACGCAGAAGTTACCACGTTTGGTACGGCACTTAGAGCAGCGCTCGCACTCAACAGGTGCTCGGTCTCCCGCTTTCCATCTCTTAATGAGTTTTGGCTCAGAAAGAAGTGGACGTGATAGTGCAAAGTATTGAATGTCTGTTGTGTTGGCGAGTGCTTCGATGGCAGCGATGTCGGTTAATCCACCCACCGTAATAACGGGAATCGACACATCTTGCTTATGACTTGCCCATACTCGTGGAAGTAGCCCTCTTCTTGAATAGTAAAGCCATCATGCTCTTCACCTACCATCGTATTGGCTTTTCCGTGGATGTTGCCAGAGATCACAATGGCATCAACACCAACTTCTTCGAGCTTTTTACACACTTTGCGAGTTTCTTTAAAGGTGAGTCCCCCTTCAAAAAACTCAGTGGCGGTCAGTTTAACCAAAATCGGAAAATCGCCGCCCACAAGATTGCGGCATTCACGATATATCTCGAGTAAGAAACGCATGCGATTTTCTAAACTACCACCATACTCATCATCGCGACGATTGTAATATGGACTCAAGAACTGATTAATGAGGTACGTGTGCGCAGCGTGAATCTCCACACCATCAAAGCCCGACTGTTTGGCTCTAAATGTTGCTTTCGCAAATGCGGCAACGATGTAATCAATATCAGATTTGGTCATCGCTGTACCTTGAGTTTGAGTCCCCATCTCAGGTACATCACTTGGTGCGAAGATAACGCGCTCGCCAACATTATAGGTCGTCTTGGTACCACCATAGGCCAGCTGCATTACGATCTTTGAGTCGTTGTCGTGAACCAAACTTGTTAGCTTTTGGTATTCTGGGATAAACGAATCGTCGTACATGCCCATCATGCCAGCGTTAGGTTTTTCTTCTTCGACAATGTTGGCATAGCCAGTCACAATCAGGCCGACTTCGCCCTGGGCTAACTCTTCATAGATGGCATACAACTTATCGGTCATATGACCCTCTTCCGTTGCCATGTTTTCCCAAGTCGCACTTCTCACGAAGCGGTTCTTCAGTGTCAAATTGCCAATACGGCTTTCTGTGAACAAGTGGCTCAAGTCCAATCCCCTCAAAGTATCGTTAAGCTTATTGCCGAAAAAATGCAGCGAGACCGGATAGTACAGGGAATGTAGGTGATAAATATTAATCTAGATTAAGGAATTGATGCACTGGATGGTTAATTGATGATGATTGTCCTATTCAGGGTTCACTGCTTCACAGAGAAACCACCTATGAAGATGACTTAGCGCTCTTAATAAGCTTTACTTATCAATGGCTGACAATGCCTCTTTAACGTCAAATGATTCTCCAAACAGGCCAGATTCTCTTAATCGTTCGATGTTGTTTAGAAACTCCGTATCTATGAGGTCTTTATGTACAGCTAGCAGCCCACTTTGTCGGAATTGAAACCAGTCGGTCAATAGCTTTGAGTCTCCGTTCCTCAAGCTTTTGAGATACAGTTGATATACAAGTTCTTTTTCTTCAGACTCTACACAGAACTGCATCAAGCGGTCTTTTATCAATAGTAATGCCACTTTTCTCGATGTTGAGTCTTTCGAAACTAACCAAGGATCATCAATTTTTCGGAAATTTGTCTCAGGCTTCTCTAAACATTGCTTTGTCTTTGAATCTAATGCTTGTAGAGCACTTTCTAGGTTTGCCTGTGCATTAACCGAGAAAAGAAAAACAAGCGTAGTAACGAGTAGCTTCACAAACACTGCCCCATAATGGCAAACGAACACGCTATCGCGATAAACCATGAGATAGAGCGCAGTGTGCTCTTATCAATTAAATAGAGGGTGTGATAGATGACTCGAAATACAATGTGTACGATTGCGAGTAGTTGTACGTTTTCAGTCGTGTTCTCTGTTGCAATCGCAAGCAATATCGCTATCCCAAATACCAACAAAGACTCAAAAGCATTTTGGTGGGATGCTAGCGCTCGTGCACCAAAGCCTTCTAAACGAGATTGCTGTTCTCTAGGGTGGTTATTGTCGTATCCACCCTCTTTTGCCATCGCGATCGCCAAAGGGATTTTGACTAGGTAGGGAAGAAATGAGGCGAAAAGTAAACAAAGAATGAGTACCGTCACGTGAATGTCCTTTTTCGTAAATATTAGTCTGAATTACTGAACGACATCATACGCGATTAGAACGTCGGTGGCGTTGCTGCACTTATCAACTCACACTCAACTTTACCTCTATTACGAAAACGGTGCGGCTTTCTGGTTTCGAAGTAGTAAGAATCGCCGGCCTTGAGGACACGGGTTTGACTGCCCACGGTAATTTCGATTTCTCCGCGAATGACGACGCCGCCTTCCTCTCCTTCATGCTGCATGAAATCGGTACCGGTGTCTGAACCTGGTGGGTAAATTTCTCGAAGGATGGCTAGATCTCTGCCCTCGCGTTTGGCGCCAACAAGTAGCATCTTGATCTTGCCGTCACCTAAATCTGCCATTTGATCGGCTGTGAAGAAGATTTCGTCTTTCGGCTCCACATCTAGCGTAAAGAACTCACCCATTGAGATTGGAATAGCGTCGAGGATTTTTTTTAATGAACCCACTGAGGGGTTCACTAAGTTTTGCTCAATTTGAGAAATCATGGAGTTGGTAACACCACTGCGCTTTGCCAGTTCTCGTTGCGATAGTCCGCGCATTGTGCGAATGGTTTTTAGCTGTTTCCCTACATCCATGAATTTCTCTCCAAATTGAGTTTATTATCAGCAATTTAGTTCCGTTTACTGCTGACTCATCTTCATTTCTAGCAGCCTACGCTTTTCTGCCTTTGCCATCAACCACCACGCGATAAATGTGGCACAGGAGACAGCGAGTATCGTGAGTGTTGCCAGTGCGTTTATCTTAGGACTCACCCCTAACCTTACGCTGGAGAACACCACCATAGGCAAAGTTGTTGCACTAGGCCCTGATACAAAGCTCGCAATCACCAAGTCATCGAGTGACAAAGTAAATGCCAGTAGCCAGCCCGCTAGAATCGCTGGTGCAATCGACGGTAGCGTGATTTGGAAGAACACCTTCCAAGGCGGCGCACCTAAGTCCATCGCGGCTTCTTCGATTGAGCGGTCGACTTCTTGAAGCCTTGAACTCACAACCACAGTGACATACGCAGTACAAAACGTCACGTGGGCTATCCAAATGGTCATCATGCCACGTTGGCTGAAGATATCGAACACTTGCCCCATTGCGATAAACAGCAATAGTAGTGACAAACCAGTAATAACTTCTGGCATAACCAAAGGCGCGGTGATCATAAAGGCAAAGCCCGTCTCACCCTTGAACTTACCGAATCGATTAAGGACGAAGGCGGCGATAATGCCAAGAACCACAGCAGCACTTGCTGATAAGAACCCGATGATAAGGCTGAGTTTTACACCGCCCATTAGCAAGTCATCTTGTAGTAGCTCAGAGTACCACTTAAATGAAAAGCCTGACCAAACCGTTACCAAGCGGTTCTCGTTAAACGAGTAGATGATCAGAATCAGGATCGGCAAATAAAGGAAGGCAAAGCCCGCACCCAATATCACCCATTTAAGTTTACTGTTGTAAACTGGGATGTCGTTCATCCTTGAGCCTCCAATTCACGTTTTTGATAGCGGTGGAACCATAGAATCGGCAGCATCAGAATAAGCAGCATCACTATGGCGACGGCGGATGCCACAGGCCAGTCTCGGTTGTTGAAGAATTCTTGCCACAAGACCTTACCGATTAGAACGGTATCGGGGCCACCGAGCAACTCTGGGATAACGAATTCACCTACGGCTGGAATAAACACCAACATAGAGCCTGCGATGATGCCCGCTCGTGTGAGTGGAACGAGCACCGTAAACAGCGTTGTCATTGGTTTAGCACCTAAGTCACTCGCGGCTTCAAGTAACGAGTAGTCCACACGCATCAGCGCTGTGTACAGCGGCAGCACCATAAACGGCAAATAGGTGTAGATGATGCGATATAGACGGCGGTATCGGTGTGTAAGATTTGCAATGGCTCGTCAATAACGCCAGACATCAGCAAGACATTATTAAGCAGTCCGTTATTTTTTAGGATGCCTATCCATGCGTAGACTCGAATCAGGAAACTCGTCCACGAAGGCAAGATGATGAGCATCAAAAGCACATTACGGGTACTTGGCGTAGAGTGGACAATCGCCCACGCAATCGGAAAACCAATGATGAGACACAATACTGTCGAGACAAAGGCGATGCGAATCGACTGAATGTAAGAGGACGCGTAGAGATCATCTTCAATCAGGTATTGGTAGTTACTTATATTGAGTAGCAGTTGCAGCTGTTGCTCTGCATAACTCAACAGCTCTGAATATGGCGGAATGGCGATTTGTGCTTCTGCGAAACTGATCTTAAATACAATAAGAAACGGCAGCAGGAAGAACAGTAGGAGCCAACCGTACGGCACGGCTAGTAGCAGACACTTAGGCGTCGGTACCACGCTCCAAATATTAAGTTTGGCTGGTTTCTTCATATCTTGAGTACCACACAACTTTCCTTGTCCCAGCAAAGATTGACTCTTTGCTCCCATGTAGGCATTCCTTTCCTAACACGACTGGTATTTTGCAGTGTTGCTGTGACCAGTTTTCCTGAGTCGAGTCTTACGTGATAGATCGACTGATTACCCATATAGGCGATATCTTCGACGAGTCCACTACAATGATTCGGCGACGGATTCATATGATCGCACAATGTAATTTTCTCAGGTCTCACAGCAATCGATACGGGGATACCAGGCGCGCCAGAGATACCGTGACTGATAGAGATCGGATTACTCATATCTGGCGTGCGAACAGTTGAATGGTCAGCTTCGTTGGTTTCAAGCACACCTTCGAAGATGTTGACCGAGCCAATAAACTTGGCGGCAAATTTGGAGTTCGGGTGCTCGTAAATCGACTCTGGCGAGCCGATCTGTACAAACTGCCCTTTATTCATAATGGCGATGCGAGTTGCCATGGTCATGGCTTCTTCTTGGTCGTGGGTGACCATTACACAGGTCACGCCGACGCTTTCTAAGATATCGACCACCTCGAGCTGCATCTTTTCTCTTAGGTTTTTGTCTAGTGCGCCCATCGGCTCATCAAGTAGCAGCAGTTTGGGCTTTTTCGCTAAGCTTCTTGCCAGCGCAACACGCTGTCTTTGTCCGCCAGATAGTTGATGCGGTTTACGCTTGGCGAAATCGGTCATTCGTACCAGCTCGAGCATGTGCTTCACCGTTGCGTCGATCTCTTTGCTTGGCATGCGTCTTGTTTCAAACCAAAGGCGATGTTCTTCTCCACCGTCATATGTGGAAACAGCGCGTAAGATTGGAACATCATATTCACAGGTCGTTTGTAAGGCGGAATGTCTGCCAAATCTTCACCATCAAGGATGATTTGGCCGGCCGTTGGCTGTTCGAAACCTGCAAGCATGCGCAGCAGCGTTGATTTACCGCAGCCAGAGGCGCCAAGTAGCGCGAATAGCTCGCCTTGATTGATGGTGAGATCAATGTTGTCCACCGCTACGTGACCATCGAAATCCTTAGTCAGACCTCGAATTTCTAGAAGTGGTTTGGGTGGCACTGGGGCAACGTGTTGATGGTTAAGCTCTGTATCGAGTGACATCACTGTCATGGTAGTCTCCAAGCAAACGCGGCGACCCAAGTCGAGTCGCCAAATAGTACTAATCAGTTTTTAAGGAAGTCAGTCCAAGCGCGAGTCATGGCACGAGATGTTTTGTGTGGCAACATCTTCGAGCTATATAGCTTCGCTTGCGCTTCTTCTGTTGGGTAGATCCCTGGATCTTCTAGAATCTCTGCGTCGATAAACTCACGCGATGGTGGGTTCGGGTTCGCATACCAAACATAGTTACTGATCTCAGCAATCACTTCTGGACGAAGTAGATAGTTGATAAACAAGTGAGCATTCTCTGGGTGCTTCGCCTCTTTTGGAATCGCCATCAGGTCGAACCAAGCCAATGCACCCTCTTTAGGAATCGAGTAAGCCACTTCTACACCATTGTCTGCCTCAGCAGCACGATCGGCCGCCTGAAGTACGTCACCAGACCAACCGATCGCCACACAGATATCACCGTTTGCTAGGTCATTGATGTACTGCGATGAGTGGAAGTAGGTCACGTATGGACGAACTTGTTTAAGCAACGCCAAAGCGTCTTTCTTATAGTCGTTTGGATTGGTACTGTTTGGATCTTTACCGATATAGTTAAGCGCAGCCGCCATGATTTCGGTTGGCGCATTCAAGAAGCCACACCACACTTGTTGAGTTTTGCCATGTTCTCTGGCTTGAACACGAGATCCCAGCTGTCGACAGGGGCATCTTCACCAAGCACTGCTTTCACTTTCTCAACGTTGTAACCAATACCCGTCGTACCCCATAGGTAAGGGACTGAGTAGTCGTTACCTGGATCGACAGTGTCAGCAAGAATACCCATCAGTTTTGGATCAAGGTTCTTGTAGTTAGTCAGCTTAGACTTATCGAGCTTTTGGAAAGCCCCCGCTTTCGCCTGACGACCTAAGAAGTCGTTACTCGGTACAACAAGGTCAAAGCCTGTGTTGCCCGATAAGATCTTCGCTTCTAACACTTCGTTTGAATCGAATACGTCGTACACGACTTTGATGCCGGTTTCCGCTTCAAATTTCGCGATGGTGTCTTCTGCGATGTAGTCTGACCAATTGTAAATGTTGAGGACTTTTTCCTCAGCAGCAAAAGATGTCATTGAGGTAAGCCCCATTGTCATCCCTAACGCCACACCAAAGTATGCTTTTGCTTTCTCCATTTGGATCTCCGTTTCCTGTTTGCTCTTTGGTTAATACCTTTATTGTGCTTTTCTAGGTATTGGGTAGTCTCGTCGGCTACTGCGAAACGTCGGCGAGTGTTTTGTCGAGTGCGAGTTTTGCTTTTTCGATGAATTCATCGATCTCGTCTCGGGTAATAATTAACGGTGGCGAACAAATCATGGTGTCCCCTACCGCTCGAAGAACGACACCTGAGTTAAAACAGTTCTCACGACAACGCGTCCCTACATCGACGTCTTTGTGGTATCGCTCATTGGTTTGTTTGTCTTTGACCAGTTCAATCGCACCAACCAAACCTTTCGTTCTTGCTTCACCGACCATTGGGTGCTCTAAAAGCTCACTCCAACGTGAAGCAAAGTAAGGGGCGGTATCTTCGCGAACTTGGTTGATGATATTGCGGTTCTGCATCTCCTTGATATTGGCGATGGCAACCGCACAGGCAGCTGGGTGACCTGAGTAGGTAAACCCGTGCGCGAACTCGGTGTCAGCATCTGTCAGCACCTTGGCAACGTGGTCGCGAACCATCACACCACCAAGTGGCAAATAGCCTGAGGTAATGCCTTTTGCCATACACATCAGATCTGGTTTGATGTTGTAAGTTTGGCTAGCAAACCATTCGCCTGTTCGTCCGAAACCACAGATCACTTCATCAGCAATCAAAAGGATTTCGTATTTATCACAGATGCGTTGAATTTCTGGCCAGTAGCTGTCAGGCGGGATAATTACGCCACCAGCACCTTGAATGGGCTCAGCGATAAACGCAGCGACATTCTCTTCACCAAGTTCAAGGATCTTCGCTTCAAGCTGACGTGCGCGTTCCAAGCCAAACTCATTCGCATCCATACCCTGACCTTCACCGAAGTGATATGGTTGGTCGATATGAGTAATGTTTGGCAATGGCAAACCACCTTGAGCATGCATAAACGCCATACCACCCAAGCTTGCGCCCGCCATGGTACTGCCGTGGTAAGCATTCTTACGGCTGATGATGGTTTGTTTGTTTGGTTTGCCTAGGCTTGTCCAGTAGTGGCGAACCATGCGAACCACAGTGTCGTTACACTCAGAACCCGACCCAGTAAAGAACACATGATTCATGCCCTCAGGTGCTACTTCAGCAAGCAGCGTCGAAAGCTCAACAGCAGGTGGATGCGTAGTCTGGAAAAACAGATTGTAGTAAGGCAACTCCTTTAGCTGGTTAGTCGCCGCTTCAATGAGAGGCTCACAGTTGTAGCCCATATTCACGCACCAAAGACCCGCCATACCATCCAAGATTTTGTTGTCGTGCTCATCGTAGATGTAGATGCCTTCTGCACGAGTAATCACTCGTGAACCTTTGTCGTTTAGTGCTTTGAAGTTAGTAAATGGATGGAGACAGTGTGCGCTGTCTTGCTCTATCCATTTTGATCCGTTTTGTACTGACATAAATTACTTTCCATTTCCTGCTGTTTAATTGATGCTCTTTTCGATAGCGTTGCCTTAGTTACACGTTTAAAAGTAAGAATTCTCGCTCCCAAGAACTGATAACTTGGAAGAAGGTTTTGTACTCTTTGCGTTTGATTGCCACATAAGCCGATACGAATCGGTCGCCTAGGATTTCGCGTAATTCATCGCTGTTCTCTAGCAGAACCAATGCATCCTCTAGGTTATGAGGAAGCGAGTATGGTTCAGTCGTCATATCGCCTGTGCTCTTCTCCGTTGGCGTAAGTTTTTCTTTCATGCCAGGTAACCACACGCTAAGGTCAAAGCCATCGCCAGGTATGGGTTAGCATCTGCGCCTGCGTAACGGTTTTCTAAACGTCTTGAATCACGGTCAGACACTGGAACACGAAGACCAACAGTACGGTTATCTTCACCCCAAGCCACATTGGTCGGCGCCGAATCTCCGAATACCAATCGACGGTACGAGTTCACATTCGGAGCAAAAAACGCAATTGCCGCCGGTGTGTACTTCTGCATGCCGCCGATGTAGTTCATGAACAGTTCGCTGTTTGAGCCATCTTCGTTGGCGAATAGGTTTTTGCCTTTGTCATCAACTAGACTTTGGTGAATGTGCATCGCACTGCCCGGCTCGTCTTCCATCGGTTTTGCCATAAAGGTGGCGTAGACATCATGTCTTAACGCTGCTTCTCGTACCGTGCGTTTGAATAGGAATACTTGGTCTGCTCTGTCTAACGCTCGCCGTGGTCGAAGTTAAGCTCCATCTGGCTGCACCAGACTCATGGACTAGAGTATCGACATCCAAACCCTGCGCTTCGCAGTAGTCATACATGTCTTCAAAAATAGGATCGAACTCGTTAACCGCATCGATACTGAATGACTGTCTTGCTGTTTCTGGGCGACCATTACGACCAATTGGTGGCTCAAGGGGGTAGTCCCAATCCAGGTTTTTCTGAACTAGGAAGAACTCTAGCTCTGGCGCGACAACTGGATGCCAGCCTTCTTTTTCGTAGAGACTCAACACACGGCGTAACACAGCACGTGGTGAGATATCGACTGGGTTACCCTCTACGGTGTAGCAGTCGTGGATCACTTGCGCCGTGGGCTCTTTCGTCCAAGGAACAAATCGAATTGTGTTTTGGTCGGGCTCCAGAGTCATGTCCTTCTCGGTCAGGTCGATCATACTTTCATCGTCTGGCCAATCGCCGGTCACGGTCTGGAAAAAAACCACTTCGGGAAGACGCATGCCCCTTCTCGAAGGAATTTTTTCGCTGGCATAATTTTGCCTCGAGCGTTGCCCGTGATATCCGGGATCAAACACTCAACTTCAGTAATACGGTTCTCTTCTATCCATTTCCTAATCGTTTCCATAAATCCTTCTTTTCGTTACTCGCTCAACGAATTTATCAATAAGCTCCCATTTAGCATTGGCATCGACCTGTATAAATGTCAAACAATGATGTTAATTATTTTGCAACTTTTGAGATGGTGATTAACATTTTGGATACAATAGTGTTGTGTTTTACTGAACATTGTGTCTATGGTTAAAAAGCAACCAACACGGTTAAGTCCAACTTAGGGCTTGATACATAAGGAATCGTTGGGAAAAGTGGAGGAGCCACAGTGGGAACGAGTCAACTTGCGAGTAGCACAGACAACATCGAACCAATTCAACTTGGTCACGAAACGCTTACAATTGAACGATTTATTGAACAGCACCCAGACGTCACCAGCTTGGATTTGATCCTGTTCGATATGAACGGTGTTGTTCGAGGCAAACGTGTCCCTATCACCCAACTCAACAAAGTGTTAGAACAAGGTGTTTGTCTACCCGCTTCGGTATTCGCTCTGGATATTTGTGGGGAAACGGTAGAAGAAACCGGACTGGGTTTTGAGAAAGGCGACGGTGATAGGATCTGCCGAATGGTGGCAAGCTCACTCACGACCACTCCTTGGCAAGAAAACAGCGCGCAAGCAATCGTCACAATGTTTGAGCCAACCTCAAACCAACCCTTCTTTGCCGATCCAAGACACGTACTCGAAGTACAGCTAGAAAAATTCGCTGACAAAGGACTCAAACCTTGCATCGCAGTTGAGCTGGAATTCTATCTACAAGATCTTGAACCCGACGAAGCTGGCAACCCACAACCACCCCTGATGCCAATCAGTGGCGATCGCATGACGCAAACCCAAGTCTATTCCCTAGAAGAGCTCGACGAGTTCAAAGACTTCCTCGATGAGATCATCAGCGCCTGTGAAGAGCAGAATATCCCGGCTGAAAACATCACAGCCGAGTACGCCCCTGGGCAGTTTGAGGTTAACCTAAAGCATACTGATGATGTTCTTCTCGCTTGTGACCAAGCCATGCTGTTAAAGCGTGTGGTTCGAGCGATCGCCAAAAAACACGGCTTCTACGCCAACTTTATGGCCAAGCCCTACACTGAATACGCAGGCAACGGCTGTCACGTGCATATCAGTTTGCGAGATGAAACAGGAACCAATGTTTTTGGAGAAGATGAGAGCGTTCTGCTCAACGCCATTGCTGGCGTATTAGCACACCTTGAAGACAGCATGGCGATCTTCGCGCCTAACGCTAACTCTTATCGAAGGCTACAGCCTAATATGTTTGTGCCACTTCACGCGACTTGGGGCTGGGATAATCGAACCGTTGCAGTGCGAGTGCCGGCAAGTGGTCAGTCAGACAAACGCATCGAGCACCGTCTCTCTGGCGCCGATGTTAACCCCTACCTCACCGTTGCAGTACTACTTGCATCAATACTCGATGGCATAGAGAACAAACTCACTCCACCAGAGCCAATTGAAGGCGATGCAACATTACTAGAGCTACCCATGCTGCCTATCTCTTGGGATATGTCACTGCATGAATTTGCCAACAGTCAGTTTATGAAACGCAGCTTTGGTGAGGAATTCTGCAAGGTTTACCTAGCAAACAAAAAACATGAGCAAGCTCGCTTCTCGGCGCAAGTCTCGCCATTAGAATATCAGTGGTACAAGTAAAGTAAGGATACAAAATGAAAGTGAAGCACACAGACTCTTATTACGCGGCATCGCGAAATCAGCAATTCGATTTTCCTAAACTGATAGGAGATCATGTTGCCGACGTCTGTGTTATTGGCTCCGGCATCACCGGAGCCACCGCCGCACTAGAACTTGCCAATAAAGGCTTCAAAGTTATCGTCCTAGAAGCGAATCGTGTTGGCTGGGGCGCTTCTGGAAGAAGCGGTGGTCAAGCGATCTTCGGCTGGGCATCCGAGCAAGACACCTTAGAAAAGCTAGTTGGAAAATCCGATGCTAGAAAGCTCTGGGATATCTCAGTTGAAGCGTTAGCGCTGACCAAATCCAACATCAACAAGTACAACATTGATTGCGATTGGCGAGATGGCATGGTGCATGTTGGCGTTAAGCCTCGCCACGACAAAGAGCTCAAAGCTTGGTATGACGATCTCACCGAAAACTACGGCTATGAGTCGCTCGAGATGTGGGATCAAGAAAAGACGCATCACCACATCGCAAGTCAAAAATACACATCTGGTATGTTCGATAGCAACAGCGGCCATCTGCATCCACTCAATTACACGCTTGGATTGGTAAACGCTGCCAAACAGGCTGGTGCAGAGTTTTATGAAGACAGCGCCGTGACCAAAATCGAGCACGGTGATCCAGCTACCCTGTTTACTAAAAATGGCACAGTGAAGGCGAATCACGTCATCCTCGCTTGTAACGCATATATGGATGGCTTGGAGACCAAACTGGAAAACAAAGTGATGCCTGTTGGCACCTATATTTGTGCCACCGAGCCTTTGGGTGAAGACGTTACTGGCGCTTTAATGAAAGATCATATCGCCGCTTGTGACATCAACTTTGTCTTAGATTACTTCCGCTGCTCCGGCGATCACAGGATGCTATTTGGCGGACGAGTCAGCTACTCTGGCGTGGCACCGTTTAATCTCGAAAAAGCGATGCGTGGACGCATGGTGGATATATTCCCTCAGCTATCCGATGCAAAAATTGATTATGCCTGGGGCGGAAATGTCGCCATCACCATGAATCGCGCACCACACTTTGGTCGCCTAAAGCCCAATGTCTACTTTGCTCAAGGTTTTTCCGGCCACGGTATTGCTGCAACAGGGATGGCAGGCACATTGATGGCTGAGTGTGTTGCAACCACCGCAGAACGCTTTGCGATTTTTGATAAGATCCCGCATATGCCGTTCCCTGGAGGGAGACTGTTTAAGACACCAGCTTTGGTGTTGGCGATGTCTTACTATCGGGTAAGGGATATTCTATAAAAAACTATAAAACTGGAGCCAGCAACAATTTCACTGGCTCCTTCAAAGTCCCCACACACTCACCACTCTCTCCTGTCCCTAGTCCACGCACGTCACTTCCCACAAAAAAGAACGTTCTCCCAGAGTGCATCTCGTAACTGCGTTAGCTGCCAAACTCAACATAGGGGGAGCTAGAGGGGGTAACTAACACCTAACTGCTTTTTGACCCTACAAATTCCTTTTCACCGCCTTTATTATCAACACGCGTCACCAACAACTGATCCACTTTATAATCATCAATATCAACTACCTCAAACTTATACCCCGAGAAAACAACAGAATCAGTACGACGTGGAATTTTCTTCAACATAAACATCATAAAACCAGCGATGGTTTCATAGTTTTGCGAATGCGGCAGTTCATCAATTTGCAGTGTGCGCATAACATCCGTAATAGGCGTGACACCGTCGACCAACCAAGAATGTTCATCACGGGCGACAATCTGCTCCTCACCTTCTGCTAACACCCAGCTACCCATTGCTGCGCTTTGTAAGTCATTAAACGTCACGACGCCAAGCACTAGCGCGTATTCGTTCATCACAACGGCGAAATCGACGCGATTAGATTTGAAATACTCCAGCGCTTCGGACAAGCTCAATGTATCGGGAATGATCGGGCAGCTTTGAACCACACTGCTGCTTTTCAAATCCAACGTCTGTTCATTAATAAGGCGAATCAACAGCTCGGTTGAGTTAACAAAGCCTTTGATCGCATCAAGCTGCCCATCACAGACTAAGAATTTGTGATGAGGGTTGTCAGCAATTTTGCGTTTAAGCATCGATTCATCGTCACTCAGTGAGAGAAAGGCGATGTCCTCGCGTGGTGTCATGGCAGAAGTAATAGGGATGGATTGCATCTGAAATACGCTTTCCATCATTTGTTGTTCGTTGGTATCCAGTACACCCGCTTCCGCGCCTGCATCCATAACCGCATAAATATCATCACTAGTGATGTCATCATCGCGCTCAGCAGGAACGCGTAGCAAACGAAAAATCAGAGTCGCCAAACCATTAAACACAAATACGATGGGTTTAAGGATGAGTATGCAAACCACTAGAGGCTTTACCAACGCCAAAGCCACGGTCTCCGGCATCGCCATAGCGATGCGTTTAGGCATAAGGTCAGCAAACAGAATAAACAGACTGGTAACCAAGGTAAAAGAGAGCACAAAGCTTGTTTGAGCCACCCATGTTGCTGGAATCCAATTGCTAAGCATTGCGGCGATATAAGGGGTGAACGCTGATTCCCCGACAATACCACCCATAATAGCTACTGCGTTTAGACCAATTTGCACAACCGTGAAAAAGTTCCCTGGGTGCGTTTGCAACCCAAGCACTAAAGTCGCTCGTTGATCGCCATCGTCTGCAAGTTGACGCAAACGAATTTTGCGCGCCGCAGCCAATGAGATTTCTGACATCGAGAAAAAACAGCTGATTAAGATCAGTGCCATAATTATAGAGAGGTTTTCAAGTAGACTCATGGAGACTATCCGAATAGAAAAGTGGCGCCATTCTACCACAATTGGCGAGGATAATGAGAAAACTTCCACGAAATTATTTTGTCGAGACGATAACCAACCTAACACCCTTTACAGGAAGTACATTACGCAGATTTACCATTCAAGTTACTTAAGAAAGGAGCGGCTAACCGCTTGTCGTTGAGTGCATTTATCCTTGGTCATCAGACAGCTGCAAAAGACAGCAAGAGAGCACAGTAAATACCAAAAAGTAATACAATAAAAAGAGCAACAAATGTACTAATTCGTTCAAAGATCCAACCAACACTTTGATAAAACCATTGAAACTCAGTCAACCCTCAGTCAGGTAAAACAATAAATAGTAATAAAAACATGTAATTAAGCTCAATCATTGACATGTCATATAGGAAAACGCCAAATAATATGAATATCTCAAAAACTTGATCCACATCTCATTAATCTTATTTGTAATACATTAATATAAATCCTGTTCGAGAGCACAACGTGTTTCTAGAATCGGCTAAGTCGCATACGCGCCTGAATGCCCTCATTATCTCGCTCGACCCCAAGCGATAGAGGTAATTACCAAACCTACTTGATAAAAACTAGAGCATTGTCGATTGAGCAATGTTCACTTACCCCCAAGGTTGAAGTAGGCGTCACCTACTTTAACTATGGATCTCCTAATGTCGTTTTAACCCTCGCACTATTACAGGTGGTGCGAGGGTCTTTTTTATGTCCGAATTGGTCATTGCGCTCACCACCGTCTAAGACGCAGAGGGCTAGTAACAAACCAAAACCATTAAGTGTGAAATTCGACTCTTGAATTGAAATATAAAGGTTTTATCGAAGGCCTAATACTCTTCGCATTTCACCAATGATCTCTAATGTGTCTATAGTAGCTCGCATCGGGTGCCTTTCACTCTCAATCTTGCCAAGCTTCAAACATTCCATCGCTTCGACGATTTGGTATTCAAACCCTGCGCCTTTGTGCGGCATTTCAAACACTTCACTGCCACTATCCACCGTCAGCGTAGCTTTCTCAGCGCCAAAGAATGGCTCTGCTATTTCTATTCGTCCGAGTTCACCAAAGATCGACATGGTATTTGGTGTCGTCACGTTAAAACTGCAGGTAAAAGTGGTGCATTTGCCGCTCTCGTACTCTAAAACAGCAGAGACACTCTCCTCAACACCGGTTTCACCGACGACGCCTGAAACCTGCCACTGAGTCGGCAGCTGACCAAATACGTAGTTCGACAATGCAATATTATAGATGCCAATATCATGTAAAGCTCCGCCACCCTGCTCGGGATCAAACAGTCGATCACTGTAGTTGCGTTCAGCTTTGAAACAGAAGTTGGATTGAACCAGTTTAATTTCGCCAATCTTTAACTTCCAGCGCTGTATTTGCTCCCAAACTGGCAAAAACTTAGACCAAAACGCTTCCATAATAAACACGCCCTGCTCTTTCGACACTTGCTGCAAGTGGCGAGATTGCTCGGCGGTCATCGTCAGCGCTTTTTCGCACATCACAGCCTTACCAGCATTCAGGCACATCAAGGCCTGCTCATAATGAAAGGCGTGAGGCGTGGCAATGTAGATGATGTCTACCGTGGGATCTTGTGTCAGTGCTTGATAGTCCGAATAGATAGTTTCAACCTGATACTCATCAGCAAACTGTTTTGCTCGCTGCTCGTTTCTGCTAGCTACTGCTTGGATCACAGCGCCGTCGGTAACCGCGATGCCTTTGGCAAAGTTATGGGCGATCCTTCCTGGCCCCATGACACCCCATTTAATCATGAATGCATTCCCTACTATCTGAGTGATTTACTTATTTACGGTGCTGGCGATTTTGGCAATTTGATTTCGCAGCCATTGATGTGCAGAGTCGGAATTTCGGCTTGGGTGCCACACCATACTTAGCCCATGCTCTGAGGCACTAAACGGCATTGGCAACGCTTTGACGTTCAGACCCTGTGAGAACTTAGTAAACGTCGAATGGGTGACAAGCCCAATGGCTTCCGTTCGGCTGATCACGGGTAGCATGTCAACTTCACCGGGTGCACGATACACTATTTTTCGTTTACCAAACTCAGGAAAATCCTTTTCACTAAAGAAGCTTTGACGTGTCTGCCAGCGCGACATAACGACATGTTGTTCGGCCAAATATTCGTCCGTTGTTATTGTCTCGCCAGTTAATCTTGGATGATCATTAGCGGCGACCACATAGAGCTTCTCTTTGAAGATCTCTTTGGTTTTTAGTGTCGTCACATCCGCACGCGTTCTATCAATGACCAAATCATAACGTTGCAGTCGCAAGTCGGACTCATGATCTTCGGTAAATAGTGGGTGAACCTCTAGCGACACCTTAGGTGCAATTTTGGCAAACCTAACTAACAGTTCAGGTAATACGGCATAATTTGCGGCAGAAACAGAAGCAATAGAAAAGGTCTTGGTTGATGTTTTGGGATTAAAGTCTCGTGAAGCCTCTAGGGTTGAATTGAAATTTTTAAGCGACGTTGCCAATGCAGGATAAATGTCATTGGCAAACGTCGTCGGCTCTACGCCACTGGCATTGCGATGAAACAAAGAGTCTTCATATATCTCACGTAATCGCTTGAGTGCCTTACTTACCGCAGGCTGACTAATACCCAAACGTGTCGCGGCACTGGATAGGCTCTGTTCTTCATAGATGGCTACAAAGACTGGGATAAGGTTGAGCTCGGTGTTTTTCATTATTACCTATTTATCACCTGCAAAGGCTTAGCTCGGTTTTCGCCACCTATCTAAACCTTTTAATATGAATTGACTCTCGCTTTTTCTCGAAGCGCTACTTTCTGGTGAGCCGTGCTTTAAGCAGCCACGTTTCGAGTCTTTTAGTTGACGCCACATCCAACGACTTTGGGTGGCATCCAACCTATCATCTTGCACCTCTTGGCTGGTTTGTTGCCAAGAAGCATCACTGCGCATTTTTTTGAGTTCGACTTCACCGCTCACTTGGAGACCTTTTCTGTAAATCAAACGCCTAACACTCGGCCAATCACGATGACGAATGGATTGAGCCAACTCCCACCAAGGTGGTGTTGGGTGAGTTTTAAAGAATCGATATATCAATCTCGAAGCTATTAGCAGCGCTAAGATGATTATCGAAAGTATAACGAATTCAGTTTTGTACGTATTGAAAAGCGAGCGCCAAGTGTGAGCAACCCGCACTTTTTTAGCTTCTAGAGTCATTACCTGCACAGATTGCGTTTCAACATCCCACCAGCGAATGACTTGCTCTGGAAACACCACTTCGCCGCCTGTGGTAACAATGTAAGTGACCTCATCGACACGTTTTGATTTGTATACACCTCGCGTTTGGCTATCTAATAAAACACTGGGCTTCGGATACGCTTTCACGCCAGCAATGCTGTCATCGCCAAGTGGCGGCAACATAATAGAGAGTGTATCGTCAGCTTCAACTTCGAGAGTCCTTACGATACTGTCCCCCGCATGCAGCTCTTCGGACGAAGCACTCCAAGATTCCTGCACTTTGACATCATTGGCAGAGAACCAAGCTTCGTCATGAGTAAACGACGCATCCGGAAGATAGGTAAACAGTGACATCGGTTCGGTATACAGTGTCCCAGAGACATTTGAACCATCCAAAGCCGATACTTGAACTCTAACGGGCACTTTGGGTAATCGGTACTCTCCACTTTGCTGAGGATATAAGGTTATTTCCCAGCGTTGGCGCGACCATGTCTGACCGTCTTTACGTTCCGTATAGTTAGTGGCAAGTTGATTGCGCTGCTTCACAATCAAATCCGGCATACCAAAGCCTGAGATACGCGTACCGCCAGTAAACCACCTTGGTGTGGCTACCTCGATATAAAGAATGACTTGCTCGCGTATCGCGGCCGGCTCTGATGCGTTGTCCCCTTTGCTAAGCCAAGAGGTTATCTCTACGCCACCTTCTCTTTCCAACTGATTGATAGTCATACTTGCCTGTGCCGAAATCGGGACGAGCAAGGTCATCAAGGCCAGAAGTAACAATGAACCCGCTTGAGTAAAGAGTTTCGCTAACTTAACGATGTTCATTGCTGGCTCCCCTGCTCACGAAGTTGGATTTGGAACTTGTTTCGCAAAAAGTTTTTTGGGTCTGCTTCAACTTTACGCAGCCATTTATCTGCAAGTTCCTGACTTCCCAGTATCTCATTAGCGTTCAAGGTCTCTTTTAACATCAGCTCTGAGGCCGTATTTTCTTCAGCACCGTCGGCCGTTCTCGGGTTGTCTCCAAGCTCCATCGACTCTTCTGGTCCGTCAGTGGTACCCGATTGGCTTTCACTCACTCGATTAATCTCGTCTACCAATTCACTCATGGCTTGATAGTTTTGTTTTGCCACCACAGCGATACTCTCATCATTGGTTTTCTCGATAATATCTTTATAGAGATTTCGTGCTGCAAGATATTCTCGTTGTCTTGCCAAGGCGTTTCCTAGATAAAGAACCGCTCGTTCATCACCCTGTACCTGTAAAAACTGAGACTGCGCCGAGGCAAAATCGCGTCCATAGTAAAAAGCGATGCCCTTGTTCATTGGCTCCTGAAAATGATTGGCCGCTTTGATAAATTCCCCTCGGTTAAAGTACCACTGGCCTTGCTGCTCTGGTGTCAGCCATAAGTCCATCCAAGTTTGAGTCGCACTGTCCCAAATTTCTTCGACGGCCGATTTCGGCTCTGTGATTTGCTCACTACTTGCTACTGCGGAAACTGTCTCTGCATGAGCTTGGTTCAGGAAAATATTTGGACTCATTAACGTGGCAAGAATAACCCATTGAACCAACCAACCTTTTCTAAACCACAGCAACGCCAACACCATCACTGGAAACACGAGGTAGTAACCCATGTCCCGCCACGGCATCGCCGACTCCCCCGAGATCTGCATATGACGCTCTACATCGGACGCAATACTGTTGATGTCACTGTCATCCGTGGTCAATGCGTAATATCGGCCATCGGTTGCACTGGCCAGTTGCTTCAAACTGTCCCAGTCGGTCGCAGAACTACTATGAATAGCCTCATTTCCTACCGCTAACACCATCACCAGTTGGTTCGTGTCTTGAAAAGCATCTTGATAGAGTTTAATCCCTTCTTGAGAAACACCATCAGAAACAATCAAAATCGATGCAGATGGAAAGTTTTTTAACTGCGATTGAAGCTCAGGTATTGTCGATTGGACACTCTTTCCTTGCACTGGAATCACTTCAGGTGTGATCGCATTGAGAAATGGCAAGAATACTTGATTGTCTTGTGTCATTGGCATCGCTGTATGAGCACTGCCACCGAAAACAATGAGCGACGTTTTACCGCCTTTTCTTGCTTCCAATAGGTCTCGAATCTTGTATTTTGCTCGCTCTAGACGTGACGGTGGTAGATCTGTTTGATCCATAGATGTGCTGACATCAAGCACAATGGCAAGTGCGCCTTGATCTTCGCCAAATGGCGAAGGTTCACGCTCCCATGTAGGCCCTGCGCAGATAACAATGGCAATGCCTAAAATAGCACTAAGCAACTTAAGAGGTAGCTGACTCTTCCAGCCCTGCTCTCCTATGATGAGCGCCTTTTGTAAATGCTCGGGAATAATCGTTTTCCAAGCAGCGGTTGTTTCTCGGCGCCAGCGAAGTAGTAGCAATAATCCCAGCGGCACGAATGCTAATAGCCAAATTGGGCGCATAAAATGAAACTGAGAGAAGAACTGCTCAATAGCCAAACTGCTCATGACTCGCTCTCCTGCTGTTTAGTTTCTGGATTTTGATTCGCTGTGAACAATGAACGACGTATTGTCGCCGCTGAAAATGCGATTAAATACAGCGCAACGACGATCATCATTAGGTATTGGTGAACGGTTTGTTTCGGTCGATACTGTGTGCTTTCGTACAGTTTTGGCTCCAGCTCTCCAATAGCTTGATAGGCTTGTTGCAAAGCCTCTTGATCCATCGCTTGAAACGCTTGGCCACCCGATGAGTTAGCGATGTTTTCTATGGTCTGCATATCAAGTGCCTGCTCACCAACGGTTTCTGGATCACCCATTGCAATAACGTGAATCCGTACCTGTTTCGCTGCCGCTACCGTTGCGGCATCCTTAGGCTCAACAAAGCTTCCTGTGTCATTACCATCGGTTAACACGATCACGACTTTTTCGCGTTCAGCTTCCCCCTGTGATTGCTCGAACACCTTAATCGCTAGGCCAATCGCATCGCCTAGGTGAGTACTTTGACCTGCCATCGCCACTTCGGTTTGGTTCAATAACGCAAGCCAAACATCGTGATCCGCGGTAAATGGGGTTTGCAAATAGGCGGCATCACCAAAAAGAATCAGACCAAGACGGTCTCCATCACGCGTTGCGACAAAATCCGTTAGTACACCTTTTACTGCGTCAAGTCTGGAAATCGCTTCTCCATCCGGTGATAGAAAATCCATTTCCGACATCGACCCGGATAGATCGACAGCAACCATCACATCACGGCCGAGCTTCTCACGAGTTTGAGGCTCTCCCAACACGGTTGGCTTGGTCATTGCAAAGACTAATAAGATCCACGAGACAACCAAAATAGCCCGTTGCCACCACGACGGATTTAGCTGACTTGCGCCCTGCTCAGGCTCTTCCCCAAGAATATCTAGTAGACTGCGGAAAAAAGGTACCTTAATAGCGCTCTGCTTCGTTTTGTATGCAGGCACCAACCGATACACTAAGATCGGCAGTGGTAATAGCAGCAACCATAAAGGATGGGTTAAAGAAAGACTGTCCCAACTCATGGCGTCTCTCCCATTACGCCAAAGATAGTACGCTTAGTTTTATTCAGGGCTCGCAAGATCGCTGTACTTAATGACCAGTATTGCTTGAGCCAAAGTGGCGTCGCGTGGGTATCAACCCAAAGATAGACCATGCTGTAAACCTGCTCTGCTTCTTGGTCAGTTAACACGACGGATTTAGATACTAGCGTTTTTAGCCACTTCTCACCCAAGTCTGTTGCTAGGTTAGCCTTTGATGTTTGACTCAGCGTCGATAGCCAAGCTCGGTTAAATTGCTGTGGTTGGTTTGGATACAAATAGTGAAATGTACTTTTTAACACGTCATAGCAAACCAACGACATTTCATCGGTGTTCCGGTGCAGATCCAATACCTGTTTTGCTTCTTTTCGATAACGCTGCATCTGTTTGTCGCAATACGCGTTTGCGAGCTTGTACATGATGAAGGTAATTATCAGCAAGGCCAACAACTGCCAACCTAAGGTTTGAGGAAACCAAGAGATGGCATCAGGGTTAGGAACTTCCGACATGTTACGAAGGATGTAGGAACTTGGCGCGGCTTGGGTCATGAAGAAAAGCCTCCTACCGCGCGTTTAAATGCGTCGATGTGTTTGCCATCGGTCGACAGTTCAATCACCGGCAATCGCTTCATAGCCATTAATTGCCCAAGCTTTTCCAGACGATGATGAGCGTGTGCTTGTAAACCTTGGTTCGCTTTGTCCAATTTAATTTTTTCCGTCACGCTCAGCTGATACTTTCCGTCTCCAAACACCAACGAAGCAGAATCTAAAATATCAGCCGGTAGCGCCGCTTCCAATGGGTCAGAAATCACCACACTCAAAATATCATTATGCTGCTGAAGGTACTTGAGCCTATCTAGATCAAACTCAGTCGCGCCTGACCAATCACTGATAAACAAGATGGTGGCATTCTTAAGTCCTAAGTTTCCGAGCATTCGAATAATGGAAGAAAAGCTAGCGCGCTCACTATCCTCGCTGGCGATATCTAACGCATGGTTCGCGTCATTCAATCGTTTTAGGGCATGTAGCAGATGGTTTTGAGATCGTTGTGGTTTTAAGTATTCGAGTTGGTTTGCGCGACTAATAATAAAACCAACACGGTCGTTGTCTTTTAATATTCGCCATGCGGACAATGCAGCGATCTCAGTAGCGACCACAGATTTCATGGTGTCGATAGAGGAAAAGTACATTCCACTTCGCTGGTCGACACAGAGAATAAAGTTGCGGTCTTTCTCCTCTGTATAAGTGCGAACATGGGGTTTGCCTGTACGCATGGTGACTTTCCAATCGAGATTGCGAATATCATCGCCCATTTGATAGTGACGAAGCTCCTCAAAGTTGAGGCCGCGCCCACGAAAAGGCGAACCATGTCGCCCTGACATTCGCGATTGAGCAACTAAATGTGGTAACAGCGAAAACGACTGAACCTGTGATTGCAGCTTCACCAAGCGCTCATACGAGGTGTGGATTCGATGATCGTGATTATTGGCGTGTTTAGAAGCATAGAAGTCCCTCTAGCGACTTAGCCAATAGCCACAACATCAAGCAAGTGATTAACAACATCTTGCTGTGTCACTTGTTCAGCCAGTGCGTTGTAGGACAAAGCAATTCTATGGCCAAGTACCATATTGGCGATCGCTCTTACATCATCAGGTTCGACATAATTGCGACCCTGTAACCAAGCATAAGCACGGCTACACTTATCTAGAGCAATAGACGCACGTGGCGATGAGCGACGAGGATCCAATCTGCAAGAGAAGACTCAGGGTAGCGCTCTGGCTGTCTTGTCGCCATAACAAGGTTAACAATATAGTTTTCAACCAGCTCTGAAACTTCAATCTCTGGCATTTCACGCCTAGCAGCAAACACGGAATCAGTAGAAATGGTCACGGACTCCGATTCATCCGTTGGCTGCGAGCTGTCTAGCCCACCTACTGCGCGCTCCTCATTTCGTACTAAACGAATGATATCGCGCTCAGCGTCATCTTCTGGGTAATCCACTGTGACTTTCATGATGAAGCGATCCATCTGCGCCTCTGGCAGTGGATAAGTACCCTCTTGTTCAATCGGGTTTTGCGTCGCCAGCACCATAAACAGCTCTGGCAATTTATGGCTATCACCACCCACTGTCACTGTACCTTCCGCCATAGCCTCAAGGAGTGCTGCTTGTACTTTTGCAGGGGCACGGTTGATTTCATCGGCCAACACGATGCTATTAAAAATAGGGCCGGCTTGAAAATGAAGTTGGGGCTTGCCGTCCACGTCTTGATATATCTCTGTACCTGTAACATCGGATGGGAGTAAGTCTGGTGTGAACTGAATACGCCCAAAACTGGTATTCAAACGCTCGGCCAGCGACTTAATGGAGCGAGTCTTTGCGGTACCAGGTAAACCTTCAAGCAAGATGTGGCCGTTGGTAATCAACCGACCACCAGTGCTGTCACCACGTGTTGTTGGCCTATCACTGATTTTCCCACTTCTGTCACTAGGCGGTTAAGTTCTGTTTGCGCTTGATTCATGGGTTCACACCTTTTGCTTGCTCGTCTTCGTTTAAATGAATAGACCTCAATAATTGACTTAATACTACTTAGTCACTCTATAACTTTTGGTTATAGAGGTAATGCTTTTTCACGGTTAATAACGTGATTTTAGCTGCTGTATAACTTCTGGTGGTGCTAACTTCGACAATTGATTGAGACACTGCGCGGCGCCTTGGTGCTTATGCTTAAGCATTAAGTCGCACTTAGAAAACAGATGCTCTGGATTTCTACTCAATTGATAGGCCTTATCAACCGCTTTAAGTGAGACGTGAACATCCGCTGTTTCCATCGCTAACCCATAAACAAACCAATACTGTGGATTGTTTACTTCTAGCTGTGTCGCCTTATCAAGTAGTTGGCTAGCCGTGGTTTTGTCGCCTTGACGAAGCTTTGACAACGCAGCACTGTAATGAATCGCCGCCGATTTTGGTTGGTTTTTGATCCCAAGCGCGAGTGTTTTGTCCGCGGATGCTTCGTCACCCTGCCCTCGATACAGATCGGCAAGATTGATGTAGCTGTTCTCAAAATAGGGTTCAATGGCGATCGCCCCTTGGTACTCTTTAATCGCGAGCGTTGGTTTGCCTTGAGCAGCATAGACATTGCCAAGATTGGTTCGTCCAAAACCACGGTCGGCATTGTATTGCTGAATATCAATGTATTCTTGCAGTGGCGCTTTAAGTTGATCTTTTTGTTGGGGGTTGAGCTCTCGCCAATACTGCGCTAACGCACCAGCAGCTTCCGCACGAACAGCGAGAACATCGTCATTAAGCAGCGGTGCAATGATTTGCCAACGTTGGTGAGCAGGATAAGGGGCACTACCCTGAATAGCACCAATTCGAATCATTGCCTCACTATTTTTTACCGCTCTACCCAGCGCGATTAAGCTATTTTGCCCTTGGTAGTTCGCCATTCTTTGTAATGCTGACGCCCTTACAATCGATGCTTGGTTAATGTCTTGCGCGATATAGGAAAGCGCATCGGCCGCCGCTGGGTGACCAATATCTGCCGCATAAAATGCAATCCCATAATGCTGACTATTTTGATAGTTCGAGTCTGGGAACCACTGTGCCAAAGTTTGAATGGCCCAATCCGTCCCCTTGTCCTCATGACAAGAAGAACAAACGTTAGGAGTGCCGATGTGTTTACTCATATCCGGTCTAGGTACATGCCAACTGTGATCACGCCGTGGATCGACCTCCATATAGGTCGTTTCCGGCATATGACAGGTCGTACATTGGCTCGCTTCGCTACCTGCCTCATGAAAGGTGTGTTTTTCTGGTGCGTATTCCGAAGCGACGTGGCATTGAGCACAAACCGCCTGTTCCGGAATTTTCAGTTTGGCGGAATGAGGCTCGTGACAGTTGGTACAGGTTACGCCCTTTTGTGCCATCTTAGATTGTTCAAACGAGCCGAAGACATACACTTCATCATAAATCTGACCATCTGAATGATATAGCTCAGGCGTTAGATTAGAGACCAGGTACTTGTCAAAGATATCTCCTTGCACGTGGTCATACTGCTCAGACAATTGCACTCGGCGACTATGGCATTGAGCACACACTTTAACTTGTTGGGTTTCCTTGATGGCTTTAGGTTTGAGCGTAGAACTTCCCTCTTGATAGACCCACTCGGATACGGCTTTTGAAAGGTCGCGATCGAAGCCATAGTGACTGCTTGAATTAAATTGGTTTGGGTTGTTTTGCTTGGAAAGCTCAATATGTACACTTGCCGGGCCGTGGCAGGCTTCACAGCCCACGGTTATTTCAGACCAGTTAGTCGCATAGCGATTGGTCTCTTTGTCATAGTTCTTTTTTAGGTTAGTCGAATGGCAGTCGGCGCACATAAAGTTCCAATTTTGCCCTGTATTTGTCCAGTAAAACTCATCGCTGTTCGTAGTGTCTGGATAGAGGTGATACCAACGCTGGCCGCCTTGCGCGTTGTCTCTAGAATCCCAGGTGAAAGGGATTAACTGAACTCGTCCATCGTCAAATTCAACCATGTACTGTTGAAGTGGATAGTGGCCAAAGGTGTAGGCAATCTGATAATCGTGGAACTGGCCATCTGGTCCTTCAATATTGACCCAGTACTGCTCCCCTTTTTTGAAAAATCGATTCTCTTTACCTTTAAATTCAAATGTAGCGTTGTCGAAATCCCCTAAGACGCTTTGGGGAGTAGCGTGATCCATGGCTCGCTCATGGTCGGATCCTTTCCATTGCTCAACTTCTTTTTGATGGCACTCAATGCAAGCTTCGCTTCCAACATAGCTCGCTTCTCTGCTGTTCGTCGTCGGCAGATCCGTTTCATTTCCATAGGAACCTACGCTTGCCAGCAGCATAAACACAGCACTTAACACCCGATACACCACGCTCATCCGACATTCCTTTGCTTGTTTGCAACTTATTGTTATTTCAATAATAACAATAGCCTAGAATGAACATCCGGCAAGGCTCACCAGCGGAATTACTCATTTTTCATATAAAAAAAGAGAGGTATTTCGCCTCTCTCATTCATCTGCAATGCTCAGTGTCCGATTACAATATTATGCGTTCAAACCACATAGCCTCAGAAGGATGACTTCCAAGTCTTCCCATGGCATTAATTGTGAATCGATAACTTCAATGCGAGATTCATAGCCCTCAAGTGACATCTGATTGACCGACACAACTCGATTTGCGACGTTGAATGCGAAGCAGCCTTTATCGGTGTTAACGACGGCTTTAACACGCTCCGCGTTTAGGTCACTAAAGAGTGAAAACAGCTCGTCGAAATTAAACTTGTGCTCCTCGCCAACAATCCAACCGCAGCTGAAATAGCCTTGCCCTTGGTTTTCACGGCGAATGTATGGTTTCTCCGGCGGCAGCTCAAATACAGGCTCTAAGTCGCTATGGTCATGGTCGTGATGATGAGCATGACCATTTGCCTCTGCCGATGCCTCTCGTCTTTCAAGATCCAACAATTCAAGAGGAAGTTGGCCGTTTTTCACCAGTTTATGGAATATCTTAGCGGGTTGCTGATCTGTCACCCAGTCATTGAATACGTCGATATCTTGTGCCGTGCACTCGTCAATCTTATTACCAATGATGACTTCTGCCGATGCGAGCTGATCGTTGAAGTTGTTGTTTTCAAGATGACGTTCATCAGACAAGTTACGTGGGTCCACCAGCGCAATGGTCGCTCTCAGATCAATGTAATTTTGGTATTGTTCTGAGGTTAGCGTTTTAATCACTTGCTTAGGATGACCAAGGCCAGTCGGCTCGATAATCAGGCGATCGGGCTTTTGTCTGAGCAGCGCATTAATGCCCACCGACATGGGCACTCCCGCCGTACAACACATACAACCACCCGGAACTTCCTTAATCATCGCTCCACCCTCTGCCATCATGGCGCCATCAATACCGACTTCACCAAATTCATTGACCAATACAGCCCAATTCTCATGTTGCGGTTTTTCTTTTAGTAAATTGAGAATGGCCGTAGTCTTACCTACGCCAAGAAACCCAGTGATGATGTTAGTAGGTACTTGATTTTTCATTGTCTTACTCGATGTCTGTCAATAACCAAAGTATATACCTAACGCGCTGCACTATTCTAGCTACGGTATTGATATACGAAAGCTATCTAATAGTGAGCGATATCTGAGGAGAGTGCGCGGTTTTCATAGACGACAAAAGGCGCACTTTGCGCGCGCCTTGATCCCTCGTTACTCAATCGTGAGTTCGCGAATCTTCAAGCCAAGTTGAGCGGCTAAGATATTAAAACGAGGCAGTAGTATGTGTTTCTTAAGTTGCACATCCAAATTGTAGGTAGGGACTTTAATCCTCCATGTTTGTCGAATATGAACCCTACGATTTAACTATGGTACAAAAATGACTTTTTTCAAGCTGTAGGCTAAAAATAAGTGACGCTTTTGAACCTAGGTCAAAATGGCCGAGCATTGGTGAAACCTCCCACCAAAGCATATAGAAGTAGTGATAAGTGGAATACTACTTTTCATTCTTGCCACTATTGCCAATTTTGCTAGGTCGTATAATTTTAACCTTAAAGATTCACTCCTCGCATACAGGCACCCATCCCTATGACCAAAAGTGAGAAAATAAAACAATCGTTGCTTGCCCACGTACCAAAAGGAACGATTAATCAGTTTCTCTCTCGCGATAAAACGCCCATTTCTGTCCTCCTGCTCTCTTGTGTGGTTGGTGTATTCGCAGGTCTTATCGGTACCTTGTTTGAGATCGGCGTGCACTTTGTCACTGAAACTCGCACCGACTGGCTAAAAGATGAGATCGGCTCCGTACTGCCTTTATGGCTGCTTGCTTTTGTCATTAGCGCATTCTTGGCGTTCATCGGCTATTTTCTGGTACACAAATTTGCCCCCGAAGCTGCTGGCTCAGGTATTCCAGAAATTGAAGGAGCAATGGACAATATGCGCCCTGTTCGTTGGTGGCGTGTGCTACCGGTAAAATTCTTCGGTGGTTTAGGTGCCCTGGGCTCCGGAATGGTATTGGGGCGCGAGGGCCCAACGGTGCAAATGGGCGGTAACATTGGACGCATGGTTACCGATCTGTTCCGGGTTAAGAACGACGATAGTCGACACACACTACTCGCCTCTGGCGCAGCAGGCGGTCTAGCCGCCGCTTTCAACGCACCTCTTGCTGGCATTATGTTTGTTGTGGAAGAAATGCGCCCGCACTTTCGTTACTCGCTTATTTCAATCAAAGCGGTACTCATCTCTGCGGTTACGGCTACCATTGTATTCCGCTCTATCAATGGCCAGCATGCGGTAATTACGATGCCGCAATATGACTCGCCTGATCTCACTGTCTTGTGGTTATTCCTATTGCTAGGGACTTTGTTTGGTGGCTTTGGGGTTGTGTTCAATCGGCTGGTCACACTGTTTCAGGATATGTTTGTACGTATCCACAAAAACGATCTCAAACGATTTCTGTTTACCGGTTCGATGATCGGTGGCAGTTTTGGCTTGTTACTTTTATACGTCCCTGAACTCACAGGTGGTGGCATTGGCCTAATTCCGGAAATTACCAATGGAAGCTTTAGTGCGGGGATCCTGATTCTTTTGTTTATTGGGCGCGTTCTCACCACGCTCATTTGCTTTGGCTCTGGGGCTCCAGGAGGAATATTCGCGCCTATGCTAGCCCTAGGCACTTCTTTTGGTTATGCGTTTGGATTGGTCGCACATTCGCTATTTCCTGAGTTGCCTATCGAACCTGGTGTATTCGCTATTGCAGGAATGGGGGCATTATTTGCCGCTACGGTGCGCGCCCCTATCACTGGAATTTTGTTGGTGATTGAAATGACAAACAACTACCACCTTATTCTGCCGCTCATCATTACTGGCCTTGGTGCAACGATTGTCGCGCAGATGCTAGGCGGGCAGCCAATCTACAGCCAGTTACTGCACAGAACACTTAAAAATGAGAAGCTGCGTCAGGAAGATTTGCCTAGAAAAGAATCAAACTAACCACACAAACTGTGGTGATGGTTTCGTCCCTACAAAAAGCATGTATAATTAGACGGCTAGACTGCTATGCCCTAGCTGTCGATTGATATGGATTTTCAAGAGAGCCCGCAGTGACCATCAGCCTTGCTTCACTAAAACGCCTTACACAGTTTCACAACGTACCCACCTCACAAGCGTCTCTAGCGCTTGGCATGATTGGTCTTGGTCACGCTTGGGCGTTATATGTTCCTGAGTTTGGGAAAAAGGTTCAACCTATATTGGCTTCCATTGGTGCGCTGTTGCTTCTGCCAGTACTCATTAAATACCTACTCAATAGGCATACCTTTTCTGCGGATATTAAACACCCTCTCACAGGTAGTTTGATGGCACCGATGAGTATGGCCCTACTCATTTTATGCGACTACCTTGCGGTTATTCTTCCCTTAATTGCCTATCCTCTTTGGTTTGCTGCATTAACATTGCATGTTTGTATGGCCGTGCTGTTCTTCTATTACCAGTTAAAGAACTTTCGTATGTCGAATATAGTACCAAGTTGGTTTCTATATCCTGTGGGGCTAATTAGCAGTTCACTCGCTGGTACCCAATTTGGTCATACGGTTTATTCAGAAACCATTGCTTCTGTTTGCATCACTATTTACTTTTTTATGCTACCGTTGGTGCTTTATAGATTGGTATTTGAGGGGATGCTACCAAAACGAGCGAGACCCACACTGGCGATAATGGCAGCACCGATCAACCTCACATTATCCGCATACTTGGTTAACTTTTCCGAGCCTGATCCTATACTCACAGGTGCACTTGCAGGGATAGCAATCACCATGACGCTGCTCATCTATCTTTGCTACATTCGATTATTACGTCTGAAATTTCAGCCATCTATTGCTGCGATCACATTTCCGTCTGTGATCAGCTCTATCGCCATGCATCGCTTAACGACCTTCTTTGAAGCTGAGCACCCTCACTGGCATTGGCTACATAATTTCGGCTTTTTGGAGCTGTCAGTCGCCTCTTTGGCGGTCGCTTGGGTAACGGTGGGGTTTGTAAAAATGTATTGGCCAGAACTCGTAACTAAGCATTGATTTTATTTGATATAAATGTCAAAATTTATAAATATTGACACAATTATCAAGCAGTTAGACTCCCAACGGGTATATTCAGAATAAAACTATTCCCACCAATATAGTTCATTTTGCAACCAGCAACAAATAATAAAATATTCCATAGTGACAGGTATTCTCTCGTCGGCAATAAATAAATGCATCGGCCGACATATAAATCAATTTTTATAGAGAATAACTGCTATGCAACTAACTCAGATCAAAAAGTCTCTCCCAGATTTTATCACTAAGAAGTTTGACGCAATCATCGAAGATAGAATTAATATTCTCGCTGACCGTAAGCCGATCATTTTTGGCATGCCTCCTAAGTCAGGTGACGTTGTGATGCAGACTAATGATTATTTGGATTTGCACAATAACGATGCTATTAAAAATGCCCATATCCAAGCTATTCGCGACAACGATCAGAGCCTTCTCATGTCGGGCGCTTTACTGCGAGGCGCTGAAAACCAGCTGTATTCGAGGAAAAGCTCGCCAAGTTGACTGGTTTCGACCGCTGTGTCGTCGCCCAATCTGGCTGGAATGCTAATATCGACCTACTCCAAGGAATCTGCGACAAAGATACCAATGTCTATGTCGACTTCTTCGCTCACGCATCTTTATGGGAGGGAGCAAGGATTGCTGGCGCAAAGGTTCATATGTTTATGCACAACAATATGCGTCACCTTGAGAGACAATTAAAGCGTCATGGCTCCGGTATCATCCTGGTCGATTCCATTTACAGCACCATTGGCACTACTGCACCACTTGTCGATGTGGTGTCGCTGGCATACAAGTATGACTGCGCGTTAGTCGTTGATGAATCCCACTCTTTGGGTACACATGGCCCCAACGGAGCTGGACTCGTTGCAGAGCTCGGGCTTACAGAGCATGTCGATTTCATTACCGCAAGCCTTGCTAAAACCTTTGCTTATCGCGCTGGTGCTATTTTAGCCAACGAGCAAACCGCCTATTTAGTTCCTTTATTGGCGTATCCATCCATCTTTAGCTCAGCAATGCTGCCCTATGAAATGGATCGATTGAACGCGACATTTGATGTGATTGTTGGCGCCCATGAGGCAAGGCGAGCATTAAGACAGAACGCAGACTATTTAAATAGAGGGCTTCGTTCGATTGGTTTTGATATTGATAGCGAGTCACAAATCTTTGGTATCGATACTGGAGATGTCCACAATACACTCAAGATCAGAAACTTTCTAGAGGAAAATGGCGTGTTTGGTTCTGTGTTCTGCCCACCAGCCACACCGCATGGCAAACACTTAATTCGCTTTTCCATTAACTCAGGTCACACTAAAGAAGAACTGAATCGCGTATTAGATGTCTGCCAAAAAGCATGGGATAACCCAGAACTATCGTTCTCTTAGGAGCCTATGCGTAATAGAAAAAAGAGCGCTCAAATGAGCGCTCTTTTCCGTTAGAACTCAGTAAATCCAGGTGGCAACTTTATCGATAAGCTCATCTTTTGGCGTCGGCTTAACCAGATAGTCATTCATTCCATACTCGTTGATTTTAACTACTGTCTCCTCACTCTTATCCCCGGTATAACCAACAATAGGAATCGAAGCATAGTGGCTTTCAGACTGTCGAATGCGCCTTGTGGCTGTGAGCCCATCCATAACAGGCATTTCAATATCCATTAGGATCAAATCAACATCTTCTTCTTCCAAAGTTTGCAAAGCGGTCTGACCATTATCTGCTTGAATGACATGCAACCCCTGTTTTTCGAGCATAATACTTGTAATGGAACGCAATGAGTGATTGTCATCGACAATCATGACTGTGCGCTTGGTCGAGATTTCGTTGTATGAATGCGCCGGCTGCTCAACATCAAAATCGTCAAACAACAGGTAGTCGACGGCTGCAGATGGATCTTGAACAAACTTCTGAATACTAAACAACTGAATATCGACATAACGTTGGAAATACAGATTGCGTGGAGAGTTTTCATCATGTATGAAGGCAATGCGTCCTTCAGTAAAACTAAGTTTGCCTTCAAGACGTGACATGAGTGCCCAGCCAGCGGCATCTAGATCACCATCGATAACGATGAGATTGTATTCAAACTGATGCTCTTCTAAGTCAACGGCCTCGGCCAATGTCTTGTGAGTCAGGTTTAAATCGGCCTCCAGTGCTACCTGCCTAATATCGCTGTCTAATACACCCAGCTCATTACCGATAAACAACACGGATTTTGCTTTCATAAGTTCCTGCTTAATCGTGGCGACTTGTGTTGACTCACTATCCGGGAATATAAGTTCAAACTCTGTCCACTCTTCAAATTCTGAGCGGCATACAATACTGCCACCAAATGATTTCATCACTTTCTTACAGAACGATAAACCAAGACCAAAGGTGCCGTTTTTACCTGTGGTGTAGAAATCTTCAAAAATATTCTTAATAAGCTGTGGCTCGATGCCCTGCCCTGTATCTTTGATAAATACACTGTAGCCATCGGACGTCTTTTTTGAGGATACGGTGATTTTGAAACGACCTGTGCCACGATGACGAAAAGCGTTCTTTAGCAGATTGTAGATGACATACTTTAGCAAGGTATCACTGCCCAGATACTCAAAATCTGTGTCCATTTCTAGAGTAACGAGTCTCTTTTCTGTCGCATTCTTGTAGCTATAACTATCAATAGCATTCTCGATAACTTTCTTTGCTCGATGTTTACAGAACGTAGAGGTTGATACTCTATTTTGATCGATAGAAGTGAGTAGTAGGTCAATGGTTTCATTTCCTGTCCATATCACTTTCATCGAATCTTCAATAATATCATTCAGAATTTGGATCTCTTGCGCATTCAAATGATGTGAGTTTCGGTAAGACGAATTACTGGTTGGTACTATTGCTCGAACGACCTCAAACGAAGAAAGGAGTGCACTAAGCGGGTTTCGCATCTCATGAGCGATCCCTGCACCAAAAGACTTGGCAATAGACACTTTAGCTTCGTGCTCAACTTGATTACGAAAGTAAAATAGGTTGCCGAACACATAAGTAAACGCAAAAATGGGGATGTACGATTGATGCTCTGAAAAGTTCAGCTCTGGCCCTTGAATGTAGTAGCCGTTAAACTCGCCAAAACCAAACAAACAAACGCCTGTAGGAACATCATTCGAGTATCGTGCACGAGCAGAATGTGAATGAAAATAGACGACATAAAGGATAAAACCCAAACGTCAGACCACCCATTCATTAGCATCATGAAAAAGAAGAAATAAGGAAGGCACAGTCCCATCGCAAAAAGATAGTAAACCGGAAGAAATTTTTTAATTCGATTGCTGTAGTGATTGCGGAATGCCATCACAAACACGGAGGCAGTACACAGAAGCCTCAAGCCTAGATTTTCATAAGCTTGAGGAAATAAGTACTCCCAAACCCAATAATATAGAGGGAAACCCGCACCACCCATTATCACTACAAGCGACATATTAGGCTCAGCGTAGTTGTAGATCTTTTGCAGTCGGTTCATCTAGCCAGTCCAACAGAAAGAATTGCCACGGCTGATTGTGCTTTTAATCGTTATAGTGCACTTATAAAAATGCCGATTCTTTCTGATTAAATCTTTTATGTAATCAATAGTATGAACGAAAAGCAGTGACAAATACAATAACGCCTCTTAATTTAGAGGCGTTATTGTATTTTATTTACATTCGAGAGATTTAGCGCAAACCATGCAAAAACTCATGACGTGTTGCTGGGTTAGACTTGAAAATTCCACCCAAAGCGGTTGTTGTTGTCTCACTGGTCGCATCCATCACACCGCGTGACTTCACGCAGTAGTGAACGGCGTCCATGGTCACTGCTACATCATCTGTTTCGAGTAGTGTCTGCAGGGCAACTAGAATTTGCTGTGTCATGCGCTCTTGCACTTGTGGGCGCTGAGCGAAAAATCTGACAATGCGGTTGATCTTCGATAGGCCGATGATTTTACCACGTGGAATGTACGCCACTGCAGCTTTACCATCGATAGTCACCAAGTGATGTTCGCAAGTACTGGTCACCGTGATGTCTTTAACACGCACCATTTCACTGACGTCCATTTTGTTTTCGATGACGGTGATTTTTGGGAAGTTCTGGTAATCAAGACCAGAGAAGATTTCATCCACATACATCTTTGCGATGCGTTGCGGCGTTTCCATCAAGCTGTCATCGGCGAGATCCAATTGAAGTAGAGTTAAGATCTCACGCATGTGGTGTTCAATACGTTCTTTCTTTTCTTCTCTCGATACCTCATTGGGCAACATTGGTGTCTCCAAACCGCGCTCTGATAACGCTGCTTTCACCAATTTTGCTGATTCACTTAAACCTGACATCTTACTTCCTCGCACTAACTCCCGTAAGGCAGACAAGGATACTCGGATTTAATGTGAATTACACCCACAAATTCCGTATTGCTTTGTAACTGCAATGATTTGTGGTTCAAATCGTCGCTTTTATCCAAAGGGATAAGCCATTCGCTGGCAAAAATGTGTTACAGTCAATGGGTTTTAAAGATTCAATTAGGATGACTTATCTTATGGGTTGCTGCGACGCACCGGGCTTGATGCCTATAGAAGAAGCATTGAATAAAATGCTCACACCAATCACGCCAATTATCGATACCATTACCTTGCCGCTCGCTGAAGCGCTAGGGTATGTATTGGCAGAAGACATTCTCTCTCCAATCAATGTCCCACCATTTGATAACTCAGCGATGGACGGCTACGCCATTCGCCTTAGCGATTTCGATCAATCATCCACCATGAAAATGGTTGGAAAATCATTTGCTGGCGCTCCTTTTGAAGGTGAATGGCCAGCGCAGACTACCATTCGCATTATGACTGGCGCTCAAATCCCTTCGGGCTGTGACGCGGTGATCATGCAAGAAAATACCACTACAGAAGGTGACCTTATCACCTTTGATCAGCCAAACATCAAAACCAACATGAACATCCGCCCGACTGGTGATGATATTCGTGCTAATGATGTGGTGTTGAACAAAGGTGCTCGCCTAACTGCGCGTGACATCCCAATGATTGCAACACTTGGCATCAGCCACATTAACGTGTATCGCAAACCCAAAGTGGCATTTTTCTCAACTGGTGATGAGCTTAAACCACTCGGTAGCGATCTAGAGCCGGGACAAATCTATGACAGCAACCGCTACGGCATTAAGCCACTGATTGAAAACTTTGGATGTGAAGCCATCGACTTAGGCATTATTCCTGATTGCCAAGAGACATTAAAAGCGACATTTGAAAAAGCGCAGCAAGTGGCCGATGTCGTGATCACCTCTGGCGGCGTAAGCGTTGGTGAAGCAGATTACACCAAAGATATTCTCGAAGAGCTTGGGCAAATCGGTTTTTGGAAACTTGCGATTAAGCCAGGTAAACCTTTTGCTTTTGGCGAGCTTGATAATGCATGGTTCTGCGGTCTTCCAGGAAACCCGGTTTCGGCTGTACTGACTATGTATGTTTTGGTTCAACCTCTGCTGGCGAAGCTGGGTGGTAACAGTGAGTGGAAAGCGCCTGAATCTATCCCAGCGATTACTCGCAGCGCATTCAAGAAAGCGCCGGGGCGCACCGACTATCAGCGCGGTATCTATCGCATTGAAGACGGCCAATTTGTTGTGGAAACGACGGGTAACCAAAGTTCTGGTGCATTCCGCTCCATGAGCCTAGCCAACTGCTTTGTCGTGTTAGAGCGTGAACGTGGCTCAGTAGACGTTGGTGAAACTGTACAGATCCAATTGTTCAATCCAACACTGTTCTAAGAGGTGATTTTGGATATTCTTTCTGATGAAGAGATGCTTCGCTACAACCGTCAAATTATTCTGAAAAACTTTGATTTCGACGGTCAAGAAGCCCTCAAGCAATCTTCTATCCTTATCATCGGTGCTGGCGGCCTCGGCTGTGCTGCCAGCCAATATCTTGCTGCTGCGGGCGTTGGTACTTTGACTTGGTAGATGATGATGTGGTCGAGCTATCAAACTTGCAGCGCCAAGTGCTGCATCATGACACTAGCATCGGACTGAAGAAAGTGGACTCAGCAAGGCAAGCGTTGGAGAAGCTCAACCCTCATCTCATCGTTCACACCTTTGATAAGCGTTTGAGTGATGAAGAGCTTGAAACGCAAATCATCAAACATACGCTTGTGTTAGATGCGACAGACAATGTGGAAACACGCAACCAACTTAATCGTCTGTGTTATCGGCATAAAATCCCTTTGGTGTGCGGCGCTGCAATTCGTATGGAAGGACAAATTTCCGTCTTTACCTATCAAGACAGCACGCAACCATGCTACTGCTGTTTAAGCGCGCTGTTCGGAGAAACCAGCCTAAGCTGTGTTGAGGCGGGTGTGATGTCGCCTATCGTCGGGATCATTGGAGCGACTCAAGCACTGGAAGCTATCAAGGTCATTGCCGACTATGGCACACCAAAAGTCGCCAAGTTGATGCTATTTGATGGACTCAAATTAAGCTGGCGCGAGATGGGACTGCCTAAATCTAAACAATGCCCCGTCTGTAGCTGATTCTATTCAACACCAACAAAGGAGTACGTCGCATGAAACCGCTCGCTATTGCGTTTATCCTTCTTCTTGCTGGCGTAAGTCTGTTGTTGGTGTTGCTCAAAGTAACAAGCCCTGAAATAGATGGTACTGTCACAGCGACTGTGCAAAACCATGTCCTCACTCAGTCTCTTGATGGCAATCGGCACTATATGGTAGTGAAGCTCGCAGATGGTTCAACAACGAGATTAGTTGCCAATCAAACCTCTCTATGCCCGGTCGGCTCACAAGTCGAGCTCAACGTCATCTCTTCTTCTCTGGGTAAGACCGACACCTACCAACTTGGACAGTGCTTACCACGCTGACCATGCTCACACTTCAGTTTGTACCAAGAAAGCGGGTATAGACATCGCCGCGATTAGCCTGCATCCTAAAAATAAGGAATAGAACAATAATAAGGAAGTGGCTTATGACCAACACTCTCGTCTCTCCCCAGTGGCTTCACTCACAACTTGCCGCCAACCCTAACACCATAGTTCTTGATGCCAGCATCGAGTTTCAAATTCCTCTTGAGCCGCAAAAAGACAAAAGCGGTGTCATACCAGGGGCACAGCGCTTTGATTATGATACGGTATTTTGCGATCCAGACGCCACGCTGCCACACATGATGCCATCGGCTGAGCGTTTTAATGCTCTCGCGTCTGAATTAGGGATTCAGTCCTCTAGCACCATCGTCGTGTATGACAACTCTGGGACGTTTGCATCACCACGTGCTTGGTGGATGTTAAAGTCATTAGGTATTGAAAAGGTATACGTGCTTTCTGGCGGTCTTCCGGCATGGAAAGAGTCTGGGTACGAAGTGGGTAGTGACTATTCAACACCACAGGCTGCTGAGCTATCTCAATCACTCGACAGCCACTATTTTTTATCGGCAGAGCAAGTATTAGACCACGCGCAAAAGCGCAATGCTCGCATCGTCGATGCTCGCTCTCTGGCTCGTTTTAAGGGAGAAACTCCAGAGCTAGAGAAGGCGTGCGCAGCGGCCACATCCCGAGCGCAGTCTGTTTGCCATTTGCCGAGCTTATGGAAGGCGGTACATTAAAGCCTCGAGAAGAGTTAGCACCTCTGTTTGCATCCATCAGTGGCAGTAAACGCGAGCATTTGGTGTTCAGCTGTGGCTCCGGCGTAACCGCATGTATCCTCGCTCTTGGTGCTCATATATGTGGATACACTAACTTGTCAGTCTATGATGGTTCGTGGACGGAATGGGGGCAAAGGAAAGACTTGCCGCTGGAGGTCTAGTCGGACTATACGGCGCTTAGCAGCCGGTCTTCCCTTTCTAAACATCCCGCCTAGCATTGCATACTTTAATCGTATAGCCTATGTTCAATAATACTTTTTTATTGAACATAGGCAGCATGATCAACACAACCTGGCTTAACACGTTTAAAACTCTAGTAGAGATTGGTCACTTTACCCAAACAGCCGAAAAGCTGTTCATGACTCAACCTGGTGTTAGCCAGCATATCAAAAAGCTCGAAGCAAGCCTCAAGGCTGAGTTGATCACTCGGGAAGGAAAAACTTTTGAACTGACTGAGCAAGGACGGTTGGTATACGACTACGCGTGTGATTTAGCCAAGCGAGAGATTTCATTACTGGAAAAACTCAAATACGATGATCCTGAATCCGGGAACCTCAGTTTTTCGGCATCTGGCGCGATAAGCACGGCGCTTTATCCAAAACTTCTTCATCTCCAGACGCAGTACCCAGGCTTGAGAGTCAACATCGAAGCCGCTCCTAATCAACGCGTCATAGAAAGTGTCGCCAACGGCAGCATAGACTCTGGCATTGTGACAGCAGTACCACAGCACCCGGATTTATCCGCAGAGCACTTGGGGCAATTAGAGTTGTGCCTGATTGGCTCAAAGTCTTCGGTCGCCAAACTTAGCCCACGAGACGCACTAGAACAGTTGGGTGTTATCGACCACCCTGATGCTCAGTACTATCTGCAAAAGTTGATTGATCAAAGTGGGCTTGCTGAGTTAGAAGGTGCTGAGTGGCAAGACTTTCGAAAAGTTAGCTATATCAACCAGCACAGTCAGATCTTGCAGCCTGTCGCTATGGGAATTGGCGTCACCGTATTGCCTAAGGTCGCTATCGAGTATTCAGAATATAAAGATAAGGTAGATGTCTGGCAGACAGTGGAGCTCGTGAGTGAGCCCCTATACTTTGTGCAGAAGAAACGTAAACGGCTAGCCGCGCGCTATTCATTTCTGCTTGATGTCATTAAAGAGACGGAGTTTTCCTAATCTTGTTGTGGGCTGTCTGGCAGACTTAACATCTGTTCATCTAGGTTGAGTACTGTCAGTGCGTTGCTTACGCTGGTTGCGACAACATCGACGACCCCTGTGCGAAGCGCACCAAGCAGTGCCATTGGCTTACTGTTTTCGGACGCAATCGCAATCACTTCTGAAATCCGGCGAAACTCTTCAAGTCCCAACCCGATGACGCGGTCACTCATTACAGTATTGGCCGCTCTTCCTTGAATATCGAAAAAATCATAGCCAGCGAAATCCCCAACAACGCCCTGGTTCAAACGAGACTGAACCACTTCGTCAGTTGTGAACCAGCCTAAATCCACCATGTAACTGTTCTCGCTCATGTCACCGACACCGACGACTGCCACGTCAGCTTTGCGAGCCAAGTCTAGCGTCTGCTTTACAGTCGCGTTCTGCATAAAGGCCATTTTCTGGTCGCGATTTTCAGCATAAGCAGGTGCATAAAGTGTTTCGGAAGTGCCACCGTACTTTTTTGCTAATTGACGGCAGATATGGTCTGCGTTGAAGCGCCCGCCTCTAGGGTGGATACCACCGATACCACACACGAACTTACAATCGCGCGGGGCAATAACCCCCATATGATGAGCAACCGCCGACACATTTCGACCTTGCCCCACCGTGACAACAGTGCCGCCTCGAAGGGTTTGAGCCAAATAGTTAGATACTAAGCCACCCACTTGCATGCGCTGTGACTCTTCATCTGGTTGGTCGAGGGCAATCAGCGCTCGTTTAACGCCAAAGCGCTCAATAAGTCGCTGTTCAATCTTGGCACTGTAAACCGGGTGATATTTAACCGTGATTTCAACGATACCTTCATCCCTAGCTTGTTTGAGTAAACGGCCAATCTTGGCACGAGAGACACCAAACTTCTTTGATATCTCCTCTTGTGTCGCCCCGTCTTGATAGTAGGCCACCGCGATTTCGGTCAGTAAGTCATTGCTGGTTTCGTTGTTGTCATTCTTCATCGATGCATTTACCACAAGGATTTTATAAAAATGAGCATTGGCTCAAAGCTCAATCATATGCTCAAACATATCGACACCATATCATTCGCTCACCTTCATTACAATTTCTCAGCGGAATTTTTCACCACCTTCACTAAGCTAGAGCCCTTACGTTTACTATCTTTGCTCCACAAATTTGTGCGAACCTGCAAAAACCAAAAATAACCCTAGTAATAACAGATTTTGTACTAGTATTTGGTTGACTTTAATCGTGCATAGGGTAAATATGACTTCAACATTTACTCACGAGTGATGCAAATGTTCAGGCAATTGTAGACGCTCGTGACCAAGCAGTCTTTTGGCGGTGTTGGGGATTAAGTGAATCTTTGAACCGCTGTTTAGCATTTGTATTTCGAGGCTAAGTCTCAAATTCTCTGCCCTCTAGAATAGGAACGAACCGATGAGCAATAAATTAGAGCAACTTCGCAAACTCACTACTGTTGTTGCAGACACTGGCGATATCGAAGCGATTCGCAAGTACCAACCACAAGACGCAACAACTAACCCTTCTCTGATTTTAAAAGCGGCGCAGATCGAAGAATACGCACCTCTTATCGACCAAGCTATCGAGTACGCGAAATCTCAAAGCGACGACAAAGCACAACAAGTACAAGACACTTGCGACATGCTTGCAGTTAACATCGGTAAAGAAATTCTAAAAACCATCCCAGGTCGTATCTCAACAGAAGTTGATGCTCGTCTTTCTTACGATATGGAAGGCAGCGTAGCGAAAGCCCGTCAGCTAATGAAAATGTACAATGATGCAGGTATCGCAAACGACCGCATCCTTATTAAGCTGGCTTCCACTTGGGAAGGCATCCGTGCAGCAGAGATCCTAGAAAAAGAAGGCATCAACTGTAACCTAACACTTCTATTCTCATTCGCTCAAGCACGTGCATGTGCGGAGGCCGGCGTTTTCCTAATCTCTCCTTTCGTTGGCCGCATCATGGACTGGTACAAAGCGAAAGAAGGTCGCGACTTCGAAGCATCAGAAGATCCAGGCGTGATTTCTGTAACGGGTATCTACAACTACTACAAAGACCACGGCTACAACACTGTAGTAATGGGTGCAAGCTTCCGTAACACAGGTGAAATCCTTGAGCTCGCTGGCTGTGACCGTCTAACTATCAGCCCACAGCTGCTTGCTGAGCTAGAAGAAGCACAAGGTGAAGTTGTTGAGAAGCTAGTTGACTCTAAAGGCTCTAAAGAGCGTCCTGCTGCAATGACTCACGCTGAATTCCTATGGGAGCACAACCAAGACCCAATGGCAGTTGAGAAGCTGGCAGAAGGCATCCGTAACTTCGCTATCGACCAAGGCAAACTTGAGGCGATGATTGAAGCTAAGCTTTAATCCACATCATTTTCTAGAGGGGAACGTTTGCGTTCCCCTCTTCAATTTTCTCTCTTTATAACCAATTTTTTCGGAATGTATTATGGATCGTAAACATCTCGCTAATGCTATCCGTGCGCTAAGCATGGACGGCGTTCAACAAGCTAACTCTGGTCACCCTGGCGCACCTATGGGTATGGCTGACATCGCTGAAGTTCTTTGGCGTTCACACCTAAACCACAACCCATCAAACCCAGAATGGGCTGACCGCGACCGTTTCGTGCTATCAAACGGCCACGGCTCAATGCTGATCTACTCATTGCTTCATCTAACAGGCTATGAGCTACCAATCGAAGAGCTAAAGAACTTCCGTCAACTTCATTCGAAAACACCAGGTCACCCAGAATACGGTTACGCACCGGGTATCGAAACAACGACGGGGCCTCTTGGCCAAGGCATTACAAACGCTGTCGGTATGGCACTAGCTGAGAAAACACTAGCAGCTCAGTTCAACAAAGAAGGTCACGACATCGTCGACCACTACACCTATGCATTCATGGGTGACGGTTGTTTGATGGAAGGTATCTCTCACGAAGCATGTTCACTTGCAGGCACACTAGGCCTTGGCAAACTCATTGCGTTCTGGGATGACAACGGCATCTCAATCGACGGCGAAGTGGAAGGTTGGTTCTCAGACGATACACCTAAACGTTTTGAAGCTACGGCTGGCATGTTATCCCAGCAGTAGATGGTCACGACTCAGAGGCTATCAATGCAGCGATTATAGCGGCTAAAGCGGATCCGCGCCCTACTCTTATCTGTACTAAAACCATCATCGGCTTTGGTTCACCAAACAAATCAGGCTCACACGACTGTCACGGTGCACCTCTAGGCGCAGACGAAATTATGGCAACTCGTCAACAACTAGGTTGGGAGCACGGTCCATTTGAAATTCCGACAGACGTTTACGCTAAGTGGGATGCGAAACAAGCGGGCGCTGAGAAAGAGGCAGCGTGGAACGAGAAACTTGCAGCGTATGAAGCAGCCTACCCAGAGTTGGCAGCTGAATTCAAACGCCGCATAAATGGTGAACTACCAGCGGAGTGGGAAGAGAAAGCAACACAAATTATTGCCGATCTTCAAGCAACCCCTGCGAACATCGCTTCTCGTAAAGCCTCTCAAAACGCGCTAGAAGCGTTTGGTGCAATGCTACCTGAGTTCCTAGGTGGTTCTGCTGACCTTGCTCCGTCTAACCTAACTATGTGGTCTGGTTCTAAATCTCTAACCGCTGAAGACGCGTCAGGCAACTACATTCACTACGGTGTGCGCGAGTTCGGTATGACAGCGATCATGAACGGTATCGCTCTGCACGGCGGTTTCGTACCTTACGGTGCAACCTTCCTAATGTTTATGGAATACGCTCGTAACGCAATGCGTATGGCGGCGCTAATGAAGGTGCAAAACATCCAAGTTTACACTCACGACTCTATCGGTCTGGGTGAAGATGGTCCAACGCACCAACCTGTTGAGCAAATGGCATCACTTCGCCTAACGCCAAACATGAGCACATGGCGTCCATGTGACCAAGTTGAGTCAGCAGTCGCTTGGAAATTTGCCATTGAGCGTAAAGACGGCCCTACGTCGCTTATTTTCTCTCGCCAAAACCTTGCGCAGCAAGAGCGTGACCCACAGCAAGTCGCTGACATCGCAAAAGGTGCCTACGTACTGAAAGATTGTGAAGGCACACCTGAGCTCATTCTTATCGCCACAGGTTCTGAAGTTGAGCTAGCGGTTAATGCAGCAGCTGAGCTTACTTCAGAAGGCAAAAAGGTACGCGTAGTCTCTATGCCAGCAACAGATGTGTTCGACAAGCAAGACGAAGCATACCGTGAGTCTGTACTGCCTTCGAGCGTGACTGCACGTGTTGCAGTTGAAGCGGGTATTGCCGATTTCTGGTACAAGTACGTTGGCTTTGGTGGCAAGATCGTGGGTATGACTACCTTTGGTGAGTCTGCGCCTGCAGGTGAACTCTTTAAGATGTTTGGCTTCACTACAGAAAATGTCGTGAGCACGGCGAAAACACTTCTCAATTAAAATAAATAGTAGCTTTAAAGCTCACTTTTTATAAATGATGTTAGCCGAGTTCCCATTGGGACTCGGCTTTTTTTTGGCTACTTTTCGATGGGTATTTCCCTTGACGTGACCAAACGCGATCCTAGACTTTTCCTATAATGAATTATAAAGGAAATGCAAATATGACTCGATGGTTCACAGTTCTACTGGCTTTATTCGTATTCAGCACTCATTCCGCTCAACTTAGTCTCGTTAGCAATGGAATGACCACCAAAACGCTGTCCGACCAAGACTTTTCCGAGTTTCCACAAGCCGAGATCGCTACAGAGTTACCTTGGTTAGAGGGCGTGAACTCCTTTTCTGGCGTTCAAGTGGCGGATATTTTTGAACACATGAAAATGCCAATCCCTAAAACCATGACGTTTGTTGCTTTAAATGATTATCAAGTCGAAGTCGTCGTTGAGGATATTGCAAATTACCAGCCCATTATCGCCAATCGGAAAAATGGCAAAATAATGACCGTGCGCGACAAAGGCCCATTCTGGCTTATTTTCCCTCTTTCTGAATACCCTGAGATTAACAATACCGATTATCACGCGAAGATGATTTGGCAACTCAAAGAAATAAGATACTAAAGTGTTTTAGGGGTGAACGGCGATGCTCAAATCAATCATTAATAAAATACCCATTAATGTTGCCAAGCTCATTCTTGTCGCGCTTACATCGCTGGTACTCATGGTTAACCTCTTCACTATCGACCGTATTAACAGCATTAATACGGATCTATCAGAGCGAAAAAACGAAGCGACTTGGTTTGTTCTACAATTGGTTAAAGAGTACTCGAATCTGATCACTCAAGTCAGCATCACACCCTATGACGAGGCTAACGTCAGCCTCGCCTACGATTTAACTTGGAGCCGGTTTGATATCATTTTAACCAGCAAAGAGTCCTCCCGATTTATCGCCCAAGCCAATTACCGACTGTTTTTTGAACAGCAGTTTGAGAAGTTCCAAAGCTTGGAGAAGTCACTTCAACTTACCGCAATACAACCTGACTTGCGGCAGCCTTTGCTGAAAAGGATCCAATTGAACTTCGACCAAATCATCCGATTTATTAATGACAAATTCCGCATAGAAAATCCAATTTCAGAGCAATATCGTAGCGAGTTAGAACAGTTATTGACGTTGCAAAAAGCGAGCTCAATTACACTCGTGGTGCTGGTTGCGTTTATTTCATACGTGTTTTGGCTTGATGCCAGCCTACGGAAGAAAATTCATCGTACTGATGCACTAACAGGCGCGCTTAATAGAGCGTCACTAAACGAAGACATCAAAGACCAGTCATCGTGGAGCAGCTACGAGTTGCTGTCAATCCGTGTCCATAATGTGCTCGAGGTCAATCAACGCTATGGTATTGATTACGGCGACGTCATCATTAAAGCGACCGCAAGACGAATTATGTCTATCGTTGACCCAACTTATCGTGTCTACCGTTATAGTGGTGCCCAATTTATTGTTTTGCATAGAAAAAGCAACAAGTCTAGCGGTAAAAACCACCTTAGAGAGTTAAAAAGTGCGCTCTCACAACCGGTTGATTTGTCTGACATGGCATTGGTATTAGATGTCAGTGTGATTTATGACCCCGACTTGGAAAACGACCATCTACTAGAGCGTTTAACGCAGCTATCAAGAAGACCGTTAGAAACTGACTTGATCTAACGCTGTAAATACCTTTACCGCTCCGCTATAACATAAAGAAGGATGCCCGTTACTCGTCACTGTACTGGAAAGTTAAGTCAATTATCACTGCGGGTGATTAACTCAGTTACATTTTCATGCCTTGAGTTGGAGTTTAGTTTGTTGTAGAAGTTGCAAAAGCCCACGTAGGTTAATGGCTTGCTTATGTAATAACCTTGTAAGTAGTCACACCCTAATGAGTTGAGGTACTCATTTTGCAGTTGGGTCTCCACCCCTTCTCCCACCACTTTTGCACCACAACTGTGCCCTAACGCGATAATGGATTTGAGCATTTTCTTTTCATCGCCTTGCAAAAGGATTAGGTCGACAAAGGTCTTATCAATTTTGAGTTCATCTACGGGATAATGAAGCAGTTGATTAATGGAGGTAAATCCTGTGCCAAAATCATCGACAGAGATCTTAAAGCCCAAGTCACGGAGCGAGCTGATCATTGTGATCGTCTCCTGAGTACTCTTCACATAGCTGGTCTCAGTGATCTCCAATATCACTCTGTAGTATTCGACACTATGGCTACTGCAAACGCTGCACAAGTGTTCAATGAAGCTGTCGTTGTATAACTCTAAAGCCGACACATTTATCGATACACACCCCGTGTAACCACACTCTTTGGTCATTTTGGCCAATTCAAACAGAGTATTGTCCAATACCCATTTATCTATCTCGATAATCACATTGGCTTGCTCTGCGATAGGAATAAACTCATCTGGACCCACCCCTACATCTCGCAAAACAGGACAGCGGATCAAGCATTCTATACTTTCAATTTGTGATGTCCTTGCATTAACTAGGGGCATATAGTTGAGCTCAAACGCACCATCCTTAATGCAACTGAGTAGTTGATTCTCAATATCAGTCTTTCTACTCAACTCACTAAGTAGATCATCGTCAAACACACTGATGGGCAAACCGTTGGTGACCTGTTTGGCTTTGCTCAGCGCCTCTTCTAGCCTTTTTGCCACATTTTGACATGCTGATTGTTAGTTAGAGGAATCACCGCCATAGCCACTTCAATGTGAGAGGAAAAGCCTGAAGACTGAAAGGCTTTGAAAAAGCGCGTTCTAAACAAAGAGGCGAGCGCTTTGGCATTGTCTAAAGTGGGGGAGGTTAATACGGCACAGAAAGTGTTTGACCCATAGCGACTCATCGAATAATCGCTGCACCCTACCCCCATCTTGTTCTGATTGTGATTAGTCAACAGAAGTAGTTGTTCACTGAGCCTAACCAAGACTTGATCCGCGTAGCCTTGACCATGAATGTCATTGATGCGTCTGAAATTAACAATGTCCCAAGCAACTAAATAACTGCTGTCGTTGGCGTAGCTAGCAACACGTTGATCCACATACTCAATGAAGGATTTTCGGTTGGCAAGCTTAGTGAGATTATCAAACTCAGCTTCAAACTTAACTTTGGTCAAACTGTCGATGTAGCATTGCGCAACACCGCGACTTCGCTATTCCCCTTTGAGCGTTTGAAATACCTAAGCTCTAGCCCACCACGTTGAATGTCTGCAAGTAAGCCTTGTATTGGCCCAGTAACGTTTAGCCTAACCACAATATGTACAATCGACAGCAAGGTGACAATGATCACCGCCACATAGCCCAACGTCTTCGCCAATAACTCACGCTTAAACGGGCTGAAGTAGCTATCCAAGATGGTCAGCTCCAGTGAGATACCAAAGCCGCTGACTTGAAATACCTCGCCATCAATAAACGCGTTTTCAATTTGAGTATGAGAAATCTCTGGCTCATAATTTTTGATCGAACCAAAGGACAAAGACACATCGGGAAATTGGCTCACAGTCTCAATCAGTTTGTTGATTTGAAGTAATGGTGCATCAATCACCATTAAGCTGCGATTCTTTCGCGTTAGAGAGCGCTTTTCACCCAGAGCGTGCACAGGATCGTGAGCGCTAATAACCGTCGCCCTCAGCTCACCGTTAGCAGCAATATACACTTCTCTTTTTCGAGTAAATGGCTCGCCAAGCGTCACTAAAACATGGGTATCAAAGACTAATTGATAGATATCACTGGGTAGCTCACGCGCTGAAAAAGGATCGCTCGCGCCGTTTGCGGCCGTAATCGTAAACAAGTCATCGATAACAAATAGATGTACTGCGCCCATTTGCTCAGTGCGTTTCTCAGACATTAGGTGAGCAATATGCGCATCCAAAAAGTTTCTTACACTGAAGTCACCTGTATCTTGCAAGTGTCGAACGAATTGTTCTGATCCAGCAAGCTCACCACTGAGAAACCCCATCGCACGGCTTTCATACTCAGCCGCAATCAAAGCGCTAGATAGGCGATTTAACCAACGCTCTCGCTCTAGTGTCCGATACTCGTTCACTTGCCAAAGGTAAACAATGACCCCAGCAGATATCACCAACGCACAGACCACAGGCGTCAGAGCAAAATGTAGGCGCTGAACCAACTTCATCGTTACTTGAGATCCTTCACAATTCGTTGTCTGATGGATAAGCCATAGTCACCGACTTCTCTGTAGGCGTAGCTCTTCTCAATAAGCTCTGGAGATGGATTGATCACCGGATCACTTAAGTACTCCTTATCAAGGTAACGTTCGATATTTGAGTTTGGTGTAGAAAACCAAGCATCTTGCGCGTTTTTCGCGGCAACATCTGGCCTAGTTAAGTAATCTATTGCCTGCTTGGTTTGTGGTTTAGTGATAATCCCTGACGGTACGGCCAAACATTCCACCCAAACAAATGTGCCCTCTTTGGGCACAACGTATTGCCACTCTCCATCTGGATTCGTGTTGAATTCATTTAACACGTACTCATCACCGGAAAAACCAAATGCCAAATCTGTGCTCTCAAGTAAACTGGCATCATCAACGGCATCTAATACATAGTCGGTCGAGTTCAAGTAGGGTCGCTGTTTTTTTAGCGCTTGATAGGCAAGCTTTAAGTCATAGTTGTCATCGGAAAATGGGTCTTTATTGTGGGCGAGCAAAGCTGCGCCGATGAGGTCGACGGGGTGGTAGTACATAGATACACGACCGCGCAACTGCTCTTGGGGCTCAATGAGCTGCAGCCACGTATCTACAGGCTTTTCGAATGCAGACTTTCTGTACAGTAGTCCACTGGTTCCCCAAGCGTACGGAACACCGTAATCACCACACTGCTCAAACCACCGATTGTCAAAACGCGACTTCAGCTCTGCTCTTATCTCGGTAAGCGGTTGCATCACGCCTTGGTTCGCCAACATATTTAGGCGAACACTTTCGATGACAACAAGATCAATAGAGTTACGGCGCTTACTCAGCAGCAGCTCATCACGAACCGACTCGTCGGAGAAATAGGTTTCTTTTATGTGGAGATGATGTTCGGTTTCTATGTTCCTGACCACTTCTTCCGACAAAAACGCTTCCCAATTATACAGGTGTACGGTGCTTGCCTTATCTGACGCTGACGCTACTGGTCCGCCGGATAGCAATAGCATCCCAATGGTGGATCCCAAAAAATAACGATAGCAGGTGGAAAGAATCATCAAGCTAGTCCTTTAGCAGTGATATTTTTAAGAGACTAGGACAGCTAACATGGGATTTCGATACGATAGGCTTCTCATAATTGAGAAATATCAGTTTGAGAACTCATTCAACAACTTGAGTCGAGGATTTAGTCTCAATAAGCATCTCACCCGTCACCATATCAATGGTGGCGTGGTACAAATGGTCGGTTTCGCCATGGTGTTTAAACATAAATTGATAAGTATTGGCAGGATAAAAAATTGGCACATCGACGACCTGCTTTAGATCGTAGCCATCTTGTACGAACAACGGTTGGACTTCAATACGTTGCTTGGCAGCGCTTAACTCTAGTTGTCGGTCATACATAGGTGCCAGTGAGGGGTTACTGGGATAACTATTGCCATCGTGAACGAGTGCTCTTAACGCCCCCCACTCCAGACGTAAAAATCTCTCCAACCATTGTTGAAGCTATTTGAGAGTAATATGGGCTGCGCAGTTACTGTCAAACGATGCAGGAGTCCACCTTTATCATCAAATAAATATGCAGTACACCCACCAGAACCACAAAAATACGGGTCTTGCATCAGAACAAACAGCTCGTTGCGACCGTCATTGTTCAAATCTGTCGCACCAGACTTATATCTGTACTCTTTGTCTCTGGGATCCAACTTTTCTGGGACAAGAATATCTTCAACCACCAGTCTATCGATATTGTCGAGCGTAAAGACCTCTGGACGCGGTTCGCTGGTGTATTCATTGCAGCCTTGCAATAAAGCTGCCATTGAAAAAAGGACAATGACTTGTTTCACATCGTTCTCCAAAGAGTAGTAAGGCTACCTAAGTCTATGAAGGTAAACGGTGGTTCACAAGTTTAATTGAGCAATTACAATGTCGTCACAACGCGAACCGCTAATAGAATAAGCACCAATCCTGACAATTGATCAATCAACTTCGCCTTAGATTTAAGCTTGTTCAGTAAACGAGGGGATGACAGCATGAAAGTAATTAACGTGTACCACAAACCATCAACAACCAATGGAGTGAAGACGATGATCGCTTTATCAGATACCTCACTACCAACGGCAACAAATTGGCTGAACAATGCGGTAAAGAATAAAGCGATTTTAGGACTCAACAGAGAAATAAACAGCCCTTCTTTCGCCGCTGTCATTACCGAGACTTGCTTACCCGACTCTAAACGCTCAACAATGCCACCTTTAGAGCGAAGTGCGTTGTAACCCAACCAAGCCAGATACAGTGCGCCTAGCAATGAGATCCCTTTGAACACCATAGGAAACTGATGCAGCAATACCGAGAGACCAAGAACGGTAACAAGCGCATAAACGCCGATTCCAAACGCGTGTGCCCATGCTGTAGCAAGACCATGTTGCCTGCCGCCAGCTAGACTGTGTTTTGCGACAATCGCTAAACTCGGACCCGGTGACATGGCCCCTAACAGACAAATAGCCAAAAGTGATAACCAAATAGTGAAGCTCATAGATTGTTTCCTCCGTTGAGCATCAATCTACCATTCAGCATTAATGAATTGAAATCACGATTTATCATTGCCACCATGATTTTAGATCATAGAGGTGACTCTCGAACCGAGTACATCGAGGTGCGCATATGCGCTAGTACTTGTTCACGTAACCAAGTGTGTGCAGGATCTTGGTCATACTTCGGGTGCCAAATTAACCAGTAAAGATGTTTAAGCGGAGTGAACGGCAGTTCGAAGATGCGAAGCCCAAGTTGCTTAGCGAGGTTTACAGCAATATGCTCTGGCAACGTAAGCAGTCCATCACTTTGCGAGAGCATCGCAAAAGCTGAACTAAAAAATGGAGTCGATACTAAAATTCTCCGCTCCAGTCCTTTCTCTTTCATCGCTGAATCAAGAAAGCTGTCTTTATCACCCCCTGCAGAAATGCGAATGTGAGGATAGGCTTCCAAATCGGAAAAGCTCAATGTCTTGCGACTTGTCAATGGATGATGCTGGCGAGTTACAATCACAGGTATGTCTTCACCAATTTTCCGGGAACTCAAGCCACTTGGCGCTTCAGGTAGCATAGTAGAAGCTAGCTGAACCTCTGAATCTCCAAGGCGCTGAAGTAAATTAGGCTCCCAAAGTCGATAGGAAAAGTCCATTGATGGCGCACTATCTCCAATGCGTGCTACCAATTCTGGGAAAATGTACTGAGCCACATAATCGGACGATGAAAACGTCAGTGTTTGTTGGTAGTGCTTGGGATCGAACTCGTCAGTTCCAAGCACACGCTGAATATTATCGAGAAGAGGTTCAATCTCATTGCTAAGCTTTATAGCGCGTGGAGTGAGAACGTAGTGGCTACCATCGCGCACAAGGAGTGGATCTTGGTAGATCTCGCGAAGTTGACTTAACTGACGGCTGACCGCCGACTGTGTTAGGTTCAATCGTAGTGCAGCTCGACTGACATGACGCTCCGCGAGCAGCACTTGCAATGTGTAGAGTAAATTTAAATTGGTTTTGTTATTCATCGGCTCACGTACTGTGTCGAACACCCTACCCCAACATAGTGAGCTGCGGTGCCCCCTACGGTGGCCAAAGGTGATTATTTCGCCGACTGGATGATCTGAACACTCGAAGGCAGATATTCAATGACGGCTTGGTTTTTGCCTTGGTTTTTAGCAGCATACATGAGTTTGTCGGCTTCATACAGCGTCTCAAAGTCACACGCGTTTTGATAGATGACACAGCCAACACTTACCGTCACCATTTGATACTCTATTTCCTCAAGTACTATCTCTCTCGCAGCGCGGCAAATATTTTCTGCAAGCTGCTCGGAAGCACCTGTCGCCGTGTCAACAAAAGCCACTGCAAACTCCTCCCCACCAATTCTCGCTATGGTTTGAGTTGAGGTCGTCAAGCCACTGATTTTTTCCGCCACACTCTTAATCACCAAATCACCCTTGATATGCCCGTAGGTATCATTGATGGCCTTGAAGTTGTCGATATCGACAATCATCACGGTTAAATTCCAGTTTGCTTGTCCGTAGAGTTTGAGCCTCTCTAGGAAGTAACGACGATTCCAGAGTCCCGTTAGCGCATCTGTTTCTGATAAGTGTTTAAGCTTTTGATTGGTTCTCGCCAGTTCAGCTGTGCGCAGCTTCACTGCGCGTTTGAACACCACTAAGTAGAGGAAGACCAATGCACCAACGCCGCCGATCACTAAATTAGGTAAATAGTCAGGGTAGACAGTCGTAATGTGCATCCAACGACTTAATATTCGGTTACGCTCCTGAGCGGTAACATTGTTAAAATCAGCAATCACACTGCCCAGAGCTTGAGCGCGCGAACGAGCCGTCGCGTAATAAAGCTCTCCTGAATAGAGGTGCTTCACGCCTATGAACTGTCCACTAGCGCGAGATGTGGTGAGATAATAATTGGCAACTTGCTGATCGGCGACGAATGATCGGATTTGATTGCCAAGCGCCGCTTCAATCATGAGCGCATTATTGGCAAAAAAAGTCAGTGCGACATTTGGGAAGTGAGTTTGCATGTAGTCGCTTCATAGCCGCCTGTGACGACACCAACACTGTGCCTATGCCCCCCTGTAAAAACGCATTCGCATCAAATGTTTGCAAGGACTGATGAAAATACAGCTGAGTGTCTATCGCAAACAAAGTGCGCCCATACGCCAGGTACTTCGCTCTCGATTCAGACCAAAGCAGGCCAGCATGAATATCCGCTTGATTATGTTTTACCCGATCAATAGATTCTTGCCAATCCACCAATTGGAATTCGATGTCAACGCCATTGGCCTCGCCATAAGCTTTCCAGAAATCGACCAAAATGCCCGCAGGTTGACCTGACTCATCAATAAAGGAGTACGGCTTCCATGCTTTTGAGTTAGTGACAACCAAACGATTCGATGAAAACGGTTCGCTCACTTCAGAAGCGACATCATAGACGTTGAGACTTTGCGGTAACTCTTCACCAGAAGCGAAAGACACGCGACAGATCAGTACCAGTATAAAGGCCAATAGCCAAACCACCTTAAACTGGGTCATAATCAACATGTTACATACTCGCAACCACTTAATAAGAATCTTATTTATAGCTTCTTATTTTGTGACATGCCTTCCGTATTTTTGAGATTCTCGACTTAGATCTCACTATGTTCGCTCACTGAGCCATAACTTATATAAAGACTGAGCAATGGGATGCATTTTATAAAATATATCAACCTTTAATGGCGAAGTTAACTGCGGCATCGCTGTGAATTTGGGTCGTGTCGTACAACGGAATTGAAGTGTCCGCTTGCTTAATTAGCATAGCGATCTCAGTGCAACCCAGAATGATCGCCTGAGCACCGTTTGCCGCAAGGTCGCCCACTATTTGCAGATATGCTTGCTTAGAAGAGTCGCGTACTTCACCTTTGACAAGCTCTTGATAAATCACATCGTGAACACGTTTGCGTTGCTCATCATTTGGCACTAGAACCTCAATGCCAAACTGCTGTTCTAGTCGACCTTTATAAAAGTCCTGCTCCATAGTAAAGGCGGTGCCAAGCAAGCCGACTTTGGTTACGCCATCTCTCAATAGATTTTTTGCAGTAGCATCCGCTATATGGATAAGCGGAATAGACAGTTTCTGCTCAATCTCTGGTGCTACTTTGTGCATGGTATTGGTACAAATCAGCAACGCGTCAGCACCTGCCGCCTGAACAGAGATAGCAGCCTGACTCAAATGCTCAGCCGCAGCCTGCCAATCGCCACTTCGCTGCATTGTCTCTATTTCAGCAAAGTCGACACTATAAAGCGCAATCTTGGCAGAATGGAACCCACCTTTCGCTGCCTTTACACCTTCATTGATGGCTTTGTAATAGTTTGCTGTCGACTCCCAGCTCATTCCACCCAGCAGGCCAATTGTTTTCATTTTCATTCCTTTTTGTGTTCCTTACGTCTGACTATAACCAACGGGATCGGTCAGAGGCAATGAATTTATTGAGAGATTTCCTACAGTTATCATTAGACTACTTAGAATAAGCGCAGCCCTTATTGATAAATGCTTCAAGAGAAATCTGACCAGTAAAATTAGTTGCTCAAAATGCTAAAGAATCCCTCACTGGTACCGATACAATATCTAGTTATACAAAACAGTGTTCTTAATAATAAATCCATTTCATAGCACCTTGTATACACTCAATGTCAGCCAACCAATAGATCAATAGTTTTAGCGAATCTAGGACGTAGTATGAAATTTAGCCACAAAATCGTGTCCGCTTCCGCGGCATTACTGCTCGTTACCGTCTCAACCTTGGGTATCACTCAGTTGGTTACTGTACGTAGCGAGCTTCAAGATCACATTGATAGCAGCATCCATGAGCTGACAACGGGCATTAAAAACACCATTACCTATGACTTAAATGCCAAGCGTGATATCGCCAGTTCTGTGACTGAATCTCTAGAAATCAATCCTGAAAATCGCGAATTCATCACCAACGTCATCACCACTCCGACACTGAAAAGTAGTTTTCAAGCCGTTGGTGTTGGTTATGAAGCTGATGGTTCTCTAATTAGTAACGACGGATGGGTACCGGATAGTAGCTATGATTCGCGTACACGTCCTTGGTATCAAGAAGCAAAGCAAACCAATGGCACAATTATTACCGACCCATATGTGGATTCATCAACGAAAAACGTCATCATCTCACTCGGCTCTGCACTCAACGACGACTCCGGTCGCTTTGTAGGCAGCGTTGTCTTTGATGTGACTTTAACGACCTTGGCTGATCTCGTGAATCAAACCGACCTGTTTGGTGCAGGTTATTTGTTTGTCGTGACCGACAAAGGCATGACCATTGCGCACCCTGATAGCAGCTTCAACGGCCAACCAGTGACTAAGTTCGTGCCAGGTATTCAACTACAATCTGGCGCTCAGCAGCTTTCAATCAATGGCCAAGATTACCAAGTCAACCTAGTGCAAGTACCTGAAGAGAACTGGTTCGTCGGTGCAATCATTGATAAAAGTATTGCGTTTTCGGCCATCAGTAACATGCGTAACCAATCGATTCTATTCACGGTCATTGGTCTGATCGTCAGCGTTATCGCGCTAACCGTACTGATTCGCTTCCTCATGCGTCCACTCAATGACCTTAATGCGGCCATTCAAGATGTGGCCAATGGTAATGGTGATCTGACTCATCGTCTTGATACCAATACAGATGAAGAGTTTGCGGAGCTCGCTAAAGGCTTTAATACCTTTACTGGGAATCTTCAGCAGCAGATTATTCAATCCAAACAAATCTCTACTAAGATTTTGGCGTTGACGCAGCAAACGACTGAAGGTGCGAAGCACTCAGCCATAGCGATGAATACCCAGCTTCAAGAGTTAGAGCAACTTGCTACCGCAATGAATGAGATGGCAAGTACATCATCAGAGGTTGCTAACAACGCACAAGGTGCAGCAAGCGCTGCGCAAGCAGCGGACAGTGCAACTCAAGAAGGTTCAGAAGTTGTGCTGGATACCACAAGCGCCATTACTAACCTATCAAATAGTATTGAGGAAGCGGTCATTGAAGTTCAGGCTTAGAAACAGCCACTGACAACATTGAAACGATTCTTAAAGTCATCAACGACATTGCCGATCAAACCAACCTGCTAGCGCTAAACGCTGCGATTGAAGCAGCACGAGCGGGTGAATCTGGACGTGGTTTTGCTGTGGTAGCCGATGAAGTTAGAACGCTAGCACAGCGCACACAGGAGTCGACGACCGAAATTCGTAGCATGATCGAGCAGCTTCAATCTGGCGCACATTCGGTATCGGCAGCAATGGCACAAAGTAAAGACAGTGCCACGCTCGCTGTAGACCGCGCGCAGTCAGCAAACGATGCGTTAGAGCGTATCCGCCAATCTATCGCACAAATTTCTGACATGAACATGCAGATCGCTGCGGCGGCTGAAGAGCAAAGCCTAGTAGCGGAAGAGATCAACGCGAATACAGTTAAGATTAAAGACCTTAGCGAACAAGTTTCCGAGGCCGCCAATGGCGCGAATGCTGCGATGACTGATCAGTTCGAGAATGTCCACCAGCAAGAAGCTATTCTAAGCCGCTTTAAAGTTTAACCTATAGGCGCCTCTATTTGGTCTTCTGAATAGAGGCGTTTCTGTTTTGCTGCACGGTCACATGACTTGTACTTAAACGATTTCCTTTCCCTTCTCTCTATTTTACCCAGCAGATTAATTCTCGGCACTTTCTGGAAATAACTAGAATTATTAACTACCTTGTTACTATAAATTGAAACTTTTCATTATTTGCGTGGAATAAATAATTTACAGTTCAAATAGGAATTAATTTAAACATAGAAATTGACTTCAAAATTACATTAAATTTCTACCAGTTCTTCTCAAAACCCGCGAGTAAACATACATTTTCTGCGTGTAATCGATGAAATGTTAGTCAAGCACTCGCAAATTATATTCACCTCGCAACTCTATAGCTTCGAATGTAGTCATGCTAAAAATCCAAATATCTTCAGAATCTTTGTCTATAATATGCAATGAAGTGACTAGCAAAAATCAGAAATTGGCACTGCTTGTCTAGGGTTTTATAGAAAAACATCCACTCAACGTTTAAATAATCAGCAGTTGACAACATTTTTCCTACAAAAGTCAGAAAAAAACACTTTTAAGGGTTCCAACTGCAACCATAAACTGGTTTACTTGTCACTGTTAGCGCGCCTCTACAACTTTTAGAAGGTGTATATAAAAAAATACACACAACGTTTCGGCGCCAAAGTTACGGACAAACACAACAGATTAATTGGAGTTATCGTGGCAACGAGCAACACAAACGCAGCACCCCGCGACAATTGGGGTTCGAAGCTTGGCTTCGTAATGGCCGCAGCAGGTTCTGCTGTAGGTCTTGGTAATATTTGGAAATTCCCATACACAGCAGGTGAAAATGGCGGTGGTGCATTCATCGTTATCTATCTTGCATTTGTTATTTTCATTGGTTTTAGCGTAATGCTGACTGAATTTGCTGTTGGTCGTAAGACTGGCCGCAGTGCAGTTGGTGCTTTTAAATCGACAGACGGTCGCTGGACATTTGTTGGGGTAATTGGCGTACTTAGTGGTCTACTTATCATGGGTTTCTACCCTGTAGTAGGTGGCTGGGCGCTGGCTTATGTTCAGAAAGTCGCCACAGGCCTGTTGAGCACACCTGAAGCAATCGGTGATAGCTTTGGTGGTTTCATCACAGACCCTGTGCAACCACTTCTTTGGATGGGTATCTACTTGCTAATGAACATCATCATCGTTAGCCGTGGTATCTCAGGTGGTATCGAAAAAGCAGGTAAGATCCTGATGCCGATCCTATTCCTTATCCTAATCATTGTATCTGTGAAAGGTCTTTCACTACCTGGCGCGATGGCAGGTGTTGAGTTCCTATTCAGCCCAGACTTCTCGAAAGTAGACAGCGGCGTTGTGCTTGCAGCACTTGGCCAAGCATTCTTCTCTCTAAGTCTTGGTATGGGTTGTATGATCACATACGGTAGCTACCTGAAGAAGAAAGAGAACCTCGTTCAAACGACAGGCATGGTTACGGCAATGGACACGGGTGTTGCTATCCTGGCGGGTATCGCGATGTTCCCAGCAATGTTTGCTCTGGGTATGGAGCCTGCAGCAGGTCCTGGTCTCGTATTCGTCGTTGTTCCTCAGCTCTTTGCTGAAATGGGCGGCGTTGGTCTTATCTTCGCGCTACTGTTCTTCGTGGGTCTAACGGTTGCAGCACTGACATCTTCAGTTTCTCTACTAGAGGTTGTTGTGTCTTACCTAATCGATGAGAAAGGTCTGAAGCGCTCTACAGCCGTGCTTTCTGCAGCAGCAGTAATGGCCGTGCTATGTATCTTCGCTTCTCTATCTCTAGGTGGTATGGGCCAACTCTGTTTGACACTGGTGCCTTCGATATCTTCGACCTACTGACTGATAAGATCTTCCTAGCGGTTGGCGGTATGTTGGTATGTATCTTCGCTGGCTGGAGACTAAGCCGCGAAGAACTAGAGAAAGAAATCACTAACGATGGTGAAGTTAAATTCCCACTATTCGGTCTGTGGTACAACCTAGTTAAGTTTGTTATCCCTGTAGCAGTAGCTATCGTAGCATTCGCTGGTATCTCTAGCGGCTTCGACAGCGGCAAGGGCCCTATCATGCTGATGGGTATCGGTATCATCGCATTGACGGGTGTGCTTTCTAAGAAGCTGTAACAAAACACTCAAATCTATCAAGCCCTCACCTAACGGTGGGGGCTTTTTTGTCCGTGAATCCCAGTGATGTGACTGACCAGTAATGCGACAGAATAGTCAGATAGATATCGATACGTACAAAAAATCCCGACTCGAGGTCGGGATTTTGGTTTATCACTTACTAGAGCTCAGCAGCGCTATTTAGCTTCACCATAACGTTCTAGATATAAAATGGTTGCTGCCGTTCTCGACGGCACTTGCAGCTTTCTCAACAGGCTTTTCATGTGTACTTTGACTGTCGATTCAGAGATGAACAAGCGGTCAGCGATTTGTTTATTCCTAAACCCTTTCGCTACCTCTTTAAGAATTTGCATCTCTCTCTCTGTTAGCGTGGTAAACACATCACTGACATTCGCACGCTCACTCAAATACGTTTTGATCGCACCGCTAAACGCCTTGCTGCCATCACTTAAACCACGAAGTAGTTCGACTATCTCATCTGGTCCCGTGTCTTTTAGTAAGTACCCATCGGCACCAGCCTTCACTAACGAATCGATATCAGCAGGAATGTCGGAGACTGTTAGGATGACAATAAAGCCCTGGAAGTCATCTTCACGAAGCGCTTTTAGCGTATCTAAACCCGACATGCCTTTCATATTGAGGTCGAGAAGCACCAAATCCGGTTCTATTTCTTTGGCCAAGGCGACAGCATCTGAGCCATTACTGGCTTCAGCGACGACTTCAAAGTCATCTTCAAAGCTGAGCAACTGACCAATTCCGCGCCTCATTAATGGATGGTCATCGACTAACATGACTTTACATTCGCTCACTGAGTGGCTCCTTAGCTTTGTTATGTTTTAGCAGTACAGAAAACATTCTATGCTGCATATGTTCGTTGAAACGTGAATCGCACTTCACATCCCTGCTCTCTCGCAGAGTGTACCGAAAAATCAGCGTTCAAGCGCGCTGCACGTTCTTGCATTATACTCATTCCGTAGTGATCCAATTTCTCCATCGCTTGTTCGAACCCTACGCCGTCATCGGATATTTTAACGGTTACCACTGCATTGTCTTCTTCTAAGCAGGAGACCTGAATTTTTGAGGCTTGTGCATGTTTAATCGCGTTTAGCACAGCTTCTCGAATCAACTGCAGTATGTGCACTTGCTCATTGGCACCTAGCTCTAATGATGACATTTGATTGTCTAACGCTATTTCGGCCGAGGTTTGGCTATCAAGTTGATTCAGCATTTCCGTTAACGCTTCCCCAAACGTGCCTTCTTTAATCGACAATCTAAACGTGGTAAGTAACTCTCTAAGCTGAATATAAGCATTATCTAGCCCTTCACGTATATCATTAAGCACAACAGCAGAGCGGCTGCCCTCAAGACTGCCAAACTCTTTGCTAATAGAGCGATTGAGCAGTGTAACCTGTATCTTTAAGTAAGACAGCGACTGAGCCAAAGAATCGTGAAGCTCACGCGCTATTGTCGCTCGCTCTTCCATCAATATAAGCTGTTCGGTCTGGCGCTGTGATTTATTGTAGTAAACCGCCCGCGCTAAAATTTGCACAAAGTTGTCCACCAACTGCTCATCAGGGCACGGCAAGCCAATTTGATATCGCAATTGCCCTAAGATTTCACCATCGAGTTTCAGTGCTTTAACTCGTTCTGAATTGCCATTGAATTGCCCTTCACTGGCTATCCATGGTGTGCCCTCGACCTCAGAAACTTGAAGCTCAACCGCCGTTATGCCCTCAATACTATAAATGTAACTGAGGATGGCTCTGAAGTTTTCATGAGATATCCTGGTGGCGGTTAGCTCTTGAGACGATTGATAAAGCACTTCCAATGACTGATGAGCATGCTGCAACTTATGTGTTTTCTCATTCACGGCATCCTCTAGCCCTCGGTAAAGTTTACCCAGGTCATCGGCCATGTTTTTAAAAGCGCGTCCTAAAATGCCAAGCTCATTGTCAGATCGCAGATCGACTTAACATCAAAGTAGCGATTTTGAATCTGCTCACTGGCTGAAATTAACTGACCTAACGGCCTGACAATCTGCTTGCGTACAAACAACACGACATAGATAGCAACGATGAGGATCCCGCCCAACCCTATACCACCCGCCCACGCTAAACGAATCAGCTTGTTTTCCGAGTGTTCTTGAAGCTGCAATACGAAGTGATCAATACCATCCACAAAGTCTGCCACGAGGTGCAAGTATTGCTGGCGGTCTTCGCTCATCAAAATTTTCTTCAGTTCATGCCAACGTATAATAACTTGATAGTAATCTTGAGTAATTTCTTCTGGCACATCCCAAGATTGGAGCGCTTTCATAGACGGTGAGTAAAGGGAGCGTTCAAACTGGTCAACATGGGTTTGATACTCAGGTGAATCCATTTGAATATCGTGCGCCAATCGATAGCTTTGCATTCGCATAGATCCCGACACATTGACCGCTTCTGCATCATTCAAACTCGATGCTAAAGTCAAAATCGCGAAATTGGTTGTGATTAACGAGAGCAGCAAAATCAAAATCATCGCCTTCGCGATAGTACCAGTGACGGATTTTGTCGGTTTTTTCATAATCCATTCATCTCATCAAACTATCAAATGCCCGCAAACATCTTCGTATCCAATAGGCTTTAGTTGAAGGCAACACTAACTATCTATTGTCAGTAATTTATTGATCCAAAACAAGCTTAGCACTCAATTACCTCCTAGGAGGTATTTATACAAATGTGTCTAAAACTACAATTCATATGACTATTAATTAAAGATTGTTAACAGATAGGGTTTGCTACACTCTTGTTATTACTCATTTCATTGGTGCCATGAATGGTAGATATTGCAAAACGACGTTTGTTTAGACGCAAAACCATCGATCCTACCCAAATCAGACTCCCTTGGGTCAACAATCTTGAGCAGTTTACAGACTTATGCAGCCGCTGTGGAAAATGCGAAGAAGTTTGTGAGACAGGAATTATCTATAAAGGTGACGGCGGCTATCCTGCAATCGACTTCACGGTTGATGAATGTACCTTTTGCTACAAGTGTGCAGAAATCTGCCCAGAGCCTATATTTAATAGTATCGAGACACAACCATGGAACGCTAAAGCCGCCATTAATGACACTTGCTTAGCGCATAACAACGTTGAGTGCAGAAGCTGTGGTGATAGCTGCGAAACAATGGCGATTACGTTTAAGTTGCGTGCCGGTGGTGTCGCGTTACCTCAATTGGAGTTAGCAGATTGCAATGGATGTGGAGCCTGTGTGTCTCCGTGCCCTACCTCTGCTATCTCAGTGAGCAATGTTTAAAAGCAGAATGAAAAATAACAAAGAGAACACCGTTTAATGTCACTAAACGAAGTACATATCTCAAGTTTGGTAGTGAACTGCAAGGCAGAACACCTTGAAGAAGTGAAGAGCGAAATCGAAAAGTTCGATAACGCAGAGATCTATGGAGACAGTGAGGAAGGCAAGATTGTTGTCGTCCTTGAAACCGAGAATCAGGGTTTCGTCACTGACACTATTGACGCTATCAACAACTTACCTAATGTCCTCACCTGTGCTTTGGTTTTTCACCAAATCGAGTCCGGGCTAGATGACGATGAAGACAACACTGGAAGTAACCATTCCCAATTAGAGGGTGAAGTATGAAAATGACAAGACGTGCGTTCGTTAAGGCGAACGCAGCGGCATCAGCGGCGGCTGTAGCGGGTATTACCCTTCCTGCATCAGCGACCAACCTGATCGCTAGCTCCGACCAAACCAAAATTACCTGGGATAAAGCACCTTGTCGTTTCTGTGGTACAGGCTGTTCTGTACTGGTAGGGACGCAAAACGGTAAAGTTGTTGCGACCCAAGGTGACCCTGAAGCGCCAGTTAACAAGGGTTTGAACTGTATCAAAGGTTACTTCCTGTCTAAGGTGATGTACGGTAATGACCGTCTTACTCAGCCTCTTCTGCGCATGAAAGATGGCAAGTTCGACAAAAACGGTGAGTTCACACCTATTTCTTGGGACGAAGCATTCGACATCATGGCTGAGAAATGGAAAGCGTCTCTTAAAGCCAAAGGTCCAACAAGCGTTGGTATGTTTGGTTCTGGTCAATGGACCGTTATGGAAGGTTACGCTGCTGCAAAAATGATGAAAGCAGGGTTCCGTTCAAACAACATCGACCCGAACGCTCGTCACTGTATGGCATCTGCGGTAGTAGGTTTCATGCGCGCCTTTGGTATTGATGAACCAATGGGTTGTTACGATGACTTCGAGAACGCGGATGCATTCGTGCTTTGGGGTTCAAACATGGCAGAGATGCACCCTGTGCTATGGACTCGTATCACTGACCGCCGTCTAAGCCATCCTCATGTTCGCGTTAACGTACTGTCTACGTACTACCACCGTTCATTTGAACTTGCTGATCACGGTTACATCTTCAATCCTCAGTCTGACCTTGCGATCGCAAACTTCATTGCTAACTACATTATTCAAAACGATGCGGTTAACTGGGATTTCGTAAACAAGCACACCAACTTTAAGCAAGCTGATACCGACATCGGTTACGGCTTGCGCGATGATGATCCACTACAAAAAGCCGCAGCCAACCCTAACTCTGGCAACATGAGCGATATCTCATTCGAAGAGTACAAAAAGTCTGTTGCGCCTTACACAGTTGAAAAAGCATCAGAGATCTCAGGCGTTGAGCCCGAAAAATTGATTGAACTAGCAAAACAATACGCGGATCCAAACACTAAAGTGATGTCACTTTGGACTATGGGTATGAACCAACATACTCGTGGCGTATGGATGAACGGCTTGGTTTACAACATCCACCTACTCACCGGTAAGATTGCAACTCCGGGTAACAGCCCATTCTCATTGACAGGTCAGCCATCAGCATGTGGTACTGCTCGTGAGGTAGGTACTTTTGCTCACCGTCTACCTGCAGACATGGTGGTTGCAAACCCTAAACACCGTGCGATTGCTGAGAAAGAATGGAAGCTGCCAGAAGGTACGATTCCACCGAAACCTGGTTTCCACGCAGTACTTCAAGACCGTATGTTGAAAGACGGCGTTCTAAACTGCTATTGGGTTCAATGTAATAACAACATGCAAGCCGGTCCAAACATCAACGAAGAACGTCTGCCTGGTTACCGCAACCCAGAGAACTTTATCGTTGTTTCAGATCCATACCCAACAGCAACAGCACAAGCGGCTGACCTTGTTCTTCCAACGGCTATGTGGATTGAGAAAGAAGGGGCTTACGGTAACGCAGAACGCCGCACTCAAGCTTGGTACCAACAAGTGGAAACTGTGGGCGAAGCGAAGTCTGACTTGTGGCAAGTTATGGAGTTCTCTAAACGCTTCAAGATGGAAGACGTTTGGCCAGAAGAGCTGCTAGCGAAAGCACCAGAGTACCGTGGCAAAACCATGTACGACATGCTGTTCAAAAACGGTCAAGTCGACAAATACCCTATCGAAGAAGCACGTGAACTGAACGATGACGCGCACCACTTCGGTTACTACGTTCAAAAAGGCTTGTTCGAAGAGTATGCAGCCTTTGGTCGCGGCCATGGTCACGACTTAGCACCATACGATGTTTACCACCAAGTCCGTGGTCTACGTTGGCCAGTTGTTGATGGTAAAGAAACGCTTTGGCGCTACAAAGAAGGCTCAGATCCCTATGCGAAAGCAGGATCTGGCTGGGACTTCTACGGTAAGCCAGACGGTAAAGCTTGGATCATTTCCGCACCGTACGAAGCGCCACCAGAAGTGCCAAACGAAGAGTTTGACTTGTGGCTATGTACTGGCCGTGTTCTAGAGCATTGGCACACAGGTACTATGACTCGCCGTGTTCCTGAGCTGTATAAAGCCGTTCCGGATGCCGTATGTTACATGCACCCAGAGGACGCTAAAGCTCGCGGTGTTCGTCGCGGTGAAGAAGTACTCATTGCAAACAAGCGTGGTGAAGTGCGCGTACGTGTGGAAACACGCGGCCGTAACCGTCCGCCTCAAGGCCTGGTATTCGTACCATTCTTCGACGCTCGTATCCTAATCAACAAACTGATTCTTGATGCGACCGACCCTCTGTCCAAACAGACAGACTTCAAGAAGTGCCCAGTTAAGATCACGAAAGTGGCTTAAAAGAGCGAAATTGAAACGTGGCTACTCTGACGAACATTTGGAGTAGCCTCTCGAAGAACTTGCCTGAAGGCGGAGAAACAAAATGAAAAAATTGATTGTTGCTATTCTCTCTGTTGGTGCACTTATCGCCGGCGTAGCACAAGCAGAACTGAATAACCCGGGTGGAACTGGTGGTCTAGATTCACTCCGTGGTAGTACAAACCTTGAAGACACACGCCCTGCGGATGACTTCAAACACACACCTAAAGACCAACTGGTAGAGAGTTCATATGTGTATCAGCCTCCACTGATCCCTCACCAGATCCGCAACTATGAAGTATCGCTTAACGCGAACAAGTGCTTGGCATGTCATAGCTGGAAAAATGCGAAAGAAGCAGGTGCAACCAAAATCAGTGTGACTCACTACATGAACCGTGAAGATGCTGTGTTGGCTGATATGTCTCCTCGTCGCTACTTCTGTCTTCAGTGCCACGTACCTCAAGTTGACGCCGAGCCTTTGGTTGGCAACGACTTTGAGCGCGTTGATTCATTGCGTACTGAATAGCCATTTGAAGTAGAGAGAGGCTATCTATGAAATTTTTGAAAGCGTTTTGGAAACGTCTTAAGTCACCTAGTAAAGTCGCGGCAGGCGTTGTTCTGTTCCTAGGCTTCTCTGGCGGACTTTTGTTTTGGGGTGCGTTTAACACGGGTATGGAAATGACCAACACCGAGGAGTTTTGCTCGGGCTGTCATGCTCCTATCGTAGCGGAAATCCAGGAAACCATTCACTGGTCAAACCGTTCAGGTGTTCGTGCTATCTGTTCTGACTGTCACGTTCCACATAACTGGACAGATAAAATCATTCGTAAGGTTCAAGCATCGAAAGAGCTATTCGCTCACTATGTACTTGACACCATAGGTACAGAAGAGAAATTCCAAGCTCGTCGTGGACACCTAGCAGAGCGCGAATGGGCACGACTAAAAGCGAATGACTCGTTAGAATGCCGAAACTGTCACGAATTCGACTTTATGGACTTCTCCGAGCAGGGTCAACGAAGCGTTCAACAACACTCGACAGCGCTTGCGTCAGGTGAAAAGACATGTGTAGATTGCCACAAAGGTATCGCGCACCGTCTGCCTGATATGGAAGGCGTTGAAGGCTGGCAATAAAGGAGCACTGAATGAGCACATTAGAATCGGTTATTTGGCACGTGCTTGGCTATGCGGCAATGCCGGTCATCATCTTGTCTGGATTTGTTGGGGTTGCAGCGGTATCACTTTGGCTGCTCTCTCTTGGCAAAGACAAAGAGATATAAACACGATCCAACTATTATTAAGCCTCGCGTTCGCGAGGCTTTTTTTATTCGCAAACCTAAATGTCTACTATATTTAAATACATCAATAAAATTAGATAAATAGAGTCAGGCTCCCGCCATACCGTACAGGGAGAACCATGACCTCAACTAGGTTTCGCTTGTCCATGTCTAAACAGTCTAGTGGGTTTAAAAAGCTCTCAATTCGTCATGCAGTCGCATTGCTCTTCATCGTTGTTATTTCAGCTACAGCGATACTTTCTGCCTCTTTGATTTATTCCTTAACCAAACAGCGAGAAGTCGACACTGCGCTCAGCAAACTAGGACTCGTTTCCTCTATCGTATCGGATAGATTAGAGCAATTTGACGATGTCGGTGAGCAAACAACCAACCAATTAGCATACTTGCTCTCAACCACACCGGGGAAAAAATCCACTACTGAGTTAATCGAGATATTTGGTGCCGCTTTCGTCGGCAATGACTTTTTACACAGTATCTATGTTGGTTTCGACGATGACCACTTTGTCCAGTTGTTTAACCTTGAAGCCGACTATATCACTGAGCATCTCGACCTAATGGAAGGCGAAACTTGGATGGTTGTTGAGCATCAAACCAATGGCAATGCGCGCACAAAAAGCACTCGATATTATTTTGATACCCTAGAGCTAAGCCGAGAGGTGGTGACTCTTAGCAACTACTACCCGACAAAACGGGGTTGGTACACTCGTGCTACGCCCGACTCCGTGAGTAAATCGCACCCTTACTTATTCCACAATATTAGGATCACCGGGCAAACCTTCTCGAAGCGCCTACCGGAGAGAAATGCTGTTGTTGGCGTTGATATTTCCTTAGCCCAACTTGGTAGTCACTTTGAGCAGTCCCTCGGCAACGTTGAGCTGCTCAAGGGTGCAGAAGTCTATGTAAGCACATTCGATGGTCGTATTATTAGTAGCAGTCATTTTGATTCAAAGCAGAGTAACCTTCCTTATGTGGAGCCCATGCCACTGAGCGATGATCAAATTACAACTGTCATTGACGCTCCGACTTTGACGGTTTCCAACCAACTCAACTGGGAGCCTATCGACTTTGCTATAGGCGGACAACCCTATGGTTATTCGCCCGATTTATTTAGGCTGATATCCGACACGACTGGGCTCCAGTTTCAGTTTGTCAACGGACTGCTTTGGAGCGAACTCGTAGAAGATTTTCAAAGCAAAAATATAGATATTCTTCAACCTATTGCTACTGGCAACTCGACAACCGATTCCCACATAGAAGGCAACATACTCTTCGAGCTTGATTATGCACTTGCCTGTCACACTGAAAGTGCGACTTTCCGTTCTCTCGCCGATTTGTCGGGTAAAACCATCGGTATGATTGATGGATGGTCTGTCATAGAGAAGCTCATCGAGTCCTATCCAGAGATTACGGTATATCGATATGCGTCATATAGCGACGCGCTGAAAGATGTTCATGAGCGACGAATTAGTGGTGTGCTCGACAACCGAGCTGTGCTCACTAATAAGCTCAAGCGTACCAATAAAGACACACTCAGGCTGCAGGCTATTGAGCACGTCGAGGTTCTGCCCAAAGGGTTTACCTATGTCACCAGAGATGAGCTACGTCCTTATGTTGAAATTATCAACCAAGCACTTCAGTATTTAGAAACCACTGGTGCTATCGAGCAGCTCAATCAACGCTGGCTCAGATCCCCACAGCAAACTTTCGGCCACGTAAACAATGAAACTCTGCTATCACGAATCTCCGACTCTCGTAGCTTTGGAAAAATCACGGCCATTGATATCGATGACCAACCAAGCTATGTCTTCGTAGACCAAGTCAATACCGTCCCAGCAGAATACCTAATCGTTGCGTTACCCGAGGAAAAAGTGCTTGGGCAAGTGTATAAGTACGTCATGTACAATGTTGCGTGGACTTTGGCGGCACTGGTGATCATGGTGCCGATAGTGTGGTACTTCAGTGCACCACTCTCCAACCCAATATATCGACTGGTTAAAGAGACTGATAAAGTCAAACGCCGTCAATATAATCGAGTCGAAAAGCACAGCAGCCCAGTTCGTGAAGTCGATGAGCTTTCTACCGCCATCTTCGAGATGTCTCAATCCCTAAATCAATATCAGCAATCACAAGAAGAGTTCATAGAATCAATTATCCAACTTATTGCGAAAACCATTGATAGCAAATCCCCATATACAGGCGGGCACTGTCTACGTGTCCCAGAGCTTGCACTCATGTTGGTTGACGCGGCTGAAAAGGCAAAGGATCCCGTGTTTGAGAATTTCCATTTTAAAAATGACGCGGAGCGCCGTGAGTTTAGGATAGCCGCTTGGCTGCATGATTGTGGAAAAATAACCACGCCAGAATACGTTGTAGATAAGGGGACTAAGCTTGAAACCAATTACAATCGCATCAACGAAATCAGAACTCGCTTTGAAGTGTTATGGCGAGATGCGGAAATAGAGGCGCTGAAGTCTGAAATTGACACGCCAGAGAACAAACAACACATTATCGAAGCGCTCCAAACCCGCCAACAAACGCTTCGCGAGCAGTTTGCGTTTGTTGCTAACGTCAATATCGGTGGGGAGTTTTTAGATGACCAAGACAAAGAGCGACTCCTCGAGATAGCTAAACAGCCGTGGCAACGGTATTTCGATAACCGACTCGGTCTATCGCCGGTAGAAGAGAAACGCATGCCCAAACAGAGTGCTTCGCTCCCTGTCACTGAGTCGCTGCTCAGCGATAAAGCCGAGCATGTTATCCATCATCACAGCGAGATTTCTTATCCACCCGAGCTTGGCATCAAAGTGGATGTCCCTGAGCATTTGTATAACCTAGGCGAGCTGCACAACCTCACCATATCACGCGGTACACTAACAGCTGAAGAGCGCTTTAAAATCAACGAACATATGATCACTGGTATCCAAATGCTGAGTAGCATTCCATTTCCAGAAGACTTACAAAACGTCGAGCGCATTGCCACCACTCACCATGAAACAATGAAAGGGACAGGTTATCCACGGCAACTAACTGGAGACGAGCTATCCATTCCCGAACGAATTCTGGCGGTTGCTGACATTTTTGAAGCACTTACTGCCTCTGATAGACCATACAAAAAAGCCAAAACCATTAGTCAATCACTCGATATTCTGCACAATATGGCGCTAGATAACCATGTGGACATCGAAGTCTTTCGCTTGTTTGTCCGCAGCAAAGTGTATATGGATTACGCCAACCAGTTTTTAGAGCAAAGCCAAATTGATACGGTAGATGAGAGTAAGTACCTCTCTGACAGTTAAAGCAGGCTAAATCAAAAAAGGGCACCACGAGGTGCCCTAACTTTAAGTCAATCGTTGATTAAGGTGCCGTATCAATTTCAACCGGTTGATAGTGCTTCGCTTCAAGATGCAGCCATTCTGGGATAACCGTACCCATCGAAATCGACGACCATGTACCAGAGAAAATTCCGATAAACATCGCCGTGGCAAACCCTTGTAGCGCGTCACCACCCAGCAGCCACAGCGCTCCAACAGTGATGAGCGTGGTACCAGAAGTCACCATGGTACGCGCGAATGTCGCGATGACAGCTTGATCGCTGACATCTGCCGTTTGCTGATTCGGCTTCAGCTTGAGGATTTCACGAATTCGGTCAGCGATAATAATTGAGTCGTTCAACGAGTAACCCAACACCGCTAAGACCGCAGCGAATACTGTTAGGTTAAACTCCATTTGGGTTAACGCGAAGAAACCTAAGACTAAAATCACATCGTGCAACAGCGCAGCAAGCGCACCACTTGCTAAACGCCACTCAAATCGGAAGCTCAAGTATCCAAGGATACACAGCAAGCAAACCAACAGAGCTAGGCCACCTTGGTCATATAACTCTTGACCAACCTGAGCACCTACTATGCTGTCGCTCACCACTTTCGATTGCGGATACGCATGCGCTAGCGCTTCTTTGAACGCTGAGTGTTTCGCTGCGTCTTGATCAGCAGCGTAACGAATTGTCCAACGACCTTCTTCGCCCGATTTAGTGACAGAAATCCCCTCGCCCAACACGGGCGTCAAAGTGTCTCGCAGCTCACTTTGAGTCGTAGCACTGCCCAACTGAACTTCTGATACCACACCTCCAGTGAAATCTAGGCCAAGGTTCAATCCACGGATTCCCACCGCAGCGACAGACAACACCACTAAAGCAATCGATAGTATATTGGTGAAATAACGAACGTTGCGAATGTGCGATTTAAAAAACTGTTTCATGTTTAAACCCTTACCTCACGACGAGTGTCGCGACCCCAAACAAGATTGATGATAGCGCGGGAGGCAAAAATCCCCGTAAACATACTAGTGAGTAGACCCAGTCCAAGCGTTAAAGCAAAGCCTTGAATCGGGCCATTACCAATGGCGTATAAGATCACCGCCGTGATCATGGTCGTGATATTGGCATCCAAGATTGTCGCCACAGCGGAGTTAAAGCCTGATCAATCGCTTGAGCAAAACTGCGACCTTCTGCCAGTTTGTCTCGAATACGCTCAAAGATAAGTACGTTGGTATCCACCGCCATACCCACGGTAAGTACTAAACCAGCGATACCCGGAAGTGTTAACACTGCTCCTGGTACTAAGGCAATCAAGCCAAGTAGACAAGACATATTTAGAATCAGTGCCACATTCGCAACCCAGCCCAAACGACGATACCAGAGCGCCATAAAGGTCAAGGTCAGCCCCATACCTAGTGCCAACGCCGCAAATCCATTCTGAATGTTTTCTGCACCTAGTGATGCACCAATAGTACGTTCTTCTACAATCGTGACCGGTGCTGTAAGGGAGCCCGCTCGCAGAAGAAGTGCAAGTTGTTGAGCTTCCTCTAGATTACCTGAACCCGTAATACGGAACTGACTACCAAGCTGAGATTGAATCGTTGCCACACTAATGACTTTCTCACTGCGCTCCGTCTCACCACGGGCATTCACACCATACTCCCGATACACAGTTGCCATCGGTTTGCCAATATGTGTAGACGAGAAGTCGCTCATCTTCTTGCCACCTGCGTGATCAAGCGAGATATCGACTTCTGGGCGTTTCATTTGGTCGAAGCCCACACGCGCATTCACGATGTGTTCACCCGTCAATACCGGCTTTTTCACCAGCGTAACAAACTGACCGTGTTCGTCTTTAATACGCAATGTCGACACTGGATTGGATGACGTACTGACTTCATGAAATGCGAGGCTAGCGGTTGCACCAATCACGCGCTTTGCGAGAGAAGGGTCTTGGACACCCGGAAGCTCGATACGGATACCTGTGCTGCCTTGGCGCTGAACCATCGCTTCTGTGATACCCAGTTCTTCAATACGCTGGCGCATGATCTTAAGGTTTTGCTGCATGGTGAGCGTTTCAAACTCAGTGTAAGGCTGTGCTTTCATCGCAATCGACAACGCATTGCCCTCCCCCTTGGCTTGCCACTCAGGGTAAGTTGCGTTGACAAACTTACGAACCGCGATTTCGCCTTGCTTGTCTTTGGCCGTAATGCGAATCGCCGTATGCGACTCTGTCTTACTGACACGCCAAATACACGCTCATCTCTAAGCTGCTGTTTAATTTCATCAATCACAGCATCTCGCTGCTCTGAGACTGCCTGGTTAACGTCCACGTTGAGTAGGAACTGAACGCCACCACGTAAATCGAGACCTAGTTTAATCGGCGTAAAGCCATAGATTGAAGCCATTGCGGCGCAACTGATCTGTAAGAGTAAGACATGGTGTCTTCTTTACCCACCATTTGCCCAGCACGTTGCGAGCATCCGTTTGCTCAGCTTCGTTATCAAATACCAGCTGAGCAACATGATTCTCGACAGTGATCGACGTCGTTTCAACGCCTTGCCCTGTCAACAGTGAATTGATTTTAAACGGCGTATCTAAATACGTGTTCTGCTCGCTTAACTTAATCTCAATCGCGGGTTTCTCGCCAAACCAAGACGGCATCGCGCTAAGAGCTAAAATGATGCAGGTGACGACCAATACGAGGTACTTCCAAGTGGAATAATGATTCAACACTGCTCTGGGTTGTTTTTTTGTACGCATAGTTTTCCCTCAGCCCAATGGCTGAATATATAAAAATGGAATGCACTAGAGCGCCCGTGCGAAACGGAGCACAAGACTAGTGACTAAAGAAACATCTGGGGGAAAACTAAGCGTAGAGCGAGCTTAAATAGACGTACAAGGTGTTGCCATCTTTCCAACCACTCAAACGGTGCTGAGAAGCTGCATGGCGAAAATAGAAAGGAGTGAGCAGTCTAGAATCTGCTGAGCAAACAAACTGTTCAATGTAGCAAGAAGCACCTAAGTCCGCGATTTGAGTGTAGTCTGGCGCTTCTTGTTCACGTGACTCATGACCGCTGTTGAACCATCGCCACGAAGACAAAATACCTTGCGCGTCATGCTCACCAAATGAGTTAGACGTTGGTCGATTAGGTTTGCGTGGATGGGTTGGGCGCTGGTTTAGTTTCGAAGAAAGTCTGTTCGATAACTCACGCGGTGTGCCTACTGACTCATGAGACGCATCATAGGCGCTTGAGGAATGCGCCCATGCAGCTATGCTTGTATTGACAACGCGGTCACCTTCAAAAGTATCAGATGCAGCAAACCCGATTGGCGCGAAGAACGCGACAACAAAAGCGAGCAAAAATGACACACTGAACTGACTCAAAGACAAAACCTCAACACTAACAGGCTCGCATTATGTGCCTAACCTAGTTAGAAGACAAATAAAAAAAGCTAAACCATTACGACAAAGCGTTTAAAAGCATTTCATGTCTGTCATCTTGAGGTAATACCGGTCAGCAACTATATTCAAAACGGTAGTGGTGAAAAGGAAAAGGCAATGGAACTGTCACAGAATGAAAGACTTACACTCGTCAAATACGCGCTAAGTGTGCTCGATGGCTGGGGCGCATCCAACCATCAAACCGAGGCCATTCTTGATCTTTCGCAAGAGCAGCACGCTCGCCTCAAAGTGACGCCAGCGACTGTACCGGTAGGGCCATCGACCTTTGAGCGTGTGCATCTTATTGTCGAAATAGATGGCCTGCTGCGCACCGCATTTGAAAGTTCTCATTTTATTAATAACTTCATAAACGTGCGCAATAATTCCAAAGCATTTAATGCTACGCCCCATCGAACACATTGAGCATGGCGATCTCACTTCAATTAAACGATTAAAGCAATGCGTACAAGAAATGGCTCGAACGGCAGAAAAAGAACGCGATCAATCTCCTTGGTAATCGGTTAACTGGGACTAAAAGATTTCCCCGCTAGCAACATTCAAATAGATTTTATGCTCGGCTTCAATACCACCGCAGTAGGTAAAGTAAACGCTGTCTTTGTGATTGATTGACTTGATCCAACCGCCGACTTCTTCAAAGTCCGCTAGGCGACATTGTTTGCTATTGATAAGTTGGGTACTGGCATCAAGGAAGGCTTCTTGAAAGCTCATATAGTTATCACTGTTCTCAATGTATTCCTGCAATATATCGAGCCAATCACTGCCCGATAATTTTACCGGTTCTACAGACAAATGAGCACTATTGACCCACTGTGACACTTCATCTGCGCCTTCTTCCAGCTGATAAATTGGCGCGATTCGAATCCAATCACCACGTCTCTCCATTACATTTAACTGCTCACCATAATAAGCAACACCATCTGGTGTCGACGTGCTCTCTGGCTGCAAGTACACGGTCTCAACGGATCGAGAAACGTAATATTGTTTAGGGAGTGGTTTGGGTTCCGGAGTTGGCTCTTCGATTTTAGAAGGCTCGACAAGGGTTTGAGGAACCTGCGCTCTGCGATCTGTGCTGGTTTGAGGTGGTTCAGACTCATCAAAATAGCCAAAATAATAAGCCACCCCGCCACCAGCGGCCAGAAGCACAGCAACTATGCCAAGTCCTAATAAAATTCTTTTCACTGCTACCTTACCCTGCGCGCGCCATATACCGATACAGACACTGTATCGGCTCGTACGGGCTCAAGTTTAATGAATAATTGGGCTGAGTATCAAATCCTAAGCTAAGTCAGCCAATTATTTTTGGCGACACAAGCATTCACAGGGTAAATGATTGTGTTAACATTCCGAACCATAACAAATAGTTCCGTTACCAAAATTCATTCGTTTAATTGGCTCTGACTCGACATCGTGAGAGTCATTCCATAAGTAGTGCCTCAAATGTTGCCGGCTATCCTATTTTATTCGAATGTCGAGAGCTATCACCTAGTATATCTGTATTGTTATTTATAAGGCTTGTTGTAATGTGTGTAAGTTCTCTCTTTAGTCCGGTGTTAGCCCATACACTGTACCTAAAAAGCTCAGTGCTTAGAATGCTCGGACTTGTCGCCATAGTGCTTACTACCATGAGCTATAGTGTTGTCAGTACTGCATCGACATATACAGTGGATGAGAAGCCCATCCAAGCTTTGCAAAATCAGACCTTCACCATAGGTGTATTAAGTAATAAAGCACGCAAACACATCGGTTTTACTTCACCTATAGCAAAATACCTGGGTCAACAACTCGCCCCTTATGGTTATACAGAGGGACGCGTGAAGGTGACCAACTCCATCGTCGAATTAGGGCAATGGCTGGACACAGGTGAGGTAGATATGGTCTCGGAAACCTTGTTTGCTGCTCTAAAACTTCAGCAAGAGCACAACGCGGACATTCGTCTGCACCGCTGGAAAAAAGGACAAGCGGATTACCAAACCGTGTTCTTTGCACGCAAGGATAGTGATATTCATACCCTTGAAGATCTCGTTGGTAAGACATTAGTACTCGAAGACAGAAGTTCCACTTCCGGCTTTTACATGCCAGTACAAACCCTTATCAGCCAACAATTGGCGATGACTTCTCAATCTGCTCCAAGTCGAATTACCAATCCGGACAGCATCAATATCATCGTTGCTGGTGATGTACTTCGCCGCGCAGATGAGATTTCCCTCTCAACCTGGGTTGCACATGGTCAAGCTGACGCGGGCGCTTTCGCTAATACCAACTGGGACGACTCTGGTGATATGCCACCACACATAAAGCCGGATATGGCGATCATTTATCGTACCGAGTTCATCCCTCGCAGTGTCATTTTGATGCGAAGAGATTTGCCATCGCAAGTGAAGCAAACCATTGAAACCAGTTTGGTTAATGCCCATCAATCAGCAGAAGGAAAAGCGGCACTGTATAAGTTTCAGAAAACCTCTAAGGTTGAGGCATTCTCCCCTGCACGATTGCAATCTTTCGCCGACTACAATCAGTATCGCATGCAAATCGAAAGCATGCGGTTTAAATAGGTAGGCGGACAATGAAGCTGAAGTTACGACTACAAGGGCAGTACATGCTAGTGACATTCGCTCTGGCAGTGGTGATGACGCTGACCAGTGCAGCGGTGCATTTGTGGTTAGCGTCCAATCACTCACAACGTCTACTTCACGAACTCACTGTGCAGAATAGTAAGACCTTTCGAACCGAGCTCAGTAAGCGTGCTGAGCAAATGTCGAGTTATCTGTCTAAGTCAATGTTCGATCCTCTCTATATGTATAACTTAGAAGAAGCGGGCTATTTGCTAGAACCACTACTGCAAATGGATGAACTCAAAAGTCTGGTCGTTTTTGATAAAAAGGGGCATGTGTTTCATGACGGCGACCCTTCACTTAAGATGCTCGGAAGAAATCTGCCATTTGCCTATGATGTCAGCGCAGTCTTAAGCCAAGGTCAACGAGTTCATAACTTTTCTGATGAACGCCTAGTCATCATTCGCCCGATTCAAGCGGCGGACGAAATCATTGGTGGGATTTATATGGAATTTTCATTAGATAAAGTCGACCGCGATATCGCTAACATGGCGACACTGATTGAATCGACCAATGACCGCTCTCAAAAAGCCCTTTATCTTGGCGTATTAGGCGCTGCAGTACTGTTACTCTCTTTTTCTGCGCTGATGGCTGCCATTATCTCTCGTCACTGGAGTCGGCCGTTGGTTAAACTCACTGAGCAGGCGGAGTCCATTGGACGCGGTGATTTCAAACTCGCGCAAGCATGAGCACAGTGAAAAGACAAGATGAAATCGGCAATTTGACTCTCGCTGTTCAGTCTATGGCGTCCAAGCTTGAACAGCGCACTCAGAAAATTTCGCACCTGGCTTACCATGATGCATTGACCGATCTTCCAAATCGAACCCGCTTCATTCAACACTTGCAAGGCACGATTAAGTCCTACCCTGCAACATCGTTTAGCGTGTTATTTGTCGACCTTGACGAGTTTAAGGTTATCAATGACAACTATGGTCATGACAGTGGCGACTTTTTGCTGATGCGACTAGCAGAAAAGCTCTCCACATGTGCACGCGAAATCACCAACGATCATCCACTGACTATGATTTCAAGGATCGGCGGAGACGAGTTTTTGATGTTGATCCCACATCTTAAAACGACGGAAGATGTCGATGCCTTAGTGAAGAAAATCTTCCTTGCCGTTCGCTCTCCTATTCTGATGGAAAATGAAGAACTGGTGGTTGGAGGGAGTATCGGTATCGCTCGCTATCCACAAAATGGTAAAACCGCAGAAGATCTGATCAAGAATGCCGATATTGCAATGTATCGGGCAAAAGCTGATGGTAAAAACACACACAAAGTGTTTACACCGAAAATGCTCAAATCGGTCACGCACCGAGCGAATATCGAGCGCGAACTTCGACGTTCACTCGCCGATTTACAACAATTTGAGCTTTGGTTCCAACCTTTGGTTTGCTTAAAGACGGGCCGGATCATGGGCGCGGAATCTTTGGTTCGATGGCGCCATCCCGTATTAGGTATTGTTCCGCCAACCGACTTTATCCCAATCGCCGAGGAAACGGCGATGATTCTACCACTTGGTCAATGGCTCATTGAACGCTTATGCTTCCAGATTCAGCAGTGGATGCCTTACTTTGCACACGACTTTCATGTTTCTATTAATATTTCATCCAAACAACTTTATCGACAAAACCTAGTAGAAATGTTCGCGTTCTACATGGAGAAATACCATGTTCCTGCACGCACTATCCGCATGGAAATTACAGAAAGCTTGCTTCTGCAAGATGAAGATGAGGCTGAACGTACGCTGAAAGAAATCCGCGCAAGTGGCATTGAAGTTTGGCTAGATGATTTTGGTACCGGCTATTCGTCACTGAGTTACCTTCGTCGATTCACGGTGGATGGTATAAAAATCGACCAGTCGTTCGTCCGTGACATCATTACCGACTCCAAAGATCAGCAGCTCGTTCAAGCGATGGTCGCCATGGCCAATAACCTTGATTTACTCGTTGTTGCTGAAGGCATCGAAACCAAAGAGCAAGCCAATACTCTGGCTAGAATTGGCTGTGAAATCGGTCAGGGTTATTACTTTGACAAACCCATGCCGGTCGATGACTTTGTTAAGAAGCTAATTAATGAAAGTGAATCCAACGTCATTGAGTTCAAACTGTAAAGCTGGTATTCGTTATTGAGCGAATGCCAGCTCTACTGTTATTCGCTCGGTTATCGATTGAGCATCTGATCAACCTCGACTGCCAGCGCTACTGAAGCGCCAACCATTGGGTTATTGCCCATTCCAATAAAGCCCATCATTGCAACATGTGCAGGGACTGACGAACTTCCAGCAAATTGCGCATCAGCATGCATTCTGCCCATCGTATCTGTCATACCATAACTTGCAGGACCTGCCGCCACATTATCCGGATGCAAGGTTCTGCCTGTACCCCCTCCCGATGCCACTGAGAAATATGATTTACCTTGCGCTAGGCGCTCTGATTTGTAGATCCCAGCAACCGGGTGTTGAAAGCGTGTTGGGTTGGTCGAATTACCTGTGATACTCACATCGACATCAGCAGCATGCATGATTGCGACGCCTTCTCTAACCTCATCAGCACCATAGCATAGGATTTCACCGCGCTCTCCCTGGCTAAAGCGCTTACGGCTAATCTCATTCAATACCCCATTTTGATAATCAAACTGCGTCTTAACATACGTAAAGCCATTGATACGGGATATCAGGTAAGCTGCATCTTTACCCAATCCGTTGAGAATCACTTTCAGAGGTGTTTTTCTCGATTTATTCGCATTCAACGCTATTTTGATCGCCCCTTCTGCTGCCGCAAATGACTCATGGCCTGCCAAAAATGCGAAACATTGTGCCTCCTCACTTAATAGTCTTGCCGCCAGCGCACCATGACCTAAGCCAACCTGTCGCTGAGCCGCAACGCTGCCTGGTTTACAAAACGCTTGAAGACCTTCTCCGATGGTCAGAGCTGCCTGCTGTGCCGTCGCCACTTTTCGATGTAACGCAAGAGCGCTACCAAGCGTATAAGCATCGCAAGCATTATCAAAAGCGATAGGCTGCGTCTCAATGACCAACTGCTTAGGGTCGACATTGTGCTGAAGACAAAACTGATAAGCTTGCTCTAGCGTTTCCAAGCCCATTTCATTCAGTAGCGTTTGTGTTGTGATAGTCATAATAGGCTCCTCAATTAGTCTTGGCGTGGGTTAACGAAAGTTACGGCTTCATCAAATCGACCGTAACTGCCTTTTGCCAGTGACATGGCCTCATCTGCAGCTACGCCTTTATTAACTTCCGCCATCATTTTCCCAAGATTGAGATATTCATAGCCGATGATCTCGTTATCGGTATCTAACGCAAGTCGAGTGACATAACCTTCGGCGACCTCCATATACCTTGGTCCTTTAGCTCGCGTAGCATAGCTGGTACCTACCTGGCTTTTTTGAGTTTTTCCCAAGTCCTCTAACGCAGCACCAATTTCAAGCCCGCCTTCTGAAAACGCCGATTGCGTGCGGCCATAGGCAAACTGCAAAAAGATTTCGCGCATAGCAACGTTGATTGCATCACAAACAAGGTCTGTGTTCATTGCTTCAAGAATGGTCTTACCGGTGAGAATTTCAGAAGCCATGGCAGCGGAGTGCGTCATGCCCGAGCAACCAATTGTTTCAATCAGTACTTCTTCAATAACACCTTCTTTCACATTGAGTGTCAGTTTAGCGGCACCTTGCTGAGGCGCACACGCCCCGACACCGTGGCTTAAGCCAGAAATAGCGATGACCTCTTTTGGATTAACCCAACGACCTTCGACAGGAATAGGCGCAGATGGATGCAGTGCCCCTTGCTGAATCGGACACATAGATTGAATTTCGTGGGAGTATTGCATGGTGTTTTCCTCTAAAGGGAAAACAGGTGTAGGAATCGGCTTAGATCTACAGTTACCGCGTGCCATGATGTCACACGAACAAGTTACACCTGTTTTCAGAAACTGTAGGAGTCATCAGCCAACTGGCGGTTAAGTAGGTGGAACCCCATCACCTTGGTGGCAATAGTAGATCCAAATCACACTTTTTAGCAATAGGCAGCACTAGAACCATTCGTCATAACAATTTATCGCTTTATACCTATCTCGATGTAAGTATAGAATTATCAATCGTTACAAAAACAACATATAAAGCTAACGTATAGGAAGGTATCCTTCTGTCAGCACGACGTTAATTTTTGTGGAAATACAGTTGTATTTCAGAGAGAAACTATTGATGCATCAATCCTAGCTAACTAGAATTTACCCCTTTTATCTTAGTGAATGTTTTAACATGGCGCTCGCAAGCTATTTTACTTGCAGCAACAGTGGAGAAAAAAAGTGTCAACAACGCAATCCGGTGATCAAAACCAGAGCTGGAAATTTATTCTGGTACTCGCCATTCTCGCGGTGGTGTTTAGTGGTCTTTTCGATCACGATGTCTGGACGCCAGACGAACCTCGAGTCGCTGCGATTATTCATAGTATGTACCTAACTGGGGACTATATCATTCCTCAATTTGCGGGCATCTCATTCGTCGAAAAGCCGCCTGTTTTCTTCGTCATGTCGACCCTTTTGATGCATGCCACTGGACTCGATGCCATCATGCAGGCCGTCTAGCACTCTCCTTACTTTGTCTTGGCTCATTAGCTGCGACCTACCGTATTGCTTACCTTTTCAAAGGTGAAAACTTTGCTTGGATAGCACTTGCTGTTCTGGGTACCTTGGAAGGTTTTGTACTCAACTTCCACTGGCTTCGAGTTGATGCGGCGCTGATGTTTACCACTATTGCTGCTACGTGGGCTTTCAGTGAGGCATATCTACGCCAAAAACTTGGTTACTTAATTGTTGCTGGTGCCTTTACCGGTCTTGCTTTTTTAAGCAAAGGCCCTGTTGCTATCGTGCTATGTATCGGCCTGGCTTGGGTACCACTTGTACTGCGTGCGCTGCACTTACGTAAACAATTCCCAGAGCAAGCCTCTCCGATGGGTAAGTTCATCACTATGCACCTTATTGGCGTTGCAACCATGTGTTTGGTCGCCGCTAGTTGGATATACCCATTCTACAAAAATGCCTCTCCGGAACTTTGGAAGGCTTGGTTCTGGGATAACCAAGTCGGCCGTCTGACTGGTTCGGCAACGAATACATTGGGTCACAACCACGCCGGCAAACCTTTCTATTACGTAAAAGGAATACTTGAATACAGTGCTCCATGGACGCCACTACTCGTACTTTGGCTGGGTCACTTTGTTTATAAACTACGTCAACCAAAACAACTGTCTTGGACTGACGGTTTCCTCGCATTCTGGTTTGCGTTAGCGATTTTTGTGTTGTCTTACTCGGTAACAAAACGCTCAATGTACCTAGCACCATTAATGCCATTATTTGCGCTGATTATTGCGGATGCCATCGTGACGTTAACGGGTAAGTGGTTCGATTGGTATCGCCGCGCTTGGCTGGCTTTGATGTCCTTTGTGCTGCTCGCTTTTGCTGTGGTTCCCCTATGGTCTGGCTTGCTTCCTGAGCACAAAATTCCACCAGCACTGATGGAATGGCTGAGCACCTGGCACTTAGTGGCACTAATCCCGCTAGTCGCCATCGTTCTGATGATTATTGTTGAGCGTAAAGGTTGGCCACAGTGGAGTAAAATGGCGATTATGACGGCTCTGTTTTTCTCTAGTGCATTCACGTACTTGTTCCCTGCTATCGACATTGCTAAGGATATGAAGCCAGATCTGGCTGCGTTTGTAGAACAAGTACCAGAAGAGAAGCGTGATCGCATTGCGAGTATTCGCTTCTCAGAAACCATGACGTCGATTTTCTTCCTATATCACGATTGGTCTGTACCACGCGTCGATAAAGAGCGTGCACAAGCGATCCTTGATGGTGTCGACCCAGAGTATGACTACCTATTATTAGACAGAAGTAACTCAACACAAGAAGTGATTCAGTTTATGGGCTTAAGAGCCGATACTGAATATGAGATTCTCGCTAAGGGTACGCCGCGAAGCGATAAGGTGAATGATGCCGTATTCTGGCTCACTGGTAAGTAAAAGCGAAACAGCCCTATCAAGCCCCTTTTGTTAAGGGGCTTTTTTCATCTCTCGTCAGCGCGACCTTGCAACGATTCTTTCGATTAAGATCACACAAATACGTGTACACCTTGTAACAGCACACACAGCGTTAACAACAGGTTACAAACTTTTTTACTAATACTAGTTGAGTATCAAGCAGTTAATGAGGTGAGTCTCAAATCGGATGTGCACCACCTATAAGAGCCGCCGTTTCATTGCCAGTTCGCATTGGAATCAGTTAGCATAAATCCCTATCATAAGCGCGCGGTCGAGAGACTACGCCGCTCAAACCACAATCTGTTGCAATAAAAACCAAACAATTGTCACAATAAGAAGGTAAGATAACGGCGCAACGCAAATAATAAAACAACGTCACAGGCTCAATATCATGTTCGAACAAAAACAATTTGAATTGATGAAAAACACACTTCAGGGAAAAGTAAAAAACATTGATGTTATCCCAAGCTGTAGCAAGGAATCACTGCTCGATGCGATTAAAGGCGCTACATCCGTCAACGATCTTATCGGCATTAATAAAGCGATTTTGCGATTGGTTAGCAAAGCCGCCTAGACAAAACAGCCCAAGAAGAGCAACCATCGCGTTGCTCTTTTTTGTCACTCCATTAGCAAGCTCTTATTCCCACAGTCAATCCACCAGGCAACATTCAGTCGTTGTGAGAATCATTTTCACTTGATCTTTCTCAATAAAACGTTAACGTATTTGCTCTTAACTTTGGGCTTCCGCCCGACTCTCATAAATAGAGAAAGATTTTTTGCAAACCTTCAGACACACCACTTTTCGCGTTTTGCTCCTGCTTACTGCCCTTCTGGTAGTGGCTCTGTGTGCTCTGAAAACCAATGTCGCGTATCACAGCAACCTTCAAGCAGCTCCTGCCACATCAACAAGTACGCTAAACCTAAAAGAGTTACTCGATAGTGAGTCTCTAGACAACATCGTTCACGACTCGGCCACAACTGCAGAGCCCTGCTTTGTCACTAAGAAGCTTCTTACTCAATCTCTTCCTAGCATCGAAGACCTAACACCTTTTCTGTTTCTTATTGCGCTCATTGCGGTAGCTTCTACTCGTCTTTTGCAGCATAAGCCCTTCAAGCGCTCAGATGAGACGCCTACAAAGTGCCGGCTTCATCTAACGCTCTGCACCTTTCGGGAATAAAAAAGTATTCACCAAGGTCTATTCATTACTTTTTGGAGAATACTGTGTCGAATATATACACTGAAACTAAAAATGCCTCTGCTAAGGCACTTCCCCTTGTGCCGTCAATACGTCGGCAGCTAAGCATTGCTTTGATGCTAGTAATAACAAATGTCGCCGCGCTTTACAGCGTGAATGCTCTTGCTCAATCAACAGGTTGGATCACGGATCCCATGCATCCACCGGTGAAAGTAAGAGCACTGTCCACCGGACATATCGACCCAACCACCCGTAAAATGGAGATGGTAATCGATGTCGAACTCGACGGTGATTGGAAAACTTATTGGCGCAGCCCCGGTGAAGGGGGTGTTGCGCCTGAGTTTGATTGGAGCGGGTCAACCAACATCGAAAAAGTCGATTGGCACTGGCCTGTACCTGCGTACTATGAGCAGTTGGGCGTGCTCACTTTAGGCTATAAACACGAAGTAAGTTTTCCGCTTATCGTAACGGTTAGTGCCCCGACAAAACCGATTGTGCTCAAAGCAAACCTACGTTTGCCAAGTTGTACCAATATCTGTGTGATTACTGATTATCCGATCGAACTCACCATAGTTCCTGGCTCGCTAAAACTGGATGCCGATGCGGCCTATTTGTTTGGGCAAGGAATGAGCCTTACTCCTAAAGTCAGTGAACAGGTTCAAGTTGCTGATAGCTACTGGGATCAACAAGCACAAACGTTAACGCTTAAGCTTAATTCCAAGACAGCCTGGTCAAAACCGTTTGTTCTTGTTGATGGGAAGGACGTGGCAGATGAGTTCTTCTCTCAACCTAAGCTGACTATCGATGGGCAATCACTCTACGCCAAGTTTGACGTTAGCAACTGGCTCGGCGAAGCTAATATTGCCGATAAACGCATTCAAGTTACCGTTGCAGATGAACTGATTCTGGCCGAAACGTCGACAATAGTCACCACAAGCCCTATGGCAGTACCTAATCAAGGTGGGTTATTGTGGATGCTTGGGTTTGCTCTATTGGGTGGCCTTATCTTAAACATTATGCCATGTGTACTTCCGGTACTAGGGATGAAGCTCAATTCCATCATCTCTGGTGCAAGCCAATCAAGAAGCCAAGTGCGCTTGTCATTTCTTGCTTCTTCAGCCGGCATTATTACTTCATTTCTATTGTTAGCTGGTGCACTTAGTGCATTAAAGATGGCAGGTCATATGATTGGTTGGGGAATTCAGTTCCAAAGCAGCGGATTTATTGTTCTTATGGCTGTGGTTACTTTGCTGTTTGCCGCCAATCTACTTGGATTGTTCAATATTCAACTGCCAAGTTCGATGAGTACTTGGCTCGCCACAAAAGGTGACCAAAGCTACAGCGGGCATTTCATTCAAGGTATGTTTGCGACCTTGTTAGCAACGCCCTGCAGCGCACCCTTTCTTGGAACGGCCGTCGCTTACGCGTTAGGCGCTAGCTACGGTGAACTGTGGCTCATTTTCGCCTTTTTAGGCCTTGGTATGAGCATTCCTTGGCTGCTGTTTACCGTTTTTCCTGGACTAGTAAAAGCGTTCCCTAAACCAGGGGCTTGGATGAATAAGCTCAAGCTGATGTTTGGCGCAATGATGTTATTGACCAGTCTTTGGTTGACCTCTTTACTTTCCACATTTATTGGCACAGCCGCCACTATTGCGATTATCGGCCTAATAGTCCTCACAACTTTCATTCTGATCGGAAAGGTCTACGGGCGAAAAGCACTCATCTTGATGTCTGGTTTTTCGGTGTTTGCGTTAGGCGGCGGTTTGATTATTGGCAGCGTTACTGCAGATAGTTGGTCAACTCCAATTGTCGATGATCTCAACTGGCAACGGCTGGACGCCCAATCCCTTCCTTCGCTGGTTGCAGAAGGTAAAACGGTATTTGTCGATGTCACCGCAAATTGGTGTATTACCTGTAAAGCCAACAAGATTAGTGTCGTCCTCCAAGACCCAGTCTACCGTCAACTGCAGCAAGACAATGTTGTCACTATGCGAGGTGACTGGACTACGCCAAGTGACAGTGTCACAGGTTACCTGCAAAGCTATGGTCGATTTGGGGTGCCATTCAATATTGTCTATGGTCCTAAACACCCAGAGGGAATCGCCCTACCTGTTATATTGACTTCGGAAAGCGTTACCCAAGCGCTGAATGCTGCAAATGGAACGCCAAATGACTAAACCAACAGGGTGGAAACACACACTAATCAAGTGGAGCAAAGAGCTTGTCAGTATCTTCATCCTGATAACGCTAGTATCACTTGCCATCGATTGGTACCGAAGCTTAAACATGCCTCAAGGAGACGCTCCAGCAATACAGGCTATCACTTTGGATACCGTGCCAATCGACATTATTGAGCAAAGCCACGAAGAGCCAGTCGTGCTTTATTTTTGGGCAACTTGGTGCGGGGCATGCAAACTGGTCAGCCCTTCAGTGGATTGGTTTTCCAACTACTATCAAGTGGTATCCGTGGCGCTCTCATCAGGCACCGATGAGCGTGTACGCCAATACATGAAGGCTAAGGAATATGAGTTTCCTGTCATCAACGATTCCAATGGCTTAATAAGTCGCCAGTGGAATATCAGCGTCACTCCGACTATTGCTGTCATCTACAAAGGCAAAATTGAAAACATCTCGACTGGCGTAACAACGCCAATGGGATTATGGCTAAGAATTTTCTCTGCTCAGTAACTATTTTCTCTGCTCGGTAATTATCTGAGCCAAGGACAAAACAAAAAGCTAGTCTCTAATCGGCCCCCAACCATGTCGCTCAGAAAGCTGCTGAAGCTTTCTGAGCTCTTCAACCGTTTCTTGTTTCAGCCAATCCACTAACTCTTCGACGATAGGAGATTGTGTGCGTTGATGGCAAAAGTAACGCCAACCGCTTGAATGGATTCGAGCGTTCTCAGGACAAACCAAGTACTCTCGCTCGAGTTCAGGTAATGCGAGCAAAAGATCGGTAACAGCCACACCATGACCCGACAAACAAGCACTAAGCGTAAGATCAAGTGTGAAAAAGGTGGAATTTCGGGGCACACTTCTATCTGTGTGGTGGATCTTATTGAGCCAAGCGCGCCAATCAAGATGGTCCAGAGTTGGGTGCAACCTTGGTAGCGTTAGTAGATGCTCAATATCACGTCTATCCCCTATCAACTGCTGAGTACACACTGGCGCCATATACTCTTCGCGCATGAAGAATATCTCAGGATCATTCTCATAGTTTTCGCTGTTGCGCGTAGTGAACACAAACAGATCATAGTCCCCTTTACCTAAGCTCTCCTCCTCATCAATCACTGGAATAACAGCGATTTCATAGCTAGGGAAACGTTCATTCAACTGCTGTATTTTCGGTAGCAAAGCACGCGTTGCGAAACTCAGAGCAGCCCGTATCACGATTTTACTGGCATCTGGCTCCTTCCAAGAGTCGAGCAATGACTGCAATGACGCATAATTCCGGCCCAGCACCTCATACAGTGCCTGCCTTTTAACGTCAGTTGTATTGAACGGTGACCACGAATAACCAAAGATGCATTGAGATCATCCTCAAGTTGCTTCACTTGACGGCTCACAGCACTCTGTGTGACGTGCAGCTCTTTCGCAGCCATCGTAAAGCTCATAAGCCTCGCAACAGCTTCAAACACCTTTAGAGCATTATGTGAGTAAGGAATATTCGAATATGGGTTCATAATTAATCACATGATTTGAAGTAATGCCAGAGTGACATAAATGTTAATTGAACACCATAAGTATGCATCTAAAATATGCATACCATCACCAGGAATTATTCATGAAACGCATTCTGTCACTCGCAACACCGCTTATCATTTCGCAGCTCATTGCTATGGCGCTGGTGCTTACTGACGTCTGGATGATGGCACAACTGAGCGTCAGCGACCTTGCTGGTGGTGGTCTTGGAGCATCAGTCTATACCTTTGTTTTTCTCGTAGCGGGCAGCACCGTTGGCTGTGTCGCTAACTTAATTGCTATTGCTTACGGCCAAAGTGTTGCCAGACCCGAGTACGGCCAAAAACAAGTGAGACTTGCAGTTAAAGGCGCCGTAATGCTGTCGCTGCTTTTAACCGTCGTACTCACTTCGGCGTTTGTTTATGCCCCTGATTTCCTGAGAATGGCTAAGCAGCCAGAAGAAGTGATTGTCGTGGCAATGACCTACCTCGATACGCTCAAGTGGGCAATGTTACCAACATTATTGCTCCTGATTCTGCGAGGCTTAACCAGCAACTACGGCGACGCTAAGTCCGTGATGATAATGTCACTTGCAACCGTGTCCCTTAACGTACCGTTTAGTTACGTCCTCGCGTTCAACTTGGGCTGGGGCATTGCCGGACTAGGACTTGGCACAGCTCTAGCCGCCACATTGGTATTGATTGGCTATGGTTACTGGGTATTCAAGCGCCCTACATACTACCGATTCGCACCTTGGCTTCACTTAGAAGAATACGAATGGCGACTCATGCTGCCGCTGCTGTCGATGGGGATTCCAATTGCTATTGCCGCTGCGCTCGAAATGGGGCTGATTTACGGCGGTACGCTCATGGCAGGATTTATTGGCGTTACGGCACTCGCGCTACACCAGATCCTTCTGCAATGTTTAAGCTTTACGTGGAACATCAATTTCGGCTTCTCGCAAGCGGCCGCGATTTTAGTGGGTAAAGAATTCGGAAATGACAATCTAGACGGTGTTAAAGTGGTCTCAAAGCGCAGTTTTGCTCTCGTGACTATTTTAAGCGCAGTGCTCGCGGTTGTTTTCATTGTTTGGCCCGAAGCCATCGCCAGCCTTTTCCAACTCGATGGCGAAGGCGAACACACGCTCACTGATATGCTTTCTTCGTTGATATGGGTTGTGGCACTTTGTTTTGTCGTTGACGCTTGGCAACTACTGGCAATAAACCTTCTACGTGGAATGAAAATTGTGGTGTTGCCGACCATCATGACCGCCATCGGTTACTGGGTGTTTGGCCTTCCCGCAGCTTGGTTATTGATGTCTCAGTATGAACTTGCTGGGATCTGGGGCGGTATACTGGTCGGCCTCGCTGCGACTGGAGTGCTTTTGCTCGCCCAATTAGTTTATGAACTAAAGGCTGCCTCACAACAAAACTTAGTGACTGGAAATACACCCAGCGCTGGATAGGGTTATAGCAACAAAAACGCCGCTCTGGATTACTACAGAGCGGCGTTTCTATTTCAACCGGTTACGCTTCAGAGTCTGCTACTTTGCGGTGACCTTCTTGAAGGTGTACAAAGTCGACTAGATCATCGCCAGATACTTGATACGCTTGGCCAAAACCTTTAACAAACAGACCATGTTCCGCTTTCAAGTTAAACAAAACAAAGTCTTCTAGCTGACTTAGTCCGTCAATTATTTCACCAAAACGCTCTTTCATTTGGCTAACGACCAGCTTCCATTGTTCAGTGTCACGCGCTACTACCGAAGCAACGGCGTCAAAGGTCAGGCGCTTTCTTGCAAACAGCTGCTTACTCTCCGTTTCATCTTCAATCATCATCAAGGATACATTTGGATTTTGCTCTAAGTTACGCGCATGACGTGCTATTTGAGAAATTAGAACAAAGTAACCATCTTGATTTTGTACAAACGGCGCGTAGCTCACATTTGGGCGGCCTTCTTGGTCAACTGTTGCCAATTGAATGGTTTTGCGCTCTTGACGAAACTCTTTGATTTCCGGGCCTAAACGTCCTTGTAGCCGCTCTTGCTTAACTTGTTGATCCATGTTGAAACCTCACTTTCTCTAATCATTATAACTCAGTCATCTTTTGTGACTGCTTAAGTTAACCGCGCAATGTTTGTTGTAGCGCCTTAAAGTTCTCGACTTGCTGCGGAAACAGTACACGTTTTTTATCTCTACCTAAGTAAATCTTAAACACGTTGTTGCCAGCTTCATCAAAAAAGCCAAAATAGTGACTCTCACTACCCATGAATGGTTTACTTACTAAGGCGACTGTTTTGATCAAATCCAGCTTCAAGTGACCGTGCAGCTCACCCTCTTTTCCCATTAGGTTGTAATAGCCACGTGCTACTTTACCTTTTGGAAACGGTGCTTTAACTTCAAAAATTGAACCAAATGAATGCACGATGGTAGTCACAGTCCCCCATGTGGTAATCGATTCAAGGATGTCCTGAGCAACATCACCACTTTCAAATGCCACCATTTCGTCTGGCATTGCACAGACCACATCTCGCTCACTGACACCCAGTTTTTCTGCAATAGCAGCGGGTAATAGTGACGGCTCAGTGTCCAAAATATTTGCAACGTTTTGCTTCAATTCAGTTGTCATTGTATTTCCTATGCAGCGTGAGTTTTCGCTGTTTTGTGTTTTTGTTCCTGTATGACATGAGGGTGACTCATGCCTTTTGGCATCTTTGGTTTATCGGTAATCATGGTGTTGACGGCTGCTATGGCTCCCTGTGCTAAGCTAACTGCCCAAAACGAGCCTGCGATGGTGAGTTCAAGATAATCAGTGTGAAGTTCGACAAGTCCGTTTCGTTGCCAAACTTCAAACAGTGGAGTCAGTAAATCGAAAGTATCTTGACCTTCAAATCTCACCAACATGCTCCGTCGTACCACTCCGCTATCAAAGCCTGCTTTAAGGCTCGCTAACACTGGCTCATAGCGGCTTTGCTTACTCATCATTACAATCGTTGTTTTGCCTGATCGCATGGCATCCAAATAGGCATCCAACGTTCGATGATGCATCATTCCATAACCACCAATATTGCCCCCGCACCCGCGCCTAGAGGTAATACTTCAGCAAATGTCTTAGCAACACTGTTATATTGGCTACGCTCTCGATTGTCTCGCGCCCAATGATTCACACTTAGCTGCTTTACGAAATGTTTGCTCATAAAGTCGACACCAAGCTCATACATCGCGGCTTTTTCAGCAGAAGATGCTGGCGACTCAGAGCGGCCTTTTTGTACTAAGTCCATCATTGGAGCCGATCCACCGACTACTAATTGATAGAGGTCGACCCCGTGAGCACCGGTTTCCATGAAGTCTTTTAAGTCTTGTTCAAATACTTCAAGTGTTTGATAAGGTAGCCCGTATAGCAAATCGATCACGATTGGTGCTTCATCTCGTGAGGCGAGTTGTGACACACGTTCCATCACAACTTCACGATCATCAAGGCGCTTGGCACTTCTTCGCACTTTGGTATCAAAGCTCTGCACACCAAACGAAAAGCGGTTAAAGCCCCCTTCTAGAGCATTATCAAACATCTCCTCGCTAAAACGATTGGTTCGCCCCTCAAGCGTAATTTCGCAATCAGTCGCTAGAGGGAAAGAGGCATGAATCGCTTTCCCTAGCTTGCGCACCTGCTCAGGAGATAAGTCTGTCGGCGTCCCCCCACCAATGTAGACAGCATGAAATAAGCCACTTTGAGTCCACTCTAACTTTGCCTTGAGCTCAATCTCTTTCATCAGGGCCTCAAAATAGTCGTCAACCAATCGACGACTAGAAGCATTTTGGAAGAAGTTACAAAACGTGCAGCGAACGCGACAAAAAGGGATATGGATATACAAGCAACGTTTTTTATTGCGTGAAGTTGTCTTGGCAGTTAACTCATTAAATAAGCCTTCGTATCGTTCCGATTGGACTGGCACGGCCATACCACCTGCATGAGGTGAGGTCTTCTTTCCAAATGCAAATCGCAATGGATCTGGAGTATTTATCCCTAGATGCGACTCATTGAGTTGGCTCAAATCAATTTTCATAACTGCTCACGATAACTATCAACGCCCCGTTGTATAAGGCTCAATCTAAAACGAGCAAGATCATAATAGCGCATAAATGATTATGCAAATGATAATTGATATTATTTTCACAAGCATGCATAATCCAATAAAGCTTAGGGCAACAACAGACTTGTATGCCCAGAAAACCCATTTATGGATAACAGCAGTTTGCTTAGGATCCCGACAATGAAACACGCTCTTAAAAACATACTCATCGCTGGCGCCGCATTTTCTTTGGCTTATGGCCACGCTTTCGCCGCCAGCACTGAAAAAGGCAATGAAAAAATCGTCAGCGCCGGCGCTTCAGTCACCGAGCTTATTTATGCACTTGATGCCGATAAGCAGCTTGTTGGCGTCGATGTCACTAGTATTACTCCTAAAGACTCTTCGCTTCCTAAAGTTGGTTACCACAGAGCGTTATCATCAGAGGGACTCTTGCTCTACAGCCAACCATGATTATTGGATCAGATGAAATGGGGCCGAAACCAGCCCTCGACCAGTTGCAACGTGTTGGTGTCGACATCGAAGTCGTCGATAACGCTCCGACCATCGAAGGTCTATACAAGCGCATTGACCAGATTGCCAAACTCACCCACTCTGAAAACAGTGCACCTGCACTTAAAGCAGACGTTGCCAAGAAAGTCAGCGCGCTGGAAGCGAATCAACCTGCAGAAGGTAAGGCTAAGAAAGTCTTGTTCTTATTGATTCATGAAGGTCGCCCTGCAAACGTTGCTGGCAGTGCCACAACGCCAGATGCGATCATTACGCTAGCAGGAGGCAAAAACCCTGCGGCAACATCACTCACGTCATACAAACCCATTTCAAATGAAGCCATTATTGAAATGCAGCCAGATGTGGTGCTTGTAAGCGGCCGCAGTTACGCCAAGCTTGGCGGTAGTGCTGCAATTATTGACGCCTTGCCAATGTTGTCTGCAACACCTGCAGGGCAGAACAATGCCATTTTAACCATTGATGGCCATGCATTAGTGGGTGGTCTTGGTCTAAAAAGCCTCGAAGAGGCAAAACGCATTAACGCGCTTCTTTATCCATAATAGTGAGTGAGCTTGGTGGGGTAAGGCGCCGATTTTACTTGTCCCCCTTCAACTTATTGCACCTCAACACCCTGCTTTCTTAAAAATTAGTATGCTAAGAAATTTCTCTAACACTCTCGTATTTTCAGCCTTTGCACTATTGCTAGCGCTATCTTCCGTGTATTCCATTACCGTCGGCCCAATGAACATCTCTTTCTGGCAGAGTATTCAATCGCTGACAATGGCGACCAATGATTTGGCGCCGCATATCAACTTGGTCATCCACGATATTCGTCTTCCTCGCACGCTGCTTTGCATGCTAGTCGGCGCCATTCTCGCTGTTTGCGGCGCTGTCATGCAGGGGCTATTTCGTAATCCACTGGCTGAGCCAGGTATCATTGGCGTGTCCGCGGGTGCCTCCCTTGGCGGTGCATTGGCGATTGTTGGGTTCGCAGCGTTAGGCGTCGAGTTCCCTGAATTTATGGCTCTCATGGTCGTGCCGATATTCGCCTTTTTTGGCGGCGCACTGACGACGATTTTAGTGTATCGATTAGGAACCAGTAAATTTGGCACATCCGTCACCATTATGTTGCTGGCCGGTGTCGCGATAAGTGCTCTGTCAGGTGCTGCTATTGGCTATCTGAATTTCATTGCTGACGATCAAATGCTTCGTGATCTGTCACTTTGGTCTATGGGCTCATTAGCCGGTGCCAGTTGGGGCAAGATTTCGTTGTCTGCCACGACATTGCTCATCCTATTTTGGTTCTTCTACAAAAAAGCGATGGCACTTAATGCCTTGTTACTTGGCGAGTCTGAAGCGAAGCACCTTGGTATTCCGGTTCAGCGCTTAAAACGTCAGTTAATTTTACTCACCGCAGTTGGTGTGGGTGTTACCGTCAGTGTCTCCGGATTGATTGGTTTCATCGGTTTAGTTATCCCCCACCTAGGCCGTATGCTAGCGGGTCCAGACCACCGTACATTGCTACCTTTATCAGCGCTACTGGGCGCTCTACTCATGACCGCTGCGGATATGGTCGCTCGTGTGGCAGTTGCGCCTGCAGAGCTACCTGTTGGTATCGTTACGGCCATTGTTGGTGCACCATTCTTCTTATATCTGCTATTTCAGCAAAAAGGGAAATTTGTATGAGCCTAAAAAGCCATCTTGTTGAAGACCGTCTCAATGACATCGCTATCTCGGCGCGGGGCCTTAACATGCGATTTGGAAGTAGAGTGATATTAGATGATGTTGACATTGACCTGTACTCTGGGCAAGTCACCACATTGCTAGGCCCTAATGGCGCAAGGAAAAGTACCCTGCTTAAACTTCTCTGTGGTGAAACACCTTCAAGCTTTGATATTCGATATTTTGGTAAGCCAAGAACCCAATGGCCAGCACAGCGGCTCTCAAAACACCTGGCACTACTGCCGCAACACAGTACTTTATCGTTCCCATTTCTGGCTTCTGAAGTTGTTGAGCTTGGTGCTATTCCGTTAGAAATCTGCAACCACGCGACACGATCACTCGCTAAACACTATATGGGTACAGCAGACGTAGAACATTTGGCACAGCGCCTTTACCCTTCTCTCTCTGGTGGGAAAAGCAACGTGTGCACCTGGCTCGAATACTGACACAATTACACCAATCGGGCGTTCAAAAAATACTCATGCTAGACGAACCAACATCCGCACTGGATCTCGCTCATCAACACAACACATTGGCAATTGCTAGAGAGTTGGCCGATACGCAAAATGCAGCTGTGGTCGTGGTACTTCATGACCTTAACCTCGCGTCTCAATACTCAGATAGATTGATCGTGCTGGATAACGGAAAAATCGTTGCAGATGACGCTCCTTGGCAAGCACTCACCAGTGATTTGATTGAAGGGGTCTATGGTTATCACTCTATAGTGGCCAAACATCCGACACATGACTTCCCGATTGTGTTACCTCAATAGCTCTTTCATTCGATCATCTTCAGACAGAAAAAAACCGCTCTATCTAGAGCGGTTTTCATCTTACTGTTTGGTTAGATTGACTGTGAGTTAATGACTACTTAGTCAATTGGATCAATGAACGGCCGATAAGCCATTCTAGTTCCTTGTCACTGCCTTCACCGTACTGCGTCTCAACCAGCTTATAAAGGCGGTCAATGCCCTTAGAGGCAAATTCATGCGAGTTTTCTGAAGTGACAATGTGGTGGAACAGAAGTTTTAGGATAGCCAAAAATTCTTGATTCTTTAGGGAGTCAATCCAACTTCCTGTGAATCCATCAATGCCTTTTTCAAACTCCAAATGTTCAACAAACATTTTGAAGATACGTCCATCGAGTGCGGATGTAAAATCCGTCTTCTTAGGAAAGTGGTGACTAATCCCGGTTCTTGATATACCTGTCTGCTGGCTTAATGTGGTGTACGACATTTTGTCATAACCAAGACGAATGATCTGATCAACGACCGCTTCCATGATTTTCTGGATCGTAATCTCAGTATCTTCTTTACTACGCTTTGGCATTTCTTAAGCTTCTCTAATCGTTTTCTGCGTACGCTGTATGCTATACCATAATTAAAGCAGTGCTCGATGTAATTTTCTATCCATTTATGTATCAATTTGCTCAAACTCAGATTACGGCAACCCGACAACAAACCATACACGAAACACATGCTTGGTACAGATACCATTTAAGATAATATAAAAATCAAGTGATTGATTAGTAACTTATAAAGTCTACCATTTCGCACTAAGGCTTGTACTAATCTGTACTATATCATTAGTACATGAGTCTCGTTTTTGAGAACTCAATCACAAACAAGCAATACCACTTGCATATTTAAAAGCTATTAATAAACAAATAGATATTTACAATTCGTATGGAATAGAAACCTAATATTCACAAGAACATGCTTAAGCTCGTGCATCATTGACTAGCACTTAGCCTAGAAGCAATGAATTTATTGCTGGATACCTAATTTCTACAGTTATAGAATAACCACAGATTTTATGAGAGGTATCGTTATGTCAAACACCTATGAAGAACCAACCGTATGCGACGCTTGTGGCGTTGCTGGAGAAATGGGTTTCATCATCAAGGAAGGCGATGACGTCGCAGAAGTACAATTATTCGGCGAATCGCAAGCTCAACTGCAAGCAGAAATTCAAAAATACGTCGATTTAGCAAAGACTGTGTCAGAGAATGTTGAATTCGAAGTTTCTGAACTAAATGAAGAGAGCAAAGAGCTTTCAGCTCGATTCAAGTTTGAAGTGAGTGCAGAGAAGCTGATTTTTGAACTAAAAACGCGCTCTTTAGCGCGCTAATGCCGCAATTAGCGGGAGCTTAAAAAGCACAAGTTTACTAAAGCGAGCATTATTGCTCGCTTTTTAATGCCTTCCATTTGAGCTGTCCATTCATCTCAAAATCTTGTTCGGCCACACATTGAAGCACCACACCTTCAACATTGATGACCGATCCTAGTGAGTACGCTTTATCGTTGTAATAACAAACCCGTTTCCCTAACTTAGAGTCGGACAGTAGCACCGCAGCACCGACATCTGAACCTGGTGTGGTAATGACTTTCGCCGATACTGCCGACGCCACCATCGCGCCAACAATGGCGAGCATCACAACGCGTGTGGATTTCCATTGTGAAATTGTTTTTTCCATTGCAAACTACCTAACGTTCCCAAACTGATGATGTTCTAGACGGACGATATTTCGAAAAGACTCTGTTCCCAATTATAGCGAACCCAAACCTTATGCTTCGATCCACCATTGCCCTTTTGTCTCTACTGTTGCTAGTCCCAACCTCAAGTGCCATTGAGCTTGATTACTACAAAATTCTCAACCATCTAGACAACTACGGCAACTTGGATCTGCGCAATAAACCTTATACCAGCCTTCCCAATGGGTTAGTGGTCAAAGGTAACCTAAATATCGCCAAAACACCGATAAAAATGATGCCGCAAAATCTTGAGATCAAAGGTAGCCTAGATGCCTCAGATAGTTTAGTGGAATTCATGCCAAGAGGAACCAAAATCACAGGTTACGCCAACTTTTTAGGCAGCCAACTCAAAGCCTGGCCGCAAGGTGTTGTTCCTGGTGGGTACATCAATTTGGGTGACACCCCCATTGAAAAACTGCCCAACGGTATGGTGGTCAACGGAGACCTTAGCTTAATTAGAACGCCTATTACCGAACTCCCTGAAGGTATTGTTATTGAAGGCAACCTTTATATTGGTGGTTCAAAGATCACTCAATTCCCTAAAACCATGACCGTCAATGGCAACATCTTTCTTGGCGGTAATGTGATTACGCAGTGGCCGGACAATCTTACTCTTGGTGGTGCGGTCGCACGCTAATGCAAGCCACTCTCGAAGAGCGCAATCAAAAGTAATGCGAGATCGCAAGGTAACGCGTGCGAATGTGTTCAATAAGCAATCTCACTTTGTTTGGAGGCTGGCGGGTAAAAGGATAGACAGCGTAAATACCCAGCCTCTTTCCCACTTGATCCGGGAAAATATCCACCAGCTGGCCATTGCGTATGTCGTGGTATACCAGACACCTAGGAACATAAGCGATACCATGTCCTCCCAGAGCCGCCTTACGAAGTGCAGTGGCATTATCGGTAGAGAATGAGCCTGACACGCGTACGATGTAGTTGCCTTTGTCTCCTTTGAACTCCCACTCCGACGCCCCTGTTGTCTGATAGGCGTATTGCAGACAGTTGTGCTGAGTCAGATCCTCAGGCACTAGTGGCTTGCGGTTTTTCGCAATATAAGATGGCGACGCACACACCACCCACTGAGAGTCTAGAATATGGCGTGCTATCAGGCTTGAATCTTCCAAATATCCGGTACGGATGACTAGGTCATATCCTCCGTCAACAAGATCCACAAAGCGGTTGTCCAAAGACATATCAACCGAAAGACCAGGATGCATATTGCAAAACTCAGCCACAGCGTCTGCCAAAATAAGGTCTCCAGAGATGGTCGGTACCGACATTTTGATGTGACCACTGACGTTTTCACCAAATCCCGACACGGATTCCATCGCTTCTTGGGTGGCTTGCTTCACATTTTTAGCGCCATGGACTAACGCCTTACCTGCTTCAGTTAGCGTTAATTTGCGCGTTGTTCGATATAATAATTGAACCCCTAATTCTTCTTCAAGTCTCGCAATCCTTTTACTAACTACCGAATTTGTAAGGTTATTTTGTTCAGCTACACGACTGAACGCCCCAGTTTCTACTACCTGATAAAACAGGATTAAATCGTCTGCACGCATACTTTTATGTCATTTTTGGAAATAATCATTTTCATTATTTCTCTATATCACCAAAAAAGAAAGGGATAAATTTACCCCACCTTAACAACCCTATTACAAAAATAATAAGCACGACACGGCTGACTCATTCAATACCAAAGTCGGCCAAGACAAAAGGAAGTCGCTAATGTCTGAAACTTTACTTGCCCTTGTGGCCTTTTCTCCCATTGTGGTTGCTGCCATACTTCTGGTGGGATTGAACTGGCCAGCCAAAAAAGCCATGCCCGTTGCGTTTGGCCTAACCGTAGTCATCGCCCTATTTACTTGGGACATGTCCGTCACACGTGTTTTAGCGTCCATTTTTCAAGGATTCGGCATCACCGTTGCCGTGCTTTGGATTGTGTTTGGCGCCATCTTTTTGCTCAACACACTAAAACACACCGGCGCCATTACAACGATTCGTAACGGCTTTACCGATATTTCACCTGACCGCCGCGTTCAAGCCATCATCATCGCTTGGTGTTTTGGATCTTTCATCGAAGGCGCATCTGGCTTTGGCACACCCGCAGCGATAGCGGCACCTCTCCTAGTTGCGATTGGTTTTCCTGCTCTGGCCGCGGTTTTGATGGGTATGATGATTCAATCAACCCCGGTCTCTTTTGGTGCAGTGGGCACACCAATCATTGTGGGTGTGAACAAGGGTCTAGATACGCACAACATCAGCGAATCACTGGTTTCCCAAGGTGCATCGTGGGATCTCTACCTACAGCAAATCACCGCTAATGTTGCCATCATCCATGCCTGTGTAGGTACACTGATGCCGGTTCTGATGGCAATGATGCTGACTCGCTTTTTTGGTAATAACCGCAGTTGGACAGAAGGTCTAGATATCCTGCCTTTCGCACTCTTTGCCGGTGTTGCGTTCACCGTGCCGTACGCACTCACGGGCGTGCTACTAGGCCCTGAGTTTCCTTCATTGATTGGTGGTCTAGTTGGTCTTGCTATCGTCGTCAGCGCAGCCAAACGTGGCTTTCTGGTTCCTAAATCAACGTGGGATTTTGAAAGCGAAGATAAGTGGCCGACAGAGTGGCTTGGTTCGCTAAAAATGGGTCTGAAACAAAACGCTGGAAAACCGATGTCAATGGCGGTGGCATGGCTACCCTACATTCTTCTGGCTGTCATCCTTGTTGCAAGCCGCGTGAGTAGCGAGTTCAAGGGCTTCCTGACCAGCGTGAGCCTGTCGTTTAGCAATATTCTTGGCGAGACGGGTATTAGCACGGCTATTCAACCCCTTTACTTGCCAGGTGGGATCTTAGTCTTCGTTGCTCTACTTGCGGTCATCATTCAATCGCGCTCAGCAAAACCATTAATGGCGGCATTTGGCGAATCAAGTAAGACACTGATCGGTGCAGGCTTTGTTCTAGTGTTCACTATTCCCATGGTTCGTATCTTCATTAACTCGGGTGTAAACGGTGCTGATCTCGCAAGTATGCCAGTCACCACAGCTAACTTTGCCTCTGCTCTCGTTGGAGAAGCCTTCCCGGCGTTGAGTGCCACCATTGGTGCGCTGGGTGCCTTTATCGCTGGCTCAAACACTGTCTCGAACATGATGTTTAGCCAGTTCCAGTTTGAAGTGGCACAAACGCTCACTATCTCAACCACCGCCGTGATCGCCCTACAGGCCGTTGGTGCCGCTGCAGGTAACATGATTGCTATTCATAATGTCGTCGCAGCTTCTGCCACGGTGGGTCTACTTGGCCGCGAAGGTCTAAACGTTGAGAAAAACCATTATCCCTACGTTCTACTACCTAGTTGTCACTGGCCTTATCGGACTTGCACTGGTGTACGGGTTCCATGTTACCGATGCACTGATGAACTGATTTAGGTTTTAGTCAAAGGCGCACTTGCCGACTGTCGGCAAAGTTGTGAAACACTTCAAGAAGGTAAGTGCGCTTATTTTTCATAACCTTACAACTAGTCTATATAAAAACAGGAACCCATAAAAATGGGTCTAGTGCTGGAGCAATACAATGCGAATCTATCCCTCAAAACCGAGCAAAGTCTACGTCTATGCCACATGCCTAGTAGACGTATTTGACCCCGAAGCAGGCCTAGATGCCATGACCCTTCTAAAGCAACAAGGCATCGAGGTTGAGTTTATCGAAAAACAAACCTGTTGCGGACAACCTGCCTATACCTCGGGCTATGAATCAGAAGCCAAACAAGTTGCACAAAGCCAAATGGATCTGTTTGCTGAAGAGTATCCAATTATTGTTTTATCCGGCTCGTGCGGCGGCATGATGCATCACCATTATCGCCGCCTATTTGAAGGCGATAGCAATCAAGCTCAAGTTGATACGTTCTGCGACCGTGTATTTGAGCTCACCGAATTTCTCGTTAACGTCTGTCGCGTCAAGCTCGATGACAAGGGCCAGCCTACAAGTGTCGTTATGCACACCTCTTGCGCGGCAAGGCGTGAAATGAATGTTCACATCACAGCCACTGAGCTACTAAGCCAACTCTCCAAAGTCGAGCTTCGTATGCAAGACTATGAAAGCGAATGTTGTGGCTTTGGCGGTAGTTTCTCTGTACGTCACCCGAATATCTCCGAAGCCATGGTGAAAGACAAAACTCACCATATCGAAGCGACTCAATCCGATACACTGGTAAGCGCCGATTGGGGATGCCTTCTCAACATCAATGGCGCGTTTGAGTACCAAGGTAAACCCATCAAAGGGCGTCACCTTGCTTCATTTCTTCTTGAGAGAACACAGGAGAATGCACAATGAGTCAAACTCCTGAACAGTTCCACCAGCTTGCAAAAAATGCGCTGGACGATAAACAGCTAAGAGCCAACTTTCGTGGCGCGATGGATTATCTGCGTGATAAGCGTAAGACAGCGTTTAGTGACGTCGATGAAGAGAAGCAAATAAGAGATCTTGCCGAATCCATTCGCCAACGATGCCTGAGTAAACTGCCTGAGCTTCTCGAACAGTTAGAATTCAATTGCTACAAAAATGGCATTCAAGTTCATTGGGCAGAAAACCCAGAACAAGCGAACGCCATTATTGCCGCTATTGCGAATGAGCACGATGCCAAGCAAATCATCAAAGGCAAATCCATGGTGAGCGAAGAGATCGAGATGAACCATGAGATGGCGAAGCTCGGTATTGAATGCCTAGAGAGTGATATGGGCGAGTACATCGTTCAACTGGACGGCGACAAGCCTTCTCACATCATCATGCCAGCGATTCACAAGAACAAACAGGAAGTGAGCGACACCTTTGAGCAGCACCTCGATGGCTTCAAACCTACCACAGATGTAGATAGCCTGATTCAAACCGGTCGCACCCGCCTAAGACAAAAGTTCTTCGAAGCCGATATTGGTTTATCCGGTGTCAACTTTGCGGTTGCAGAAACAGGCACGCTTTGTCTAGTCGAAAACGAAGGCAATGGCCGCATGTCGACAACAGTGCCAAACGTGCACATTGCGATCACTGGTATCGAGAAGGTCGTTGAGTTTTTGTCTGATGTCCCGCCGCTATACAGTGCGTTAACTCGCTCCGCGACAGGTCAAGCCATCACCACTTACTTCAACATGATCACCTCTCCTCGTAAAAACGGCGAGAAAGACGGCCCGCAGGAAGTGCATCTCATTCTGCTCGATAACGGACGCAGTCAAGCCTACCGAGATGAAGAGCTTCGCAAGACTCTCCAATGCATTCGCTGCGGCGCGTGCATGAACCACTGCCCGGTCTACACCAAAATTGGTGGTCATGCTTATGGCACGGTTTACCCAGGTCCGATTGGCAAAATCATCTCCCCTCATTTGCTGGGTATGGATAAAACCAAAGATCTTGTTACTGCATCTAGCCTTTGCGGTGCCTGTGGCGAAGTCTGCCCGGTTAGAATACCGATCCCAGATATGCTGCTTCGCCTTCGTAAAGAAGCCAAAAACAAAGCGGAAAAAGACACGCCTCCACTAAAAGGCAAAATGCCGCCAGCAGTGGCTTGAAAGCGCCGCAATGAAAGGCTTTGCATTCGCCGCGAGCAATCCGAGCTTGTATCACACAGGCACTTATATGGCGACCAAGTTGCAAAACCTTATCCCGAATAAACTCGGCGCTTGGACACAATGTCGAACCAGCCCAAAACCGGCTAAGCAAACCCTACACCAGATCATGCCGAACGAAGTAAAGCCAAAAGCGATAAGCAGTAACGAGGAGACCAAGATGAACACCAGACTTGCCAAAGACAATATTCTTGGCCGACTCAAGCAAGCGAAACGCAGCCCAAAATCGGCGGAGGAATTAGCCTTTTTCCCTTGGGGAAGCCATCCAGATATCACTATAGACGATAAAGCCGAGCGCTTTGTCGAGATGATGAGCGCCAACCATGCCGACGTTCGAACTGTTCAGCGCTCTGAGCTTACCCAAGCCTTGCATGAGGTGATGGACAGTTACGGTTTTAGTCGCATTGCTATGGGTACAGCAGGCGAGTACATCCGTGATTTCGAAGATGCAGCTCAAGGCAAACAAGTTACGCCATTCAACCAGAAGATAGAAGATTGGAAATCAGAGCTTTTTAACAGCATTGATGTCGGCATCACCCATACACTGGGCGGCATTGCAGATACAGGCGCACTGATCCTGTGGCCCAATGAGCACGAGCCACGCACCTTATCGTTAGTACCACCCAGCCATATAGCGGTTGTGAAAAAGTCAGCGCTTTACGGACACTTTCTGCAAGTGATGCAAGAAAACAATTGGGATCATTACATGCCGACCAATGCACTTTTAATTTCTGGTCCATCAAAAACCGCCGATATTCAACAAACGCTTGCCTACGGTGCCCATGGCCCGAGTCAGTTGATCGTACTGTTATTGGAAGACGAATAAGAACGTACAAAGGACACCAAGATGAATCACACACGCGACTATGACTTGCTCAAGCAGCAACTCGCTACCAGAATCGATTCCCAGCGTATCATCACAGGTGAAGCAGAGCGCCTAGCTTATGGTACCGATGCTAGCTTCTATCGACTGATCCCTCAGATCGTGCTTCGCCTTAAAGATCTCGATGAGGTGATTTTTGCTATCCAGTGTTGCCGTGAGTACAGTATTCCGTTCACGTTTCGCGCTGCAGGCACTAGTTTGTCAGGCCAAGCGGTGTCTGATTCGGTACTGATTGCTCTAACGGATGACTGGCGCGGACACACTATCCTCGATGAAGGCGCGAAAATTCGCCTTCAACCGGGCGTGATCGGCGCCGATGCCAATAAATACTTGCTCCCATTCCAACGCAAAATCGGTCCAGACCCGGCATCTATCAACACCTGTAAAATTGGCGGCATTGCTGCCAATAATGCCAGCGGCATGTGCTGTGGCACCCCGCAAAACTCGTACAAAACTGTCGATAGTATGAAGATAGTTCTGAGTGATGGCACCTTGGTGGATACCGGAGACAAAGCAAGTATCGAGCGCTTTAAAGCGAACAAGCCTGAATTTATTGGAGGGCTAAAGCACCTTGCCGAAACAACCAAGCTAACAGTGAGCTCGCCGAGAAAATTGCTCATAAATACCGGCTTAAAAACACCACAGGCTACGCGCTAAATGCGCTCGTTGATTACAGCGACCCAATCGAAGTGCTTGAGCATTTGATGATTGGCTCAGAAGGTACCCTAGGTTTTATCGCCGATATTACCTACAACACGGTCAAGGAACACAAATACAAAGCCTCAACTTTGCTGGTGTTCTCCGATATTGAAACGGCCAGCACAGCGGTAGCAACCATCGCCAATACACCGGTTGCAGCTGTTGAAATGATGGATGGACGTGCTCTACGTTCGGTCGCGGATAAACCGGGAATGCCCGAGTTTATCAAGCAGCTAGACCTTGAGGCCACCGCACTCCTAGTCGAAGTTCACGCTTCTTGCAAACACACATTAGACAGCCACACCGATACTGTGATGGCAGCACTCAACGATTACACCATCATTGAGTCTGTACCATTCACGCTGGATCCAGCGACGGTAGCGACGCTTTGGGGCATCCGCAAGGGTATGTTCCCAGCGGTTGGTGCGGTTCGCGAAGTCGGCACCACCGTCATCATAGAAGACGTTGCATTCCCTGTCGAAAGCCTTGCAGCTGGCGTACGTGACTTGCAGCAGCTCTTCGACAAATATCACTATGATGAAGCCATCATTTTCGGGCATGCGCTAGAGGGCAACCTGCACTTTGTGTTTACCCAAGGGTTTGATAGTCAAGAAGAGATCGACCGTTATGGCGGTTTTATGGATGACGTGGCCGACCTTGTCGCCGTCAAATACCAAGGCTCATTAAAAGCTGAGCATGGTACCGGGCGTAACATGGCTCCCTATGTGGAACTTGAGTGGGGACAAGAAGGCTATGCGCTGATGCAACAAATCAAAGCGCTGTTTGATCCCGAAGGTTTGCTCAATCCGGGCGTGATTATTAATGACAATCCACACTCGCACATCGAAAACCTTAAACCTATGCCTGCCGCCGATGACATCGTCAATCGTTGTATCGAGTGTGGCTTCTGTGAACCCGTTTGCCCTTCACGAACCCTGACATTATCACCTCGTCAGCGCATCGTCCTATTTAGAGAGCTTCAACGACGTAAAGCCGCGGGAGAGATTGTGGAAGCAACAGAGCTCGAACAGGTATTCGAATACCAAGGTATCGATACGTGTGCAGCGACAGGTCTGTGCGCCGATCGCTGTCCTGTGGGCATCAACACTGGGGACCTTATCAAAAAATTAAGAGAGCCAAAGTACAAAAAGTTCCGACCAATCGCTAAATGGACCGCGAATCACTTTACGGCGACCACTGCCATAGCGCGTTTTGGTCTCAAAAGTGGAGCTGTCGCCACCAATATCCTCGGCCAAAAGCGTGTTGTTAAACTGGCTGAGGGTATGCGTAAAATAACCAACAATACGACCCCTAGTTGGCTACCAGAAACGCCAAACGGTGCGAAGTTCAATGCTGACCAGTGCTTCGGTAATGCAGCGTCCGGTGATAAAAAAGTCGTGTACCTGCCCTCTTGTGCCAGCCGCAATATGAGCACTCAAGCCAGTGCGTATGATAAACGGCCTTTAACAGAAGTGACAATGTCGCTTATTGCAAAGGCAGGATTTTCACTCGTGACACCTGAATCACTCAGTGAGCAATGTTGTGGTATGCCCTATGACAGCAAAGGCATGACCGACATTGCCAAACAAAAGAGTGAACAATTGGAGCTCGCTTTATGGGAAGCTTCGGAGCACGGCAAATATCCTGTTTTGATGGACACCAGCCCATGCGCAAAACGCAGTATCGAACAGTTCACCAAGCCAATGATCGTTGTCGAGCCAGTAAAATTCGTCAGTGATTATCTGCTCAGCGAACTCACCCTATCGCCAGTCAATGAAACCGTGATGCTGCATGTCACGTGCAGCTCAAGACGTATGGGATTGGAGAGCGCTATGCTGTCACTCGCAAAAGCTTGTGCCAGCGACGTCATCATCCCAGAACATATTCAATGCTGCGGCTGGGCGGGTGACAAAGGCTTCACCACGCCAGAGCTCAATGAAGCGGCTGTGGCACCTCTTAAGGCACAAGTGCCACAAGGGTGCACCCGAGGCTTTAGTAACAGTATTACCTGTGAAATTGGCCTCTCTCATCATAGTGGGATCCCTTATCAATCGATTCTTTATCTTGTCGATGAGGTCGCCTCTCCAGCACACTCCTAATCTAGTATTGACCCACTTGTCCTGATTTGTCTGCCATCGAAGTCTAATAGCTTTGATGGCAGATTCATTTTTACCGTTTAGTTTTCCCATTCGCCTTGCCGCTTCTAACGGTTTACTGCTATAGCTTATTGTATTCTCTGTTATTTATTCTCAGGCGGTCACAGCGTAATTTATGGATCCATTATCACAAGGACTGTTGGGAGCATCATTATCGCAATCGGTGAGTCGCCGACCTCGGTTTGTGGTCGCAGGGGTGTTAGGGCTGCTTTCTGCAATGGCGCCGGATTTGGATGTGCTAATCCGCTCTTCGCACGATCCGCTGTTGTTCTTAGAGTTTCACCGCCAATTTACTCACTCACTGCTGTTTATTCCGTTAGGGAGCTTAATTTGTGCGCTGATTTTGCACCCTTTGATTGCCAAAAAGCGCGGCTTCTCGTTCAAACAATCTTGGCTCTACTGCACACTTGGTTATGCGAGCCATGGACTGTTGGACGCATGTACGTCATACGGCACGCAGCTGCTCTGGCCATTGACTAATCAGCGCTTTGCTTGGAATAGTATTTCTGTCATCGACCCTCTATTCACGCTCCCACTGCTCATCGTTTTGACTATTGCTCTGTGGAAGCGAAGCCCTGCAATCGCAAGAGTTGCGTTCCTATGGGCACTGATTTATCCAACCCTTGGTATGGTGCAAAGAGACAGGGCAGAACGTATTGGTTGGCAGTTCGCAAACGAACGTAATCACAGCCCAGTTAGGCTCGAAGCAAAACCCAGTTTTGGCAATATTCTGGTTTGGAAGATTATCTATGAAGCTGACGGAAGGTTTTACATTGATGCGGTAAGAGCAGGACAAAAGCTGACTGTATACCCTGGTACTAATGTAGCAAAACTCAACGTGGAGAGAGCGTTTCCCTGGTTACATGAAGATTCGCAGCAATCCAAAGATATCGCACGTTTTTCTTGGTTTTCTGATGCTTTGTCGCCCTTAGCAAAGAGAATAATCAGCGCATTATCGACGTCCGTTATTCCATCGTTCCCAATGAGGTCAATGCGTTGTGGAGCATCTTGTTAAAAGAGGATGCGGCCGATAATGAACACGTTACCTACCTGACTCATCGCCGTAGCAGCGTAGAAGACAGGCAGCGGTTTTACGACATGCTTTTCGCTCGCTCTATAGGCGACCAGAACACCGAGAGGAAGTAATGACGAGCATGCCCCGTATGGACATGCTCGAAACTACAATCAGAACTAAGCGAATCTAACCAGCTTCTTGTTTACAAACTCATCCAGTCCTAATCGACCTAGCTCACGACCAAATCCAGAATTTTTAATGCCACCAAACGGCAGGCACGCCTCCGACATTGAGAAGGTATTAATAAATGACGCACCACATTCTAACGCTCCGGCGACCGCGGTAGCGCGATCGATGCTTTCTGAAATCACAGCAGAACTCAATCCATAAGAGCTATTGTTGGCTAGTTCAACCGCTTCTTCATCACTACCAACGCGATAAACGACGGCAATAGGTCCAAACAACTCTTGGTCAAACACATCCATCTGCGGAGTAACATCGGCAAGTATCGTTGGTTTGAGCCATGCGCCTTCTAGCTCTTCAGATTCACCCCCAATACCAAACTAGCACCTTGTTCAACGGCATGCTGGACTTGCTTAAGTAAATAATCACGCTCTTGAACACTCACGACTGGCGCATACCCGGTTTGAGGATCCATAGGATCGCCCGCCTCTAGACTACCCAGCGCTGCAGCAAACTTCTCCATGAACTCATCATAGACTTCATCAGCAACAATAAATCGCTTAGCACTGATGCAAACTTGGCCTGAATTGAACATCTTCGCGATGGCTGCCAGCTCCACCGCTTTATTGACGTCCGCATCAGCAAGTACGATAAACGGATCGTTGCCACCCAGCTCCATGACCACTTTTTTCAAATGCTTACCCGCCAATGCGGCAACACTCGATCCTGCTTTTTCACTTCCTGTTAGCGATACACCTTGTACTCGCTTGTCAGCAATGACAAGCTCAGACTGGCTAGAAGCCATAAACAGATGCTGAACCAACCCTTGTGGTGCCCCTGCCTCTTCAAATAGTTCAGTAATCGCCTTTGCACACTGAGGAACATTCGAAGCGTGTTTAAATACCACACTATTGCCGACCATCAAGTTCGGTGCGATAAAACGGATCACTTGATAGAACGGGAAATTCCACGGCATAACGCCGTAGATAACACCCAGCGGATGATTTTGAATTTCCGCACGGCCTGTAGCCACTTCTTCGATGGACTCAGGAGCAAGGAAACGCTCGCCGTGTTCAGCATAATAACGACAAATTTGCGCACAGAGGGGAAGTTCCAAGGCGACACCTTGGCTGTGCAATTTGCCCATTTCTGTCGTCATAAGAGCCGCATAGTGCTCTGCTCGCTCTTCTAACAACGAAGCAACGCGGGAAAGCAAAGCCGCTCGCTCCTGGTGACTCGTTGCTCTCCACGCTTTGAAAGCAGCCTGAGCTGTATCAATTCGTTCCACGACTTGAGCGTCTTGCCAAGTGTCGAACTGCTGTTCTATCTGATTGGTATATGGGTTTAATGTTCTAATCGCCATGTTGTTTCTCCGGGGAAAGAATAAGTCGGAAAGTACCGACCAAAAATAGTTACGCTATTCGCGCTGTTTTTATTGTGAAAACAACATACACCCAGAAACAATCAAGAAACAACTAGGCAAACTTACATCAATTTGGAAATAACATGACTAAACGGCATGTTGTATGAGATCTGTAAATAGGTAAAGTATCGCCGCTAATTTCAATGCATTGGAGCATCAGCATAAAGTATGAGTTTGTAGAAATAGGCACTTTGTCCGGCGGGTGTCACGTTCTAGGAACCCTATTGAGCAGATAAAAGAAACAACAGAGTAACACTTGATTTACATCAAAGACCCACATGACACTATTCCCTATCGTGGCGACAGGAAATTGTAAACACTGTGTAAAAGCTTTATACCCTGCTAGTGCTAGTAACGCTGAACTCCATATTTGAGACAGCGAGTACAACTTGGGTAGCAACCGCGGCGGCGGCTTGAGGTTAGTTAGATATTTATGTACACGCTTCTATTAAAAACACACGTCACATTGGCGTTACTTAGCTTCATCAGCTTCATCATTCGAGCTTGGTGGGGGTTTAGCCATTCAGCCCTGGTCGAAAACAAGTTCGCTCTGGTCATCCATCAAGTGCTTACCGCCTTTATGTTACTGAGTGCGGCAGGGCTTTGTATGACTATTGGGCAATTTCCATTATCAAACCCGTGGCTTACCGAGAAACTCGGATTGTTTATCGTTTATGCCATCAGCACTATGGTTATCTTCCAGTTCACACTCAAAAAGCGTACTCGATTGCTCGTGATGTTGATGACATGCGGAATATGGTTGACCATCTTTACCATAGGCAAAGCTCATGCCCCGCTGCTATTGGGACAATAGCAACTCCCTCTATGCGCTTGCGATGAGCTGAGCTTGTTCAGAAGCGATTTGAACACAGTTTCGACCCTCTTGCTTCGCTCGATATAAGGCTTTGTCTGCGCGAGCAACCAGTGCATCCCAACTTTCATCACAAAGGGACTCTGCGACACCAAAGCTGCAACTCACTTTGAAGGGCATACCATCAACGCGCACGTGCTCCGCGACGCGTTTGCGCATGGACTCGGCAAGGAAGAGTGCAAAGTCCAAGGTTTGATTATTTAAAACAATAATGAATTCATCGCCACCAAACCGATAAATGGCTTTGGGCGCATTCGACGTGCCTTTTATCTGCGACGCCACTGCCTTTATCACTTTGTCGCCGATAACGTGGCCATAGCGATCATTGATCAATTTAAACCTGTCTATATCAAGCATAATAATGCTCTGTTTAGGCTTACCACCAGCTTCTGCCAGTGCCAACGTATAACTATCAAGAGCACGGCGATTACGCAGATTGGTCAGTGAATCGAAGTAAGACAGCGCATAAATATCATCCACCTGGCGAGCGTTGATCAGCCACAGCATACTAAAACTTGAGGCTACCGTTAAAAAGATGCTGAATAGAAACGTCAGTTTATGCACTAAGTCAGCATCCATAAATTGGAGAATCTCAGCACTGCCCCAGGTATATACACCCCGGAACAACATAAACAACCCATAAAATCCAAACGTCGCAGCCATAGTAAAAACGGCTGGCTGGTAGTCTCTGTGTTTACCCACGATGACGACAAGCGCTGTTGCCAACGTAACGACGGCGATGGAGAACGCACTAACCAAGATGCGTTGATTGATCGAGTTGGCTTCATAAGTGAAATAAAGATTGAGCACCAACACAACAGGAATAACCCAGCTGAAGCTATGTGCAAACTGCACTTGAACCCCGCGGAACTGGCACATGCCATGGAGGATCATATGAAAGGAGACGGCGACCAACGTGTTAGCAGCAACAATGGAGACCCAATCAGGAGCCAAACCGCGTAAACTTATTAATAACGGGCCTGCCCCCATAACCAATAGCGCGAATGCAAACAGTCTTATTCCCTTGGTTTTTTCTTGAGTCTGAGCGAATAACAGCAATCCAATGCAGTATATAACACTGAACAAAATCATCACAAAATTCAGCGTTCTCATATCAAGAGAAAAAGCAGCCAATGTATCCATTCACTTCCTAGCTTTATAGTTATTTCAATTACCACTGCAAATTAATAGCCCTGCAATCATCAGCAAATGCTATACAACCAGACAGCAAATAGGAATTAGTGAGTGTTTTTTGAGAAGCGCATCACTAATATTGTTATCAATACGTGCAGTTTTTCGACAGTATAGCGTTTAAGGAGAGGATTAATTTCGTTTGTTCAATGACATAATGATTATGTTTACATACAAGAAACTCAGTGAACAAAGGTGAGTGAATTCTTACACAGTGAGAACAGCTTCAGTCTGACACATAGTAGTTCAAAATATTGACGCGCATTTGTCCTCAATCGGACAGTGGCTTTACCTGGCTTGCAAGGTTCTGACAACATCATGGCTCAGCTAAGCTGAAATACGCAGGATATACCCAAGTGACCTCAAGATGCCGAGTTCAGAGTGCTAGACAAGACTTATATTAAGGAGAATAGCCGCAGCAATGGACACCCATTACAAGGCTATTTGACGCTGAGATAAGTCTTGTCTAGCACTCCCTGCGGGCGAGTTTGCTTGGCTTGTAGCCTTTGTTGGAGGTTTTCCGCATAGACCCACTATGCATTCAAACCTCCGCCGCGACTACAAGCCAAGCAAATCTCGCTGAACCGGCATCTTGAGGTTACTTGGGTATAAAGGGAATGGGACAATTCCAATTAATTGCAGGGGTTAATAATGAACTTTACACAACAAGATACTGAAGCGCTTTACCGTGTCTGGATGTCACAAAAAGCAAAAATGCACATTACGCAAATGGAGGTGGCCAAACGCCTCAACGTTAGTCAAATTGAGTTGTCCAATCGACTCAATGGCAACCAGCCTCTAGACGCCAATTTTGTCGATCGCTTTTGTCGCCTTCTGCATATCGACCCGTGCCATCACCTACCATCGATGCGCAGCCATTTTGTGGGTGAAACTGACCGAGTATTCAATACTCGCCTTACCGTCGACGGTGACATTACCAATATTCGAGTCGATGGCAATCAAGTCACCATCGAATATCGGCTTCAATAACAGTACCTTTAAGGCTCTGCCAATAGCGCGATACATTCTTGAAACTTAGGCTTTGATACGCGTTTTTTGGGCGGCGTTTTTTTAGTGACCTTGTCTTCAGATTTTTTCTTAGCTGGAATATAGGGTTTCCAAGATGCAAGCTCTTGTCCACAGCCATCTCCCGGTGGAGGAGGGTTTTGTGCTATGCACTTTCCTTCCCCTTCAGGGCAGTGCAATCTGACGTGAAAATGGTAGTAGTGCCCCCACCATGGACGCACTTTACGAAGCCAATCTCTGTCCTTCCACTCTACTTCACAAAGCTGTTTTTTGATTAAAGGGTGAACAAAAATTCGCGCTACTCGCTCATCGACAGCGGCAACCTGGAGCAGTAGCTCGTGATTCGTCGTCCACTTATCTTGTTTGAAACGATACTTTTCAATGTCTACGACAGGATAAGGCTTGGGATCCGCCGCCTCTTCCGCATTAAGAGGGGCATTCGGAAGTCTTAGCCAAATATCAGCATCAAGCCCGGTTTGATGACTCGCGTGCCCAGAGGTAAATCGCCCTCCCCTTGGCATCGAAATATCGGCCACTAATAAGTGCCCTATACCTAGCTTATCTACGTTCCGAGCTAAATCGGTCAGGTAGGCAATCATATCTCGATGACCGTAGTAACGGTTACGCTGTGATCGAATGACTTGATAACCCTCACCACTTAGGGAAAGTTGTTGTCCACCAGCTAAACAACCGTTGGCGTAACTGCCTATTGAATTGGACTCCCCTTCACTCGGCACCAACACTTCATCCCAAGAGCGCTGCAGAGCATGAACGTTGCACGATACAATGAACAATACTAGCCAAGCCAATTTTTCCATGTCACTTCCTCGCTATGGATGCTGAGAAGACGTAGCTTAAGGATAGCGCGCTCAATAGAGCTTGCACACAATCAAACGCAAAACGATGGTGTACAACAAAGATGCGCTACGTCATTTCTCTTCTACATAAAGTGAAATGTTTCACAAAACCGGACTCAAGTTAGGGTTTCATAACTTGTTGTATTGCAGCTAATAACAGAACGCGCTACAAATAAATCACTCAGTTGATTAACCACCTCTGAGTCTACCACTCAAGTCGTCATTCCTTTTTTGAGGCTGCCACCTTTTTCGGGAGTGACGACTTAACTTTTCCTTGGCGTTCAACCGCTACTTATATCGACCCTCATTAAACCGCCGAATCTAAATAGTCCATCACTTTCTTTCGATAGGCTTGCTTTTGAGTATCGTTAATAAAGCTGGCGTCGATGGCATTAAGCGTAAATTGTGCGAGCTCCTCATGGGTTAAAAAGTGAGCCTGACTGACCGCGATAAAGTTGTCTGTCATATAGCCGCCAAAGTAGGCAGGATCATCTGAATTGATGGTCACTGCGACGCCTTTTCTTAGCAAGTCCACAATATTGTGTTCCTGCATGTCATCGAACACACGCAGCTTTATATTTGATAGTGGACACACCGTGAGAGGCATCTTAGACTCTATCAGCTGTGCCACCAGCGTCTCATTTTCAACGCAGCGGACACCATGATCAACACGACTCACACCCAGCATCGTGATCGCATCTATAATGTTCTGGGCAGGCCCTTCTTCTCCCGCGTGAGCGACCGTCAAGAAGCCATGCTCTCTTGCCATCTGAAATACATGAGCAAACTTTTCAGGCGGGTGACCTTGCTCTGAAGAATCCAGCCCCACACCAATAATTTCATTTTTGTAAGGAATGGCTTGTTTGAGCGTTTCAATGGCCGCTTCCTCAGAAAGGTGACGCAAGAAGCACATAATCAATTGCGAGCTTATTTCCAGCTTCTGTTGGCCATCTTTTAACGCGCGTACAATTCCCTTGATTACGGTATCAAACGCGATCCCCCTATCAGTGTGGGTTTGTGGATCAAAAAAGATTTCTGTGTGAATCACGTTATCGTGCTGACAACGCTCTAAATACGCCCAAGTGAGATCGTAAAAATCTTGCTCGGTTTGCAGTGCATTAGCGCCTTGATAGTAAATATCCAGAAATGACTGTAAATCATCAAACTCATACGCTTTGCGAAGCGCGTCTGGGGAGTCGTACGGTATGTCGATTTGATTACGTTTTGCCAAATTGAACAGTAGTTCTGGTTCAAGAGAGCCTTCGATGTGAAGGTGTAGCTCGACTTTTGGGAGACCTTGAATAAATGCGTTCATATACCACCTATTATGCTTATGAGAGCCGAAACGGCTTTTGGGGCTTGCGGATGCACTTACTCTGAGTATAGGAACAGATGAAGAGAAATTTCTAACGCCAATACAAAGAGTAAAGACAGCAATGCCATCCTAACTCTTCGTAATCAGCACTTTTCGGGAACTGGTAGAGACCCCCAAACCGTATTATTGGGGTTATACGAAGCTGTGGGGACTGTATCAAATGATTAAGGGTATTGGCAACCCACAGCCCACCGCTATGCCCAAAAAATGTAGTTAGATTTCAAACGAGCCCGTTGTCGCCAATTCCTTAAACCAAACCCCATGTTTCTTAGGGATTCGATTACCAGTCTCTAAATCCAAGCGGAAGAAACCATAACGACGCTTAAACGAGTTCAACCAAGACCAGTTGTCGATAAAGGTCCACTGATGAACACCAAAGCAGTTTGAGCCCTCTTCAATTGCCTTGTGAAGCTGAACTAGATGCTCTTTCATTAAGCCGGTGCGGAATGAATCGTCAATCAGACCGTCGGCACCTGGCTCTCCCTCTGACTCTAAATCCATCGCAATACCGATTTCAGCAAGATACCAAGGAATGTTGCCGTAGTTCTCTTGGACATTTTTAGCGATATCATAGATAGCCGTCGGCAAGATTTCGTTATTATCACGATATGGATTGAATCGACCTTCTGGATTTACGTAGTTCTCGAAGTAGACCTCAGGCGTAAAGTAATCTAGGTCGTACTCAGCTTCACGCGCTTTCACGCGGCGCGGAACATAATAGTTAACACCTAGGAACTCAACCTTGGCGGTTGTAATCGCGGCAACCTCTTCCGCCGTTGCTTCAGGCGTTAACCCATGCTCAGCCAATACATCACACAGCTCTTGAGGAATTTCATTTTTCACCATTGGATCAAGGAAGCTGCGATTAAACAAAAGGTCTGCATACCATGCTGCTTGTTTATCTTCTTGACTGTCGTTTCGCGTGTAAGACGGTGTTAGGTTAAGCACCACACCGATTTGCGAGTTTTCCAACTGCAACGCGTTAAAGCGGTGTACTGCTTTTGCGTGAGCGAGCATGATGTTGAAGGCCACTTGAACCGCGAGCTTACCATCCTTCTTGCATGGGTAATGGAAGTCATACAAGTAACCGCCTTCTACTGGCACGATTGGCTCGTTAAACGTAATCCAGTACTTCACTTTGTCACCAAAGAGTTTAAACGCCGTCTCTGCGTAGTCTGCAAACAGATCGACCACTTTCTTTGACTCAAAACCGCCGAACTTTTCCTGAAGTTCTGCTGGCATATCAAAGTGATAGAGGTTCATCATTGGCTCAATGCCATTGGCGATCATTTCATCAATGTAGTTGTTGTAGAACTCGACGGCGTCTTGGCAGACCTCGCCAGTTTCGTAGTCTTTGATCAGTCGAGACCACTGAATAGAAGTACGGAACGAGTTGAAACCGACCTTTTTCATGTCCTGCACATCATCTTTGTAACGGTGATACGTATCCGTTACCGTTTGAGAGCCGATGCCACGATAAAAACGTTCTGGGCTTTGTTGATGCCAAAGATCCCAAATAGAGTCGTTGGCTTTATTTGTGGTGCCTTCTGTTTGAATCCCAGACGCAGCCGCGCCCCACAAAAAATTTTGCGGAAAAGTGTATGTCGTCATCTTACTAACCTTGTCTATTCAGAAAATGTTTCAAAGCGCCAATCAGGTTGGCGTCGTTACCAAATTGTGTCAGTGCGGGAACTGAGCGTATTCGAGCAATCGGGATGCTGGCGTGGAGCTCGTCCAGTTTGCGATTGATATTGTCAATTAATCGAGGGCTACGGCTGACCGCCCCTCCAAGAAGAATGCGTTTCGGATCCAAAGAGTACTGAACATTAAAGAGAATCGTTGCCAGATCGCCATACCATTGTTCGACCAACGGCAGTACGTCGTTATCACCCTGTTCGTAGAGGGAAAATACTTTAACACCATCGAAACCCTCGACTTTTTGACGCTTAGCCATAGCCACGTTTTCAACAAGAGCACGAGTGGATGCGGCGTTTGAATAGGTAATAGGCTGCCCTTCTTCAAAACGGAGTATGCAGTAGCCAAACTCCCCAGCATGCAAGTGCGTCCCTTTGATGACTCCACCATCACGCACGATGGCACCACCTATCCCAGAGCCCAATACTAGCAGGCAAAACTCGTCATCTTCTTTTCCAGCTCCGAGCCAGTCTTCTGCAAGTGCCGCGCAGCAGCCATCGTTTTCTAGCTCAACGGGCAGGTGGAACCGAGCTTGGTATAAAGATCTCACATCGATATCGTGGATATAAGGTAGAGCACTTGCCCCTTCTATCACCCCAGTATCCACATTGACCGCTCCGCAGGTACTTATCGCGATTCCTTTAAGTGCAAAGCGTTCAGCTAGCTCATTGAACTTGGGGGTAAATGTGTCTAGCCACTGCTCATAACTGTCAGCTTGGCTAGGGAGCGAGAATCGCTCATGAATTTGAGCATCACGCGACATGACGGCACCTTTCACCGAAGAGCCACCAAAGTCTAGAGTTAGAAACAGTTCGTCTTTTTGCGTCATAGTGTTTTCATCAACTCGTTGGGTTTGTGAAGTAGTTAATCGCTGTAACTAAAGCGTGTGCAAGAATGCTGCGCCTCGCACACCAGACGAGTCACCATGTACGCTTTTGACCACCTGAGTCGTGACCGATTTTGTGAAGGTGTATTTCGAGAGTTTTTTCTGAACCAGAGGATACACTTCGTCTACGTTTGACATCCCACCACCGAGCACTATGACTTCAGGATCGACAAAGTTCACAATAGCACCCAACGTTCGAGCGAGCTGATCACAGTACAAATCGAAGTGCTCAACGGCTCTAGCATCCCCTCTTTCGTAGAGCGCCATGATCTCTCTAGAATTTGCGGGTTCGTACTTCTCTGCAAATGTGCGAGCAAAGCCGGTGCCTGAGACAAATGACTCTGCGCAGTTCATCGAGCCGCAGTAACACTGGTGAGGATTACCATCAACCTCTGGGTTAAAGTTAGGGAGCGGGTTATGCCCCAACTCGCCACCAAGTTTATTAAGGCCAGTCACCAAACCATTGTTGATCACCACGCCAGCACCGCAGCCCGTTCCAATGATGACGGCGACACAGGAGTTGGTCGCGTGCTTCGCGGCGCCATCTTTATATTCAGAAAGCGCAAGGCAATCAGCATCATTGGCAATAGCAACCGGAACATCGATCTGCTTTTGAATATCACCAATAAAATCCTGTCCATTTAACACAGACACGTTTGCACCCTGCATCAGGCCGTCATTGCCGACAGAACCACAGCAACCAATGCCAATAGAGTCGATCTCCCCATGTTGGCTCACAGCATCAATCACAGACATCACGGCAGTTAAGAACTCTGAATAACTGTTTTTTGCCGTTGGCTCACGATGGACAACCAAGGTCTCGTAGCTGTTGGCATCGAGTCCGACGCCCTCTATTTTTGTGCCGCCGATATCTAGTCCTACTATCATGTTCTGCTCTCTTGATTTGTGTGTTCGCCAATCTTTAAACGTTGAGCCACCAACATCTCGCTGGGTCGATTCTAATAAACCAAATTTTCGTTCTCTTCTAAAGGACGAGACCCTTAAAATTCAAAATAAGTCACAAAACTATATAGTTTTACAAAAATATGCGTGCAGTTTTTAGTTCGAACTATTCGAACGTCTCTTTCACATTTCCACTCTGCTCTTTCGATCTCCGGAGATCTATAGTTTGACTATCAGATACCAAGGAGGTCCCAAATGACTTCATTTAGAACCATTCAACAGATCATTCCATCGCATGCCACCTCTGATGGTGATGGTGTAAAAATTCGTCGCGTACACGGCTTTGATAACCAGGCGTTTTCGCCGTTTCTTATGATTGATGAGCTCAAATCCGACGACAAAAAAGATTATGTTGGCGGATTTCCCCCTCATCCACATAGAGGTATTGAGACACTGACCTATATGATGCAAGGGCACTTCCAGCATCGTGACCATATGGGTAACGTGGGTGAATTACGCTCTGGTGGTGCTCAATGGATGGCGGCAGGCCGTGGCGTGATCCATAGCGAAATGCCAATAATGGATGACGGTCAGCTGCACGGTTTTCAAATTTGGATTAACCAGCCAGCTAGAGACAAAATGAAGCCAGCGCAATACCACGATTTCCAACCAGAAACGATTACCGAGTATCAAAAGCCGGGGGTTGGATTAGTACGCCTATTAGCTGGCACATTAACGGTCGAAGATGAGGTTTTAACAGGCCCCTCACAAAAACAGGAGTGGCGGCAACCGTTGCTGACTGGCGTGCCGACAGGGGCGACCAACTTATTCTAGGCACACCCGAACACCACAATGCCATGGTTTATGTTTATTCCGGCGAAGTCTCATTGAGTGAGAAAAAATTGATTAAAGGTGAACTTGCACTAGTCTCAAAAGGAGAGGCTATGGAGATTAATGCGAGAGAAGATTCTGGATTGCTGGTATTTGTTGGTGAACCAATTAACGAGCCAGTGGTTCATTACGGCCCTTTTGTTATGAATAGTAGTCAAGAGATCCAACAGGCGATTAACGACTACAATCGTGGCGAATTTGAACGGTATTGAACTTCAATTACCAAATATTAGATTTGACACCTCAATCCACTGCCTGTGTGTCACGCATCGACTGGCTAAGTCGATGCGTTCTTTTTTGCGCCATTCTTTTTAACGCTGTCGCTTTTAATACTACAGATATTCGCAGAGATAAGCGGTAGCTTGCTCGACTTGCAAATCAAAGCTTGAATCGCCTTCAACATCAAACGCCTGACCCGCTGTGTAGGTTTTCCACTCTTGCGTGTTAGCTAAACGAACCGTTAGTGCACCTTTTACTACCGTCATTTTCTCCGGAGCTGCGGTGCCAAACGTGTATTCGCCCGGCGCCATAACGCCAACACTACTGTCGCCGTCGGCTTGCGTAAAAGCGAGAGATTTCACGTTTCCTTCAAAATAGGTATTTTCTTTGATCATAATGACTTCCTTGTAATTTACTTTTGGCAAAACATCGTTTTACCTCACAAAGTTAACGAAAACAAGTCATTGATCACTTGCTAGTCTGTGATGGTATAAATAAACAGAATCAATGAATCAGAGACAAGGTATGTCTAATCAGGAAAGTAAAGTCCCAACTAATCGCATCACCCGCTTCGGGAAATTAGCCTCTCTGGCAACACGAGTTACCGGCTCTATGGTCACAGAGGGCGCCAAACAGTTTGCACAAGGCAAGCGTCCCAAGGCTCGCGAGTTGCTACTCACCCCGAGTAACGTCAAACGAGTGGCCGATCAACTGGCTCATCTTCGCGGTGCAGCGATGAAAGTGGGTCAGTTAATGTCTATGGATGCAGGCGATCTTATTAGCCCAGAATTGGCTGATATTCTCTCAAGCTGCGCTCCGATGCTTCACCCATGCCTGCCAGTCAGCTTTCCTCGGTTCTGACACAAGAATTGGGAGCAGACTGGAAACAAAACTTCATTGAATTTAACTTCAAACCCATCGCCAGCGCATCGATTGGTCAAGTGCACCAAGCCCACTCAGACGATGGCACTAAACTGGCGATTAAAGTGCAATATCCCGGGATCAAGCAAAGTATCGACAGTGACGTCGACAATGTGGGCACCCTACTCAATGTGGTTGGGCTCATTCCTAAAGACGTCGATTACAAAGGGTTACTGGAAGAGGCGAAGAAGCAACTTCATGCCGAAGCGGATTACTTGTTAGAAGCCAAACTTCTGCGCCAATTTCGCGACTACCTCGCAAGCGCCCCGCAATTTGTCTTACCCGATGTCCGAGATGAACTCACAACCGATAATGTGTTAGCCATGACCTACGTGGATGGCGTTGCGATAGAGTCATTGGTTGACAGTAACCAGCAGACTCGCGACCGCGTGGTCACCTTACTGTTGGAGCTTCTTTTCAAAGAAATCTTCGACTTTAAGTTGGTACAAACGGATCCCAACTTCGCCAATTTTCTTTTTGACGAGCGGCAACAAAAAGTCGTCCTGCTGGATTTTGGAGCGACTCGAGCCTACGACGACCGAATCAGTGATGGCTATCGTCTCGCTTTCAGCGCCATCCTCGACGGTGACGACGACGCCTCTACCGAGCATTGCAGCAAATTGGCTTCTTTACTCAACAAATCTTACCTGCTCAAAGAGATGCCGTTGTGAATCTAGTGAAACTTGCCGGCGAGCCACTTAAATATCAAGGCAGCTATGATTTTGGTGCCAGCAACCTTGCACAGCGCATCAGTGAAGCGGGCACGGTAATTAGTATGGAGCAGGACTATTGGCATACACCTCCCGCAGATGCGTTATTCTTGCATCGTAAAATCGGCGGCTTGTATTTATTGGCGGCTCGCTTAAAAGCCAAAGTCGATGTAAACCAGCTGTTTTTACCCTTTAAGTTGACGGAAGTCTTGAAATAACAAAGTATTACAAAACCTTTCTGTCAGCTTCTCCTATCTAGCGCTATGGTTATCGCTAGGGGCAATGTTCCCTAGCTAGTGTTTGATAAAGTTACAACGGCACTAGCCGATAACCTACATAGACGCTCAAAACACAACTGAGCAACCCACTCCATTAGGCGACAAGGAAGGCCGAGTGAATGACAAGGATCAGAGCTAGAGCAACCCCTAACACTGACTCATACATGCTGGCAGGCATACTGTTCGTCATGGTTGTGCTGTCTGGCTTGCTCGGCTTTGCGTTTTATAGCAGTCACCAAAACCATATTTCGCCAACCCGCGTCTACGGCAATTGGATTGAAATTGGCGCTCCCAAGCAAAGCACGGAAATCCTGACATTTTCTGACGCAGGTGCACTTCGTAACCATCGACTCGTGACAACGTCCTTCGAGTTTGATGGTCGCATTGTTCGTCTTAAAACAGGCAGCGGCTTATGGGTGTATGAACGTGTCGGTACACCACGCTCTCCTCAACTTCGTCGCGTCACGCCTGCTTTGCCTCCGCAGCGGTTTATTCTTGAAGGCTACGAAGATACCGTTCCCATGGATGGTTACAATCCAGCTCAGAATCGACGTTCAGCACTGCGAGAGCATTTCTCGACCAAATAAATGCGATGCTAGATGCAAGAGGATCACTTTTGTGCACGTTTGTTTGACTCGTATCAAGCTTCACTTTAATTTCACATAAGTAGTACTCATCCTCTCCTACACTGTCTTATAGGCTAGTAGGAATCGTTACTTTCCAAAGGAGAGGACAATGATCAAAACACATCGCAACTTTGTGCTGCATGGCAGCACCCAACATCACGCTCAAATTCACGTCAATCCCGTCGGTGAACTCGATGTCGATATTGTCGAGTCTAATGAACACCATAATACCGAGTTGAGCGAGCTTAGCTTCAAACGTTCACACCACTCAACGTTAGTGAAAGGGTTTGAAATTCACGATCATAAAGCATGGCAGATCACGCTCAACCATCGAGATGCGGATGAACTAAGCACCATAGTCAAACGAGCAAATGATGATTATGAAGAGCTAATGCGTGATCTTTAAGAAAATGAGTAGCATCTTGAATTCATGTGGCAAGTAGCGACATTGCTTGCCACCTAATACTGCTTTGTACTTTTTAATACCCTATTGTTTTGATGCGCCTTTGAACCTATCCGGCTTAAAACGGCAATTCGAACAAATTATGACATTCCTCTGAATTATCAATACAATCAATCCAATACCCTATCCACCCTGTTTTACATCAGCATTCCCTACCCTCTATGCCAAATTTAAACTTTCATCAACTGCGATTTTTTACCCAAGATAAATTGTTGGGGATTGTCTGCCTCGCTATCGTAGCGACCATTTTGTTCGTTCTATCATCTTTGCTTTACCCATTCGAACTCAGCGCCCAAGTAAGCAACGGGCTAGGTACCGCGATGCAACTGCTGTCTTATTCTGCTGGTCATCAAGGGTTTCTCATCACATTAGCAGTACTTGGCGTGATGACACTCTGGGTGACGAGAGCCAGTCAGTACAAAGTGATTCTGATTGCACAGTTAGGGTTACTGTTAATATTCAGCTTTGGCGCTAAGACGTTCTTGAAGCAGTGGACAGAAAGTCCTAGGCCTTACACCCATGAACTAACGGCTGAGGGGCTGCTCTCTTCACCCGAGCAGTTCTACACGCTTGATAGTAGTGACCAAGACCAGATCATCGTTCTAGCGAGCGATGAAGTGAGTCAATGGCGCACCAAGCACTGGTTGGGTGAAACTGACTATTCCTTTCCTTCTGGTCACACAATTTTCGTGGCAGTGTGTGTTCTTTTCTTTGCTGGGTTATTTGCCAACCACCAATATCCTGTTCTCTCATCCTTAGTCATGTTGTGGGCAGTTGGCGTGGCGACCAGTCGACTGTGGCTTGGCATGCACCGTCCAGAAGATCTATTTGGTTCATTGGCATTTGCACTGGTGCTTTTCTTGATTGTCCCTAGCGCTGACTCAAAATTTCGATTACTATCGAAATAGTTATTGCGGAGAGAAACACATGCAGATTGAAGTTGCAGCAAAAGCACTAAAAGAGCTGGGACACGTTACCCGCCTCGCTATCTATCGACAAGTCGTCAAGGCAGGACGACAAGGTATCCCTGTCGGTGAGATACAAGAGCGACTTGATATTCCAGGCTCGACACTGTCACACCATATTTCTAGTCTTGCTTCGGCTAATTTGATAGAGCAGCGCCGTGAAGGTCGAACTCTATTTTGTGTTGCACAATACGAGCATCTCGCGGGCGTCATTGACTTCTTGCAAGATGAATGTTGTGTTGATGAAAAGTGCTAGTCATTAGCACTTTTTCACTTTTAATGTATTTTATAACAGCAACAAAATACCAGACTCGATACGATATATTACTCTCAAAATAATCACTCAATTTGATATATTCACTATCATTTCATCATTAAATCATAATAAAAACATATAGATAAAACCCCAACAATTGTGAGCGTTATAATCTAATCATCTATTTCCATCCCAGTTTTCATACTAACCACAGTAAAATATATTAAATAGATCAAAATTCCGGCAGTTAATAAATAATCCCAATCAATAAGTACCAATATTATCAGTAATAAGTGATACTATGACTTGCTACTGAGCAGTCTAAATACCGTCAATGGCATTTCGAATGGAACTTGCTGCATTCAAAAGGTAAAGAGGAATATTTTTGTGAAACTGAATAATTTGTCGATCAGAGCGAAATTGCAGGCTCTTGTCGGCTTTGCCGTACTCATTTTATTCTCATTGGGTACTTATAATCTTATCATTCAAAAAAACTCAAGCTACGATCAGCGCAAAGACCGGGTACGCTCGAATGTCGAAGTGGCGTACACCTTAGCAAGTCACTATCAAAAGCTCAGTGCTTCCATGGGGGAAGAGCAAGCAAAGCAGGCAGCTGCGAAAGCCATTGAAGCGCTGCGCTACGATGGTAACAATTACTTCTTTATCGCAACTTCCGATGAAAAAGTGGTCATGCACCCGACTAACCCACAACTAAACGGCACTAAGGCCAGTAATCTAAAAGATTCTCGTGGGAACTATTTCTGGCAGGAAATGAGCGCAGTTGCGACCAAACAAGGTAGTGGCTTTGTTACTTATTACTGGATTGGTAGTGACGGCGAAGAGTCTCAAAAAATCTCCTTCGTTAGTTACATTCCCGAGTGGGACTGGATTATCGGTTCAGGTGTTCAAACTGCAGATATCGACAAAGCATTCCAAAGCCAGCTAATTAAAGATCTCATTGTCGATACCCTTGCCGCCATCGTATTAGTTATTATGAGCGTCTACATTGCTCGGAATGTCGTTAAACCAATTGAACACCTAGTACAGCGCGTCCACCGAGTCGCTGATGGCGATCTAACGGTGAATATGTCGAGCGACCGTAAGGATGAGTTAGGTTACTTAAGCAATGAGCTTGCTCGCATGATCTCAGCACTTAAAGATACCATCACCGCGGCAAAATCATCGGCAGATTACTCTGGCCAGCTATCTAGCAGCATTGCTGCAGCGAGTGAAGAAACTTCCACTAGTATTGACTCTCAAAGCCAGCAACTTGAACAACTGGCGACGGCAATGAATGAAATGTCCTCAACCATTCAAGACGTCGCGAGTAATTCAGAGCGCACTGCTGCAACCACAGAAGAGAGCAAAAACTTTGCCGCTGAAGGCAGTCGCAGTATGGGCTATACGTTGAATAACATCGCCGGTATTTCCGATGACATCACCAGCACCCACCAACTTATGGAAGCGCTGAAACAAGGTGTCAGCGACATTAGCTCTGTGGTAAACGTGATTCACGAAGTTTCAGAGCAAACCAACCTTCTTGCCCTCAACGCAGCGATTGAAGCAGCGCGCGCTGGTGAACAAGGGCGCGGGTTTGCCGTGGTTGCCGATGAGGTTCGAAACCTGGCTAGCCGCACTCAAGAGTCTACCGCGCAAGTACAAACCACCATTGACCAGCTCAATGAACGCACAGACAGTGTATTGTCAGTCATGGCGGCGAACCAAACAAAGGTGTCTGAGAGTGTGGATTTGGCTTCGCAAACACAAGAAAAACTGGATACGGCAGTAGCCAAACTCAACGATACTTACGATATGGTGACGCAAATCGCGGCGGCGGCTGAGCAGCAAGGCACCGTTGCCAATGACGTGAATGAAAACGTTAGCGTCGTGCACTTATCGATTAGCGAGATCAGACAAGCGAGCCAAAGTTTGGCGCAGCAGTCACAATCAATGGCTCAAGCTTCCGACGAGCTAACGCAAAAATTGGCTTACTTTAGAGTGTAAGCAGATTACAGCTTGGAAAATTCAAAAAACGCTGCGCTATTGCGCAGCGTTTTTTATTTAGTTATTTCTGGTTATAGACCAACACAAACGTCAGCGGTACTGACGTCGCAATAGCGGGTAGCCCCGCCACTTCACGTAGTTTTTCTATGCCCTGCTCCAAACCAAAATCCGCGGCATTCACGATCAAAGGATCGGTTGCGACAATCACCACCTTGTCGTCACTCATTTTCATTACCGTCAGTTTTGCAGGATAGGTTTTCTGCTTACCGTGCAAATCCACAGTGACATCATTGATGATGCTATAAATGCCGCCAATATCGGCATTGTCCAGTTCACTCATATCAACCACAGTGGTAATCGTTGCTTTAGCAAAATCAGCAACGTTAAATAGCATGGTTTGCATTCTCTCATTGCGAATGGGTATGTTGGTTTCAACACTGGACAAATCGATAACCAGTGTTGCTTTGCCATCGTCACTGATCGTGCCTGTCATCGCTTCAAAGTGATGTATTTCACTTACACTGTTACTTTTAGTAGAGACAAACTTAAGTGTCGAATTGCTCCTATCGAGCATCCATTCCGCTTGTGACGAGAACGTCACTACCAGAGCAGCGAGCAGCGTACCTAGTCGGATCATCATGGGGGTTCCTTATCTATGCTGACTCTATAGGTGTAGTCTAGGACGCTTCGGATCTCCACACGGTCAATTGAATATGATACTGTTTTGACATACTAAAAATGACGACACGGAGAAGTCAGTATGCAGCTCAACCTCGATGAGTTATCCCCCAACGCTATCTATCATTTAATGACGCAGACCGTCATCCCTCGCCCGATAGCGTGGGTTCTTACCGAATCCTCTCAGGACAATTTCAACTTGGCGCCGTTTTCCTATTTTGCGCCGGTTTCAAGCAACCCACCATTATTAATGATTTCGATTGGCAAAAAGCCCGATGGCACGCTCAAGGACAGCGCAGTAAACGCGATAAAAAACAAACGGCTCGTGATTCATATAGCGAATGCCGACAGTGCTGAAGTCATGACTCAAACGTCCGCAACCCTCGAGCATGGCGAATCGGAGGTTGAGGCAAGCGACGTGGCATTGACCAATTTTGACGGCTTTTCACTACCAAGAGTTTCACAGTGCCCGATAGCTTTTGGCTGCTCACTGCATGAAGTGATAGAAATGGGTGAGACGCCGCAGCACTTAGTGATTGCCAAAATTGAGCAAGTGTTCATTGATGACAGCGTGATCGATACTCAACAAGAGAGGCTTGTCGTCGATGGTTTGAAAGTCAACCCATTATCAAGATTAGGCGGCAATAACTACGCGCTGATTAATGAAATTATCTCCGTAGCACGGCCAAGTTAATCATTGGCAAAAGCCCCAGCATCTCTGCTAGGGCTTCACTATTAGACTTTCACTCTGATGACAGATGCGCTGCTACTTAGCGGTCACAAGCAACTCTGCTTTTGTCGCATCATCCGTAAATGCAGCATTCACACTATTGCGATAGATGTGCATATAGTCTTCTTCGCTCAGTTTAAACTGTTCCATCACTTTTTGTACTTCTTTTGTCATGGTGGTGTTGGAAACCGTTCTGTTGTCTGTGTTAATGGTTACCGGAATGCCACGCTGTCTAAAGTCTTCAATCGGGTGAACATCCATACTGTCTACTGCCTTGGTCTGAACGTTACTACTTGGGCACGTTTCCAGCGCAACTTGCTTATCGTGGACTAAATCAAATGCCGCTTGATGGGTCGCAATATGGATACCATGCCCCACTCGCTCCGCACCCAGCATTGTAATCGCATCATAGACGTTCTGACCTTCACCCTGCTCGCCAGCATGGATGGTGACATTGAGACCTTTTTCCTTAGCATATTGAGCAAATGGAATGAACTTCTCGCAGAAGCCCAGCTCTTCACCACCAGCAAGGTCAAATGCCGCCACACCTTTGCCTACATATTGCGAACCAACATCAATCACATCGTTGATCTCATCGGTTGGCATATGACGCAGTAGCGACAAAATGATATTGCCTTTAATACCATGCACCTTTTCAGCACGCTGCATGCCTGCAACGACTGTGCCGATGATTTCCTCAACATTCAAACCTTTCTCACGATGCAGAAGTGGTCCAAATCGCACTTCCATATACGTCACGTTTTCAAGCGCTGCGTCTTCATACACTTCAAAAGCGATACGTTCTAGTGCTTCTTTAGTTTGCATGACAGACAGAGGCAAATCGAAACGCTTTAGGTATTCAATGAGGTTAGGACAGGTCTCTGGAGCGATCATCATGTCGCGAATAACCTTGACATCCTTACTAGGCAAATCGATGTTCTGTTGCTCCGCCAACTCGATAATAGTTTCTGGGCGTACACTTCCATCTAGGTGGCAGTGAAGGTCGATTTTTGGCAGTTGTTTATAATTCATCGTTACCTCTCTAGTCGTAATCGTTGGCAGTTATACTGATAAACGTACTACAAAACCACCCTGACGTTCCAAAAAAGTGTGATACAACTCAATAATATTCAAGTAAACGTTTGCGTATTTAATTGTCATTTCTTGATGTTCGTCGCAAACAGTTCTGTGACATTTCCACCACATTTCACGACACTTCTAGCACAGAGTTCCCCGCAAAGATCCCTTACATTACGCCGCGACAATCAAACACTCTAAAAAATCTTTTGAGGTATCAGAATGAAAAAATCAGTGGTATTTGCAGTTTCTGCACTAATGGCAACTGGCGCATGGGCTAACTCTACAGAGCCTGGTTTCTACATTGGTGGTGGCTTTGGCCTTACTGAAAGCAAGCTAGAAACAAGTGACATTTCTGGTCTTCCAACTATTGACGGTGCCCGCTCTCTTCGTGTGTACGGTGGTTACCAATTCAACCGTATCGTTGCTTTGGAAGGTGGTTACACAAACTATGGTGAGTTATCTCCTAAAGGTGCTAACGATTTTAAGATGACCCCAAGTGCCTTCTCCCTCGCAGCAAACCTAGGCTACAGCTTCGACAATGGTCTCCGCCCATTCGCTACGCTAGGTCTGTCTCGCGTCAGCATGGAATTTAAAGAGGGCGACCAAAAACAAAGTGATTCAGCAACTGGTTTCCGCTATGGCCTAGGCCTAGAATATGCACCACAGATGGTGGAAGGTCTAGCAATGCGTTTAGCCTATGAAGCGGATGCTTTCAATGTAGATCTTGGTGACCCAAGAACATACACATTCTCAGTGGGTTCTGTGTACCTTGGCGCTTCTTACAAATTCTAATCAAATAAGCGCTTGTTAAACAAACGCCCAGCATCTCCCTCGACGTTGGGCGTTTTCTTATTCCTGCAAATTGGCTTCCCCAGTCGGATACAGCCGCTCACTCTTAGGCATCCAAAACTGACAACCATCACGCTTCATTGACGTCGGGTTTCCCCAAGCGCTGCAGATAGTCTTGTCATTCTCCTTATCTCTTTGAAATTGGCGACAGGTTCCACAAACAAATTTCATTTTCCATCTCTCCCTAAAAACTATTCACACTCTAATTAGATATTCATCCGATTGCATTGATGCATCGCAAGATTCATTAGATGTCAGAATTTGCGTATTTATCATCTGGTGAGAAAGGTGTCGCTGAATTTTGTTCCCTTTCTTATCTGACAGGAATATAAATTGCGTAGTCCTTATTGATGATAGATAACCAATTATGGGAAACGCACAGCAACCCTCGACTCAGGTCAACGAAAAGCCATTGCAACTGCTCATGCAAGTTGCCGTATCGGATGAGCCCGTCTCTGCCAAGGCATTAAGCCAGCAACTCGGTGTTCCTTTGAGTAGTTTGTATCGACATATCAAACTGCTCAAAGAATGGAACCTCATTGAAGAGAGCGCTCACGATAAAACACTGATTGTTGGTCCGGCCGCACTATTGCTAATGCACAGCTACCAATCGAGTCCACACAACCTGGAAACGATTGAAAGCATCTTGTTCCGTTTACAAAAACAGACGGGTGAAATGGCCGCCTACATGGTGCCAGTGGGCTACAGAGCACTCTGTGTTAGCTTACAAGAAAGTGCACAGGCGCTTCGTTGCAGTTATGTTCGTGGCCAAAGTCAGCCTTTACTTCGAGGCGCGTCTTCGAAAGTGATGTTGCTTATTTACCAGAGGCTCGCCGCGAAAAAATCCTTCGTCACTTTGGCGAAGAAGCGAATGCTGAAATATGGCAAAGCGAGTTAGAACAGATCCGTCGTCAAGGCTTTGCTATCAGTACTTCCGAGTTTGACCCTGGCGTAACCGGTATCAGTGCTCCAGTGACAAAAGGCACAAAGCTGATCGGTGCGGTTTCCATTATGGCCCCTGCCCACCGCGTAGAGGCAAACAAGGACAGATTTATTCTACATGTATTACAAGCGGCCAGAGCGCTGCCACCAGAAAGGTAATTCATCATGCTCAGCGTCTTCAAACAGTTATGGAAACGTCGCTATCATCCTGCCCTGGAAAACAAACTGTCGATACTGACCGTTTGTGAAACGATTAAACCTCTTAACAACGCTCAAGTTGAAGACGCTGAATCTTTACTCGATACCGCCTACGACTGGCTGAGTGCGCAGCACAATTCTCATCTAATGAGAAACATTGGACACTTCCCTGCCCTCAAGGTCGCTCATACCAAGGCGACGTATTTCGAGAATCCAGCAACCAATTTAAGCTTCAACGACAAGCTAATTGAACAGTTGACTGTTGGGGCAATGCCACTGGTGATCACCAACTGCCATGAAACGCTACTCGAGGTTCTGCCAAGCCTTATCATTGATCAAGAAGATGTGGGCTTTATTAATATCAACGCGCATTTACTCATGGATCAGTGTTTGGATTTGACCATGGGGTCTATGCTCCATTTCGCCCTAAACCGCTTTAATGAATGCCGTGCATTTCATGTCGGTATTGATCGCAATCGTTGCGACAAAAAGCAACTTGAATATGCAGAGGATATGGGCTGTAACTGGCTGCTTGCCGATGAAGTGAATTACCGCAGTCGTACTATGGTCAAAGAGCAACTCGCTCGTTTTATTAGTCACTGCGACAAGTTGCTGCTAACTATCGACCTTCCCTCGATTTCAAAACACAACTCTAGCAGCGAGAAACACAAACTGGACATCAATATGGTGCTGCGTGTGCTTCGCCAATGTTTGGCCTCAAATAAAGTTCTGCTAGTGCAGTTAGTGGGATCAGAAGAGCGTCATATCTACTCCAAAGCAACACAGCTTTTGGTGCAAGAGTTAGGGCATTTCTGTGAGTAGCATGCGGACAACATGCTACCCCGTGAACTGGAGAGCTTAAACTAACGCGCCATATAACGAGCCAAAAATAGATCAGCGGTTGATTGCGACAGTTGGGTGATACCTTCTTCAGTAAGAGTCTGACTCAACCCCATCAGCTGTGGCCAAAAACAGCTACCTTTGATAAGACTGTGCAACTGAATGCTCGCCGTCTCAATATCATCAATAACCATCACTTTATCGGCATGTTGTTGTTCCAGCCATTTGTACAGTGCGGTTTCTTGCTTGGACATTTGCGCAGCTTGCTGCTGAAGCTCTTCCGGGCGGTAGAAATAATGACCAAACGCCACCTTGGCTAAATCAATGTACGACGCTTGGTTTAGAATTCGGATTTCATGTTCGAGCAGATATTGCAACTGCTGCTCTACAGTTTTCGATTTAAGAGGATTCAAGTCCACATCTGCCATAGATTGCTTCCACAATTCAGATAGCAGCAATATCACTAGCTCTTCTTTTGATTCAAAATGATTGTAGACAGTTCGCTTAGACACACCCGCCATTGCTGCCAGCTTATCCATGCTGGTATTTTGCACGCCAAATTCATTAAACGCTTCTTTAGCAGCATTAATGATTGCTTCTCGCTTTAGCTCGCTTCGTGTTTTTTTCTTTTCAATCATTACGTTAACCAGATGGACGAAAATTTCTTCGATTATTTTACACTAATCAGTTTACTTTTCACCACAAGAAAGTAAACTGCACTGGTCAGTTTACTTTAATTGAGAGATGGGCACTAGCCCACGAAATGAGTTCATCACTATGAAAAAGTCACTATTCGCGACATTGGGAGTTCTATCTATGAGTATTGCCTCACTTGCTGCTTGCACTAACACCGAAAAAGATCCTGAGCGTTACCCAGACAAGTACGTCAACACAGAAATGGAATACAAATCGAGCTTTGGTGACATGGTTGATGTAATGAAATCCTATTTCACAACCGAGCGCGCTGAGCCAACACCCACTTTTGAGTTGCCAGTGCACACAATCACAGCTGAGCAGTTGGTCAATGAGAAAAGCGACGTGGTTTATCGCCTTGGACACTCTAGCGTCATCATGAAGCTCGATGGTCAATTGGTCATGACCGATCCAGTATTCAGTGACCGCGCATCACCTGTACAGTGGGCAGGGCCAAAGCGTTTTCACCAAACACCAATTACTTTGGACGCACTACCCCATATCGATGTCGTGGTTATCAGCCACGATCACTACGATCATCTAGATAAAGCGTCCGTAAAGGCGCTCGCAGATAAAGTTGATCACTTCATCGTGCCGTTAAAAGTGGGTGATTACCTCATCAAATGGGGAGTGCCTTCAGAGAAAGTCACCGAACTGGCTTGGTGGGAATCGCACAGCGTAAATGGTATTGAGTATACACTTGCGCCAACACAGCACTTCTCTGGTCGTGGTCTTACCGATAGAGACTCAACGCTTTGGGGCAGTTGGATCATTGACAGTAAAGAGTCCAAGGTATTCTTTAGTGGCGATTCTGGCTACTTTGGTGGTTTTGCAGAAATTGGCGAAAAATACGGCCCGTTTGACTTTACGATGATCGAAACCGGCGCATACAATGAACTCTGGTCACAGATCCACATGTTCCCAGAGCAAAGCGTGCAAGCACACATAGATGTAAAAGGTAAAGTCATGATGCCAATCCACAACAGCACCTTCGATCTTGCTATGCACGATTGGTACGAGCCTATGAATAGAGCACTAGAAATCAGCGAAGCACGCGGTGTAACCATGGTTTCACCAGAAATCGGCCAAAGGTCGATATTGCGAATCCGATGCCAGTCACCAAATGGTGGCAGCAATGAGAACGCTGCCGATGACCGCTTTAGTTCTAACTCTTGCCAGCCAAAGTGCGCTGGCAAGCACAGAAAGCGATGTACTCTACCTCATCGAGCAAATGAACAGCTCCCCTTGCACCTTTATTCGCAATGGTGATGAGCATAATGGCCAAGAGGCAGCGGCGCACCTGCGCCGAAAGTGGGATTACGCCAAAGACGATGTCACTTCCACTCAAATATTTATTGATGAAGTGGCATCCAAAAGCTGGTTTACCGGTAGAGCGTATCAGGTGGTCTGCGATGGGCAATCGACGAGCAGTGCTGAGTGGTTAAACCAGAAACTGCTGTCAAAGCCTAACTAATGCTCTGCGAAGCACTCATCATTACACACGTTTTTGCCCTCTGCATTTACCAGCAAAACCTGACTGCCATCACTAACAACGTCCAACATTTGCGAGACAAATATTGGGCGTTTGAAGCTAAAATAGCACTGGTTTATTTCCTGGTTATTGCTAACTTGTCTGCTAGCAATACTCAATAGCCTCCCAGCCATATCCATCCCATGAACAATAGGCGCCTTGAATCCAAAAAGTTTCGCCATAAAACCACTTAGATGAATCGGATTATAATCACCCGACACGCTCGCATAGGCGCTAGTACTCGCTTTTGATGTCTGCAGATTGGATTGATGTTGATAGACGGATATATCATCGACCAAAACTGCGCCACCCCGTTTTGGTTTTGAATTTTTTATTGGCATCAAATATCCGCTGCGATAACGCGCTAGCGTTTTTCCATCCAAAGAGAACTCTCCAAGTGTCTCAAACCGTTGACCTCTCTCCGTTTTCTCTTTCATTTCAAGCGTTACTGTAAATTGATAACTCTTCCCTACTTCTAGCTTCTCAATCAGTTCAAACTCAACAAACGTATGCACTAAACCCAATGGACGGATTGGCGTGTCTGGGTGAACGAAAAGTTGTAGTAACTCACTCTGCGTTGCCACAAACAAATAGGTGGCAGGTACGCGCGATTCATCAAAACCAAAGAGTTTACAGTAACGACTTAGCGCATTTTCATCAATCGTAAAGGATGAGTTGGACAGCATCGCATTGACTGATGATTGCGACAGCGATCCTCGTTGCGGTCGTTTCAATAGTGCTTTAAGCAACAGTGAACGATATCGAACGCTGTTAGAGGCGACAATGTGCATTATCTTTTTCCTAGCAAAACTTAAGTTGAAGTTACTGGTACAGCGGTGGATAGCTCAAGACCAGAAAGACCGTCCGTCAGACGTAATGAGTAGAATCTTACACAGAAATACAATTTTGATTCTTTATGGACTTCACACTTGACCTGTCTACTGCTTTACAGTTTAAGTTCCTTACCATCATGAATAACAGAGCAATAGAAATGAACTACTTACAGTTACACCAACCCAAAGCAGAGATGCTAGAAGCCCTATTCGCAAAAACATTTGGTGACTCAGAAGGCATAGAAGAAGGTAAAGCCATTGGTCAGCTTGCAAGAGACCTCATCGAAACAACCAACAGTGACGATATCGTCGTGTTTGCAGCAATGGATAACGACACTTTGGCGGGCGCGATTTACTTTACTCGGCTCAACTTTGAGTCAGATAAAACCGCATTTTTGTTGGCGCCGGTTGCAGTACATACCGATTACCAAGGTCAAGGTGTCGGTCAAAAGTTGATCAAGTTTGGTCTAAATACAATGACAGCAAAAGGCGTATCCCTTGCGTTCACTTACGGCGACCCAAACTTCTATGGCCGAGTCGGGTTTGAACCCATTACCATTGAGCAGTTTGCGGCTCCTCACAAGCTTAGCTATCCCCATGGCTGGCTCGCACAATCGCTGACGACAGAGGCGTTGGAGCCGATTAGTGGAAGCTCAAGCTGTGTGGCTGCGTTTGATAAGCCTGAATTTTGGTAATGAGTTGATTATTGGGGAGTCAAAACGAACTTGCTCCGTTTTGTGTTTACACCATCCCCAAAAATTACAGTCATCCCCTTGAAAAAGGGGATCTCATTCAGCGCGTCGCGAAGCTGATTTACGTGACTTAGTCTAAGGTTTTCAGTTATCTACACGTGATCGGAGATCCTCACTTTTTGTTAGGATGACGGCCACTTGAGGCATGTTATAAACGAACAGACGTAGACTATTTTGCCAGAGGTGCTGACGGGGAACGTAGCGCAGAAATGCCCCATTGTGTGCCAGCGACGCTCAACCTCAAAAACCACAGTAAGGTAGTTTGACTTACTTTTCCTTATATATGTAGTGCTTAGTAAGTCGGAGAACTATCACCTTATGCTTTTATGTTTTGGACGCTTTATGGTTTTAAACGCCGTTAATTTTCATACGCTTCTAGCGCTTGCAGCAGCAAAGGTTTAATGACGGGATAGATTTGATTTAAACGCAACTGGTAGAAATCAAACGCTTCCTTCCATGACTCTTCATTCTGCCAGTCAAGAGTGATTGCGGGTAGCGAGACTTTTAGCTTATCTGGTACAAATTGAGCACCCTCCGGCAATAGTGGCATCAATGATTCCCGCCTATCAGACAGATACTCAAACAAGTATTGCCCAAGTGCATCATTTCTGAATTTCACAAAGACACCCACCTCATTGGGTTTAGCGCGGTAGGTTGTTATCCAACTATTGTACGCCCTTGGTGGTAACTCGAACCATAAGTGCCCCTGAGTCGAAGGGGTTGGTAACCTAACGCTAGTATCTTCAAGCTCAAGATAATCAAGCAATGCACTCCAATACTCATAGGATTGGCTAGAACTTTTATTTGTGGCTGATTCATTTTGCTCATTGGTGGATTCCAGTTTCTCAGTAATGTCACTACTTACCTGATTAATCGAAATCACTCGGCGCTCAATAATTTCAGTTTTATGCATCACTTGAGGATTCACGAGTAGTTGTTCGCCTGACATGTGGAAGATCTGCAACTCAACCATGGCAAAGGAAAACTCCATTGATGCATAGTTATTAAGAAAGTCCTTTATCTCAAAAGCTCCCTCTCGAATACCATCGCCTACTACCAATAATAAGAAACGGCCTTTTGAGAGGTTTCGCTGAACCATATCAATGAATGAGGCTTCTAATACTTCATGGCCATCCGCCTCAACCAATTCAAAAAGCGATAGACCACCATTAACTGCACAAACCTTAGTATCAAGTTCATCGTAGCTCCAATTCATCAAGTCTTTAGCGTAATCGAGTATCTGCCAATAACTTCTCGACGAGATTGAGGGTTTCGATAGAGTTTGGTTTCCGTGATGACCAATCGGCCCGTTGGCGTCACATAGATGCAGTCCACTCGACCCGACTTAGTGACAAGCTCCATACACACTGGTACCGCACCAGCATAGTCAGCATCAATCTCATAAAAGGGTAATAGGTCAGCGTTAGCAAAAACAAGTTGCTGTAACCATTTCTCATCGTAGATGCCTGTTGCCTGCAACTCGACTCGTTGAAGTCTCTGAACGTTGCTTTCGGGAGATACAATGATTGGACCATTCTTCATGCAAGAACTCCGTTGATCACTAAACACGCATGGAATAATAAATTGTAAGGTTAACCCATCCCTTTACTATACGGCGTTTACGAAGTCTCATTTTTCTACTTTGGCCTGCTTTACATCATTAGTCAGCGAGCGGTGCAGCACGCCCATAAGGGTAAGCTGTTGCACTATTGTGATGCAGTCTGATGGTAAGGCTTGATGGCTAACACTGATCTGTCCAAAAGCTTGTTAGGAATCGCTCCATATTTTTGTGATCACCAAGCGACTCTGTCGTACCTTTAACGACCAAGCGAAGTAATCTCATCAGCGTCAATATACCTTAGCTCTATTGGTAGTAGCCACAGGGAACATTACGCATGATATTCCCATCTCAACAAAAAAGCGCCCAACCAAGTTGAGCGCTTCCCAATCAAACCTACAAAAGCCTAGTCCACTTCATTAAGCTGAATCACCAGCTTACCGAAGTTTTTGCCTTCTAGCAGACCAATAAACGAATCCACCGTCTGATCCATTCCTTTCACTAAGTGCTCTTTGTACTGCATCTTGCCTTCCATTAGCCACTGACTCATTTGCGCGGCAAACTCATCATAGCGGTGGGCGTAGTCGTCAAAGATAATAAAGCCTTGCATCTTGATGCGCTTGATAAGCAGTGTTGCAACCAGTGCAGACATGCGATCTGGGCCTTCAGGTAAGTTTGTTGCGTTGTACTGAGAGATAAGTCCACATACTGGGATACGTGCGCCAGTGTTGAGAAGTGGCATTACTGCATCAAATACCTTGCCACCGACGTTTTCAAAGTAAACATCGATCCCTTGATCACATGCATTGGCAAGTTGAGCGGCAAAGTCATCGGCTTTATGGTCAAGACAAACATCAAAACCCAGTACATCAACTGCGTGGCGACATTTCTCTTCACCACCTGCAACGCCTACGACTTTACAGCCTTTTAGCTTCGCAATTTGACCTACGGTTGCGCCTACCGGGCCTGTTGCTGCGGCGACTACCACGGTATCACCCGCTTTTGGTGCGCCAATATCTAACAGACCCATGTAAGCCGTAAAGCCAGGCATACCCATGATGCCCAGCGCATATGACGCGTTCGTCGGCGTTTTACCTAGTTTAACTAGGCCTTCACCGTTTGAAATCCCGTAATCTTGCCACCCAGTGTAAGCAAGCACCCATTCACCTTGTTCGAACTGAGCATGGTTAGATTGCTCTACACGACATACGGTTGCACCCACCATCACTTCATCAATCGCTACCGGTTCTGCGTATGACTCGCTATCGCTCATTCGGCCACGCATGTATGGATCCAATGAAAGGTAGATGGCCTTGAGCAGCATTTCGCCTTCCTGAGGCTGTGGAATATCAACTTGCTCTAGGCGAAAATTTTCTTGTGTCGGTGCGCCGACAGGGCGAGAGGCTAAAACAATTCTTCTGTTGTTCTGTGACATAGGGGTTCCCTTTTCTATATTAGACCAGTCGTCTAGTGATCATTTCTAAAAAAACCTGCTTTCTGTTGCCTTAGCATAGACAGAATTTATGCAGGTGTTTTTGTTTATCGCTTAAGCAGTGCCTGTGTTGCTGCTAGAGCTAGTTCCAGTTGTTGCGTATTTTGACTGAGTTTGCTGACTAAACTCGCTCCGAGCCATTGCTGATAAACAATGCTCGCTGTGCTAAGGCTATCTTGTTTGACTATTGAGCCATCAGCAATACCTTGCTCAATGCAGTCAGCTATGCTGCTCACAATCTGCTGCGCTCCTCTGTGCAGAGCTGATCGCATTGGCTCTGACAAGTCTGACACCTCAGCACCAAGCTTCACTACTAAGCACTTATGAGCATTGCAGCGACCATTTTCGACATCCAGCCAACGGGCAAAATAGCCCATTAAACGCTCATAGCCACTTAACTGGTTATCAGACAAAAAGTTGTTTAATCGCTCTAAGTAGCCTTCAAAATAATTGATTATCAACACTTCACCAAAATGCTCTTTGGATTTGAAGTAGTGGTAAAACGAGCCTTTTGGCACATCCGCTGTCTTAAGAAGTTCAGACAACCCAACCGCCGTAAAGCCTTTTGATAAAATCAGTTCGTACCCGACATCCAAAATGTGTTGGCGGGTTTCATTGGTCTTTGCATTCATGGCAGGCATCATGACACACAACTAGACCAGTCGTCTAGTTTCTTTTTGAGTTGCGTTTTTATCGTCAATTGAAAAGCTAGCAAAAATCATCTTCTGCTAGCTTAATTGAAGTAGCGCTTAGCTCACCTGACTGCGAATGGTTTCTACATCTTGCTGATGCTGCTGCGCCTTCGCCTCCATGCTTTGCAGCTCGGTGGCGATATTGTGGCTATTTTCCAGTAGCCGATTGGTATCGCGCGCCAAGTTGTCGATGTCTTGGATTGCCGTCGCTATCGACTCGGTTCTCGCTGTTGCATCGTGCATGTGCTCGCCGACAGTTTTAACCACGTCAGCGATGGTGTCCATCTGTTCAAACAAGGCATTAACGCTGGTGCGAGAGTTATCGAGCGACTGCTGGGTGCTTTTCGCCAGATTGCGTACTTCATCGGCCACCACTGCGAAACCACGACCGTACTCACCTGCCCTCGCGGCTTCGATGCTGGCATTCAGAGCCAGCAAGTTAGTTTGCTCTGCAATCTTATCAATGATCGATAGCACACTTCGCAGACTCTCGGCTTCTTTTTCCACGGAGCTAATATTTTGCTGCAAAGCAAAGACCTCGCTTTCCAATGAGCGAACCGTGCCACTAAACTGATTGGTGTCGGCAGACAAGGCAGATGAGTTATTACCAATATGGTCAATGTAGCTGATTGAGTTTTGAGTCAGTTCACTGGACTTATGCGCGACGCTCATGGCTTCAATAGAGTCAGTCAGCGAGCGGTCTTGAATACGCATCATCAGCTCATTTGAACGCAACTTGAGTTGTGAGAAGTAATTAGCATAAGAGGCATAATCAGCCACGAATTGGCCATGTGCTTGCTCTAAACCTTCACTGCGTCGGCTAAAGAAGATAGCGCTCAATGTTTCATTAATATTCACGCCAAAGAGCTCTCCAAAGGTAGAGAAACCCGCTACCGGTAGTTCGGAAAAATTACTGAGTTTATTCAGATCTTGGCTGTTATTTAATCGCCTTAAGATACAATCAAACAATATACCGCCAACCAATTTGTCTTCATTAACCAGCTGACGAACAAAATCTCTATCTGTCTGCTCTACAAATGGCGTTTTACGCATTAAGTGCAGCTCAGTCCCTAAAGGCGTGTCACAGTAGAAATGCACTTTACCTTCAGAAATATTGATACTGGCTACCGAGCGAACAAAATATTCTCCCTTCACTTTTACCGCAAAGGTAAAGTCCGTTAATCGTTGCTCTACTTGTTGTACGCTACAACGGAAATGGCTCGCTAGTTCATCGAGAAAACTGTTTATTTTCATTGTTGATGGCGACAAAACCCCTTTGACATAACGAAGGGACGGGTTGGCATCTCCAATAAGCCAAGATCGCCCTGCCGGTTCAAAGTTTTGTGTTTTGAACAGTTGAAACTGATAAGAAGGATTGAGCTTGATAAAACAGAGCAACGCATGTTGGTGACGTACTGATGTGCCATCATGAAACGGTGCACTATCGAAATTGAGACTGCCCGCTGAGGTACCACCAACAAACGGGATCGGAAACCTACCCGATTGATAGACCGCTTCCATCAACCAGTTTTCACTGTTTGTTAAGCCATTGACGAGTGTCATTGAAAAGCAATCGGTGGGATCAAGCGGAAAAGCCAATCGAATATTTTCAAGTTGCTTTTCAATCTCTTGTACTCGAGAAGAAGGCTGAGCTTGGCTCGAACCACGTTGAATATCCTCACAAGGTAGCGGTACCGTATGAGTATCAACATCACTGATCAATTCTCGAGAGAAAACCTGCAACACCATAGTTTGCGTTTGACCCGTCGCAAGATAGAGATTGTCATGACTGGAAGAAAGCTCACCTGCGGTTGAGGTCAAAATTAGTGGCCCATCGACGACCTTGCTTAGCAAGCGGTGAATATGACTGAGATCGTGACCATGGGGGACAAATCCAATTCCCAACGCTGGCTTGCTTCCATTAAAAAGCAGTTCCAATGATTCAAACGACGACAGCGAAGCCACATCAAGATTAATAACCTTTACCACGTCTTCACTCATCGACTGATCAGTGTCTCTGCTTTTTTTCCTAAACTTGAACAACATTCCATTCCCTAAATACAGCGCAGCAAACAGGCCGCAAAATCATATTAATATTTTTGATATTAAGGCGACAGATATATAAAACAAGAAATTTATAAAAAGAAGTCATTTTACCGTATGGATGAATTTCTTTACTATTAATAAACATATCATTCTATATATTTGCCATTAAAACAAACTTAACAGCCCTTAACTTGCGGCAGAAACTTAACCAAAATTAATTTCCGTACGATTACCAGAGCAACATTTAATCATTATTTAATATTTGAGGCTTTTTTTGTTATCAAGTATCAGCTTTTAACAACAAAACCATCACTCTCAGGTATGAGATTGAATCCATTTATTTGAAGGAGGAGTTGCTTTTAGCCACCATGCTTGGCATAGTCGCCAGACAAAACGGACGACATCTCAAAGGATCGGATTATGATTACATTACTCAGTCGTTGGGTGCTCGTTGCGCTCGGCGTGATGGCATTGGCCGCATGTACAGAAGTTGGCAGCGAAGCATGGTGCCAAGATATGCAGGAAAAACCAAAAGGCGACTGGACAGCAAACGAAGCGAGCGACTACGCGAAGCATTGCATTTTCAAATAAATTTTCGCGAGATATATCAAACTAGTTAGTTGATGTATCTCACCTTTTGCGCACTTTAGTCATAACTTTCTCGCATTTTTTCCTTCATAACTCGATCGCACCTACATTTTTTACTACCAAATACGTACGGAGCATCTTTTTAGGCTAACAGCACTAAAACCATACACTGTGATGCGATAGCATTATCCTTTATGAACATCATGTCATAGAGGCTAGTTATGAAGCTCAACAATATAAGTATAAAAACCAAACTCCAATTCCTTGTCATCCTTTCCGCACTGTTAATGCTCTCATTGGGCATTTTTAATGTTTACCTTCAGCAAAGTCAGCAACTTGCTGAGCGCGAAAGTAAACTAAGTGCTCAAGTAGAAGCCGCTGTTTCCCTTATCAATTATTACCGCAATCAACCCACACTCACTCAAGAACAAGCACAACGCGCCGCCAATCAAGCACTCAATGCAATGCGTTACGATGCGAGAAACTACTTTTGGATTACCAACAGCCAGAACAAACTGCTATTACATCCCCTCAGATCCGAGTCTATCGGTAATGATATGAGCAATATCGTCGACGGTGCTGGCAAGCATCATTGGCGAGAAATGTCCTCGATTGCCAATACCCAAAGTGCGGGGTTCCTCGATTACACTTGGTTGTCTCCACAGGGCGAACTTAAAGACAAAATTTCTTATGTTGCGCATATTCCAGAGTGGGACTGGATAGTAGGCTCAGGGCTGTTCGTTTCTGACATCAAAGAAGACTTTATCGCACAGGTGATCAAGCAGATCGTCTTTACACTAGGCTGTGTCTCAATACTGATGATTGCGAGCTTTGTTATTGGCAACAACATCGTTAACCCAATCCAGCGACTGTTAAGCGACCTTAAACGCATGGCAAATGGCGATTTAATGACAAATCTATCTCAAAGTCGCAAAGACGAAATTGGGCTGTTAAGCCAGGGTCTAAGTGACATGCAGAGCACAATACGTGCCACGTTGTCAGCCGCGACGCTTACAGCCAACACAGCGAGCCGACTCTCAGAAAGTATCGCATCGACAAGTGAAGAGACGGCGCAAAGCTTAGACTCACAAAATGCTCAGCTCGAACAGCTTTCTACTGCGATGAATGAGATGTCCGCTACCATCAATGATGTGGCCAACAATGCGGAGCAAAGTGCTGAGAAAACCAGTGGTGCAGCGCAGCACGCAACCACCAGCAGCGCGAGCATGGATTCTACTCTTGAAGAAGTCTCCGCTATATCCATCGCCATTGAAGAAAGCACACATTTGATGGCGGAATTGAAGCTAGGTGTCGACAACATTGGTGATGTAGTGGGAGTCATTCAAGAAGTCTCCGAACAAACCAATCTACTGGCACTCAACGCCGCTATTGAAGCCGCAAGAGCAGGCGAACAAGGCCGTGGATTTGCTGTCGTCGCGGACGAAGTGCGCAGCTTGGCGAGTCGAACGCAGCAATCTACTAATCAAGTTCAAACCACCATCAATGAGCTTCTGGAAAAAACCAGTGAGGTGGTAGGAGTAATGGAGCAAAACAACGCCAGCATCAGTGCTAGCGTGTCAGCAGCAAGCGATACCAAGACTACCTTAGAATCCATGGTTGATGACCTCAATGGAGCGAATGACATGGTCGCACAGATAGCCGCAGCTGCGGAGCAACAAAGTATGGTCTCTAACGAAATGAGTGAAAATGTCACCACCATTCACTTATCCGCACGTGAGATCAATCAAGCCAGTACTCAGCTTGCCTCACAAACCCAAGAAATGGCTGTCGCTGCCGAAGAGCTGAAACAGCAACTGACTTATTTTAGACTCGCGTAACGACTTTAAACTCGCATAAAGCTATCTGTAACCCTGGTATTGAGCAAGTTAGATAGAACAAAAAATGCCGGCCTCTAAAATTAGAGGCCGGCATCGAAACTCGCTACTTAAAGTACATTCGCCGCTTGGGGAATTTCCATAAGATAAACAGCCCCCAAAGGGTGAAAAACACCTCAGTGATCAAGTAGATCTGCATGGTATCATTGGGCTGCGATTCTGCGATGATGCCCATTGTACGAGTCACCGCCATCAGCCCAGCCAGCAAAGTAGCTGAGATAACCGAGAGCTTGAGTGTCTCTTGTTTTAGCACCAAAAGCGCAAGAATGATCCCCACAGCAGCCATCATGCCGCCGTAGGTTGCTCTCACGTCAATGGCCGCTGAATAGGAAAACAGCGCACTGTCTGTCACCCTTTCAAACAAGGTGCTCGGAGAAAGGGAAAACAGCACGCCATAACCCAAAAACACCAGTGCCGTTATCCAAACCATCAATTTTGCTTGAAACATAGAGGTCCTGCGAGTCGCGTGTTATAGCAAAAGTGTAAGCCAGAACCGTCACTTATGTGTAACTTTGACCGCGTATTGAGAAGCGAAACCTAAAATTCTTAACTATGAAACTCCAACATACCTTCGGTTAAGATGAAATCGATGATCGTATCGAGACCTTTGCTCTCTTTGAGGTTGGTAAACACAAATGGTTTGGTTGGTCGCATACGCTGCGTATCTTGTTCCATAACCTCTAATGACGCCCCCACATAAGGTGCAAGGTCTATCTTGTTAATAACCAGCAAGTCAGAGCGAGTAATACCAGGGCCACCTTTACGTGGAATTTTCTCCCCTTCTGCAACATCAATCACATAGATAGTGAGATCCGCAAGCTCTGGGCTAAAAGTCGCACTCAGGTTGTCACCACCACTTTCAACAAACACCACATCGAGGTTTTTGTGGCGTTTAGCAACTCTTCAACGGCAGCCAAGTTCATCGAGGCATCTTCACGAATGGCCGTATGTGGGCAACCACCGGTCTCAACACCTATGATGCGATCCGGTTCGAGCGCTTCTGCTCTGGTGAGGATTTTTGCATCCTCTTGGGTGTAAATATCGTTCGTCACCACCGCGATGTGGAGCTTATCTCGAATCGCTTTACACAACACCTCAAGCAAAGCCGTTTTACCCGAGCCTACTGGGCCACCAATACCAATGCGCAGTGGCTGTTTATAACTGTCCGTTGTATTTGTCATGTTTCTATTTCTTCCTTTGTTTTGTCACTCTTAGCTCCTTAGCTTTGAAGAGACAGATCATCATTTGCTGCCTCGTCATTAGACTAAGAGCGGAATAGTCTTGTGTACTGTGTTTCGTGAAGGCTACTGGCAATCGACACCGAAGGGGTGAAGCTGCCAATCATCCAGTCTTCCGTCTGCTTTTCTATCTCTAGTGCTTTTGAAAACTGATCCGAGAGGTGGATCAATGCCAGCTGCCCATCGGTTTGCCCAAGCGGTACCAGCTTTACACCAGCCATCACCAAGTTCTCAGCCCAGCTCCACAAGTACCCCTTCTTTAGCTCTTTGACATCAATGTGCCAATGCACAGCAGCCACACATAAACCAAGTAGCTGGTTGGGTACAAAGTCATCAAGTTCGATACCATCAACTCGAATATCCAAACGGCCTAATAGAGTGTTCAGCGCAAGACCACGCTGTTTCTCTTCTGCGCGCAGCTCTTTTGTTTCTCGGCTACTAAAAAGCCGCTCGCAAAGATCGTGTATTGTCGCTGTGTCACCCGTTTGAATCGCTCGATACAATCGGTCAATGATCGGCAGCTCCAACGTGGCGACACTGCTAAACAACATGTTCGCTAGCCACTCTTCCATCGAAGCGCGGTTTTTCACCCACCCCGCCTCAACCGCCCATTCAAGTCCTTGAGAATAAGTAAAACCACCTATAGGGAGAGAAGGACTAATCAGTTGAAATAGCCGATAGCTAGACACATCGTTGTCGTTACTGGGCTCTAAAGCGCTATCAACAGCGGTGCTGGCTCGTGATGTCATAGGCTAAGCAGCCAATAGAAACAATGAGCTTGCAGCGGCAACACCAACTGACATCCAACGAGATGCGACTCGGCTGCCAATTTGTGTGCCCAGAACCATTAATGCCGAAGCGCCAACAGCCATACCCATAGAGAATTGACCAGAGTGCCCTCGGCTTCGACACCGTGTGCGTAACCATGGAAGAACATCATTCCGATACAAAGTCCGACCGCAAGTATTACCATCTTCTGTGACGCGCTAAATGCATGCCAAATAGCAGCGCTAACCACAAATAGAGACGCGACAATCGCGGTTTCAACACCACTGACAAGTCCAAATGTACTGCCTACAAGCAGTCCCAACATTAGAGTGATAAGGGCGCCAGCAACCAAGCCGATTTTCTGAGCTGTTGTTGCGCTCAAGCAGCCGACTAAAAGGCCGAAAGCAATTAACATAATAAGATGATCCACGCCAGTTACTGGGTGCAATAGCCCACTAGAAAATGCTGTAGATTCATGACCTGGATGAGCCAGAGCCGTCATAGGTGCGAATACAAGAGAGCTAAGTGTTACGAGTTTGAGGAATGTTGTTTTCATTGAAATTTCCTTTTCATTTTGTTTTTTTATAATCAGACGGTTTGATGTCGTCTTAAATTTGCTGCAGCGAATTAATGGTGATGGTGGTGACCGCCACTCTTGCCACCATACGCACCGCCTTCTGGCTCAAATGGTGCCATTTCTGAAGTGACTGTCGCGCCTAGCCCTTCAACCATCTCATCCAACACATGATCGTGCTGATAGCGAACCCAGCCGAACTCGACTTGAAGGGGTACATGACGGTTACCTAAGTGATAGGCAACGCGCGTTAAAAGGTGCAGATCACTGCAATAAACGGATGACACTTGCTCTGGCGCGGCTTTCACCTCAATGACCAATCCACATTTACTTTTGAGCTGCTCTCCGCCTCGTAGAATGTGACCTCTTGGAAGAAACAGCCCAGCATCACGACCATCATCAAGCATGACCTTGAGGCGGCTCTTGATACGACTGTCGATTGGCAGACTTAAAAATGCGTGAGGCTGTGGCGTTAACTCTTGGGTTATTTCTATTAATTCAATCACTATTGTTGTCCTCTAAAACTGTCTAAAACTTCACTAAAACAAGAAGTAGCGCTGAGCCATTGGCAGTACTTCTGCTGGTTCACACACCAGCAACTCACCGTCCGCGCGGACTTGATAAGTTTGAGAGTCCACCTCGATGTTGGGTTGCCAATCATTGAGCTTCATATCCGCTTTACTAATGGTTCGGCACTGCTTGGCGACACCAATCAGACTGCCAAGACCTAGCTGTGAAGCAATATCAGCGTCCGCGGCTGCTTGGGATACGAACAACATGGATGTGTTTTGTGATGCTTTACCATAGCTGCCAAACATAGAACGGTAATGTACTGGCTGCGGTGTTGGGATCGATGCATTGGGATCGCCCATCGGTGCCATCGCAATCATGCCGCCTTTTAACACTACACTCGGTTTTACACCGAAGAAGGCCGGTTTCCAGAGCACTAAATCGGCGAGTTTCCCAACTTCAATCGAGCCAATCTCATGTGCCATGCCGTGAGTAATGGCCGGGTTAATGGTGTACTTGGCGACATAGCGCTTGAGACGGAAGTTATCGCTGTAACTTGAATCTTGTTTGAGGCTCCCGCGCTGCACTTTCATCTTGTGAGCAGTTTGCCAAGTACGGGTAATGACCTCACCAACGCGTCCCATCGCTTGCGAGTCAGAGGCAATCATGGAAAACGCGCCTAGGTCATGGAGGATGTCTTCTGCGGCGATGGTTTCGCGGCGAATACGGGACTCAGCAAACGCCACATCTTCCGCAATCGAGGGTGATAAATGGTGACACACCATCAACATATCGAGATGTTCATCTACTGTGTTGACCGTGTATGGTCTCGTTGGGTTGGTGGAGGATGGCAGTACATTGGATTCACCAGCGGCTTTGATGATATCTGGAGCGTGCCCCCTCCCGCCCCTTCCGTGTGTAGGTATGAATGACGCGGTCGCCTATAGCACCCAGTGTCGATTCCACAAAACCAGATTCGTTAAGCGTATCGGTATGAATGGCAACCTGCACATCCATTTCATCGGCAACGGTTAAACAGGTATCAATGGAAGCCGGTGTTGTCCCCAATCTTCATGCAGTTTGAGACCTACTGCCCCCGCCGTGATCTGCTCACGCAATGCCTCCGGTTGGCTAGCATTACCTTTACCGAGCAAACCAAAGTTCATTGGAAATTGATCCAAGGATTCAAGCATGCGGTGCATGTTCCAAGGACCCGGCGTACAGGTTGTCGCATTAGTGCCTGTGTTCGGCCCCGTGCCGCCGCCAATCATAGTCGTGACGCCAGATGCCAACGCTTCTTCAATTTGTTGAGGGCAAATAAAGTGAATATGGGAGTCAATGCCACCAGCGGTCAAAATTGAACCTTCTCCCGCTAACACTTCGGTACCGGGACCCACGACGATATCAACACCAGGTTGAATGTCTGGGTTTCCCGCTTTGCCTAGTGCTTGAATACGCCCGTTTTTTACTGCGACGTCTGCTTTGATAATGCCCCAGTAATCAAGAATCAATGCGTTGGTAATAACAAGATCAGGCGTTTCTGCGCTAGGGCGCTGACTTTGTCCCATCCCGTCACGAATGACCTTACCACCACCAAATTTAACTTCGTCACCATAGACTGTGAGATCTTTTTCAACTTCTAACCAAAGTTCTGTGTCAGCTAAGCGGACTCGATCCCCTACTGTGGGACCAAACATCTCGCGTATGCCTGTCTGGATATCTTCGCCATTATTCTTCCTTGTTGTTTTTAGATTGGCGTTTTGTTTGCAAAGCGACATTAACTAGCGCAATGCTTGCCTAACGTCAGTACCAGACGTTAAAGCGTTCCCATTACTTTGCCTTGGAAACCGTAGACTTCGCGTTTACCTGCAAATGCCACCAACTCAACCGTGCGAGACTGCCCTGGCTCGAAACGTGTGGCAGTACCTGCAGGTATGTTGAGACGAAATCCGCGAGTGAGTTCTCGGTCAAAGCTTAAGGCGTTATTGACTTCGAAGAAGTGGTAATGCGATCCAATTTGCACTGGGCGATCACCGAGATTTTCGACCTTCACAGACACCGTTTCTCTGCCGACATTGAGCTCAATGTCGCCTTTGGCGGTTTCAACCTGCCTGGCACGAAGCCTGTGTATTGCTTTGATGAACCTGCCATGTCACCTCCTAATTCCGTTAAACGAGTTTGTTAAACACCAGTTTTTAAAAGAAAGTCTTAGACAATAGGTTCATGGACAGTCACCAATTTGGTGCCGTCTGGAAAGGTGGCTTCAACTTGAACATCGGGAATCATTGAGGGTACGCCCTCCATGACATCTTCGGTGGTAAGTAATGTGCGGCCAAAATCCATGAGTTCCGAAACGGTCTTGCCTTCTCTAGCGCCCTCTAAAATGGCGCTAGAGATCAAAGCAACGGATTCTGGGTAATTGAGTTTTAAGCCTTTGTCTTTGCGCTGTTTAGCGAGCATGCCTGCGCAAAAGATCAGAAGTTTGTCCTTCTCTCTTGGGGTCAATTCCATTGATAAGCCTTATTGTCGATTCTATTTGTTGGTTCAGGTTGCCCAAATCCTAGGTGGATAAGGACATTCGCCCGTCCAATGCTCTCTCGCCGCCTGCCAAACCTGTTGGAAGCAATCTAAGATCACTTCGCTCCAGTTACCTAACGCACGAATTACAAGCAAATTTTCTAACTGGCTCGCAGCGATAACCACTGCACCTTTTTTGTTGTCTTGCTGCATGTTAGAGAGCAAGCTCTGTACCAACTGGCTAAAATCTTCGTCATCAATTGAAATATACAAAGTCCCCATCATTTGATAGTCGAGAAGCCCTTTGTTTTTCAGAAGGTTATCTTCACCTCTAACATTCAAGCCTTCTGTCAACAGTCGCTTTCCATCAAGGTAAATCTCTGTTTTTCCTACCAAATGACCAGAGCTAAATCCCTCACTTAGTGCAGGGCGACCAAAACAGTGCATCTCCCAGCCCAAAAATTGTGCACCGGTTTCTAAATGCACCTCGGTATCCATACGCACATGCGCATCTGGGAAAAAGATGTTTTCTTGAGGTAACCACTCAAGGCGAGATCCCTTTTCAACCTTAAGGATCTGACGCTGTTTGGCGTATTTAGTTTCTGAGCGATAGAACTTGGTGGCACCAGGCGTCGTTATGAGTACCTGCGCTCCGCGCTCTGCTATCGCCTTGATCTGTAATGTATCACCGCCAACGACGCCACCCGGAGGATGGAGTAAATAGGTATGACACGGATTCCCTTCGGGATAGAGCGGCCGCTGAATCGCGAGCGGCCCTTTCTGTGAACGGTGCTTAAGCACCGTTTTATCGCCTCGGTTAACAAAACCAAGATCGAGTGTCGCTTTCCAGCCAAACTCGGTTTGTGCATCAATAACCTGTCCAAGGCCTAGATGCGGCTCAACATGTGTTTGTGCAGTTGCCGTCATACCGTCAAATACTCCTTAATGAGTCCATCATTCAGTGCCGACATTTCCCCTTCAGCGACTTGGCGACCTCGGTCGAGAATGCAGAATTGATCACCCACTTTTCTCGCAAATGGGAGCTTCTGCTCCACCAACAACACCGTCAGACCCAACTTCTCATTGAGCATTCGGATGATGTCACCGATTTCCTGGACAATGTTTGGCTGAATGCCTTCGGTTGGCTCATCGAGGATCAACAGCTTCGGATTGACCACCAGAGCACGACCAATAGCCAGTTGCTGCTGCTGACCTCCCGATAGATCGCCTCCTCGGCGATGAAGCATCTCTTTTAGGACAGGGAACAGATCGAAAATGAACTCTGGGATCTTACGATCGCCCTTAGCTCGAATCGGAAGACCCACTTCTAGATTCTCTTGCACCGTTAGCATTGGAAAAATCTGTCTACCTTGAGGCACATAGCCGATGCCCATTCGTGGACGAGACTCAGCATCGTGCTTCAACAAGGACTCACCATGGAGCTGAATGTCGCCGCTGTTAACTTTGACCAAACCCATGATGCACTGAAGTAACGTGGTTTTACCGACACCATTACGTCCCATGAGCACGGTACATTTACCTTCAGGGATCGACATATCAAGATCCCACAAGGTGTGGCTTTCACCATAAAACTGATTGAGTGATTGAATCTGTAGCATGCTATTCCCCTAGATAAACCTGTTTAACTTCCGGATGCGACTGAACCTGATCCATGGTTCCTTCGGCCAGCACATGACCTTGATGTAACACGGTCACATGGCTTGCGATGGAACGAACAAAGTCCATGTCGTGCTCAACCACCACCACAGAATGTTTACCCGCGAGCGAGTTCAGCAGCTCTGAGGTTCTGTCCATTTCTTGGTGCGTCATCCCTGCCACCGGCTCATCGACCAGTAGCAACTTGGGGTTTTGCATCAGTAGCATGCCGATCTCTAGCCACTGCTTTTGTCCATGAGAAAGATTCCCTGCATTTAAAGCGGCATTGTCTTTTAAGTGGATAAGCTCAAGTACCGATTCCAACTTGTCTTGCTGCTCGCCAGACAAAGACGCGGTGTAAGTTCCCCACACACCACGAACGCCCGACATGGCAAGCTCTAAGTTCTGCCAAACGGTTAGACATTCAATCACAGTCGCTTTTGAAACTTACGCCCCACCCCTGCGTTGGCAATTTCAGATTCATTCATCTTGAGCAAATTAATGTTTGATCCGAGCCAAACCTCACCCGTGTCGGGTTTGGTTTTGCCAGTAATGATGTCCATCATGGTGGTTTTGCCTGCGCCATTAGGTCCGATGATGCAGCGCAGCTCCCCTCCTTGATATAGAGGTTCAAGTCATTGATGGCTTTAAAACCATCAAAACTCTTATTCACGCCTTCTACATACAAAAGAATATTATGGCGAGTGTCGACAAGAGGATGTTGGTCAGGCTTTAGAAATGAGAACACCTCATCACGCTTGGTAATTTCCTGTACCGAGCTTTTTAGCTGCTGGGCTCTGTGTAATGTCGTCATGCTGTTACCTCCTTTTCAGACGCCTGAGTAGGTGTAGATCGCTTCTTCATTAGAGCTATTTTGTCTGAAATAAAACCAATCAAACCCTTCGGGAAATACATGGTCGACAATACAAACAGTCCACCGAGGCAAATAGCCATACTTCAGGAAACTCAACCGTAAACCAGCTCTTGGCGTAGTTGATAACCAGCGCACCGACAATCGCCCCAAACAAAGTGGCTCGACCGCCAAGCGCCACCCACACGACGATTTCAATGGAGTTAAGCGGAGCAAACTCACCTGGGTTGATAATGCCAACTTGAGGCACATAAAGCGCACCCGCGATACCAGCGATGACTGCTGATAAGACGAATATCCATAGTTTGATGCCATCGACGTCATAACCCATGAAGCGCGTTCTTGATTCCGTATCACGGATTGCCATAGATACTCGACCAAGACGACTACTGATAACGGTTCGACAAACAATGTAGCTAATGATGAGTGCAATCCCCGTCACCACAAATAGAGCAATTTTGGTGGAATCTTGCTGCAGGCTATAGCAAGAATGTCTTTGAAATCGGTCAGGCCATTATTGCCGCCAAAACCCATTTCATTGCGGAAAAACGCCAGCATCAAAGCATAGGTCAGAGCCTGAGTCATAATGGAGAGATAAACACCAGAAACACGGGAGCGAAACGCCAGATAGCCGAACACATAGGCTAATGCACCAGGCACAAGCACAACCATCAGACAAGCGAACCAAAACTGGTCAAAGCCGTGCCAAAACCAAGGAAGCTCTTGCCAATTTAGGAACACCATAAAGTCAGGCAGAATCGGGTTGCCATACACTCCCCTATCCCCAATTTGACGCATCAGGTACATACCCATGGCATAGCCACCAAGCGCAAAAAACGCACCATGCCCTAAACTGAGGATCCCGAGATAACCCCAAACCAGATCGACCGCCAAGGCAAGCATGGCATAGCTCAGATACTTACCCATCAGTGAAATAGTAAATGTCTCAACGTGAAGCGGATGACCCGATGGCAATAGTGTGTTCGCTAGCGGAATCAAGATAACAGCGGCTAAGATCGCTAGGATTGTGAGCTGTCCTCCTTTATCACCACGCATTGCCGCGAGGACAAACGACTGAGATCCAGCACCTGCCGGATGGCCAGAAGATTGAATTGTTGATTGCATACGTTTTCCTTAACCTTCTGCCGCACGACCGCGCTGTGGGAAGAGTCCACGAGGGCGTTTTTGAATAAACAAAATGATGAACACGAGCACCAAAATCTTGGCAAGAACGGCGCCAGCCCATGGCTCAAGGATCTTGTTGAATAGACCTAGACTTAGTCCAGCAACTAAGGTTCCCCATAGGTTCCCGACACCACCAAACACAACCACCATAAAGGAGTCGATAATGTAAGCTTGTCCCATGTTAGGCCCCACATTGGTCAATTGAGATAACGCCACACCGGCCACACCCGCGACCCCGAACCGAGTCCAAACGTCATAGCATCGACTCGCTCTGAGCGAATACCCATTGCTCTTGCCATCGCTCTGTTTTGAGACACAGCGCGAACCTGAAGACCGAGTGGTGTTTTCTTTAACACCATGACCAAGCCAACAAACACCATGATGCAGAATAAAATGATGTATAAGCGGTTATAGGTCAGTGACAGCATTGGGTTGATATTCAAAGCACCTGACATCCAATCTGGCGTGCTCACAGAACGGTTAAGAGGAGAGAAAATAGAGCGAACCGCCTGCTGCAAGATCAAGCTGATACCAAATGTTGCTAATAAGGTTTCTAGAGGACGACCATAGAGGTGACGAATGACACTTCGCTCTATCGCTATGCCAACCAAACCAGAGACAATAAACGCCATCGGAATTGATAGGATAAGCGCCATACCGATATTGTTTGGCATAAGCTGCTGCATCACATAAGTGGTGTACGCGCCAATCATAATAAGCTCGCCGTGAGCCATGTTGATAACGCCCATCACGCCAAAGGTAATGGCAAGGCCGATGCAGCTAGAACGAGTACTGAACCTAGACTCAAACCAAAGAAGACAGTTTCGACACCCGAGTAAAATTTCTGACTCTGCTGATAGCTGTCAAGCGCTCGCTCGGCAGCAGCAACGACTCGCTCATCTTTTTCATTGTCGATAACTTGGTTTAAGGTCTGTAAAACGACAGATTGCTTGTAACCAGAAAGGGTCTCGATCGCGGTGATTTTGTCTACGCTCGTGTCCCCTGTTAGCGATTGGTCAATCGCCAGCGCTAAGTTAAGAATGTTGAGCACATCGGCATCTTGCTCAATCTCTTTTCTTTGCTGCAGTTTCGCCATAACGGCATCATCCGTCTTACCCAAAAAGGCGGTTACCGCGCTTAGACGAATTGAAGGTTCAGAATTCGACAAACCAAGCGATGCGATTTCTAGGCGAATCATGCCGCGTAGTTTGTTGTTTACTCGAACTTTCTTAAACTGACGAGAGGACTCGATGGCAAGCGTCGTATCATCCCAAGCGCTTTTCGCGGTGGGAGACTTTTTGATGTCGTCTGAAATGTACAAAGCCTGAAACTGCTCACTCTTTTTGTCTTTGACATAATAGAGGTCACCTTCAAGCCAAGCGGTTAATACCGATTTTGCGACTGTTGAAGATTCATTCTCAACAATCCAAGTCATCGCTGACTCTTTTAGAGGGTTGTTTTTTCCTATGAGTGCTTGGGCAAACGTCTCCCTGTCACTTACGCTAGCCAACGCGAAGTGCGTACTCAAAACAAAGAACACCACGACTTTCAATATCTGAATTATGGTTTTCATGAAATGCGTCCTTTTGGCTGCCAGAGCCTGACGTGAACTCCGGCAGAAATAAAAAGGCGCCTCAGCCTTTAAGGAAGGAACGGGAGAGGCACCGAATGACGAGGATTTATTGTGCGCTACCTGAACACTTGCCTGTCTCTACGTTGAATGCGCCACATGAGAATGGCTTCGCCCAGCTTGAGTAAAGCTTGGCTGATTCAGGTAGGTAGTTAGACCAAGCATCACCCGCGACTAGACCTGTGGTCTCCCAAACAACGTCAAACTGACCGTCGTCTTGGATTTCGCCAATCAGAACCGGCTTCGTGATGTGGTGGTTTGGTAGCATGGTTGAGTAGCCACCGGATAGGTTGGGTACAGACACACCGATCAGTGCATCTTGTACTTCTTCAGCATCTGTCGTGCCAGCATTGGTCACCGCTTGTGTCCACATATTGAAGCCAATGTAGTGCGCTTCCATCGGATCGTTCGTCACACGTTTTTCGCTAGCAATAAACTTCTGCCAGGTTTCAACGAATTCTTCATTGGCATCGGTATCCACACTCATGAAGTAGTTCCATGCCGCTAAGTGACCCACCAACGCGGACGTATCCATCCCCGAGAGCTCTTCTTCACCAACTGAGAATGCCACCACCGGGATGTCTTCAGATGAGACGCCTTGCGCGCCTAGCTCTTTGTAAAACGGTACGTTTGCGTCACCATTGATGGTCGACACCACGGCGGTTTTCTTACCTTCTGAGCCAAACTTCTTGATGTCAGAAACAATCGACTGCCAATCAGAATGACCAAATGGCGTATAGCTAATCATGATGTCTGATTCGCTCACCCCTTTTGACTTCAGGTAAGACTCTAAGATTTTATTCGTTGTACGTGGATAAACATAATCTGTCCCCGCCAGAACCCAGCGCTTAACCTCAAGCTCATTCATCAAGTAGTCAACCGCAGGAACGGCTTGTTGGTTTGGCGCAGCACCTGTGTAAAAAACGTTTTTAGATGACTCTTCACCCTCATACTGCACTGGGTAGAAAAGAATACTGTTTAACTCTTCAAACACAGGAAGCATCGATTTTCGAGATACCGACGTCCAACCACCGAATACCACGTCAACCTTCTCTTTCTCAATCAGCTCACGTGCTTTCTCGGCAAAGAGAGGCCAGTTTGATGCTGGGTCTACCACAACGCTTCAAGCTTTTTGCCCAATAGGCCGCCTTTCTTGTTTTGCTCTTCCACCAACATCAAAATGGTGTCTTTCAGCGTCGTTTCACTGATTGCCATCGTACCTGACAGTGAGTGTAGAACGCCGACTTTGATCGTTTCCTCTTCAGCCATCGCCATGCCAGATGCAAAAGCCAGTGACGCGCCCATCGCTGCAAGCTTTAATTTGAACGTCATGTTCATGTTGGATATCTCCTTGTAATGAATAGTTATTCAAAATTATTACTTCAAGAAGAGTGCCAATTTGGACAACATTGTTTAATAGCGACATAACGTTATGAAAATATTCTAGTTTTATTTTTGGCGCACAACATGGATGCTGTTAGTTCAATTTGGTGCGCTGCATCTTGGTGCAATTACAGTCCATATTTCACCAGATTAGAGAAATCGCTCGCATAAGCACCAATTTAATGCAGTCAAGTTAATAACTTGGCATTCTCACGAGCGCAAGACACACCGCGTTTTGCGAGGTAACTCTCACTACAAAAAGAGTAATTCGTTGCATATCGTGATCAAAGTCAGTAGCGTGAAAAACAAACAACCAGGGAGAACGCTATGGAACCACCGTCGTATCGCTACTTTATTAAAAACGCCCTAATTCTTGGGATTCCAATTGCACTTCAAAGCTTATTGATGAGCAGTTTAGGTTTTGTCGACAGTTTAATGATCAGTCAATTGGGCACAGAAAAAGTCGCGGCGGCGGGCATTGGCGCTCGAATATTTTGGGTTTCCATCGTCTTGGTATGGGGATTGGGCTCCGGTATGGGATCTTGTTAGCCCAATACTGGGGCGCGAACGATGAACAAGGCCTGAAACGCTATCTTGCACTGGGGACAGGCGTCACTCAAGGTCTCGCGTTTTTCTGTTTCGCGGTGTGCGTTTTCACTCCAACATTACTACCTAGCTTATTTAACCCAAGTGAGACCGTATTGGCACTCGCCAGTGACTACGTGCAATTGCTTGGTATTGCCGTGTGTCTATCTGGGTTTGGTATCGCTGCCGACACAGCGCTACGCTCGATAGGCCAAACTCGCATTAACCTGTACGTATCAATACTAGAAACAGCCCTTAATATCACTTTCAATTACATTCTGATCTTTGGCCACTTAGGTATGCCCGCTATGGGACTCATCGGCGCTGGAATTGGCAGCGTCATCGCACGTTCAATACGCTTACTCGTGGTGCTGGTTATCATTTATCGCTACTTTCCTGTGTTGGCTCTGCGTTGGCAAAATGTGGTTGAGGCTTGTGAACGCCGCATGGTCAGTAAGTTTTTCACTGTTACTTACCCAATCATGGTTGGTACGGTAATTTGGTGCGCTGGACTTTTCACATTCAATATTCTCCTCGGCCGCATAGGGCAGGCTGAGCTCGCGACGATAGCAGTCATCACTCCGCTTGAATCCATTGGCCTTGCCTTTGGTCACGGTCTATCCACTGCCACTGGGATCATGATTGGCAACAGCTTAGGCGCGAATCAGTTTAAGCACAGCACACAATATTCCAGATGGGCACTCAAATCGTCCATAGTATTGGGTGCCCTACTTGGTGGAGTATTATTGGTAGCACAAAGCGCCATTTTATCTCTCTATGGCGCACTATCTGATGACGTGACACAGCTCATGATTATGAGCTTCCCTATTGTGGCGCTGAGTATCATGTTGCGCACCATCAACATCACCCTAATCATTGGCGTGCTGAGAAGTGGTGGGGACAGTAAATTTTGCATGAACATGGACTTTGTTTGCCAATGGATGTGGGCCGTTCCTGTGACCGCTATGGGTGCCATCGTATTTGAATTACCTTTTACGACGGTACTGCTCTTGATGACATCAGAAGAAATTATCAAAGTGCTGCCAGCGGCATGGCGAGTCTACAGTGATAAATGGGTGAACAATTTAACAGAAAACACAGAACGCTCGGCAGCCTAGCCGAGCGCAATGTTAAGCCGACGTGGCTAGCCAATTTCAAATGACGTCACGCCGTAGGTTCTATCCAAGGAAAGTGCCGGTGCCTGTTTAGTGTACATTCGCGCGGTTTCGAAACAAGTCGTCATATCGTGCGAGCTTGCCAGGGTAACGGCAGGCTCGTTTACTTCTGGCACATCTAAAAAAACCGGTTTCCCAGCGTCTACGCTAGAGACTAACGCTGCATACAACTCATTGGCAATATGCTCACTATCTGCAAACAGTGGCGCGATTTTGTAGCCAGTATGGCAATCCCTAATAACCCCTGCACCAAGCACCTTACCCTCTTTCACATAGACCAGAGACGTACCGTGCATTTGACTAAACCAAGCATGGTTAAACTCCCTTCTCGCCACTGGGAAGAAACCATTTAGATAATCTTCAACCTGATAAAAGTCGACACTGGTTGCTTTCACTATCGCTTTGCTATCAAAGGCACGCTGGGCACTGCGCCCCTCATAGCGAACATTTCGATGAGACAACACAAATCCGGATCGTTGGTAGTTTTCTTGTTGGTCTACAACGCCATCCAAAGCGACATTACAGCCATCCAAATACGCCATGCCTTGATTCCATATTTGGATGCCATAACCTTTTCCACGGTACTCAGGTTTGACGATGTAGAAACCCAAAAAACCAAAGTTCGCGTCGTACTTTACTACCGAGATACAACCAATGGGCTCTCCATCGAGTTCACCAACCAAAAAACCATTAGGATCCGCCATGTGATAGTGCTGTGCGTCGTTTAGCCCAGGGTTCCATCCTTCTTGTGCTGCCCACTCAACCGCGGTGGAAACTTCATCTAACGTCATGGTTCTAATACGAAATCCTTTCATAAACTTCCCTTTCCCTACATATTCTTCTAGACCATTTGCTAGTAAACTAGTGGCCTAAAAACCGATAAACAAGATTAGATTTGGGCTTGCACGGTTCTCATGCTAGTTTTTGTGAGTCACTACCAAAAAGAAACGACAACATGAATCCTTTTCCCAATTGCTTCAAGGCCAAGTCATAAAAGATACGATCACTAACCCTAACATTCAGGTCGGCGATCACTCCTACTATTCAGGTTTTTATCACGGAAAAAACTTCGAAGAGTGTGCCGTGCGCTATTTGCTTGGCGATCCACCGACTCGAGAAGTATGGGAAAGCGGTCTCTATTCAAATATCGATAAGCTCTACATTGGTAAATTTTGCTCTATTGCATCAGGAGCAACCTTCATGATGGCTGGCAACCAAGGCCACCGAATGGACTGGATATCGACGTTTCCTTTTTCGAGTGAGACCTTTGGTGACAAAGTTCAAGATGGCTTTTTGCCCTCTGGAAACACTGTGATTGGCAATGATGTCTGGATTGGTTCTGAAGCGATGATAATGCCAGGGGTAACCATTGGCGACGGCGCGATTATTGGTGCACGTTCAGTGATCACCAAAGACGTCGCGCCTTACACCGTGGTGGTCGGTCACAATACCGTCATTAAAAAGCGCTTTACCGAGCAAGAAATCCAGAAGCTTTCGCAAATGAAATGGTGGGATTGGCCTTTAGAAACGTTGAAACAAGCTATGGACATCGTTTGCAGTCCTGATATCAACGCCTTGTTTGAGTTTTACCAAAGTAGCGATGCGCTCACAGGCGGCAAGTTGAGTGATTCACCCAGCGAATAATTTCAAGACCGACCATTTAGCGCCCATCAAATCACGACTCGTTCATGACAAAGTGCTAACCCACAAACATCCGCGACACGAAACAATAGCTCAAAGTTTCCAATTGAGCCATTTATGACTTACAAATCTTTGTTTTCTGCACTCGTTATCTGCACCGTTCTTGGCAATAGCCCTGCTTTTGCAGACCCTTGGCACAAATTTATCGACAAGCCTTGGAAAGAGCATAAACACAAACATAAAAAGAAAGAGGTGCATGTCGTTCATCACTATCCAAAGCATCGCCTACCTAAAGATGCCATTTTATTAGCTATCGCAGGAGTCACGTACGCGCTCATCGATGGACATTATTACGAGCAGAGAAAAGAGAAATATGTGTTTGTCGAAAAACCACCAAAGCGTCGCTATCGACCGGGTAAAGTCATCAGACAGCTTCCCGAAGGGGCAACAGCAGTCAATAAACGTGGCCAACAGTACTTTGTTTCGAGAGGAAACTGGTTCTTGTCCATCGGAAATGGCAAGTATGTGGTGGTAGAGCCGTAGGAAAGTTTAAAGCGGTTTAGGCGATACTCACATGTGCTGCTATAGCGAGTATCGCTCCATTCAAATCCTTGAAAAGCTGGTTACAACACCCAAGTTAGGCTTAGTAACAAAATCACAGCTGAAGTAGCAAGGTACATTGCAACGATAGTTGCAATTTCAGCCGCAGTAGACGTTGACGACTTAGATGCGCTCTCTACTTTGTTTGATTTTTCAGTGTCCAATGTTGATAGAAGTGCTGAGTTCATTGTTCTCACCCTTGTGTAATAACATTTCAAAAGACAGCACGAATTCTACCCACTTTGTGAGCAAGGTCAAATATTTTCAGTAAGTTAGTTACGAGATTTTATGTTGGTTTCGGATTAGTTTTATTTATCCCCATACATTTTCTAAGAATAGCTTGCTCAGCGGCTCTAATAAATCCTTGCTGCGCATTCGCCATAATAGGGTTACCGTGTGCAGGTAATAGCACGCTGTAATCAAGCCTTGCCTTCTCCATCAACTCGTCTTTTTCAGGTTTCGCTAGCTCTAGCCAACCTGGGCCAAAGTTGCTCGGCGCTATGAAACCCATTCGCTTCATCATGATTTTGGCAAACCAGTTAAAGTACTTATCAGGCTTGGGCCAGTTCTGCATGCTGTCTCCCGCCAGCAATATGCCGCCCTCTCGCTCGAGCAATATCAGGCCTTCTTTAGGATGACTGGTCGCAAACTCATGATAAGAAGCCCCTTTAATCGGAAGTTCACTTCCAGGCTTTAATATTCGGTCTGCTCGGTAATATTCTGCTTTAGAAGACTTAGTGAAGCCGCGCACATACGGAGCCTCTACAGACCAAAGCGTGGCTTTAAACGTCTCTTTGTAAAATGGGTCATCAAAACCATGGAATGCAGCGAGACGCACCACATGAGTAACATCGCCGAGTTCATCGAGTTGCGCGATACCTTTTTCGTTCAGTCGCACAGAGTTCACTAAAATCAGCTCACTACCTTGTTTAATCACCATCATATTGCGACTAAACGTCATTTTGAACGGACCAAACTTAGGATGAGGCGCTTTCATCTCCACCGAGCCTGTCACCATATAGATGTCGTCGATGATGTGATGCAATTCGCCGTGAGGCAGTGGTTCTGGGTAGATCATAGCCGCTCCTGTCATGAAGTTTGCTAATTTCAATGGATTCTATTCACATCATGCTTGAGTCTAGACGGACTATGGTGTTGTAGCCATTATCAGAGGGAATTCGCCTATACTTTAAGGACAACAAGCGCATCAAGTCCTTGAATAGGAGGATAGTATGAAACGTTTGTGGCTACTACTTCTCACATTGACTCTATTTACGAGTCAGGCGCTAGCAAATACCGTTTGGATTTTACCTGTCAACGGCGCGATTGGACCTGCAAACAGTGACTATCTATCACGTGAAATCGAACTGGCTCATACCCAAGGTGTAAGCCTTATTATCCTGAAAATGGACACGCCAGGCGGTTTAGACAACGCCATGCGAGATATTGTCCACGCCATTACGGCTTCCAATATCCCTATCGCGACTTGGGTTGGACCTGCAGGATCACGTGCTGCCAGTGCTGGCACCTATATTTTGCTCGCCAGCCATATTGCTGCGATGGCTGAAGGTACAAACCTTGGTGCCGCTACGCCAGTTGCTTTGGGCGGAGGTAAGTCGCCAACCTCTCCGGCAGGCAAAGCTGATGATAAAGAGCCCGTTAACGACGATAACAACTCGCAGCAAGTGCCCGCTAAAACCGCATCAGAGAAAAAGGTCATTAATGATGCGAAAGCCTATATCAAAGGCCTTGCTAGGCTACATAACCGAAATGCTGAGTGGGCTCAAAAAGCGGTAACCGAAGCGGCCAGTCTCGATGCCACAGACGCGTTAGAGCTCAATGTCATTGATTACTTGGTCAACTCCCCTGAAGAGCTGGTCGACGCCATCAATGGGAAAGCCATCACTGTTGCCAACCAGCAAGTGACGCCGTCACTCGTAAGCCCCATTTTTGTTGAACGCAAACCTGATTGGCGCGCAGAGATGTTGGCCGTTATCACCAATCCCAATGTCGCCTATATCTTAATGCTGATAGGCATTTATGGCCTTCTTCTTGAGTTTTATAACCCTGGAATTGGACTTCCTGGTGTACTTGGGGGTATTTGCCTATTACTTGCCATGTACGCACTGCAAATGATGCCTGTGAATTACGCAGGTCTTGCACTTTTATTGCTTGGCATCGCACTCATGGTCGCGGAAGCATTCAGCCCAAGCTTCGGCATCCTAGGCCTTGGCGGACTCGTTGCTTCGTGCTCGGCTCGATTTTTCTTATGGATAGTGAACTGCCCAATTTTCAGGTGGCACTACCCCTCATTTTCGGCATTGGCTATTTTCATTAGCGCTCATTCTGCTGGTCGTGGGTTTGCTGCTTCGCATTCGTCGTAAACACATCACTACGGGTACAGAAACCTTTCCAGGTAAGGTCGCAGTCGTCAGCGATGACTTTGTCGATGGGCGCGGGCGAGTTCAATTAAATGGTGCACTTTGGAGCGCAACATCCGACGACAACTCTAGCCCTCAGCGCGGCGACAAAGTTACCGTCGTCGATATCCAAGGGCTAAAACTCAAAATCACGTCCCATAAACGTCCAGAAAATTAGGAGGCGCGTATGTTAAGTTACACATTTGGAGTCATTGGCGTTTTATTGATTGCTTTGGCGACACAAATTTTCAAAGTGCTGCGCGAATATGAGCGTGGTGTCGTGTTCTTTCTTGGTCGATTTCAAGAGGTTAAAGGGCCTGGTCTGATTATCTTGATTCCCTTTATTCAGCAAATGGTGCGTGTCGATTTAAGAACCGTGGTTCTGGACGTGCCGACTCAAGACTTGATCACCCGAGACAACGTGTCAGTCCGCGTGAATGCTGTTGTCTACTTCCGCGTCGTTGACCCACAAATGGCCATCAACAATATCGAGAGCTATAACGATGCCACCAGCCAACTATCACAAACAACCCTACGCTCTGTGTTAGGTCAGCATGAACTGGATGAACTGTTGTCAGAAAGAGAACGTCTTAACAAAGATCTACAAGCCATACTCGATCAGCAAACCGATGATTGGGGCATCAAAATCGCGACCGTTGAAGTGAAACACGTCGATCTAAACGAAAGCATGGTTAGGGCATTAGCAAGACAGGCAGAAGCCGAACGTAACCGCCGAGCGAAGATCATTCATGCAACTGGTGAGCTCGAGGCGTCGAATAAATTGAAAGAGGCCGCTGAGATCCTGAATCAAGCGCCGAACGCTCTACAACTTAGGTACATGCAAACACTCACTGAAATAACCAATGACAAGACCTCTACTATTGTGTTCCCGCTGCCCATCAACTTAGCAGAGGCGGTATCCGACATTGCTAAAGCAGTACAAAAAGACAAACCAAGCGATAGCTAATCTTACCGCTCTGCTTGGTGTGGCATGACTTTGCGCACAAAAAAAACACCACCATTGGATAGCTCCAAAGGTGGTGTTTTCTTGTTCTAGATAGTCTTAGAAACGTCTTTACGCTTCTGCGGCTTCAGGCATCTCTGCCTTATCTAGCAAAATGTTCTTAACCGGGTTGGCATAGCTATCTAACAAGTATTGGTGTGCACCTTCTGGCAGCACATCAAGCTTCTCTTTTAGCGTTGTGCGCGTAGCTTCAGTAATGGTGTCATCTTCCAAACCAGCAGCCAACTTGTTAATTGGGAACAAGGTGTAGTTTGCATGGATTTGGCGGTCGATCTCTTGCGCCAAAGCTTCTGGTGTTTCGAAGTCTTGGTCAATCACATCACCAAACACGACGTTTACGCGGTCTTTGCGACCAACAATGCCTTGCACGATGCTTTCGATATCTTCGAACTCACCTTTTTGATAGTTGCCATGCGTCGCTTTTTCGTACAGCTCTTTTGCCTTAGCAATGTCACACGGGTCATTCTCGTAAGACACCGATACAGGTACGATTTTCAGCGAGCGAATGTACTCTGCAAACGCCACTTTTTGCTTGCGGCCTTCAACATGGAACATCTTTAGAATCGCCGGATCAGTGAAGTCGTTGCCATCTTTTGCACGACCTTCTTTCTGAGCAATCCAGATTGAGTTACCAGTATCCAGCGAGTGCTTAATGTACGAAGACAATGTGCCCAAGGCTCTCATCATCTCACGTGGGCCTTTAAGCGAGCGCTTAACGATAAAGCTCTTGTTAAGGCGCATGAGTTCAGTCGCACACGGCTTTTTAAGTAAGTTATCACCAATAGCAATGCGAACGGTTCTATGGTTATTTTGGTGTAATCCGTAGTTAACCAGAGCCGGATCCATCGCGATATCACGGTGGTTAGATACAAATAGGTAAGAGGTGTTTTTATCTAGCTTATCAAGACCTTGATAAGTCACACCTTGCGTTGTCGCGTCTAGCGTTTGCTCTAGGTACTTTTTCACTTCTAGCTGAATAGCTTCTACGCTATCAAGCTTCGCCCACTTGAATTTTAGGTACACTTTGACCAATGGGCTCATCAGCGCTTTAAACCAAGGCGCATGATTAGAAAAACGGTGCTGCAAAATAGCATCAATAAATTCAGCGTCGTTGATCAATCGATCAATTGCGGCTGGGATCTCGTCATCATTGTAAGGACGAATATCAATATAAGGATCTGTCTGTGTTGTCATGTTTGTTACATCAAATTAAAAGCTGCCATATTCTACGCCCTGTGACTAAAGACCGCAGCCCTATTACGTCTATTTTTGTTAAGGTCAGACCACAGTTTTACCATCTTGTTCACTATCAACCACATAAAAGTGTGATCTTTAGTTGGCATTCCCCCATCAAGGGGTAACCTACGCGCAGATCCACAGTTTAAGACCATCATGAATCACGCAATCGACTTTCAATCAAACAGTTACGACTTTGTCACTATCACCGCACGTAAAAAAACGCTGCATAACCAGCTAATTCGTGTCGAGGAAGGTCAAGTGATAGTCAGGCTGGGTAAGAATGAATATCTATACCAAGCTGGCGAACTCTTTTGGCTGCCGTTTGACTGCCTAACAAGCTTGACGATACTACCGCATACCAAGCTAAGTACCGTGAAGTTTTCTGTACGACTGCGCGATAAGTTCCCTGGTCAAGCAGGCCATGTCAAAGCTACGCCACTAACGAGCGCGATTCTAGATAGACTCATCCGCGCATCGAGTGACGAGATTAAAAACGATATGCTGCAAGTCCTACGTCATGAGGTTGCTGCGATGTCACCTGCACTCACTCTAGATAGTACCAGCGAAAACATCTCGCGCTGGACTCCGGGTTCAAATTCTGTTTCTGGTGAACTGGCCTTAGTACTGCTTGTTCGTGAAGCTCGCAAGCTTAAACTGTCTGGTAAAAAGCCAGAGGCAATTTGTAAGCAGCTGTTTGCTGGTAATCAAGCACAGTTCCAGCTACTTACCCAAAACTTACTGGGTACTGAACTCTAGGTGACACCCTTTCGGGTGACTTTTTTCCCAATATGCAACAAAGCGAGCCTAGGCTCGCTTTGTGTTTATTCTGCTCAAATCTATTCAATGATTGAAAGTTTCTAATACGCTCTAAAATGGCACTTCAACTTGCATCATCATGTCACCCTGGTAATCCTGGTGCCAACGATAATCAAGACGCAATCTTGGCTCTTTACCTTTCTCGCCAAACCCAACACCAAAGTGCAGTCCTTGCGCCATCAACCACTCTTGCATCGACATTTCATCTTTACGACGAGCGATTTCTTCAGGCGCCCAAAGGCCAACCCCGACAAAGCTATTGTCGATGTTTCCAGTCAACACGGGTTCAGACTCTTGGTTCAACAGCCACTGATCCCAGTAGGAGTCTTGTAAGGAATTGGTCGGGGGTTCAGGCTCGATGAGACCGCCAAGCGTCACAACTTGGTTGCCGATATAACTGAAGGGTTGGTGATAAGCGAGCAAAAAGACTCTTCCTCCGTCGCTTTAATAACGACAGACTTACTCGACTTACTCTCACAAAATGCATACGCAAGAGGGCTACTGACGGCCACTGCTAAAGCAATACAAATCCATGTTGCTTTCATTTTTTATAAATTATCCATTTTGGTTATATGGTCAATATAGCTTATGGGCGACCAAATGTTTAGCGACACTTACCGTCGTTAAGTGATCTACATTCAAACCTTGGGACAAACTGTAGCGAATAGTGGTAGAGCGAACTTTCACTTTCTCGGGACAGGCTAGCAATGACCAACGCTCAACGATTTGCTGAGCGTTATAAAATTTTTCAAAGCTAAATAGATTGTCAGGACCCAACACAAAAGTCAGCTCCGCATCTGGGTAACGCTGCTCAAGGGCTTCTAGCACCGCAAATGTGGTCACAGAACTATTGGGTTGGTAAAGATGCTCTTCGATATCTGAGCGCTCGACATTACTTTGGGCGAGATCGTCTATAAACATATCGACCAGTTGGCAGCGAATGCTGTAATCCAACATACTTTTGCCCCAAGCATGAGAGATACTTGGCACTAGCAGCACCTTGTCAAAATGGCTCAATGATTGAATCACGCTCTTGTGGCCAAGGCTCGGTGGGTTAAAGGCGCTGCCAAATATCGCTATTTTTGTCATATGTATCTCAATAAATCGTATCTATGCATAGATTGGCCACCACTGTAACTTTTTTTCAGCGATGTTCGTAGGTATCATACAAGAAATCATTTTTGCTTGCAGGAAAAGGGATCCCACATGGAACAACTTATTCGAGACGAGATGCGCGTGCTTCCGTCTATCGACCCACAATTTGAAATTGAACGCCGTGTTGCATTTATCAAGACGAAATTGCAGCAGTCTGGATGCAAATCCATCGTTCTTGGTATCAGTGGGGGTGTGGACTCAACAACTTGTGGCCGTTTGGCACAATTGGCGGTAAACGAGCTTAACCAAGCGAGCGACAGCAACGACTACCAATTTATCGCAGTGCGCTTGCCTTATGGTGAGCAGAAAGACGAAGACGAAGCACAGCTAGCGCTTTCTTTCATTGAGCCGACTCATTCTGTCTCAGTGAACATTAAAGCGGGTGTTGATGGTCTTCATGCTGCATCACACGTTGCACTAGAAGGCACTGGTCTACTACCAACAGACGCGGCGAAAGTCGATTTTGTTAAAGGTAACGTAAAAGCGCGTGCACGTATGGTAGCGCAGTACGAAATCGCTGGTTACGTTGGTGGTTTAGTGCTTGGAACTGACCACTCAGCAGAAAACATCACGGGTTTCTACACCAAGTTTGGTGACGGCGCTTGTGACTTGGCACCACTATTTGGTTTAAGCAAACGCCAAGTTCGTGAAGTAGCAGCAACGCTTGGTGCGCCAGCGTTACTTGTTAAGAAAACACCAACTGCCGATCTTGAAGAGCTCGACCCACAAAAAGCCGATGAAGATGCGCTAAACCTAACCTACGACCAGATTGATGACTTCTTAGAGGCAAACCCGTTTCTCAAGACGTTTCAGACAAGTTGGTTGCTATTTACAAAGCAACACAACACAAACGTGAAGCGATCCCGACAATCTACGACTAATCCGAGTCTTATAAATGCCCAAAGCCAGCAAAAAAATTGCTGGCTTTTTTCTAGCTTGTGATTTACTTCGCTGAAATCAAATCTTCCCACCGGTCAACTTTTAATCACCCCTAACTTGTGCCATTGTTATAAGAGCACAGGTGATAACACGCCTTCGCGCGCATCAATCCACTTGTGCACATGCCCAAGCTAAAACACTTGTTCATCGAATATAAAGGGGTTGCTATGTTAGGCGAAGATCACTCTCTTCTTAAGGAATTTCCAGAACATCAAGATACCATTTTAGCACTGACACAAAGCGATCAAGGCTTTGCTGCAGATACTAAAAACTACAATGCTCTGGATAAAGAAATTCGTGTGTTAGAACTCAACGGTTCACCCATCGAAGATACCGAGATGCATCAGCTAAAACACAATAGAGCCGTTTTAAAAGACTCGTTGCATCAACGTATAGTGAGTGCTTCAAAATAAGCATGTAAATCAAAGCCAGTGCCAGTTGGACACTGGCACCTACAATTCAACTCACAACAGCAATCAACTCACAACAGCAATCAACTCACGATTTCCACGTCCGTTCTTGGCACTGAGCAACACGCTAACACCTTACCTTCCGCAATTTCCGATTCTTGAATCGCAGGTACATCGGGTTGATGAACCAAGCCTGATTCCACCGTCACCTTGCATGCGCCACAAAAACCAGCTCGGCAAGAATGTGCAATCGACATTCCCGCATCTTCTGCCTGTTCCAGCAGTGTTTTTTGGTTATCCCCTTCAAATACGTTGCCATCGATACTGATTTGAAGCGCCTTAACGTTGTCTTCCGTCACTGTTGCGACACCAAAGGCTTCTTGATGATAATGATCTTCCGCTAGCCCCTTTTTCAGCATCAGGTTCTTAGCCTTTTGCATGAAGCCATCAGGGCCGCACACAAACACCTGCCTTGCGGTGAGATCTGGAATTTGTTTCAGGTGGGATAAACTAAAGCGCCCTTTTAAACCTTGCCATTCATCGCTAGATTGAGTCAAAGACAGCATCACGGTGAGATTCTCGTGCTTCGCCTCTAGTGATTTAAGCTCCTCGGCAAACGGAATATCATCAACAGTAGAACATTGATGGAAGAACACCACATTGTTAACGGCGTCTCGGTCTGACAAATCACGAAGCATCGACATCATAGGTGTCACACCACTACCCGCTGAGAGGAGTAATAGTGGCTCGTGGTCTGCATTCGCCATATGGAAGCTGCCGTTTGGTTTATCTGCAATTAGGGTATCACCCACATGAAAGTGTTCGAACAGCCAATTAGACACGCTGCCACCATCGATACGTTTGACTGAGATTGCCAAACGCCCTGGACGAGATGGGCTCGATGATAGAGTGTATAAACGCTTCACAACTTGACCATCAAGATTAAGTTCAATTGGAAGGTGCTGCCCTGCTTTGTAATCGGGCATTGCGCCTTTTTGAGGCTCTAGCCAGAAGGTTTCAAAGTTGCGAGCAACGCGCTCGCGCTCAACACAAACAAACTCTTGTTTTTGAGCGTCTAGATCGTCGTATACTTCTTTATCTTTGTATTCAAGAACTTCAATCTCATCACCAGTGCGGATCATACCTTCATTTTTGGCGACCAAGTTCTGACCAAAGAAAACGCCACCTCTCTCATTCGCGCGGAAACGCGAGAACGTATTCAACGGCTCTTTGCTTTCACGGAAGGCTCCTTTCTCCACATCAACCGTCGTCAGAATGCAGCGTTCGCAAGGTTTAACCGCTTCAAACTCGACTTCACCAATTTTAATACGCTTCCACGAGTCCTCAATAAATGGCTCATCAGAACCCACCACTAAGTTGGTTCTAAACTGCTCCATCGAGTGTGTTTCACTACTGCGGCGATTCAGTTCATCTAAAGAGCTTGGCTAATGATGAGCAGCGGGTAGCCATCGGCGAAACTTACATTGTGTCCTAGCTTCTCACGCACACGGTTCGATTGCTCACCAGTAAACAACAGTTCAACACGCTGATCGAGCACCTGACTAAACCAATCATCCGCTTCGTCGGTTGTAGTGTAAGCAGCAAAGTTGTCTTTCCAAACCGTTGCTGGCGTCTGCTGTAATTTAAAACTGCTGTATTCTAGCTTTAGCGGCGCCATACCTGGGTAAGTAAAAATGATCCCTGTTGGCAACAAGCTTGACGACACCTTGACCATGTTTGGGTATTTACGAGCGGTGACCATAGCCCCATCGGAAAGCGCGACCATAAATCGGCGATCAAAGCACAAACCTTGTTTTTCGACCCAAGAAGAAGAAAGAGAAATACCGCCAACGGATTTAACGGGATAGATATTGATTTGGGAAAGCAGAGGAGATTTTGACACGACTGAGCCCTTTTATTGTTGTCTTCCTTATTTTGAGCTCAATGGTAACGTCTTTTTTCCCTTAGTCCCAGAAACATAGTGAAATCTTACTCGTTTTCCTCTATCATCCTGTCGCCTAAACGTAAGCGATTGCATTCACATTTTTCGCCACCGTTTAGGCTCCGTTTCAAGAAGAATCTAACTTGGTGGGAGCCCAAATGACTACATTGACTATTACTCGTCCTGACGACTGGCACGTACACCTTCGTGACGGCGACGTTCTTAAAGATACTGTTCGCGATATCAGCCGCTACAACGGCCGCGCACTGATCATGCCAAACACTATCCCACCTGTCACAGACACAGAAATGGCGCTGGCTTACAAAGCGCGCATTATGGCTGAGCAACCTTCTGAGCAGTTTGAACCTCTAATGGCGTTGTACCTTACTGACAACACCACACCAGACGAAATCCGCAAAGCGAAAGCATCTGGCGCAGTTGTGGCAGCAAAACTGTACCCAGCGGGTGCAACCACAAACTCAGATTCTGGCGTAACGTCCGCAAAGAACATCTACCACGTACTAGAAGCGATGGAAGAAGTGGGCATGCTTCTGCTGGTTCACGGTGAAGTAACCACTCACGAAGTTGATATCTTCGACCGTGAGAAAGAGTTCCTAGACACCGTTCTTGCTCCTATCGTGAATGACTTCCCGAACCTTAAGATTGTTCTAGAGCACATCACGACAGCAGATGCGGCAAACTTCGTGAAAAACGCTAACGACAACGTAGCAGCCACCATCACAGCTCACCACCTTCTATACAACCGCAACCACATGCTGGTTGGCGGCATCAAGCCACACTTCTACTGCCTACCCATTCTTAAGCGCGGCACCCACCAGCAAGCGCTTATCGAAGCAGCAACGAGTGGCAGCAAGAAATTCTTCCTAGGTACAGACTCAGCGCCACACGCAAAAGGCAAGAAAGAAGCCGCTTGTGGTTGTGCGGGCTCATACACAGCGCACGCTGCGGTTGAGCTTTACACAGAAGTCTTTGAGCAAGAAGGCAAACTAGAGAACCTAGAAGGTTTCGCAAGCCACAACGGCCCGGACTTCTACGGTCTACCTCGCAACACAGACACTATCACGCTTGAAAAATCAGAGTGGAACGTGCCAGAAACCATGCCATTTGGTAGCGACATCGTTGTGCCAATTCGTGGCGGCGAAACAGTAAACTGGAAAGTTAAGTAAGCGTTAAAAAAACGCCCACGAATACTGGATATGTAAGGCTCCCTAATCAATAATGGGAGCCTTATTTTTTCAAGCCCAACTGAGATTGCTGTTCATGTCCCAAGAAGTTGTTATCGTCACTCCATGCCGCGCTGCCTGTAAAAATGAAGGTGGGATCTGCAGCGGATGTCATCGAACCATGGATGAACTTTCGCAGTGGCGTTTTATGGATAACGAGCAGCGCCAAGACAAAGTAGAGCAACTCTCTGGCGAGCAATCCACGCACCAATGCCAGCGGTGCGGCGAACCCGCCTATTGTGATATCTCAGCAGGAAAGTCATCTTGCTGGTGTTTCGAGATAGAAAAGCGTGATACATCAAGTTTGCAAAAATCGGCGACCTGTTTGTGTCGTAAGTGCTTGAGTAAGCTGCCGTTGAAATAGCCATATCCGTCAATATCCTTGATGTACCCCTCCTAGGTTGTTGCAAGCTTGTTAAAAACAAAATAGAGTAAAAGCCCAGCAACAAAAGGATAATAACAAATGGAATCATTGCTTGAAGGTTTTCCAGTCATCACAGAAATCCCCGTCGCTTGGGGGAAATGGACGCCCTAAATCATGTCAACAACGCGGTGTACTTTCGCTATTTTGAAACCGCTCGCCTCGACTACTTCCGTCATATCAGTTTGATGGAAGATATGGCCGTCACCAATGTTGGTCCCGTACTCGGTGACACCTACTGCCGCTACAAACTGCCTGTTACCTATCCAGATACCCTACTGGTTGGCTCTCGTATTACCGAAGTCAAAGAAGACCGATTCACGATGGAGTATAAGATTGTCAGCCACAAGCTTAGCAAAGTCACAACAATAGGCAGCGCAACCATTGTGATGTTTGACTTTAACACCAATAAGAAAGGGCTAATTTCTGAGAAATTGATGAAGGCGATTGAAGAGACACGAAATAAGTCAGCGGGCTAGTTAATAAGTAAATACGACGCCTTTCGTATCAGATAACAACGCTGTTTGATACGAAAGGCGTCTTTTTATCGCTATCAAGAACATTAACGAACTTGGCCGTTTGTGTTTCTAGATAGCGAAACATATTCATCCGAAGGAACAAAACTCACTGGTTTTCAGACACATGTTTAACGCGTCTTTCTTCCATCTCTTGCGAGTAGGTATTGGCTTTTACTCCGTAAATAATCTGTATGTGGTGCTCATCAAGTATCACCACACCATGCGCTCCGTGATTTTTCAGTGCCTTTTGGTCGACAATGGATGTGTCTTTGAGCGTCAGTCGAAGTCTAGTCGCACACGCACCGGTTTCGACTAGATTGTTAAGCCCACCAATAGCGCCCATGACAGTGTCGACATCTTGTTCGAGGTTTGGGTTAACTTGGGTTAGTGCTTTTAATATTCGCTTGATGGTTTGGAGCATAGTCAACAGCTTGAGTGGGAGACAACTTGGGATTATACCCTTCTTGGGTGTTTTGTCGTAGAGCTTCATCTCGTCATTCCGCACTCGATGCAGAATCTACTCAACGCTCACACCCAGAGTAAAATAATGGGCTGTCTGTTTGAACAATTTGTTGGTTGCCCACCTCAAAGGCCGGTGCTAACACTTGTACACACACCAACAGAGGAATACATCATGGACACTAGAATTCAATTTCGCGTTGATGAAGAAACAAAACGCCTAGCTCAACAAATGGCTGAGAGCCAAGGTCGCACTCTCAGTGGCGCTTGCCGTGAACTGACTGAACAACTCGCTGAACAACAAAGAAAAACATTATCTCACGATGCATGGCTAACTGAACAAGTAAACCTAGCATTTGAGAAGATTGACTCAGGAAAATCTGTTTTCGTTGAGCACCAAACTGCTAAATCTCGAATGGAGGAGCGCAAAGCCAGAATCCGTAATCGAGGTAAGCAATGATTTTATGGGAAGAAGAATCACTTAATGACCGCGGAAAGATCTGTGAGTTTCTCTATGACTTCAACCCTGATACGGCAGAGAAAACTGACAACCTCATTGAAGCAAAAGTAGAAAATTTGCCCCGATCAGCCACTTATGGGTCTGCAACGAGACGGCATTCGTGGACGATTACTAATAATTCCTGAGATTTCGATGATCGTGTCCTATTGGATTGAAAGAGACATTATCCGAATCATGCGCGTGCTCCACCAGAAACAAAAGTTTCCTATGGATTGATCGCTTCTTCTTGGGAACTAACATACATTAACACGCAGCACTGACTTCCCCCGCTTTAGCACCTCCCTCCATAAAGTGATAACATCCCCCATCAGAATTACAGAGACACTCTATGTTTATCCATCATGTAAACGACATCGACTGGTTGGTGATCACCGCCTTTGAAGAATTCAAAACCATGTTTATCGAAGATGCCGGCACTATCCCTTCTTGCTTTTCTACCACCAGCGAATTGAGCCTGATTGATCAAGCCAAGCGCACCTATGGGTATCTGCCCTCACTCGACGGCGTAGTGACGGATACCGGCACGTTGCAAAGACCAAACAACGAGGAAGATTTGAACCCCCAACTTGCCTGTCTGGTTGAAGGGCGTGGTCGAGTGTTTATCTATCACGGCGGCTTTGTGGCGTTTGTGGATGACGAGAAGACCTTTATTACTCGTTTAGATTAAACAGCTTCATTGAGTTCTGGAAACCAATTTTGTCACAATCTTCACTTCTCTTCGATTGCCACTGCGCTTCTTCACCGCTATGCTTTCTCGCACATTAGATGTTGAGAATGGAAACCATGCAAAATAGCTTTCAATACCCTATCGGTACTCCGGGGAAAAAATGGACGGATAGCGAAGTCCAACAGTGGCGTGAAAGCACGTCGGTCAAACGTCTTTATAGCGAAGATGTCCTTCCTAAAATCGACGCACTGCGTGAGAGCTTAGATGTGGTGCAATACGGCGCGCTTTCTTACGACGAAGCTCGCTTTCCACTGTTTGCTCTTAAAACTCTAAACTGGGATGCAAAAAAACCAACAATTCTCGTAACGGGTGGCGTACATGGTTATGAGACGTCCGGTGTTCACGGCGCGCTTCAGTTTGCTAAGAACAACGTTCAAGATTACCAAGATGCATTCAATATCGTTATCGCACCTTGTGTGAGCCCTTGGGGTTATGAAACCATTAACCGCTGGAATCCTAACGCCGTAGATCCAAACCGTTCGTTCTATCAAAATTCTCCAGCGGAAGAGTCGGCCAATCTCATGGCGTTTGTGGCGTCGCTAGGCACCGAGATTTGGGCTCACATTGATCTTCATGAGACCACAGATACGGATGAGAGCGAGTTCCGCCCTGCTCTTGCTGCACGTGACGGCCTTGAATACATTGAAGACAATGTACCTGACGGTTTTTATCTAGTCGGTAACACCGAAAAGCCAGCTGAGGCGTTTCAAAAACACGTGATTGGCTTTGTTGAGAAAGTGACGCACATTGCGCCGCCTGACGACAATGGCAAAATCATCGGCTCGGATGTGGTGCAGCATGGCGTAATCAACTATCCGTTGAAAAAGCTTAGCCTTTGCACTGGCATGACGGATTGCGAGTACTCAACCACAACAGAAGTGTATCCAGATAGCCCGAAAGTGACTGAACAAGAATGTAATGATGCTCAAGTTGCTGCGGTCGTGGGGGCACTCGATTTCCTACAAACATCGATGTAACGCAAGACTTCAAAACCCAAGACTAGCGCTTGGGTTTTGCAAATTCACACACAAAAAAACTCACATTTGTAAAACCTGCAACAAAAAACCATCAAACTCTTGGTTATTTATTCTCTCGCACGATAAATCACGCTAGGCTATGTAACGACAAATAAAAATCATAATTACAAGGAAGTCGCTCATCTATGACTTATCGTCGCCTATTAGGGCTGGTTACGGCGCTGACATGCTCTCTCAATGCCACTCTGGCGCAAGCAGCTTTGCCAACAAGCGTAAAATCACGAATTGACCGTCAAGAGACCCCAGATCAAATCCGCGAGTCCATGGTGTTACCGTACCTCTTTAGTACCGAAACCATGGGTTTGAACGTGGGTGTCGGCGGAATGATCAAAGGTATTCATCAAGATCAAATGACCATTGGTGGTACAGTTTTCGGTGGTGATACGAGCCACGCTATCGCTGGCGGCGTCTGGAACTATATGATCCCCGGCACAGAGCGAGTCTTTTTAAGTGCCTATGGCATGTTTGGCTATTACCCTCAGCAGAGGGCTTATACAACGGGCACTGAGTCCTATCCACCAGGCTCACCCCTTCCGGGAAGCAACGGCTCTTCAAACGATCAATTTTTCCAAGCTGACGGCGCTTCCAATTGGTTTGATATCAAAATGGAGTATGTACTTCCGATTGGTGCGACTCGAAATGATGGCCGAGTCGACTACAAAATACGTAATGGTTTGCTGGTATCTGAGCCGTCTGGTGGCAAAGAGTGGAACCCGCTTGAAAGTGGCTCTACGATCTTTGTGACTCGCCAGTTTAACCGCTATCAATCTTTTGAGTTTAACCAAGGCAAGCTCGATGGCACTATTCATGCCATGGAGTTTGGTCTTCTCTATGACAACACGGACTTTGCGCCGAACCCGTCATACGGTAGCCGCCAATATGTTGCGACCTCTCATGACTGGGGCTGGTTTGAGTCTAAGCAGCAATGGTCATTCAATGAGCTCGATATGAGCAAGTATTTTTCGCTGGGTAAATCAGATTGGGCTTCGCAACGCGTTATCGCGCTTAACTTCTGGACGGGTATCTCTCCAACATGGGAAGTGAACACCGATCAACAAGGCAACCGTGTTGTCACCGGCAACCCTCCATACAATGAAGGTGCGACGTTAGGAGGCTTCACACGACTTCGTGGCTACGACAATAACCGTTTCCATGACAAAGCCGTGTTGTACGGCGCAGCGGAATATCGCTATACCTTGGCTTACAACCCACTTAAAAATGTTTCATGGCTCGATTTCTTACGAGTCGATTGGATCCAGCTTGTTGGCTTTGTAGAAGTCGGTCGAGTAGGCTCTGCCTATACCGCCAACGAACTCCTCACCGACCTAAAGTACGATGCTGGCGGCTCAGTGCGAGCTTTGATGGCAGGTCTGGTCGTTCGTGCGGATTTAGCCAAATCTCCAGAGAGCACCAACTTTTGGATCATGGTTGATCATCCTTTTTAAAGCACATTCTCTCGTATGATGACTCAAAGACCTCGAACATCGAGGTCTTTTTCTAATTCCTCGCAGCCTTTGAGCCGACGCACTTCACATCGTCAGTCACTTTTAAAAAATCGACTATTTCTATAAAACCAGCGCTAGTTTGCCCATTGCGACCACTGATAATCTGAGTTCAGAAGATAAAGTAAGACCTACTCATAGGTTTGAAATTGATAATTTTTGAAAGTTAAACGAGGTAGAACATGTCTAACGCATTCTATATTCCATCTTTGAACCTTATGGGTGCTGGTTGCCTAGCTGACGCAGTAAAAACGATTGAAAGCCACGGTTTTCAAAAAGCCCTAATCGTGACAGACGGCGTTCTAAACAAAATTGGTGCAGTAAATAAGCTGACAACGCTGCTAGATGAAGCGCAAGTTGCCGCTGTGGTTTACGACGAAACTAAGCCAAACCCAACCATCGAGAACGTGAATGACGGTCTTGTTCTTCTTAAAGAGCACGACTGTGATTGTGTTATTTCTTTCGGTGGCGGCTCACCGCACGACTGTGCAAAAGGCATTGCGCTACTTGCGACAAACGGCGGCGAAATCAAAGACTACGAAGGTGTAGATGTTTCCAAAAAGCCTCAACTTCCTCTTATTGCTATCAATACCACGGCTGGCACAGCATCTGAGATGACTCGCTTCTGCATCATCACTGACGAAGCTCGTCACATTAAGATGGCTATCGTGGACAAAAACGTCACGCCAATTATCTCAGTGAATGACCCTGAGCTAATGCTAGCGAAACCAGCTTCACTGACCGCAGCAACCGGTATGGACGCACTGACTCACGCTATCGAAGCGTACGTATCTATCGCGGCCACCCCTGTTACTGATGCTTCAGCTATCAAGGCCATTGAAATGATTCAAGCTAACCTGCGTGAAGCAGTGGCAAACGGTGATAACCTAGAAGCGCGTGACAACATGGCATACGCACAGTTTATGGCGGGTATGGCATTTAACAATGCATCTCTTGGCTATGTTCATGCTATCGCACACCAACTGGGCGGTTTCTACGATCTTCCACACGGCGTATGTAACGCCGTTCTGCTTCCACATGTTCAGCAGTACAACACACAAGTTGCCCCAGCACGCCTAGCAGATGTGGCGCGCGCGATGGGTGTTGATACAGCGGGTATGAGTGATGAGCAAGCAGCAAACGCCGGTTTGGACGCGATTCGTCAGCTTTCTAAAGACGTTAGCATTCCAGCAGGCCTCGAAGCGCTTGGTGTTAAGCGCGACGACTTCGACGTACTAGCTGAAAACGCACTCAAAGATGCCTGCGGTTTCACTAACCCGAAACAAGCCACCCATGATGAGATTGTTGGTATTCTAGCCGCCGCTCTATAAGACCATTTAGAGCAACAATTTCGAGTCACATCTCAGAACTGCAGGTAAAACGATTGCCTGCAGTTTTGTTTTATAAATGGCGAGAGATTAACTAACACAGATCAATGTTGTGCTATTTTCTCCTGTCTATTATGGGATTCACCCTCGTAATAGGAGCAAAGCACCACTCATGCACACGTTAAGCAACTTTAGTCGCATCGCAGAGCGAGAGTATGCCCTGAGCGCAGGTCAAATCAATTTGCTCTATTACGACCTCCCAAAAGACTTTCACGACGAATACCGTTCATACGAAGCCCCTCGCCTTTGCACCATCCTTGAGGGGCTAAATCTGTAAAAGTTAATCAGTCAGAAGCGTTTAAATATCAGAGCGATGAATTCGTATTGTTGCCGCCGAACTCTAATATCCATATGAAGATGCCGGAGTATACCAAGGCATTGGTGTATGAGTTCACGGAACCACTGATCGAGAAAGTCGCGCAGCGAGTCTCCGACTATTTAGAATTCGATACCTCTCAATCATTCGATTCACAAGGTTTTGTTGTTAACCCGATTGAGAAGCGGGTTGATGCTCTACATGGGAGAATGCAAGATATCCTTCGTGAGCAAGAAACTGGAATGGATTTTTTGATTGACCTAACAGGTCAAGAGTTAGTGTTTGAGCTTCTTCGTAATAACGCCTGTCACAGCATCATCAATGGCAATCAATCACATCCAATTAAGCGCGCGATACGATTAATGAACTCTCAGGAGGGCATGCAATTATCGCTGTCTCAGGTTGCGGAAGAAGTGGGATTGTCGCTGTCGAGCTTCTCACAGAAGTTCAAGCTAATGACGGAACAAAACCCGAAGCAGTACTTAACGCAACTGCGTTTAAAGGCGGCGAAGCGACATTTAACCTCGATGTCTGTCACCGACGCAGCTACGAGACAGGTTATGACAATATCTCTCACTTTATTCGTTTGTTCAAAAACGAGTTTGGTCAAACGCCTAAGCAGTTTCAGCGCTCGATAATGACTCGGCTAAACTAAGTCATTGAAAAGAGAACGGCTCCCTAGGGAGCCGTTGTTTTGCCTGATTCTTGCTTGGTTTCATCATCCTGCATCTTGGGTTTGATCCGAGCCTACGAAACTCAAACCATAAAGCCATCGATGCCGCTCCAATCAAATAAGCCAGTATAAAACTGCGATCATCCATGACACACATCTCGACGATATCTAGTGTGTCTTCCACGATCTCACCTCATTAGAAGTAGTAGTTAGCTTGTAGCCAGCCTGTGGTGTCTTTTTTCAGGTACTTGGTTTCCGCAGTGTGTTCTACTTTAAAGCCCACTGAAACAACATCTGAAACCATGTAGCCACCACCGATTTCTACTTGAGGCACCCACTCTTTTGCTTGTTGGACGTAAGTTGATTTCGGGTTGGCATACAACCAATGACCCGCGTCGAACGCGTACATGCCGTAGAGGCCTGCTTGATAAACATTAGAGTCGAATTTCTGATCCTTGACATAAATATCCGCTGTTCCAAGGTTCCAATTAACTCCGACCTCCTTCCAATCAGCAGAAGTGCGGCCAACCGACAACATTGGGAACAGCATAATATTGTCCGTCACTTGGAACTTATAGATGAGTCCCGCCAAAGCAGTAGTGCTGTTTCGGTCACCCAGTACGTCTACGCTGACACCTAAACCGTCGGTGACATGGAAATAACGAGCGCGATAGTTGTAATCAAGCTTGTCGTCATTGGTTTTCTTATCCGCCAAACCAAGGTCTAGCTGGAAAATATTGTTTCCCATCCCCAGCATGCCGTTAAGCTGTGTGGCATCGCCTGAACGAGAAACACCAAGGGTAGAAAAAGAAGCCGTTGGATCGCCGTAGTTAATTTCCTCACCCGCAGTGTCCGTAGGCGTCGAATTTGACGCGAATGCGCCTGCTGTCATCGCGCATAACGTGACAGTGAGTAATGTTTTTTTCATGAAGTTACCTAATTAAACAAAAGTCCCTTTAATTAGGTCGTCCGTGGATTGAATTATCCCTGAGTAATGGCGCCCTCAGGATAAAGGTGCCCTTATTGGCAAGGAGTAAAGGTTGCAGTGCCAGAAACTTCTGCTTGTTCAACCAAGTCAGCGCAGGAGACTTGAGAAATGGTCGCTAACTCATTCAGGTCGATACGAATTTCACTATACGTATCCAAGTTACGCATCTTGAATGAGCCGTTCTCTAAGTTGTAGGTGTACTGGATCCACGTGGCGTATGTTTCACCATTGGTAGGGTCAATAATGTCTTGAGGCACCAAGTTGCCCGCATCAAAAGTAGACTGCAGCTTGCCCTCAGTTTGTTGCCATGTTGCTGTATCAGAGAACTCTACATGTGCAGTGTTGTATAGACCGCGCAGCATACGCTCCGATGAGGCAATTGAAGAGCCTATCTTGAAGCCGTTCTCGACAATTGACATATCGCCAATCTTTTCAGCATTTTGATCGTGATACTGCTGCAGAGGTGCATTCGCCATCACACGCAGCTTGTCGTTCACTGACCCCCGATAAACCACCATTTCGCCGCCTTCGTTCAATTCAAACAAAGCAATATCACCCGATTTGTCTTGTACCGAAATATGCAAACCGTGTTGAGCGCCATGAATGCCATCCGCCCAAGCAAATTGGAACTCATTCGCTTCAAATGCAGCCACGGCTTCAGCAACCGTCTTAAAGTTCTGAGCCATATATGCCGCAGCGTCACCCCAGTTCACAGCAGGAGCACCCGTGTCTTTATAGTCTTTGATGAAAGCTTGTGAGTCATACATATAGAGCGTAGAGGCTGACAAACCTTCACTGTTGATCGCTTCACCTGAGGTATCGACAAACACTTCGCGCTCTTCCAAATTCAGCGTTGGGTACTTCACAGTCCACGACGCGGCCTGCTGGTAAGAAGGCACGTCTTTGGTCACAACCTTCGTTCCTTTTGGCGTCACAATCGCCACCGTTCCCAGCTTTTCTCCCCAATCAAGGGTGCGAACTTGGGACACTCCATACGGTGTATCTAGCGTAATTCTCGAACAAGCGTTTGCCGTGCTCACCAAAGTCGAACTTGCTACCGCAGCAATACCTAGCGCAATCACTGTTTTTTTCATTGTCAGTCACCTTTGTTAACCAAAATCCAGACATCAAACGATAAGATGCCCTCGTTTTTCTGGTAGTGACTTTATGAATTGGTGCAGATTTACTCAAAGCAGTAACTATTTACCAATCGAATACATGAGCAACTTTGAATCAAAGAAATCTCTCTCAATCATCTGATAAATAAAGAGTTATATTTTATTGAATCACTAAGTAAGCTAGGTGTTTTTGATTGGTATTATCTGGAATTAAGTTGATATCGGCTCGGGAGTCAGAGCTCACCGAGCCAATTAAGACTGGAATTAGCTGCGCTCAGCAGCAGGTTGTTTTAGCGGGAAATAGAGCCTTTTCACCTTACGGAATACGCCACCAATGTCTTCCAAAATCACATACAAGCATGGCACGGCAATCAAGGTCACTACAGTGGCGTACATGACTGCAAACCCTAGAGCAACGGCCATAGGTTTAACGAATGCCGCTTGCAAGCTGGTCTCAAACATAATTGGCAGAACGCCGAAGAAGGTTGTAATTGAAGTAAGGGTGATCGCCCTAAACCTCGCACATCCCGCCTCAACTACTGCTGTTTTAGCGCAGTCACAGCGTGCTTTGATTTGGTTGACGTAATCGGTCATCACCAACGAGTCGTTAATCACTACCCCCGCAGCCGCGATAAGACCAAACGTCGACATCATCGACATATCTAAACCGTAGAAATAGTGCCCCCAAATTGCCCCAGTCAGACTAAATGGGATCACCGACATGATGATCAGCGGCTGAGCATAACTTTTGAGAGGCACCGCGAGCAGGATATACACCGTAATCATACCCGCAACGAAGAATACGATTTGTTCCGCGGATTGCTTTTGCTGCTCTTCAATCGTGCCACCAAGCTCAGTGGTAACTTCTGGGAACATGGCTTTTAGCGCTGGCAGGACATTGTCCTCGATGTTCTTCACTGCTTTATCCGGCTCGATAACGGTCTCGTCAATAGAGCCGTAGATGTAAACCGTTCTAAAACCATTTTCGCGTCGAATTTGGTTAATGCCCGGTTTGCTTTCAATTTCTACCACATCGCCGAGCATCACTTTCTTACCCGAAGGAGTATTGATCAGCGCATAGCGCAGGGATGAGAAGGCCTCACGGGTCAGCTTTGGATAGCGAACCATCACTCGAACTTCTTCGGTGTTTCTCAACACACGCTGCGCCTCTCCGCCATAAAAGCTGCCGCCAACCTGCGCTGCGACACTGGCTAGATCTAACCCAAGATCGTAGGCCACTGGTTTTAAAGAAAGCTGTACTTCTCGCTGCCGGTATCCATCGAGGAGCTGACATCAAACAGCCCAGTTTGCAGTTGCAGCTTGGAAATCAGTTCTCTTCCGGCTTCATTGAGCACTTCCATATCGGGCCCATAGAGCAGATAACCAAACTCATCACCGTCATCACCACCAGCCACATTGTCATTAATCACAATGGACTTAAGACCGACGATGGTCGGCAGCTTTTCACGCCAGCGGCGAGAGTGCTCGAACGCATCAACAGGACGCACTTCCTCATCCACTAACGGTAAGATAAGCATGCCTTCAGTACGGCTGGTATTAATGGTCATCATGTCGCGAATGACAGGCATGCCAAATTCATCTTGAATGTCGTTATCTACCGCTTTAACCACTTTCTCAAGCGTCAGCAAGGCATCGATGGTTTGCTCATCTGAAGCATTGCTGTTCATCTCGATTCTGATCATAGGGAAATCAGAAGGCACTTTAGGCTTGGGATCATTCTGACATGCCCTGAGGTCACCATGGCTGCACTCACGACCAAAATGGCAATGAATCCTCCATGACAGACCAGCGCCATTCCACACATTTACTGACAGTACGTTTATAGGGTCCGTTGATGAACTTAAAGAACGCGCGGTTGAACCGAGCTCGGTAGCTGCTCTCTTTAACTGGTGTGAACTTAGTATGTGCTAAGTGAGCAGGCAGAATAAGTTTTGATTCAATCAAACTAAAGATGAGACAGAAGATAACGACTATCGACAAGCCATAGAAAAACGCTTTCTCAGGGCCGGTTGAGAATAGAAACGGGACGAACACCGCGATGGTGGTTAATACACCAAAGGTAGCAGGTGTTGCGACTCGCTGAGCGCCGCGCACCACGTTAGTGACGCCGCCTCCGTTCTTCTCTACCTCAGTATACACACTCTCCCCTATCACGATGGCATCATCGACCACGATACCGAGTACCATGATAAAGGCGAACAAAGTAATGATATTGATACTAACGCCAAACAGCGGCATCAACATCACCGCGCCAAGGAAACAAACCGGCAGCCCGACCATTACCCACATTGCTAAGCGAAAACGCAAGAATATAGTGAGCAATACCGCGACCAAAACCGCACCCTGCATCAAATTCTTGAGCATCATGTCAAGGCGAGCGTTGAGGTAATAAGTCATATCCATCAAGGTGTGGATTTGCACCCCATGCGGCAAGGTTTGGTTGCGAGCTTCTATGTAGCGCTTCACCGTTTCAGCTACCGGCACCATGTTCTGAGTTTTGGTGGCTTTTACCGTGAGATAAATGCCATTCTCACCCGAGAATTTAAAGTAGTGCTGCCCTTCAGTGAACTCATCTTTAATGGTAGCAATATCACCGAGCAACACTTTCGAACCATTGGCACCGAGTTTGACGGGGATTTGGCGGAATTCATAGCCATCGTAATACTGGTTTTCAATTCGAATAGAAACCAAGCCGGTGTTGGTTCTCACTTGCCCTGCTGAGAAGTTCGCTGAGTATTTCTGAATCGCCGACACCACATCGTCCAACGTCAAATCATACGTACGCAGCTCATCAGGGTGAATCTCAATACCAATTTCATCCGGCGGCGAGCTGACCTCAACCAACGATACATCACTCAGTTGCAACAGCTCTTTCTCTACTTGTTTAGAGATGGTTTTGAGCTCAGTCAGTGAGGTATTGCCCGACAGCACCATCCCAATCACATCTTGCTTGAACTCAATTTGCGTGACTTTTATTGGCTCCATTGCCCTTGGGAAACTGGCAATGGCATCAACCCTTTGTTTGACTCGGTCGAGTACTTCCGGAAGATCGGCTTTGGTATCGATTTCGAGCGTGACTTGGCCGCCACCGCGATACGCATCCGTGACTGCTTTTTTGATTTCGGTGACATCCTTGAGTGACTCTTCCACTTTGATAAGGATGGTTTCCTCGATCTCTTGTGCCGACACCCCCGGGTAGGACGCGGTCACACGAATGTAGTTGATTTCAAAGTTCGGGAACATTTGGCGCTGGATCAGAAAGTAACTGACCGTACCCATAATGAGTACAAACGCCATGAGCAAGTTGGCCGCCACCGAGTTGTTGGCGAACAGAGCAATAATGCCGCGCTGGGTCGAGTTACTCACTGGCCTCTCCTTGCTGCGTCAACACATCGGCTTCGTCGTTGACCCGAATAACGGTCATACCGATCTGCGGAAACTCAGGTACCGTCAATACCAGCTCGTCACCATTCTCAATGCCTGAATCAATAAAGAAGTTGGCCTGCTCCTCACGAAGCACATGTACAGGCTTTGGAATCAGTTTGTCTTCTGGATCCACAACCCAAACTCGCTCATCAATAACAAGCTCTTGTGGCACTTGAAATAAGTTGTCCACGGTTCGCCCATTAAACTGGACTTCAACATAAGAGCCAAACGGCAATGGGGTCAGATTCGATTTAAGGCCGTAGGGATCATCAATACGAATCACCATGTTCACCATACGCGTCGCACTATCGACCACACCCAAATCACGAACGATTTGACCTTCTCGAGTCGCTTCAATACGACCTTTAGCGATTATCTCAGCACTGACGCCCACGATATCTTTGGGTAAAAATGGCGCGTCGAATCCAGCGATCGGCACCATAACTTCTGCGTGTTCGATGTTATTGATTTCCGCGACTTGAGAGCCTGCGGTAATGTACTGTCCAACACCGATATTGCGAGACACCACTAGCGCATCGTATGGCGCTTCAACTTCAGTATTTTCAAGGTCGCGATTGGCACGGCGCAGCCCTGCTTGCGCTGATTTCACACGGGCTTCTGCACTTAATACTTGTGGGATACGAAGATAAAGATCCGATACTTGGGTATCTTTGATTTTCTTGGCTTGGCGCTCAGCGACTTTCGCTTTTGCACGCTCTTCGATGAGGGTAGCTTGTGCCTGTGCAAGTTCTGCTTGAGCTTGCAGCACCGCGGCTTGATAGTCATCTTTCTCGATAGTGAACAGAACTTCACCGCGTTTAACCACCCCACCTGAGACAAAATTTGGGTGCCAGCTAGTCACTTCACCTGAAACTTGAGTAGACAACGCTGTACGCTCTAAAGGTACGACTTCGCCAAAACTCGAAATCTGTACTTGATGAGTCTGTGCTTGCAAAATTTGAGTTTTGACACGCGGTGTGGTGTCGAGCGTTTTCTCTGTCTCGACTTCTGGTGCAGTCTTTTGAACTAAGAAGTAACCGCCACCCGCCACGCCTAAGATTGCGAACGGGAGTATCCATTTAATACTGCGCTTGAACATAGTGTCCCTTATGGTGTTCTTGAGTCAACGTACCTCAACAACTGTACGTGTGAGGTCTATAACCATTGTACGCATATTAATTGATATAAACTGTAAGGTTTCATCATCTTTTTTGACTCAAATCGACTTCTTACCAATACAGTTACTGACATGCAAAGTATGACATTTCCTTCTCCACCCTATATGAGTGCCTGAAAACATAAAATCCCCGCATAGAGCGAGGATCTTATTGTCAAACCATTGATTCTATTGAGTGATAAATCGGTCACATTTGGCAGCGCAGATAAAGTCGTTTTGGTGTAGCCCTTTGATAGAGTGACTCCACCAGGTCACGGTCACTTTACCCCACTCAAGCACGATCGTTGGGTGATGAAACTCCTCTTCGGCAAGCTCCGCCACTTGATTTGAAAACGCCCAAGCGAGCTTAAAGTTTTTAAACTTATAATGTTTCTCGAGCTGTGGAATCCCATCTCGCTGTACAATTTGCCAATCATTAAGCTCTGTCAGTAACTGCTGTTGTTCATCCTTACCCAGTGCAATTGCATCGCTGCTGCAGGCTTCGCAGCGTAGTTCATTAAGCATGTGTCATGTCCTTTGGTTCAAAAAGTGGAGGGAGTAAGCCCGATTCCATTGCTCGTGCGACGTCTTGGCTCAAGTCCTGTTGTTTTAGTTCATACAGCTGGCGAATGTCGTCCAGCACAAAGTAAGTCGGCTGCATAATGTCGATTCGATAAGGCGTTCTTAACACGTTATCGACATTAAACGCTTGGCGCAGCGGCCTTTCATCATCGAGTGCATACAGAGTCTCGCCTGGAGATGACAAGATACCGCCTCCGTAAATTTTTAAATCGCCGTTTTGCTCAACAAGTCCGAACTCGACGGTAAACCAATACAATCTCGCCAGATAGACTCTCTGCTTGCCGCTCGCTTGATAGCCAAGCTTTCCATAATGCTGAGTAAACTCGGCAAAATCCGGGTCGGTCAACATGGCGCAGTGACCGAAGATTTCGTGAAAGAAATCAGGCTCCTGAAGGTAGTCAAACTCTTCTCGAGAGCGTAAAAATGTCGCCACAGGGAACTTACGTGATGCTAACAGTTCGAAGAAGCGGTCAAAGTCGATCAGCGCTGGAACAGGCTCCACTTGCCAGCCAGTTTCACGCTGCAACACGCTGTTTATTTCAGTCAGCTGAGGCGCTCTATCCAGCGGTAAATCAAGCAGTTCAAGTCCGCGCAAATACTCTTTGCACGCTCTGTCTTTGACTAAATCCAGTTGGCGTTCAACAAGATCATGCCAAATGCGGTTTTCTTCTTCGCTCCAATCAATTATTCCCTGCTCATTCACAGGGTTAGATACATACTGAGTCATGCCATTTCCTTAACAAACTCTTTACATTAAGCCTATGTGTTTGGTTTTGGCCTGACAATAACCCCTCTAAATGACGCTTGCACTTCGCGTGTAACATAAATTTTACATGCGTATATTTTTAACTTTAAATTCAATCAATTGAATTTAGCCGATAAGTTTGACTAGCCCACTAAAAGCAACAAAAATTAAACTCATAATAATATCAAGGACGAGTGTATCAATAATGTTAACAAAGCCTACTTCCTCTCAAGCCCTTTGGACACCTAACGCGACTCGCGCTGCTCAAAGTCATATCCAGCAATTCATCAATGAACTCATTGCAGACAATCCCGCCTTAAACATTTCTGACTATCAACAGTTGCATCAATGGACACTAGATAATCCAGAGCATTTTTGGGAACGAGTATGGGGTTTTTGCGGCGTTGTGGGCTCGAAACAAGGTCAAACGACCACGCTTGGGGAGGCAGTATGGGGTAATGTCGTCCCAGCGAGAGACACTGTCTGGTTTCCAGAGGCGAAACTGAATTATGCAGAGAATCTACTCGACTATGGGACGAGAAACCCTGAAAAGGTCGCCATTTTATTTCAAAATGAGCAAGGCCATGTTGAGCAATACACTTGGAAAATACTCCTTGAGCACGTGTCAATCATGCAACAGTGGCTTCAAAGCATCAACGTAGCAGAAGGCGATGTCGTGGCTGGCTATCTCCCCCACTCTCCCTACGCCGTGATTGCTATGCTCGCAGCCACCAGTCTAGGTGCTATTTGGACATCGACCTCGCCGGATTTTGGTGCGGAAAGCGTTATTGAGCGCTTTGGACAAGTGAAACCCAAGGTGCTGTTTTGCGTGGATGGGTACCAATTTGGCGGTAAATCATTCTCCATGGCAGATAAAAACAGCGCCATCTCAAATGCAATAGACTCTGTTACCCACGTTTGCACTGTGGGATACCAGCACCTCGGTCAGAACGAGCCATCAATGCCAACTTCTTCTCAAATCAATTCCGGCAACGCTATCAACGTCGAATGGGAGTCCGTCATTGGTGACTTTCAAAGTGAATCGGTTCATTACCATCGCGTTCCGTTTAACTCTCCTCTGTTCATCCTCTATTCGTCCGGAACAACGGGAAAGCCTAAGTGCATTGTTCACTCTGTTGGCGGCATCACCTTAAATCATCTTAAAGAACATCAGCTGCATTGTGATGTTCGCTCTGACGATCGGGTGTTCTATTACACCACTTGTGGTTGGATGATGTGGAACTGGCACGTATCGGCACTGGCAAGTGGGGCGAGCTTGGTTATTTATGATGGCAACCCTATTTACCCCACGGAAAACGTACTGTGGGAACTGGCCAATCGCACGTCAGTAACCTTGTTTGGTACTGCCGCTAAGTATCTGGAAGCGATAGAAAAAAACGGCTTTGTCCCTAGAGAGAAGTTTGCACTTACCCACCTTAGAACCCTTTGCTCTACAGGCTCTGTTTTGTATCCAGAGCAATTTGATTATGTTTATCACGCCATCAAATCGGATCTCCATTTAGCGTCTATTTCCGGTGGAACCGATATTTGCGGCTGCTTTGTGCTTGGCAATCCTATATCCCCTGTTTATCGCGGTGAATGCCAAGCGCCGGTTTAGGCTTGAATGTCCAAGTCTTTAATACCAATGGCGAATCTGTCAAAGAAGAGCGTGGTGAACTGGTTTGCCTGAACAGTTTCCCAAACCAGCCCGTTGGCTTTTGGAATGACGATGGTGAACGTTACCACAACGCCTATTGGGCAGACTTCGAGCAGTGCTGGAGTCATGGCGATGATGTTTTGATGACTTCACACGGGGGTATGCGCTTTTTTGGACGCAGTGATGCGATACTCAATCCGGGAGGCGTACGTATTGGTACCGCTGAGATCTATCAGCAGGTTAATCAGCTCGATGGCATTATCGACTCCATCGCAGTAGGCAGAACACATCTCAATGATGAAAAGATTGTCCTATTCGTGCAGCTTTCCCCTTCTGTCGAACTTGATGACAAATTGCAGCATGCCATCAAACAGCAACTGAAAACGCATTGCTCACCTCGCCATGTCCCCTCAGAAATCTATGCTATCAGTGAGATCCCAAAAACCAAGTCAGGGAAGCTGGTAGAGCTGGCGGTAAAACAGGTGTTGCACGGCCAAGAAATAAAGAACAAAGGAGCGATCGCTAACCCGCACGTCCTTGATGAAGTCGCGCAGCTCGCTCACACAGCGTAACTGCCAACTCTCTGATTAAAAGACGCTTTACTAAGTTTCAATGTCGGTAAAGCGTCTTGCCCATCTACATGAACTGATTCTGAACTCTCCACTCATTCTTCATTCAGTGCCACTCGCCGATACTGGCTTCATCAACTGGCCGCATCATCTAACCAAGCTAACCAAGCGGCCTTTATCGATGGAACCATTGAACGAAAGGAACAGAATGATGAAATCACTTAGCGTAGTCGTTATCACCCTTAATGAAGAAAAACGTATCGCTCGCTTGCTGAGCGATCTTAGCTGCCAAACTTATCAAGACTTTGAAGTCATCGTTGTCGATTCGAATAGCGATGACCTAACGTGTGAAGTAGCCAGTAAGTATCAAGCTTCGCTGCCAAGTCTAACCGTACATCAAATGTCTCAGCGCGGCGTGAGCCTTGGCCGCAACACTGGCGCGAAGCTAGCGAAACATGAACGCTTGCTGTTTTTGGACGCAGATGTTCGTCTCGACAAAGATTTCCTCCAAAAGGCCATCGATAAACTTGAGCAAGAAAAGCTTGAAGTCGCCGGTGTCTATATGGGTTCACGCAACTTAGCACCGGCGTATAAAGTTTGCTATGGCCTGTTCAATGCTGGATTGTTCGCCACGCAATTCTTCTTCCCAACCGCCGTTGGCGCATGCATTTTTTCAACCAAACGTGTTCACCAAGAGATCGGTGGGTTCGACGAAGAGATCGTGCTTTGTGAAGACTGCCACTACGTCAAAAAGGCGTCTAGAACCTGGCGTTTCAGATTTCTGCCGATCAGCTTTCAATTCGATCCGCGCCGCCTCGAGCAAGATGGTTTCTTCAAAATGGGCTTTACCTACCTAAAAGCCAATGTCCGACGTTTCCTATTTGGTGAAATGCGCAACAACGAAATGGAATACCAGTTTGGCCATTATCAGAAACAATAGTCAAAAACAGTAAGGCAGAAACAGTAGCCAAAAACAGTAAGACAGAAACAGCGAATAAGGTAAATACAGCACAACAGGTCGCTGGATATAAAGTAGGTAGGGATTGGGTATGTTTGAAACATTGGGACTGTTTGTAGGTGCGCTTCTCGACGCATTGATTGGGCCAAACTTAGTGGTACCGGGTGAACCGTTTATGATAGCCGCTGGGTATCAGCTCTATTCGGGCGCATACATAGCCGTCGCTGCCGTATTATTCGGAGGCCTAATTGGTGACCAACTTAGCTTCCTTATCGGGCGTCGTTACGGCTTCAATGCACAAAAAGCCTTGCTCCGCTGGCAGCCTAAGATTCGCCGTCCTTTAGCGCGCTGTCGTCTTCTCATCAACCGAAATGCCTTTTGGGTTATTGCGTTTGCTCGTCTACTTGGTCCCATCGCTTGGGTTGTGCCTTTTATGGCAGGTGCGAATCACATTCGCTGGAAAAAGTTCACTGCCTACGCATTCGTCGGATTAGTTCTCGGTGTAGGTCAGTTTGTTACCTGGGGATATTTGCTTGCTGCAGGCGTTGACAACGTACCTATGCTGAGTGAAGCCGCAACGTTTGTTTCTGAGCACAAATACTCTTTAGGTCTATCACTTGTATCGCTGGCACTACTCTATTTCGGCATCAAAAAGCAGTGGCGCTATTCTTGGCTGAAGGCATCTAGCTTGTTTCTTGGTGGTATGCTGGCGCTCAATTACTCACACTTTTTTTGGTGGAGTGATAACGAGGTCGTCCCTTTAGCGCATACAGTGCCAACGGAAGTCACTTTATCAGAGCTTGATTATCGCGTGTACGCAGGTCAATCCACCGTTTACTCAGCGCAAGCAGTCAATGTGGTTTACTTGGGCGACACCCCGGCCGATTTAATGGGTGAATTAGGCTGGATTGAAAACAAGACCTTCTCGCGCAGTGACATCGAACTCAGTGATTATGTCCAGTTGTTGCAACAGAATACACCACCCGTTTCTGATTTACTTTGGAATGGGCAGCCACAGCATTTGGCGTTTCAACTACCCGGCACCCTTACTCATCGTTCACACATTCGTTGGTGGCAGGCGGGCATTGATTCGCAAACCCAACAAACCGTATGGATTGGAGCACTCAGCTATGATAATGGCCTTAAGTTGACGCCGTATGGCGGTATTTTGACGCTCCTTCATTCTGTCTCCCCGAATGTGGACATTGAGCGTGATCAGCTAAAAACCGATGTGTTTCGACTCAATGACCGCTGGAAAGCCAAGAACATTCCACTGGCGAGTGTTACTACCAAAAACCGACAGCATGACTACTCTACCGACGGGCAAGTATTAGTCGTCTCGGAACATGCATCGTATGTAAACAATCTACAACCCACTGAGAGTATTGATTTTATCTCGATGAGTTACGTTCCCCAGCCCTAAAAATGCCATTGACCCAATCCTGTCACTCGCAGATTTGTATACAAGCACAAAAGAGATTAATCAGCCGTGTCAAACTTCGACGGCTCGTTAATTAGCATTTAGCAGTGTGACGGATTGTATCAACTAATTTCAACCACATTGATGTTACAAAGGCGCATACCTAATATTCACGTTCAGCAAAAACATGCTCAGTTTTTGCAAAGTCAGCTCAAATAATAAAGGTATAAAACTCAATGATCACTTTGGCCCGTTTCGCATCTACAAGCGATCCAAACCAACTGCGCAGCTCAACGCGCCCACAACCTGCAGCGCCACCTATTCAAGCTGCTTTGTCTTCTCGAACCTCTATGAAAGAGCCTGCTCTTTTACTTGCTCGCCAACCCTTTACCACCCTCACTTTAACAACACTTTCTTCACTCTGTGGAGGATTGGCATGATAGAAATACACTGGACTGTCGCTTTGGCGATGAGCTTTTGCAGCATGCTAGGCGTTCTTCAAATGTACGGTCGACGCATTGATTCATTCTTTAAACGCGTTGTCGATAACATGTTGAGAGTCGGAAAAGGCTCTATGAAAGCGTCAAATTACTCGCAGCAGCGCACGGAAAGCGAGCTTTATCAGGTAGGACATCAAGAAAGAAAGTATGAGTTTGGCGACTACATCCGCCAGCAAAGCAAGCGAAAAGACAAGTTGTAGTTCTTAGCCATTCGATGCTAAAAAGCCCGTGACTCACTAAAGTGAATCACGGGCTCATTTCAAAAAACAGTTACGCAGTTAGGCTGTAACAGAGACAACAAGCCAGATGTTGTAAGCAGCGTAGCCTGTAAGCAGCATTGCTCCTTCAAATCGATTGATGCGCCCTTGGCGACCAAATCCGTAAGCCATAAAGAACAGCGCTACCGTCATCGCCATCATCACTAGCCAGTCACGCGAGAGAACAGCCTCTGGCACATTCGCAATTGGCGAAATCATGCCTGCAATACCCACTACCGCGAGGATATTGAACATGTTTGAGCCGACGACGTTACCAATCGCAATGTCATGTTCACCTTTGCGAGCAGCTGCGATAGAAGCCGCCAGTTCTGGCAAAGATGTACCTAATGCAACAATCGTCAATCCAATCACCAAATCACTAATGCCTAGAGATTGAGCAATCGTTACTGCGCCCCAAACAAGAATACGTGAACTCACCACCAGCAATACAAGGCCTAGTACAAGCCAGAAGATTGCTTTGCCTAATGACATGGTTTTCTCTTCAAGTTCATGCTGCGTGTCTGTCTCAAGCGGGTCACCTTTACCCTTGATTCCCGAGTAGATACTCCAGCTGATTAAGCTGAAAAAACCCACCAACAAAATCGCAGCTTCACCGCGACCTAATACACCATTCCAAAGTAATGCTCCTAGCAATAAGCTAATAGCGAACAGTAGCGGCAACTCTTTTTTCACAATCACAGATTGCACCATGATTGGCGCAATGATTGCGGTGACACCTAAAATAAGTCCGGTGTTAACAATGTTCGAACCAAGCGCATTCCCCAATGCCAACTCAGGATTCCCCTCAGCAGCTGCCATTGCAGACACCACCATTTCCGGTGCTGAGGTACCGAAACCAACAATCACCATACCGATAAGCAAAGGAGGCATGCCTGCGTGACTCGCGGTGGCTGCCGCACCATCAACAAATCGGTCTGCACTCCAAACCAATAAGATAAAACCAATTAGAATCGCCAGAGCGGCAAGTGTCATATCCGTGTCCTCATTAGGGAAAGATGAGTATTTTTGACGAGCAAGTCACTGTCAACAGTGACAATTTTAGGACGGGAATAGTGAACTTACATGAATTGCTTCGTCAAATAATGATTTTTATCGTCACGATAAAAAACGAGCCTAGAATGGCTCGTCTTTATCGCAGGATACACAATGGCTGGTGCTACCTATTATTCGTTGGCTTTGTTTAAGGCCACCCTCTGCAAGTTTGCATCAATCTCTTGATTGCCTAGCATACGCTCCCACAGTACGGAGATTTGATCCAAGCTACGCTCACTAGGATGCCGGGTGGGTGCTTCTAACAGCTCCCACTCTTCATTAGCTCTCGCCTCTGCAAAAACGAATTCAAACGCCAAACTGTCTGCCATACCCAATCTTAAGTCCGATACGATAAGCTTTCCTTGGTCTTGGCGATATCCCAAGAATCCATGAGAGAACGCTTCTAATCCTTTAAGAGTCTTTGGCTTTTCTTTTAGCGGCCACTCGCCACGAGAACGTTGAATGAAGTCAATTTGACTATCAGAATCGAGCAACGACGCCAAACCCTCGAAATACTGTTCACCTTCAACCACCACCACTCGCCACAACAGCGTATTAAATGGAGACGGGGTAATCAGCACCTGCTCATCACTGATATTTTGTGCAGCCAAGTTCTGCTCTACCCTATCGGCAATCACTTGCTGCGCAGCATAGCCCCAAACTAGATACAAGCTCGATACAGCAACAACTGCTTTACACCACACTCCTCCTCGTTGACGAGAGAACAAAGCAACGCCTATACCGAGCAGAAGTGGCAGAGTATAAAGAGGATCGATGATGAAGATATTCCCTACTTCAAAGTAGCCGGGAATTGGCCACAATAGCTGGGTGCCGTAGGTCGTCATCGCATCAATGGCAACATGAGTCACGAGAACGCTGAGTACTAAGGAAAAGACGCGATTAAAGGACCAAAACGTATCAGGTCTTAAACGGCAATATAGCCCACTGACAATAAGGGAAAACAGAGGAATTAGTAGCAACGAATGGGTAAACCCGCGGTGTTTTATGGTGTTGCTTACGGCATCACCGTAATCGAGTACGACATCTAGATCTGGCAAAGTACCAAGCGCAGCGCCTGTGAGAAGTACCTTTGCATTACATTGCTTGCCAGCTATCGCACCAGCAACGGTTGCCCCTAGGGCCGCTTGTGTAACGGAGTCCATTGAAGATTAATCAACCCTAATTCTGTTAACTATTTGTTTTAGCTTACGTAACTTCCTCTAGTTTACGTAACTAATTTAAAAAAAAAAAAAGACCACTCGGATTTAGATTGCAAAGGTCTAAATCTTCTTTTGGGACTTTAGCCATTTCAGCCCTTCTCGCTTGGCCAATCCTTCAATCTTTTGAGTATCGATAAACTCAATCACTGCTGCAGCGTTAGTCTTTGAGTATTCCCTCAAGCTCCAACCAATCGCCTTTTGAATAAAGAACTCTTTGTCTGCTTGGTTTTCAGCGATGATGGTAAACAATAAATCTTGATCGGTATTTTTTTTGAACTTTAACTGATAGAGGATTGCAGTGCGTCTTAACCAAATGTTGTCACTCTTGCGCCATTGCTTAATCACACTGCTTGCTTCATCCGGAAATTGCAGAAATAAGCTGGCTACAATGTGCGTCGCCAACATGTCTACCGTATCCCACCACGACTTTGTCGTGATCCAACGCTCAACGTGTTGAAGGAAAGATACTGATAACACTTTCTTTTTCTTGATAAGTAAATCGACAGCAACGAGTTGATATTCTCTTTGAGGTAAAGCCCAGAGCTCATCAACAATAGCAGCCAATTCCTCTAAGCTGGGCAAATGCGGTTTTGAGAATAGAACTTTTAACGCGTCACGTCTTGGCCCTGATTGAATCCCATAGAACTCATACTGGTCTCGCATGTATGCCTTCATGAAGGTGGCATTATCACTGTTTCTTAGAGGCTCTAGCGCCTGTTTAACTTCAATGCTCCAATCGTGCATCACTACTCCACATTCATTAGCTGTCGCTGTGCTCCTCATTAAAACAGCGAATGTAGTAGTCGCCAAGTGTTTGTTGACCGTATCGAGGAGCGATGGCATCTTGCGCCAACATAGTCAGGAAAAACTCAGCCGGCCCTCCCCATTTCTCTGGTAGCCGTCTCGCAATGACAAGCCCAAACCTTCGAATAAGGTCTGGCAGAACAATTATTTTCGACTCTTTGCTTTGGGCACTAAATGCAAGCTCAATCATTTCACGCGTAGACAATACCTCAGGTCCACCAACATCTAGCTCCTGTTCTGTGCGATCAATCGCCTCAATGCAGAATCGAGCGAGGTCCGCGCCATGAATCGGGTTCACACGCACACCCTCCAGCCCAAAAAGATACCCTTTTCCTTTGGCTGTCATGTTGTAGATCTCTTTTAAGTCAGAAAAGAAGCCATTTGGGCGAATGACACAAGGTTCCAGCACGTCTGAGTTTAACAGTCTGCGCGCAAATCGCTCTTTTGCGGCAAGCAATCTGACGTTTTGATGGTGGTCAGCACCGAAGGCTGAAATGTAGATGAACTTTTTCACCTCTGATTTTTCTGCCGCTTCAAGCACATTGAGATTCGCTTGATAGTCAATATCCATATAGGTGACATCATCACGTTGTCGAGTGATACCTAGACATGAAATCACTACATCAACATCGTTAAAATGACCTTCCAATTGCTTAGGATTCGTTACCTGAGCTTCCACTATCTGCGACGTATCTAGCCCCATTACTTCTAACTTAGTGCGATTTCGAGCTAACGCCTTGAAGCGAGCCTCTCGCATCAACAACTCTTTTAGGATGTGCTGACCTAGGTAACCGGTCGCGCCAACAACTAAGATATTTTGGGTTAGTGACATACCTATATCTCCTCTTTTGCTGTCTGCTCTGATTCGGGACGATACGGCTCTTCTCGCAAGATATGGCTCACCAGTAACATATCAATACCGCACCAAAAACCACCTCTTACCTTTGGGAAGCTCCTGTTAACATTCATAACAAAACTCTTTGTAGACCACTTGGTCTTTTTAAAGTATAACGTCAATCTGATCGAGTAAAGATCTTTTTTGACCAGTTGGTCTAAATAATAAAGGCTGTGTTACTATTATTGAATTGGTTCAGAGAGTTAGAGATAAAAATGCCGAAAATCGTTGATCATGATAAGAGACGTCAAGAGATCGCCCTCAAAGCGACGACCGTGTTTTTAGAGCATGGTTACAAGAACGTGGGTATGCGCCAACTATGTGACTTGTTAGGAATGAGCAAGAGTGCTGTTTATCATTACTATAAGAGCAAGGATGAACTCTTTAAGGCCGCGACTGAGGCTATGGTGAGTTTTGATTCGGATGCTTTAATTGATTTCCCGAGAACAACAGACGCCTCGCGTTCTCAACGAATAGACAATTTTATCGCCATATTTAGGCAGCTTTCGCCACGGTTTTTTCAAGAAATGCAGCTTGTCGCTGATTACATTGAAGTCATTGGACATGAGAATGTATCAAGTGACCCGAGTATGAATGTGGCGAATCAAAGGTACTTAGCGCTATTAAATGACTATGTCTGCAACACACACTCGAACGAGCTCTATACCTTGATGCTTGGGCTCTTAAACCACCAACTGATGACGGGCGCTGAGCTCGAAGATGCTTATGTATCTAGCTTAGTTGGCAAGCATATCGCCTAAAGTCATCACAACGAAAAGGGAGGCGAAAGCTCCCTTGTTCAATCACTCGCTAAGCGAACACGCGCTGCAATCTAGCGATAGCTTCTATTACTCTTGAGCGCGGCATTGCCAAATTAAACCGAAGGAACTGCTCGCCTCCCAAACCAAACGTCGAACCATGATTGGATGCGATTTTGGCTTCACTTTGTACCTTCTCGATAACCTCTTTAGGTACCAAACCTGTTTCTGAAAAGTCGACCCAAGACAGGTATGTCGCCTCGAGCGGCATCGATTTCAAACCTTTGATCGAGTTGATACCTTCATCAAATAAGCGACGGTTCTCATCTAGATATTCCACCAAAGCCTCTAACCACGCTTCACCATGTTCATAGGCCGCCGTTGCCATTAACATGCCCATTCGGTTTGGCCCTATGCCCGCAGCATTGAGCACAAACTTAAATTTATCTCTAAGTTCAGGGTTCGGGATGATAGCAGCGCCGGTTAACGCAGAAGCGATGTTGAAGGTTTTGGTTGTCGCTGCCAGAATCACCATGTTTTGCTCATGTTCGGGGGCAGCGAGTGTCGCGACGGTATGCTTGTTAGGAGGGAAAACCAGATCGTGGTGGATCTCATCGACCACAAGTACCAGATCATGACGCGCACAAAAGTTAGCGAGGTCTTGGATCTCTTGCTCTGTCCATACGCGACCACCCGGATTATGCGGTGAGCACATGATCACGAGCTTCTCTGTGCCATTAAGACTTGCTTCAAGCGCAGCAAGATCCATTTCATAGCGACCGTGCTGTTGAACCAATGGGCTTTCTACTACAACACGTTGGTTTGCTTTAATGACTTTTGAGAATGCGTGGTATACGGGCGTGAACAAAATAACGCCATCACCGGGCCCAGTGTAAGCTTGGACACAAAGTGCTGTCCCTTGAACGAGACCTGCACAAGTGACAATCCAATCAGGAGACACTTGCCAGTCATGCCTCTTACCCATCCAGTTAACAACGGATGCTTTATAGCGCGAGTCATCACCGTAGTAGCCATTAACACCGTTTTCAGCGGCATCGACAAGCGCTTGGTTGACGGCCTGTGGCGCTTTAAAGTCCATATCCGCGACCCACATCGGAAGACCATCATCAGTAGAAACGCCAAAGCTCGCTTCCATCTCATCCCATTTTGCTGAATGGGTTCCTCTACGCTCTACAATCTCATCAAAGTCAAACATGCCCAGTCCCTATCTCACCACGCCAACTAAATAGCGCATTTTCGAAACAATAGAGCCAGTTTAAACTCTTGATTTCAATAGAGCTAGTGGCTCGACATGGTTAATTGTAAGTGTCCTGTATGGGGGTCTGTCGATTCATCAACAATCGTAAACCCGCAGCGACGATAAAAACCAATCGCCCGACAATTGTCTTTGTAGACAGAGAACGAGAGCGAGTCGCGCTTCTTGCGAGCATCCATAATCAAACGCATGCCAATACCGCCGCCTTGCGCTTGCGGCTCAACAAAGAGTGCTGCTAATTGATCATCTGCTAACGCATAAAAACCAATGACCCGGCCAGCGTGCTCGTAAACATAAACCTCTGAGTTTGGAAGGTAGACGTTGCGCATATCATCGAGTTTGTCGTGCCAAAACCTTGGCTCTACAAAATCATGAGACTCGACAGAAGCGGTCAGCCAAACTTTTAAAACACTATCGATATCTGCTTCGTTGTATTCTCTGATCATGAGGGTATTCCGTTTCCTAGCTTGCTCAAAATACGATTCTCAGTGCCGAGGCACGACTTCAATAGTAGCTGGAAATTATGATCACAAAGGGAAATCAGTCGATATTTTCTAAAGTTTGCAGTTTGGCCTCAACTTTACTGCAAATGTATTCACCAATAGGGATAGCGGAGGTAGCCGCCGGGGATGGTGCATTGCAAACATGTAGGCTGCGAGCGGTCTCAGCAAACAAAAAATCGTGTACCAAACTGCCATCAGACATCACTGCCTGAGCTCTAATACCAGCGGGATAAGGCAGGAGTTCATCCACCTTGATGGATGGGCAGTACTTTTGAACTAGCTGAAGGTAGCCCGGACGCCAAATAGAATTCTTAAACTCTCTCAGACCCGATTTCCAATTCGTAAGTGATACACGCCAAAAGCCCGAGAATTTGAGCATATCAATCGTGTCTTCAAGGCTAAAGTTGATACGCCCATAACCTTCCCGTTTAAAGCCTTGCACCGCATTCGGCCCCACCGTCACCGAGCCATCAATCATTCGAGTTAAATGCACACCTAAAAACGGCAGCTCTGGATCTGGGATTGGATAGATGAGATGGCTAATGATGTCATGATGCTTAGCTGGTAGCTGATAATACTCGCCGCGGTAAGGAATGATTTGAAAGTCGACGTCAATACCCATCATCGACGCCAATCGATCCGCCATCAGCCCACCGCAAACGACGAGTTGGCGGGCTTGTAGAGTGGTTGGTGTTCCATTGGTCATGCCATTGAGTTCGACCCAATCTTGTTGCTCTTTTAACGCTGTGACTTCCGTCGACAACAGCACTTTACCTCCAAGTAACCGAAACTGCTCCGCCATGGTTTGTGTGACCAATTGATAGTCAACAATGCTGGTTGCTTCTACTTTTATCGCCCCCAACCCAGTGATGTTGGGTTCAATTTGTTCCAGCTCTGTTTGGCTCAGCAGCGATACATCGATACCGTTTTCGATACAGCGCTCATAGAGAGCATCCATTCGCTGTTTCTCAACTGCGTTTGTAGCGACTAAGAGTTTTCCGCAGTTCTCTACAGCAATGTTGTGCTTCGCGCAAAAACGTTTCGTTTCCTCCGCGCCGCGCTTACAAAAATCCGCTTTGAGGCTTCCCGGTTGATAATAGACACCCGCGTGAATCACACCGCTATTATGGCCAGTTTGATGCTTGGCAAAGTTCGATTCTTTCTCGACCAACACTATCGATGCGTGAGGGTATTTTTGCTTTAACTGCCACGCCGTTGACACCCCAACAATACCGCCACCAATCACTATGAAATCATGGACTTTTGACATCACTTTTCCTTGTGAGCAACTTGAATGTTCTCACCATACCCTGTACGTCTCTAGTGAGGAAGTGCTGGCGTCACTGCTTTACATTTAAAATCTTACAGCACGCTAAACCGGGCACTCATTCACAGTTAATTAGAACTAAAACGAAGACCTGTAAACTTTCCATAGTTTCGAGGCGGTAATATACTTTCGACGAAAATATGCAATTATCCAAAACACAACTCAGGAGCCTCATATGGCCAACATCGTATACATCGCCACCAGCTTGATGGTTATATCGCCGACAAAAATAACGGCGTTGATTGGCTGCATGATATTCCAAACCCAGAAGGTTCCGACTTCGGCTTCGCTGAGTTTATGGACAGAGTTGACGCTCTGGTTATGGGACGTAATACACTAGAGATCGTATTGAGCTTTGATTGTGACTGGCCATACTCAAAACCTGTGTTTGTGTTGAGCAACACGATGACTGAGGTACCTGAGGGTCTTGAGGGCAAAGTTTTCTTGGTCAAAGGCGAACTTAAAAACATCGTTGCCGACCTAGCGTCTCAAGGTTACAACGACCTGTATATTGATGGCGGTAAAACCATTCAGAGCTTCCTCAATGAAGATCTTATCGATGAACTGATTATTAGCACGATTCCAGTTTTGCTGGGCGGAGGGATTCCTCTGTTTGGTGAGTTAGATAAACCGTTGAAGTTTAGGCACGAGTCAGCTGTAAGATATGCGGATTGCATTGTGAAAAATCGGTTTGTGAGGGTATAAGGTCAACCTCTCACAAACAGAGACTGGCTTTTAGATCAAGCCAGCCCTACAGTTTTTAACTTTCAAATGAAAGCTTACCCCAAACGCCCCACTCCAATCCTTATCAAACTGCTCAACCGCAGGTTCAATCGCTGGGTGTGAGAACATCTGTGCAGCGACATCCACCGGCAACGTTATCGCGCCGATACCTAGCTTCATCACGTCCATCGCCTGCTGAACATTCTTAAAACTGGCCGCCAAGATCTTCGACGACAACCCATTTTTTTCAATAAGAGTTTGAATATCTCGCACCACCGCAACACCATCGCCATTCATTGCATCAATGCGGTTAACGTACGGCGCGAGATAATCAGCACCGCAAAGCGCAGCCATAAAGCCTTGCTGAGCGGTGTAAATAGCGGTAGCCAGTACCTGAATACCCTCTTTTTTCATAAGCTTAATCGCAGCGAGACCGGTTTCTGTCGCTGGCACTTTCACTACCATATCGTAAGGAAGTTCATTAAGCATTTTGGCTTCCGCCACCATTGAAGCAACGTCTTTGCTCACTACCTGAGCATGGAAACGCGCCTCTTTTCCTAGTACTTCTGACATTGACTGTAGCGTCTCAGTTAAGCCTGTACCCGATTTCGCAACAATCGTAGGGTTGGTGGTGATGCCCTTCAACGGGAAGCATTGGCTATAGCGCGCGGTTTCGTTTACGTCTGCGGTATCTAAGTACAATTCAATCATAGTCATCTCTCAGTTCTTTATTTGAGCAATCTCATGTTGTGAACAATATAGATCTGCGGAATGTTTAAGATCTTGACTTCGATCAAAACAAACTTCATATGAAAGATTTAAATTTCATTTAACGAAAGCAGTAGTTTACTTTAAATGAAAGGCGAAAAGTTAGAGGTAACCATGTACTTCAACATACAACGATTTTCTACACATGATGGCGATGGTATCCGCAGCATACTATTTCTAAAGGGTTGTAGCTTAGCTTGTCCGTGGTGTCAGAACCCTGAAAGTCGTAGCCCTAAACATTCATTGCTATTTGATGAGCGTAGCTGTCTAGTCGATTGCAATGCTTGTAGCGATGCTTGCCCTTCAATTGAAAGGTCTCAAGACAGCGGTGATATTACAATAAATCGTCAGACGCTCGACCAATCACAGATCATCGCCCTTAAAAATGTATGCCCAACTCAAGCGCTAAGCGTGTGTGGTGAAGAAGCAAAAGAAGAGATGCTCATCAACACGCTCATGAAAGACAAGCCTTTTTATGATCAAAGCGGTGGTGGAGTGACTTTCTCTGGTGGTGAACCGCTTATGCAGTCAGAGCTCGTTTCGTCTATCGCGAGCCAACTAAAACAGCAAGACGTCAACACAGCGATTGAAACTTGTATGCATGTTCCTTGGAAGAACGTCGAACAAACAGCGCCATTTATAGACTGTTGGCTTGCTGACCTCAAACACACCAACGACGAAAAATTCCAGCAATGGGCGCACGGTTCCTTGAAGCGCATTAAGGCGAACTTCCAAAAGTTAGCACCTATTGCCAAGCGTATTGTGATCCGAGTACCTGTGGTACCGGGCTTCAACGATACCGAAACCGAACTGGCCGACATTATTGATTTCGCAGCGTCACTCGAAAGCTGCAAAGAGATTCACTTACTGCCCTATCACACTTTGGGCATCAACAAATATCGTCTGCTCGATATGCCTTATTTATGTGCAGACAAACCACTGAACAATCCTGAACTGCTTGAATACGCGCAACAGCACGCAAAGCAGTATTCACATATGAACGTAATCGTACGAGGTTAATGACTATGGAACTCAACTACTTACCACAGCGTATTCAAGACCATAAAAAAGCATTGGTGAACATTGTAACGCCACCGATCTGTACAGAACGTGCCGAGGCGTACACTAAGGTTTATCGTGAGAATGAAGATAAGCCAGTGATCGTGCAACGTGCCCTCGCACTTGAGGAACACTTAAGAACGCGCACTATTTGGATCGACAACAACGAGTTGATCGTTGGTAACCAAGCGAGCAAACTGCGCGCGGCGCCAATTTTCCCAGAATACACAGTGCGCTGGATTGAAGCGGAGATCGACGGTCTTGCTGATCGCCCGGGTGCTGGCTTTCATGTCACCGAAGAAGACAAAGAAGTCATTCACTCACTGACGCCATACTGGCGCGGTAAAACAGTACAAGATCGTTGTTATGGCATGTTCACCGATGAGCAAGAGGCCATTCTTGCAAGTACTATCATCAAAGCAGAAGGCAACATGACCTCTGGTGACGCACACCTTGCCGTCGACAATGAAAAGATCTTGGCTCTAGGTTTAGATGGTTTGATCACGGAAGTCGACGATTACCGCCGAGCCAATGATATCTCTAGCTATGAAGGGTTGAAAAAGGAGCAGTTCTACAAATCGGTAGACATCGTACTTCGTGCTATACAGCAGCACATTTTACGCTTTGCTGAGCTTGCTTCTAACATGGCAAAAACCGAAGCAGACACCAAGCGTGAACAAGAACTGGCTACTATCGCAAGCAACTGTGAACACATCGCTTACCATGCACCAACAAACTTCTGGCAAGCACTACAGCTAAGCTATTTTGTTCAGCTTATGCTGCAAATTGAGTCGAACGGTCACTCGGTATCATTCGGCCGCATGGATCAGTATTTGAACGACTACTACGTTGCGGATATCAACAGCGGTAAACTTGAGCATGGCTTCGCTCTAGAATTGCTGCAAAGCTGCTGGCTAAAACTGCTTGAAGTGAACAAGATCCGTTCCGGTGCTCACTCTAAAGCGTCAGCAGGCTCTCCTCTATACCAAAACGTGTGTATCGGTGGTCAAAAGCTCAGTGAGAACGGCGAGCCAATGGATGCCGTAAACCCTTTATCTTGGGCAATCCTTGAGTCATGCGGCCAGCTTCGTTCTACGCAACCAAACTTAAGCGTTCGTTATCATGAAGGGCTTAATCAAGAGTTCTTGATGGGCTGTATCGAAGTCATCAAGTGTGGCTTTGGTATGCCGGCATTCAACAATGATGAGATTGTGATCCCTGAGTTCATCAAGCTAGGCGTCGAACGCGAAGATGCTTACAACTATGCTTCAATCGGCTGTATCGAGACCGCTGTTCCGGGTAAATGGGGATATCGCTGTACAGGCATGAGCTTTATTAACGTCGCTCGTATCTTGCTAGCCGCTCTCAACGAAGGCAAAGACGCGACGACTGGAGAGTGCTTCTTGCCGCATGACAAGTCGTTGGCGAAGGGCAACTTTGCCAATATGGATGAAGTCATGAGTTCATGGGCCGACCAAGTTCGCTACTACGCCAGAAAGTCGATTGAAATTGATACAGTCGTCGATACGGTTCTGGAGCAGCAAGCTCAAGATATCTTCTGCTCATCATTAGTGGACAACTGCTTACCTAGCGGCAAAACCGTTAAAGAAGGCGGTGCAAAATACGACTGGGTGTCTGGTCTACAAGTGGGTATCGCTAACCTCGGTAACAGCCTAGCCGCTATCAAACATCTTGTGTTTGATGAACAGCAAATCAGCCAACCTGAGCTTGCTAAGGCGCTAGCAGAAAACTTTGAAGGCTCAGAGCAGGAGCAGCTTCGTCAACGCATTTTAAACTTTGCACCAAAATACGGAAACGATGATGACTCTGTCGATTTACTGCTTGCTGAAGCGTACCGGGTGTATATCGACGAGCTAAATAACTTCGTCAATACCCGTCATGGTCGTGGCCCGATTGGTGGGGGTTACTATGCAGGTACATCGAGTATTTCTGCGAACGTTCCATTTGGCGCGTCTACTATGGCAACACCAGACGGCCGAAAAGCGACGACTCCACTTGCTGAAGGCGCGAGCCCTTCCTCAGGTTCTGATCGTTTGGGGCCTACGGCGGTCTACAACTCTGTTGGCAAGATCCAAGCTGATAAGATTTTGGGGGCGTACTACTCAACCAGAAACTATCACCAGCAGCCGTTGCATCTGAAAGCGACAAACTCAAGCTGTCTATGTTGATTCGTACCTTCTTCAATCACCACAAAGGATGGCACGTTCAGTACAACATCGTATCGAGAGAAACACTGCTCGCCGCGAAACGTAACCCTGAGCAATATCGTGATTTGGTCGTTCGTGTCGCGGGTTACTCTGCGTTCTTTACTGCGCTGTCACCGGATGCTCAAGACGACATTATCGCGCGTACTGAACACGAGCTTTGATTCAAGCTAGAAACTTCATTTCGCATTTTTTTGTGAAGAACTAGGCTTTCGAATGAAACTTAAATGAAAGAGAGCTATAATAGCTCTCTTTTTGTTTGGTGATCGCTTTAAGTAGATCCCTGCCTACGCAGGGATGACGCTATTATTCGGGATGACTGGTCACTGCGTTCGTCATTCCTGCGCAGGCATGAATCTTGCTGAAGTAAGCACCATCCATTTAATCACATCATCACCAAATCAAACGTTTCAAAAGTTGAAGCCAAACGCCCCAAGGAGAGACTATGAACTCCAGACAATCTGAAATCCTCAACCTCGTTAACGACAGAACTCGAGTACAAGTCAGCGAGCTGTCTGAACTAACGGGTGTGTCTGGCGTCACCATTCGTCAAGATCTTAACTTCTTAGAACAAAACGGCTACCTAAAACGGGTTCATGGCGCAGCGGTTTCGCTGCAAAGTGACGATATAGAGTCTCGCCTAGAGGTGCACTTCGACATCAAGCAGCAACTGGCAAATAAAGCTGCCGATCTTGTGGCCTCAAATGAAACCGTTTTGATTGAAGGTGGTAGTGCCAATGCCTTGCTGGCTCGAACCTTAGCAGAGCGTGGCGATGTTACTATCATCACACCGTCTGCTACATCGCTCATTTAATTCGCCACACCTCAGCCAACATTATTCTGTTGGGCGGCGTCTATCAGCATCAGGGAGAGAGCTTGGTCGGCCCGCTAACCAAGCTATGTATTGAAAACATTCACTTCAGCACAGCCTTCTTGGGTATCGATGGCTTTGATATTGATACCGGCTTTACCAGCCGAGACATGATGCGTGCAGACATCGCCAGTACCATCTTAGGTAAGAAACGCCGCAATGTGGTGTTGACCGACTCCAGTAAGTTCGGACAGATATTCCCATCATCCATCGGTAGCACAGAAGAGATCTCAGTACTTATCACGGATAAAGCTGCCCCAAAAGACATACTTGAACACCTTAAGTCCAAGGGCGTTGAGGTCATTGTCGATTAGCCAAATATCTCTGGTTTGGTGTGAGGCTTGGCATAAGTGAGCCTCCCCAAACTATCGGTCACATGGTAGTTGTCCAAACCTGATACCGCGACACTGCCTAGCGATTCAATATCAATGTAACCACCCTCCGCAATCGCCTCTCGCTCCACGTGCAAATGCGTGATCTCTCCGATAAGCAGCACCACCCCGTTCAAATCGATGGTTTGACTGCTTCTAAGCGCCAGCGAGTATTTGAGTCGACTCTCTGCCACAAAAGGTGCTCGAACGCCCTCTTGCCATTGTGGTGTTAGTCCCACGGCTTCAAACTCGGACACCTCTTTTGGGTATCGCGCCGATGTTTGGTGTGCTCGTTTCCAGATGCCGCTATTTACATGATTAATGGTGTATTCGCCCACCGACTGAATATTCTCTAGCGTGTCCCTGGTAACCGAATGCGGTCTGGAAATCATCCCTATTAATGGCGGATTGGCTCCCAAATGAAAGACCGAACTCACTATGGCGAGATTGGTGTTTCCTTCATGATCGGCAGTGCCTACAAGGTTGGCGCTTTTAAAGCCAGATAAGCTATTGACGAAGTTGGCACGATAACGGTCTTCTAGGTTTCGTATGTCTTGATTTGTCACATGCATGCGTATCGCTACCTAAGTTAAGTACATTGAGGTGAAATAAGGTACTGAAGTTAGATGTGTTTCGATCACAGTGACACTGATTTACTCACTATGTGGTCACTGCTACCATGTACGTTATCGAGAAAGTCGCGTTTGAGCTGGGATATCAGGATGTTAGCAACTTCAATCGAGCCTTTAAGAAAGTAACTCAACTTTCACCTTCCGCATTTCGAAACAGACAAAATCGCCAACTCACCTAATTCCACTTCTTCTATAAATATATTTAAAGGTGTATAATTTCATTAATACTTTAAGATAAACGATTACCGAGTTTCACATGCAGTTCAAAAAAATGGAAGCACCTATAGATATGCAAAAAGGTGCTAGATTTGAGACAAAGTCACATGGATTTGTAACAGTTATTGACTATTACAACACACATACCGTGATTGTTGCATTTGAGAACACGGGCAATATTCGCTCTACCACGGCTTCCAAACTGCGTGCAGGTCAAATTACTGACCGAGCAGCTCCCATTCAATCGTCGATGGTTGGAGAAACGGTATTATCTCCAAAACATGGATTACTGACCATCACTCAGGTTGAGTCTGAGAATGTTATTCTATTAGAGACTGAAGAAGGCGAAGAAATTCGCATGCTTCGTCCAGCAGTACAAAAACTACGCGAGAGTAGTAATGAAGCTGATTTAGAAAACGAACAGCCGCAACTTCCAACTTCTTTGAGTGCACTCACTAAAAGAAATAAGAAAACTAAAGATGTAAATAAAATGCTTAAGAAAATGCTTACTGACTACGGTAAATAATAACTCTCTGCACTGCCATTGCATTCATAGCGCCTTGTATAATCAAAAACCCACCCATTTACACTACAAATAACACCACCCTTTCCTATACTTCTCAGTGAACCATAACACTTAAGAGTTAAAGACGTCATAATCGAGACTTTAACTCAAATTAATGCGATCCACGTCACAAGGTCAATTTGGTTTTGTGACGCAGGTCTATTGTTGTTTTGGTCAATTTGGATATGATTTGTACCATCCAATAGCGAGGAAAAGCCTTCCTCCCCTATAAACTCACAAGAGAATGATGATATGAAAAAGATTATGGTTGTATGCGGAAATGGTCTTGGTACTTCACTGATGATGGAAATGGCAGTTAAAGAAGTAGCAGGTAAAATTGGTCTGGATGCCGAAGTTGATCATGAAGATCTATCATCTGCAGCGTCAAGCACTGCTGATATTTGGGTAGCTGCAACAGACGTTGCTAACCAACTAGCTGACGCTGGTAAAGAAAACATTGTAAGCCTTGCGAATATTTTTGATAAAGCTTCTATCGAAGAACAATTGAAAAAGTTCATGTAAGGAACCGTTGTAATGCAAAATTTCTTCGAGTTTATGCTTGGCTTATTAAAAGAGCCGGCAATCATGGTAGGTCTAATAGCTTTCGTGGGCTTAATTGCCCAGAAAGCTGATGTATCGACCATTCTAAAAGGCACTATTAAAACCGTAATGGGTTTCCTAATTTTGGGTTTCGGTGCTGGCGCACTTGTTGGCGCACTAAATAATTTCTCTACTGTATTTACAGAAGCCTTTGGCGTAAGTGGTGTTATTCCGAATAACGAAGCAATTGTTGCTCTAGCACAAGAAGCGTTCGGTTACGAAATGGCACTAATTATGTTTTTCGCATTCCTTGTGAATATTATTTTAGCGCGCTTCACTCCGCTAAAGTTTATTTTCCTTACAGGTCACCACACCATGTTTATGTCTATGCTGGTTGCGGTAATCCTGTCTACAGCGGAAATTCAAGGTGCGATGCTAGTGGCTATGGGCTCTATTATCGTTGGTTCGCTGATGGTTATCATGCCTGCTCTAGCACAGAAATATACTGTAAAAGTAATGGGCACTGACCAGCTAGCTATGGGTCACTTCTCAACGTTCTCGTACCTTATTGCGGGCTTCGTTGGTAGCAAGTTCGGTGATGCATCTAAATCAACAGAAGATATCAACGTACCAAAGAGCCTAATGTTCTTGCGTGATACGCCTGTTGCGGTTGCAACGACTATGGCTATCTTCTTCATGTTTGCTTCTATCTTTGCAGGTGGCGAATTTGTAGAAAGCGTGTCTGGCGGTCAAAACTGGGTTGTGTTCACCTTTATGCAATCACTAACGTTTGCCGGCGGTGTGTACATTGTTCTTCAGGGTGTGAAAATGTTGATTGCGGAAATCGTTCCAGCATTTAAAGGCATCTCTGACAAGCTAGTACCGGGCGCAAAACCAGCACTAGACTGTCCAATGGTATTCCCAGTTGCGCCTAATGCAGTATTGATTGGTTTCCTATCGTCCTTCTCTGCTGGTCTTGTGGCTATGGGTATCCAAGGTGCATTTGACTGGACGATTATTGTAGCCGGTGTTGTACCTCACTTCTTCGTAGGTGGCGCAGCAGGTGTTTATGGTAACGCGATGGGTGGTCTACGCGGTGCGGTTCTTGGTGCATTCACCCAAGGTCTATGTATCTCGTTCCTACCAATGCTACTGCTACCGGTTCTAGGTGGTCTTGGTCTAGAAGCAACAACGTTTGCTGACTTTGACTTCGGTGTTGTTGGTCTAATTCTAGGTTGGTTGGTTCAATGAGTATCTTTAATCTAATCGGCGATAACGGCATCGTTATCTGCAACGAAGAAAATCTATCGGTTGACGCAGCACTGGACATCACTTGTTCAAAGCTACTAGAGCAAGGCAAGGTTGAAGCAAGCTACCTTGAAGCTATCAAAGAGAAGCACAAAGAAATCGGTGCTTACTATGTACTGGCTCCAAAGATTGCAATGCCTCACGCTCGCCCAGAAGACGGTGTAAACGAAGCGGCGCTTCAAGTGACTGTGTTCAAGAACGGTGTGGATTTAGAGTCAGAAGATAACGGTGACGTTTACTTCTCAATCACACTAGCGGCAATGGATTCAGACAGCCACATCCAAACCATTATGGCGCTGGCTGAACTGTTCCAAAACGAAGATGACGTTGACGCTATCATCGCTGCACAAAACGAAGCTGAGATTATTGAGATTCTGAAAAAGTACTAACCTCAATAAGATACGCTTGAAATAGAAAGCCCTTGTATGCAGATACAAGGGCTTTTTTTATGAAGTCGAATTGTCTATTTGATTTCTTCAGCGGCCAAGTGCAACGCGCGCTCTTTATCGAACATTTCCGCATTAAAGATGACAAAACCGTTGAACAAGATGCCACTAGTTACTTGAGGTCGCCCTTTAAAGCCCGCCGATGCTAGCCTTTGACATACTGCGTCAGGCGCCGATTGATAAACAACATCCAAAAAGGGCAGCTGGCCATCGGTTACTATGCCCTGCGCGTTAAACTGCTCAATCGCGTCTGCAAATAGGTCTGAGTCGGTGTGTTCAATGATCTCAATAACGTGTTCCAATCGCATGTATTACTCAATTCCATTTTAATCATAGAGTTACTGCCAGAGTGTACACTAGTTCTCGCCCCGGTTACATGGATTGGATCAATGTCATTCTTGCCGTATTTTTAGATCGCGAGCGCGATAACAAGACCCGCACTCACTAAAGCCACCCCAAAAATACGCGTATTGAGCCACGGCTCTTTGAGAAACCACATCCCCATAAATACACCAAAGATGATACTGACTTGGCGAAGCGCGACCACATAGCTAACATTCTCAACCATCGTCATTGCAAACAATACAATGCCGTAAGTCAGCCCCATCATGACACCAGCGATAGATGACTGACGCTTGTATTTCCAAGTTAACGAAAGCTGTTCAAACTGCCGAGTGATAAGTAGCCATATCAAGAGTAACACTGCGATACCAGCCGTTTGTAATCCTAGGTAGAGGATAGCTATGTGGTGAGGAGTCAAAGCAGAGGTCTCGGTCATCAACCAGTTAACCCCTCTTTGTCGACAATTGATAGATGGTGGTACCAATAGCCGCCACAAACGCCCATAATACGCCAAGGTTGGCATAAGCACTCACCGTCAGTTGTCTAAAGGTTTTAATAGGCACCAGTAAACAACCCAACGTTAGAATCGCAAACCCTATCCAAGCACTGACTTCAAGCGATTGGCCAATGAACCAAGCACCAACGCCAACCATTAATACGGGCAGCGCACGCGCAATGGGATAGATAACACCAACGTCGCCCTGCTTATAGGCATTGAGAAGCCCCACCAAATAAATCACCTGCCAACAGCACTCAAACCAAGCAGTCCCCAAAAGTGAGCGGAAACGTTGCTGCTCCCGATTTGGACAAAACACCAAACCATAAACGGGGCAAGTAGTAAGCATTGAGAAAGCGCAGCACCTAAAGTAAAGGAGTAGCCAGAGCCGCTGTTTGATTTACCAAGAATATTCCAACCCGCGTGAAGGAGTGCGGAGAAAATGACGAGAAGTGCAGCGTAAAGAGTCAAAACAAAATCCATGTAGAAAAACAAAGCAGCATTAATACAATGCTGCTTGGTGTAGAGGCGTAGTACTAGTAGAAACTAGAGAGAAGAACTAACGTTCAAGCTGAGCGATAGACTCTATGCTGATGGCATCATGGCGCCAATACTCAATATCACAATCAATCAGCTCACCATGTTGATTGTAATTGATGCGCTCAACCATCATTGCTGGGGTGCCCGATGTCGCTCTTAATGCTTGAGCCACTTCGCCTAACAGTGAAGTTGTCGTCACGCGATACTTCACCTTGGCATAAACCACGCCGTATTTTTCACGATAAATATCTGTCAGCGACGCGCCAGCTAAATCAAGGTTGAGCAATTCAGGAAACTTCTCAGGCCTGATGAAGTTGGTGACAAAAACGACTGGACGCTCTTCTAGAAAACGCACCCTATCAACCCGATAAATATCAGAGAATGGCGGCAGTTCAAGCAGTTGCGCCGCTTGTTTGGTCGTTAGGATCCCTTTTGCCGACAGAAGCTCGGTACGCGGCTGCCTATTTTGAGCAATCGCCATATTGGTAAAGTTGAGTGTTTGCGTTGGGTCATAGCGCAGTGGCTCTGGTGAGATAAACCAGCCTCGGCGATCCTCGCGATAAATGCGCCCTTCTGCTTCAAGCAATGAAAGTGCCTCTCGCAAAGTGACACGGGTGGTGTCAAATGACTCTGCTAGCTTTCGCTCTGCAGGTAGCTTTTGTCTTGGAGACAGCATTCCTGACTCAATTTGCTCAACGATAGCGTCTTTAATTTTTACGTATTGCACTTGGCATCCTTATATCAATCGTCATTACCCACGATCCTACATTTCAATATTAGCGTTTACGCCAAGCTTGAGTCTTTGCTTCAAACAACTTTCCGACCAACATGTGCAGCAGTTTCGCAATAGCCGCGGAAAGCATAATCATCACCGCCATCGCTGCTGCGCTGCCCGTTTGGCCAGCATCATCCATGTTCAGTACTGCCACTGACGCTGGAATCGTATTGGTTGAATACAAGAATACTACTGCCGACGTCGTTGTTAAAGCGTTGATAAATAGATATATGGCAATGTCCAACACCGCCGGCAAACAACACGGCAATGACACTTTGAAAAACAGCTTATACTGGGGCAGTTTGACAGATGCAGCTGTGGCCTCAATCTCAGCCGGTAGCTGCTTAAGAGCGGTTAGCGCCGTCATATGTCCCACAGTGTAGTAATGCACTACGGTATTAATTACCAAGAACGCCATGGTGCCATAAAGCACGCCCAATGGGTTGTTGGCATCATTGAAGTAGAAAATGTAACCCAAGCCCAATACCAAACCCGGCACTGCCATCGGGATCACACTCATCATTTGCATCGCTTGGCGAATTGGCGCGAACGCACGACCTTTTTCAATGCAGTAAGCGCCGACAAAAATCACCACTGAGCCGATGATCGCAGTCCAAGTCGCCAGCTTCAATGAGTTAAAGTAAGGGCTCCAGCCATAGGTGCTCATTTCAGCAAAGTTATAGTTGTTTAGTGTTAGGCTTTGTTCCACGGCCAGAAAGTCACTAACGAGCCATACACCGCCATGCCCAATACTGCCAGCACAGCAAGAGACACCAGCAAACAGTATACAAAACATAGCGAATCACGGAACTTGTTCGGTGACGGCTGATAAGGCACCGAGCGCGTGTCGAGCATGCTCTTTTGCTTTTTCTGAACCCAGCGGTCTACGGCAAATGCAAGTACCGCGGGCAACAGCAGCAAAATACTCGTCACCGCACCCATAGAAAAGTTTTGCTGTCCGACGACCTGCTTAAAGATATCTGTCGCCAAGACACTGTAACTGCCACCGATCACTTTTGGCACACCAAAGTCGCACACCACCAGAGTAAATACCACGATGAGCGTGCTAATCACACCGTATTTCGCAGCGGGTAACGTCACCATGAAGAAGGTTTTGATTGGTGATGTTTTTAGTGCTCTCGCCGCTTCATACAAACGCGCGTCAGAGGTTCGCAGTGAGGTGGTTAAAATCATTAATGCATGGGGAAACGTCCAGAAGATCAAACCAAGGGAAACACCAATCAAACCATACACAGAATGTCCTTGCAGCAACTCCTTCGCGATGCCCTGATTACCAAATAAAAAGATCAAGCTGATAGCAGGTAGCAAAGAAGGTGCGAGGATTGGCGCGGTACCCATCAAATGAAATAGTCCTTTAAATGGCATGCAAGAGCGAGTCAAAGCAAACGCATAGCCGAATGCCAACACACCTACAACAACCGTCACAATAAGGCCTAAAGTCATGGTGTTGCTGAGTGAGAACCAAAGGCTGTCGGTGGCAAAGTAGTTGGCAAAGTTAGCGAGTCCAACAAACTCTCCTTCACTGTTTTGCAAACTCTTTTTCACCATCGCCCAAAGCGGCATAAGAATGAACAGCGCCATTCCAACAAACAGCACAGTTAACAGAGTGAAAAGCACCATGTTGTCTTTGCTCAGTTTCGCCGTCACATGCTGTGCAGTGAATGTTGCTGCTCGCTGTCTCATAGTCTGACTCGCATTTAATGTTGAAGTTATCTGCATCATCGGCCTCTACGCTGCAGCGCCCAGTGATGATTTGCTGCTGGCGTAACCTAACAGGCCATCTTCTGCAAACTCGATATAACGAATGTCGTTGCGGCGCAAATCAAGTTCGTTCACTCGCTTGATAGGCACATCGATGTAGATAGCGCTGAGGTCGGGGCATGCTGCATCTGAACTTCGACGCGATAAAACGCCCCTTGAAACTCTTTCGCCAATACTTTTACCGGAATGGCATTGGATGCTCGCTCAACAAAGCGCAGCCCTTCTGGTCGCACGGCGAGGTCAAAAATATCGCCTTGCTCGAGCGTCATATTGTCCAAGGTTGGCAGCGGCAACATGCTTTCCGCGATACGTAAACTGGTGGTCGATGCAACCGAGGCTTCTATGAAGTTCATGCTGCCAACAAAATCCGCCACGAAGCGAGTCGCGGGCTTTTCATACACCTCTTGCGGCGTACCTACTTGTTCAATGACGCCGTGGTTCATGACCACGATGCGATCGGCCATTGATAACGCTTCTTCTTGATCGTGAGTCACCATGATTGTGGTGATACCGAGCCTACGCTGCATCTGACAAATTTCTTCACGAAGATGAGTACGCACTTTCGCATCCAGAGCCGACAGAGGTTCATCCAACAATAACAGACCGGGAGACAACGCCAGTGCGCGCGCCAACGCTACACGCTGCTGCTGCCCGCCCGAGAGTTGATTTGGGTACTTGTTTCCAGACGTCGGTAGACCAATCATCTCTAGCCAGTGCTCGACTTTCTCCAGCGCTTCTTTGTTGGTCATACCCTGATTTTTAAGTCCAACCGCAATGTTTTCCTGCACCGTTAGATTTGGAAATAGCGCGTAAGATTGAAACACAATTCCGAAGTCGCGCTTTTCCGGTGGCAGAAAAGTAGTCTCTTGATCCGCTTGATGAATTTCACCGGAGGTTGGAAGATCCAATCCGGCGATAGCACGCAACAAAGTGGTTTTTCCGCAGCCCGATGGGCCAAGGAAGCAGACAAACTCGCCTTTATTGATGGCAAGCGAAATTTGTTTTAATGCCGTGAACTGACCGAACTGTTTCACCACATTTTTGATATTTAGATAAGGGTTGGATACTGTCATCGTCGTCTCTCCAATGGTATATACCAAATTTAAATCTGGTTTATTTCATCGGCATGACAGTTTTGTAGCAGGTAGATTGCAGTGCAGAATTTTTTGAACTGGTTTATTGGCTTTCATTAAAACGACAATGGGGCGATCTCTTGATCGCCCCATTAGAATTTACACAAGTCTATTAGGATTTCGGTTCAGACTTAGCATCAAACTTCTGAGACCAAGTTTTAAGAACCTCAGCTCGTTCTGCCCCCATCTTACCAAAGTCCATCTCGGCCATCGCCCCTTGAACTTCAGGGTAGTTGTTAACATTACCGGTTACCGCTTTATGAGCAACCACCGGGTAAGATTCAACATACAGCTCGTTTGCCGACTTAGACACAGACCAATCTACGACGCGCTTAGCCGCATCCGATTCTTTCACCAAACCAACGGCTTCTGACTCCCAGCCAATCCCTTTTGGCGTGATCACTGCAAGAGGCGCGCCTTGGTTAATCAGCTTAGCACCACGAACCGCCATAGAAATACCGATAGCGACCTCACCCATTCCTGCTTGGACGCATGGCTTAGAGCCTGAGTGCGTGTAATGTGCAATGTTTTTATCGAGATTTTTCATGTAGTTCCAAGCTTGGTCTTCACCCATGTTTTGGAGCCAAGCGGAGACTTGCATATAACCTGTACCTGAAGATGCCGGGTTTGGCATCGCGATATGACCTTGATATATCGGCTTGGTCAAATCTTCCCAAGATTGTGGTTTTGGAAGGTTAAGCTGCTTAGCCACGGCTTCGTTAAAACAGATAGCGTTAAAGAAAGCATCATTACCAAACCATGCTTGGTTTGACTGGGGATCATTCAGGCTCGGCTTCAGGTCTTCTAGTCCTTTCGGCGCATATGGCTTAAGCACACCCTCTTCTTTTAGCAATGCCATGGAAGAGCCAGCCAAACCCCAAACCACTTCAGCACGCGGGTTGTTTTTCTCCGCCAAAAGCTTCGCTGTCATGATACCCGTTGAGTCGCGAACCCATTTGATTTTCACGTCTGGGTTCTCTTTCTCGAATGCATTCTTGTATTTCGCAAGAATGTCCGTTTCGAAAGCGGTGTACACAGTGACTTCTGTTGCTGCTAATGCGTTAGTGGCTAATAGAGAAACCAGTGTAGCCAGTGTTCCCTTCATCAAACGGTTTTTCATTGTCGTCTCCAGTTAGATTTGGTCTGTACCAGTTGATACAAACCACCTTAATTTTGGTTTATGACGATTAAATGAACGAAAAGTGGCAGTTTTACTAAATTAAGTTGGATTGGACGGCTAATTAAAGCGGCTTTTCCTACGTGTGAAACTTTTATGAATATTGATTTTGATACTTTACGACGCGTATTTTCGATTGCTAGAGTAATCGCAACTTATTGGTATAGTCCAAACCGAGAATCAAGATGAAAAACGAATACTTGCTATTAACTCCGGGTCCGCTATCGACGACTGAAACCGTGCGCGAAGCATGTTAAAAGACTGGTGTACATGGGATGACGACTACAACAAAGATATTGTCGAGGTCATTCGCGCTAAACTGACTCAACTTGCCACGAAGCAAGCGGGCTACACCAGTGTATTAATGCAAGGCAGCGGCACCGCGTCAGTCGAGGCGACAATTGGTAGTACTATTACTTCAAAGGGCAAATTGCTGGTTGTCGACAATGGTGCCTACGGCGCTCGTATTGCGCAGATTGCTCACTACCTAAATATCGAAACCCGTGTCATTGCACCAGGCGAAGTCAGCAGACCAAACCTAGATGAGATTGCCAACATCCTAGAGCAAGACAGTGCCATTACGCATGTTGCGATTGTTCACTGCGAAACCACAACTGGCATGCTTAACCCTATTGAAGCGGTCATCAAACTAGCAAAGCAACATGACAAAACAGTGATCCTTGATGCGATGTCGAGTTTTGGTGGCATCCCAATGGATATTGGTGAGCTCGGTATCGACTTTATGATTAGCTCTGCCAACAAATGCATTCAGGGCGTTCCGGGCTTTGGATTTGTGGTTGCCAAGCAATCAGAACTAGAAAAATGCCAAGGCCAAGCGCGCTCACTCAGCCTAGACCTCTATGATCAATGGCACTGCATGGAAGTGAACCACGGCAAGTGGCGCTTCACCTCCCCTACTCATACTGTACGTGCTTTCTATCAAGCACTTATAGAACTTGAACAAGAGGGCGGCATTGAAGCGCGTTTCAATCGCTATCAAACCAACCAAAAAACATTGGTCGAAGGTATGCGCTCTTTGGGCTTCCGCACACTGTTAAACGATGATCTTCACTCCCCAATCATTACCTCGTTTTACTCACCTGAGCACAGTGACTACCAGTTCAAAGCGTTCTATGAACGCTTGAAAGAGCAGGGTTTTGTTATCTACCCCGGCAAAGTGTCCAATGCCGATTGCTTCCGAATTGGCAACATTGGTGACGTGCATCCAGCGGACATTAAGCGCTTAATCAGCGCCGTGAAAAACGCAATGTACTGGGAGCTAGCGTAATGGCAGACCAAGCAACGCACCTGCGCAGCGAGGGAGATGTGAACAACACTCCGGCGCGTGAAGAGTGGAATCAACAAATACAAGACGACGCGACCCAAGCACTGCTGAAACGCGATGCTGATGTCTTCTTGCATCAATCCATGTCAACGCCCTGCCTAGACTCACTAGAAGCGGCGGAAGGGATTTATATCCAAGATACACGTGGAAAGCGCTACATGGACTTTCATGGCAACAATGTCCATCAACTTGGTTATGCCACCCACATGTCATCAAACGTGTAACGGAGCAGATGCATTCGCTGCCCTTCTCGCCGCGCCGTTTTACCAACGAAACAGCGGTCAAATGTGCAGAAAAGCTTACCGAGATCTGCGGTGGAGAACTCAACCGAGTGCTGTTTGCGCCCGGTGGCACCTCTGTGGTTGGAATGGCGCTCAAGCTGGCACGCTATATCACCGGCAATTACAAAGTCGTGTCTTTGTGGGACTCATTTCATGGTGCATCACTTGATGCGATTTCAGTCGGTGGTGAAGCGTGTTTTCGTGAGGGCATGGGGCCACTCATGGCCGGTGTCGAACGCATTCCACCAGCAGTATCATATCGAGGTGCCTTCCCTTCACAAGACGGAACCGATGTTCACTACGCTGACTATCTCGAATACGTGATTGAAAAAGAAGGCGGCATCGGCGCGTTTATCGCAGAAGGCGTTCGTAATACCGACGTGCAGGTACCCAGTAAGGCGTATTGGAAACGTATCCGCGAAATTTGCGACAAACACAATGTGCTGCTCATTATTGACGATATTCCAAATGGCATGGGACGTAGTGGCGAATGGTTTACCTATCAGGCGTTTGACATTGAACCCGACATTCTTTGTATCGGCAAAGGATTTGGCGGCGGTTTGGTTCCTATCGCTGCGATGGTTACTAAAGACAAATACAACACGGCTGCGGAAATCTCTCTAGGTCACTACACGCATGAGAAAAGCGCCCTTGGATGCGCAGCGGCGCTTGCCACCATGGAAGCGATTGAGCAAGAACAGCTACTAGAAAAGACACGCAGAGACAGTGAATTTGTTAAAGCGCGTCTACTTCAAATGAAGCAGCAATACCCAATTATTGGCGATGTTCGTGGCATTGGTCTTTTGTGGGGAGTGGAACTTGTGAAAAATCACATCACCAAAGACAGAGCCTACGACGAAGCCGAGCAAGTTCTCTATCAATGTTTAAATCAAGGTCTGAGCTTTAAGGTGTCGCAAGGCAACGTCATTCAGCTTAGCCCTCCGCTGATTATTACCCGTGACGAGCTAACCAAAGCACTCGACATCTTCGAGCAAGCTATTGCTCACGTATCGAACATAAAAAATTAACTATTAAGGAATGACATCATGTCTCACTCATCACCGATTCAAGCCGTTATCTTCGACTGGGCTGGCACCATTGTTGACTTTGGTTCGTTCGCCCCGACTAGTATTTTTGTCGAAGCATTTAAGCAAGGCTTTGACTTAGAGATTTCTCTAGACGAAGCTCGCGAACCTATGGGCATTGGTAAATGGGATCACATTAAAGCAGTAGGCCAAATTCCAGCCGTAAAAGCACGTTGGGCAGCCCAATTTGGCCAAGAAATGCAAGACAGCGACGTTGATGCCATCTACGCTGCTTTCATGCCTCTTCAAAAAGCCAAAGTCGCGGATCACGCCGAGCCAATTCTTAACGCAGTAGAAGTTGTGAACGACCTAAAAGCCAAAGGCATCAAGATCGGCTCTTGCTCTGGCTACCCACGTCAAGTGATGGATGTATTGATTCCAGTGGCTGCAGATTATGGCTATAAACCAGACTATGTCGTCGCAACGGATGACTTGCCGCAAGGCGGCCGCCCTGCTGCATTTATGGCACTGAAAAATGTTATCGAGTTGGGCGCAACTAACGTCGGTGCTTGCGTAAAAGTGGATGATGCTGCACCCGGTATCGAAGAAGGCCACAATGCGGGCATGTGGACTGTGGGTCTGCTTCTTTCTGGCAACGAGGCTGGCCTTACCTTTGACCAATACCAAGCCGCTGATGAAGCAACGCTAACAGCAGCTCGCGAACGTGCACGCATCAAGCTTGGCAAGGCTTCACCTCATTATCTAGTGGATACGATTGCCGACCTTCCTGATGTGATTGCCGATATTGAGAAGCGTATTTTGGCTGGTGAACGTCCGTAGTTTCAAGCTCATTCTAAAACGCAAAAGCTCACGACTAGTTCGTGAGCTTTTTTGTTAAACTTTGGTATTTTAATGACAAAAATAACAACTGCGCTAGTTAAAGAATATACAAAAAATCAGCCACACCAAATGTAGATTTAATGACAAGGTTAAAACTAATTCTAGCTAACAACTCGATAAGCTTCACATATTATAAAGTTCCATAATAAGCAGCATACACTCTAACTAGTAGTATTGGTAATTTAGTAAACATTTAACTGAGACTTCTACTTATGATTTAACAATCTAGTTAGAGAATAAGTTTATTATTTTTTTCAGCGCAATTACCACTCCAATTTTAATGATACTACACGATTAAAATTATTTAGCTGAAAGCTCATGTACGGCTAGCGCATCAAGCCAAAAAGGAACTTAAAATGAATATCACCATTATTGCTGGTAGCCAAAGGCCAAACTCTCAAAGCCTCAATGTGGCTAACTACCTCGCAACACTCGCTGACCAACACTTTGAACAGGTCAATGTTCTCGACCTGCATCAATTAAACTTACCTTTTTGGAATGAGGGGTGTGGCAAGGTAGCGAAGAATGGGCGCCATTCGAGCCCATTAGACAGCAGCTAAACCAGTCGGATGCCTTTATTTTTATCACGCCAGAGTGGCATGGTATGGCAACGCCTTCACTAAAGAATTTTTTGATGTTGACTACCGACGACGAGTTGGCACACAAAGCGGCGTTACTGGTAAGCGTCTCTGCTGGCATCAATGGCGTATACCCCATCAGCGAACTGCGTATGACTGGTAATAAAAACAATCACGTCTGTTTTTTGCCAGACCATCTTATCTTTAGAAACTGCGAACAAATATTGACTGCAGATCACCAATGTACAGACAAAAAACAACATGCTCGAAGCGAATATACACTCAAGTTACTTGCAGCCTATGCCAATGCTTTAGCCCCCGTACACCGAGACATGGTAAGTGCCGGTAAACCATTTCAATACGGAATGTAATTAATCACTGACTTTCAACCAGATGAAGCGTAATCGCAAGGAGAAATGGATGAAGTATAGAGTAAAACAAAAAAATGAAGACTTTAGGGTATGCGAAGTTATTAATTTAGATATTGCCGATAGCCCTACTAACTATCGACTTTTTTGTTTAGTGAAAAGTGGCATTTCAACATTTAACGCTATAGATATAATAAGCCAAGAATTTAACCTAGAGGAAGGTCAAATTGGCGTAGCCGGTTTAAAAGATGAGGAAGGAGTCACGCAGCAATATCTCACCATTGAAAGTCAGAAAGTCCCTAATAAATTTAAGGACAAAGATAGTGACTTCTGGCTTGAGTTATACCAAATTGGTTTCTCTAATAATAAAATCACTGTAGGCTCTAACCTTGGTAACGCATTTAAAATTGTCTTAAGAGGACTTGACGAAGAGGCTCAAAATGCCCTTACAAGTATTAATGAAACCCAGATTAGAATCCCGAATTACTATGACAGCCAACGTTTCGGCTTGCCTGATCAACCCGCGCTGACACATCTGATCGGACAACACTATCTGGAAGGTAACCTCGACAAGTGCCTAGAATTCGCGCGTGAATCGGGCGTGCTAGCAAATAGAGAGGTCACTGTAGAAAACCTAGATTCTGTAATACCTATGCGCGAACGGGCTTTTTGGCTTTGTTCTCATGGCTCGTACATGTGGAATAAGAAGCTCAGTGAACTCATACGAGCAGAAGGCTTTGCTACCGCCTCTATCCGCATCGCAGACAACTGTTATTTTGCTCCAAACCAAGATGAGTTCGCCGCGCATAAGCTTCCGAATAAATTAGCCATAGACAAGTGGCGCGCAATCGATGGTGAAATTAAGAAACTTTCTGCAACAAGGGACTGCTTTATTTATTGCCATTTTAAGTCCAAACCTCTCGACTCTGAGAGCTGTGAGTTGCAGTTCACATTGCCAACCGGCAGCTATGCAACGATGGCAATAAAAGGCATTCTAGGTGTTTAGTAGGCTTTAGCTTGGCACGGTCATCCTGTCAGCAAAACTAGTTCAAATGATGACCCTGTAAACAATTCTGTGTAACTCGTCTTTAAGAGTTGCGGTAGCCGCTCTCTTGGCTATCGCACTTTCCGCTCAAACCATTCACTTTTCATCAGTTTGGCTTGACCTGGGCCAGTTTAAGGTAAGAGTGCAGTTCACCGTTCTTATGCTCAACCGCAGAGTGAATATTGACATTTGCATTGCCCACGACGCCAAAGGAATAGCGATTTTCCCCTTTGATGATTTCTACATACAAAATGCCATCAGCTAAGAACCACGTCCCCTTAGTTTCAAAGCGATCGAACAATCGGTACTCATGTAACGTGCCATCTGCATGAAACACCACTTCGGTGATATATCCCTCGGTGCATGTTTTGATCCAATGCGTGTCTGCTGCATCAATAGGAACAAGCTCTCGTTTACGGTTCTGCCATTCCTGAAACATAATAGGATCCACGGAATCCATTATCATTTGAGTTGGTAGTACTAGCTTTTTACCGCTTGATTCTCTGATATATAGTTGGCTTAAAAGTTGAGCTTTGTTCATATAGGTTCCTTTCATCGGCCATGAATTAACACCAAAACTGAGGTGAATCATGCCATCCATTTGTGTTTTACAAACTCGCTTAACTGCTCAAAAAGGTGGAGCGCATCGTTAGGGTTTATTGGATTACCCGTCGCAACATCATAAATTTTTCGAAACTCTTCAATATGACTCGGGTGATGTCGGATACAGGCCTCAAAACATTGTTCCAAATTTATGTACCAACTAAGGTCATGTTCAGCGACAAAATAGTAGCAGTTCGCAATAACTTCTTGCCGATAACTTTTTCAATGCCCTGTTCTTTACCACTTAGTAGTTTGGGTATCATCTGTTCGGTGAACTTAAATAGGTCACCATTGAGCGCCATTGCAATATTATAACTTGGCTTTTGTGATTCAAACCCTTTCGACAGGTCATTACCCCAAATACAACAGCAACAGTGCTTAAGCCAAAACTGCCATCGGTAGTACTCATCGGCCTGCAATACCTCATCCACATGACCTATATCCAGGTCGATCTTACTTACCTGTGTGTAACGCCTAGGAAAATCATCAGCCATACCCCTGAAAACCTGACGCTGTACGTTGTTTTGAGGGTGTTTGAGAACCACGGATAGATCGAGATCAGACTTGCAAAGAACGGCATTGCCGCGACCAATACTCCCGTAAAGATAAATCCCATCTATTTGATCAGGAAATTTCGTTGTCAGCTCATTAACTGCGGCATCTACAACAATCTTAAATTCATCTTGAATATTTAAAGGCGAATAGACATTACGTATGTAGCCATGCTCGTCCAATCCATTGTCGAGTTGAATCATAGATTGTCCTTACCCTATAAAGGCTTCTTCAAACTCAATGTCACAAGATCATCGCTGTCGTACAAGACCTCAGATGACGGCTCCATACCCAGTTTTTTTAAGATCTTCAGAGACGGAACATTGGCCTTTACAGCAACGCCAAACACTTCATCTAGATAGTTGGTCAACACAAAGTCAATGGCCGCCTTTGCTGCCTCAAACGCGTAACCTCTGCCCTGATACTCGGGAAGCAAACCATAACGCACATCGTGATCTAGAGAGTCTAACAATTGCTCTACGCCTGCATAACCAATCAGTACTTGGGGCTGCGCTTTCAACGTGATAGTAAAAGTCCCAAAGCCCTTTTCCCAGTGCGCTAATTTTTCGGTTACGTAATTGGCAATATAGTCCGACGAATAAGGCTCGCCACCGGGTAAGTATTTAACGATATCCGGATCTTGGAATAGCACACGATAAAGCTGTAGATCATCTTGTAGTGTGGGTCGGAGTACTAATCTTTCTGTTTCAATCATATTCATTACCACGACACTTGATGCCAACTAAGGGGAGTGGGTACGTTTTCTGATTAGGTATATTGCAAAGCAACAACCACTATTTCAAGTGATATTAGAGAGTGAGGCTGTCATCACCGACGTTTTGTCATATTGGCGTGATCTGAATTGATTTTGGCACGATCAGATGTCTCATGGCGCTATTTGATTACCTATACTCATCCCATCAAATCACAACTTATACCTACAACATCACTCGGAGATCGGCATCATGGCAAATACAGCACTCATCACTGGCGCATCAAGTGGCATTGGATTGGAGTTTGCGAAAATTCACGCGCAAAAAGGCGGCGACATGGTGTTGGTAGCACGCTCAGCCGACAAATTAGAAGCCCTAAAACAAGAGTTAGAGAATCAGTTCAAGATCAAGGTAACCGTCCTTCCTGCTGATCTATCAAAAGCGGATTCCGCGGCAAAAATCTTTGAACAAACCGAAGCGCAAGGACTTAAAATCGACACGCTAATCAATAACGCTGGTTTTGGTGGTCACGGATTATTCCATGAGCGCGAGCTTGTTGATGAGCAAGCTATGATGCAAGTTAACATGCTAACGCTGACTGATCTTACTCACTTCTACTTGAAAGGCATGGTTGAGCGCAATCAAGGACGTATTTTAAACGTTTCTTCTACCGCATCGTTTATGCCCGGCCCCTTGCAAGCCGTTTACTACGCAACTAAGGCCTATGTTACTTCCTTTAGTCAGGCCATTGCCGAAGAAGTTAAAGACAACAACATCACCGTTACAGCACTGTGTCCGGGCGCGGTTGCTACAGGGTTTGTCGAGGCAGCCAATCTTGAAGGTGTTGAGATCTTCGATAAAGCGAAGTCGCCGAAATCAGTCGCAGAATGCGGCTACCAAGCGATGGAGAAAGGTGATTTGGTTGCCTTTAATGAATCAAGCCTCAAATTTATGCTCAACTGGATCGTCCCGTTGTTACCGCGAAGAATGGTGCTCAAGCTCTCTCGTCAAGCGATGGAGAAAAACGGATAATTGCCACCCTATATTGCACCAAGCCGATACTATGATTTGGAGATAGACGTACCACTATGAAACGAGCGAATAAATTTGTTATTCCACCGAACTGGAAGCTTCTGTTTCAAGATTTGGGTTTGAGTATCGAAGAGGTTCTTGCATGCGCTGAGCTGCCAAGCGGGTTATTCCGTCAACAAAAGATACAGCTTTCTCCTGCACAGTATTTCCAGCTTTGGCATGGTATTGATATCGCGGCGCAAGGTCGCGATATGCCGCTAGAATTTGCTAATGTGATGAGTCTTGAGTTTTTTGACGTCCCTATCTATGCCGCCATTTGCACCCCTAACCTCAATTCAGCAGCAAAGCGTTTACAAGAGTACAAACCTCTCATTGGTCCGATGATATTGGATATTGAGCAAACGCACGATTTTACCGAGCTTGGCATCCGATGTTATGGACATGAAGCGCCGTTGCCCCTGTGTTTAAACCTTTCTGAACTGATTTTCTTTACTCAGTTGGCTCGACTAGCAACGCGCAAAACCGTCACGCCGACGCGAGTTGAACTACCAAAATTGCCGAAACATCCGAAGAAGTATGAAGCCTACTTTGGTTGTCCTTTGACTTTGGGCTCAGAGACTAAAGTGAGATTTTCAGCGGCAGATGCGACCCTGCCATTTCTCACTCACAATCAAACTATGCTGAACTGTTTTGAAGGAGAATTACAAAAACAGCTAGAGCGCGCTACAAGTACATCAAGCCCTGAGAATACCGATATCACAGCGCAAGTTACGCAGGTACTCATCAATGCACTGCCCCAAGGGCAAAGCAGCATAGACTACGTCAGCGGACAGCTTGCGATGAGCAAGCGTACATTGCAGCGAAAACTGTCAGAACAAGAACAAAGCTATCAAGAGCTACTGCAAGAAGTGAGGCAGAGCTTGGCTCACGATTATCTCACTAAGTCCCAACTACCGATCAGTGAGATCGCGTTCTTGCTGGGCTTTCAGGAAAGTAATTCATTTATCCGCGCCCACACATCTTGGCACGGGTTGTCGCCACACCAGCAACGGGAGCAACATCTATAGTCTGACATTAGATCATCTACCATATCAATGAAACACCATCTACAAATCACTATCTGCGCTGCGCCTAAAAACTCACCCAAATAGCAGCGCTTTTATCAAAAATATCGCCCAGATTTGCAGCACCAGATACTCCAGCTTTATCCATAGTTCCATAACGTTTCCAATCCTTTGGTGTTCCTCACTCCAAGTTATCAAGTGAACTTTGTCGATAACAGTGAGGATTTTTCAAGATACCTCTAATTAGTTGAACATGAGTAATAAAGGTTGGCTAGGTGATAAGTAGGGCTAATGAGACTAGTAAACAAAGGTGATTAGTCGGGAAAACAACACGCTTCTACAATGCCGCTCGTCCAACAAGGAGTGATTAATACAGCTAGGACGCTGTGATTTATACCCAACAAGAGCACATTAACATGAAAAAAACACTCATCATCGCCGCTATCTCTACGCTTTCATTTGGCGCCGTTGCCAATACGGATTTTCAGGGTCATCGAGTAGGCGCAGGTATTTCTGGTGTGACACTGAGCGAAGGCGGAGTCGACTTAAAACTCGATTCAGGCTTTAAGCTCGAATACGGTTACGACATCAACCACATTTTCGGTGTTAACGCTTCTTACAGTATGAACAGCAAAAGCGCATTTGATATCGACTACGATTTCAATACGTTCAAAATCGATACGGATATTGGCTATACGTTCGACGTTGGCCAGCTTTGGCTAAAACCCTATGGCGCAATCGGCCTTGCTTTTGCCAATGAGAAAATTTCCGATCGCCGTGATAGCTTCTCTGCCAGCGATACCAGCTTAATGATCGGTATGGGCGTGAGAGCGCAAACCCAAATGGGCATCTACGCAGATCTTCGTTATGACATGAGCGGTTACGACAATGTTGATACCGATTCACTGTCATTTACCGTAGGCTACCGCTTCTAGCACATTCATAGTTAGTTACTATTTTCTTCCAGAGCCAACAAGTGATTTGTTGGCTCTATGACATTCCTCAAACGCACTATGCTAAGGTTCGCGACAATGTCAAAAACAAGAGTGAGCACCTTGGCTAAAAATCGATTCAACAATCTCGACCTCAATCTACTTCGCGTGTTTAAAATTCTGCTTGAAGAGAAAAACATGCGTAAAGCCGCTGAGCGTTTGTTTGTATCACAGCCCGCCGTTAGCCAATCTTTACAAAAGCTGCGACATCATTTTGATGATTTACTGTTCGTCAAAGTAAAAACCGGACTTGAGCCAACCACGTTTTCCGAGCAACTTGCCCGAGATCTATTACCGCTACTTCATCAGCTTGAAAGCGTGGTCAATTCTAGCAGCGAATTCGATCCCGCAGAGCTTGATGGAGAAGTCACCATCGCATTGTCATCTCAGTTCGTATTTTCAGTCTCAGGAGAGATATATCGCTACTTCTCTAACACTGCACCTAACTTAACGGTACACATCACCTCTTGGAATGAGCACACCATTGAAGGAATAGAAAAGGGAGATATTCTGCTTGGCGTGAATGCACCAATCACAGAAAGCTTGCCTTTTTTGGTTGAGCAACAACTGACGCAGCTTACTGCCAAGCTCTTGGTCAGACATGATCACCCCATAGCAAGTCAGCCCATTACGGCAGAAAATCTCAGCCCTTACCCACTCGCTCGCCTCTTAGTTAGCGACTACAGCAAACTTACCAGTCCTACCGTTGAGGCCTTTAAGCGCCTGGGATTTGAGCTTGAGGTGGGGTTTGCTTCCGAATTCCCATTGGTGCTCATCGATGTGCTGCGACACTCTGATATGTTTATGGGGATAAACGACAGCTTCCCTATTCAAGACTATCCTGATCTGGCGATGCTTGAACCGGACATACACGTTCCTGAAGCACACTACCCAGCGAATGGATACTTTCACTCTCGGCACGTCAATAGCGACATGATGAACTGGTTTACCCGCTCTCTAGCCGATATTTTTGAGCGCAGTAAACAACATTAAAAGAGAGTGGCACAGTGTAAACACTCGCTCATTTTCCGATCAACTTCACACCCCGGCCATCTTCTCTATATTTTACCTTTCATTAATATAACCAAGGTGGACAGCAGCGAAACGCATTGATTAACCTATACATTGCAGTTAGTTGTATAGGAATTAATGATGCGCTCTTCGAAAATACTAATTAAAGCATCAATGTTAAGTGCTATGGCTCTCGTTTTAGGCTGTAGCGAGCAAAATGAAACGGACATCACCGCTGTCGAGCCATTGACGGTCTCCACGACCTATGTCGAACTCAGCCCATCGTATCAAGTAAAGCGCGAATACGTGGGAATCGTCAAAGCCGGCCAACAAGCTCAGCTTGGCTTTGAACTCCCAGGAAAAGTTGAAGCCATTTTGGTCGATGTCGGTGACAGCGTCGCTAAAGGTACCGCGCTAATTCAGCTCAATACCGATCTTCTGAAAACGGAACTTGGTCAACTTAACGCCCAAGACAAAGAAGTGCGTGCGCAATTAAAACTCGTCAATGCCAACCTCAAACGCCAACAATCACTAAAATCCAAAGGGTTTAGTGCGGATGCAGAAATCGATGCACTCACCAGCGAAAAGGGCGTCCTACAAGCGAATCTCGTCCGTTTGCAAGCGGCAATTCGCGCTAATAAATTGCGCATCGAGAAATCGACTATTCTGGCTCCGTACGCGGGACGTATCTCAGAGCGTTACGTCTCATTAGGTGACGTTGTCAATGTGGGTACCCCGACATTTGTACTGCTTGCAACACAAGGGAAAGAGGCATTTATCGGCATCCCTGCCAAGCAGCTAAAGCGCGTTACCGCTCTCACTTCTCCTATCATCCGAGTCGATGATAACGACTATGCCGCTACACTGCTCAATCCGGGTGCGATGGTCGACACCCAATCTCGAAGCGTTGGGCTTAGATATCAACTCCCGGAAAACCCAGACCTACTAGAAGGTCAACTGGCCTACCTTTCCTTTGATGAAACGGTGCAAGACAGCGGTTACTGGGTTCCCCTCACTGCGCTTATCGATGGACTCCGTGGCGTCTGGAACGTGTACGTGGTCGGAGAGGACAATAAAGTTGAAAGACGCAGCGTCAATGTGCTTTATGCTGATGGTCAGCGCGCTTTTGTATCCGGAGCAGTTGAAGATGGCGAAGCCATCATCGCCAGTGGCTTACATCGTGTCGTACCTGGGCAACCTGTTCAAGTTGCGCAGCAATAAGGATCACTATGAAGCTTATTGATGCAATCACTAATACTCGTCTATTGTTGCTGGTTACCGCATTAGTGATCGTCAGCGGCCTAGCGGCATTTACTTCATTGCCACGCGCAGAAGATCCAATCATTAGTAATCGCTTTGCCAACGTCACCACCAGCTTCCCTGGTGCGAGCGCCGAACGCGTAGAAACACTGGTCACTGAAGTCGTAGAAAACAAATTGCGCGAGCTGAGTGAAGTTAAGCTGCTCACGTCCAGTTCGCGTCCTGGAGTCTCTATCGTCACGATTGAACTCAAAGACGAAGTGACAGAGCCAGAGCCTATCTGTCAAAAGCCAGAGACAAACTTTCCGATATTGAACCGTTGCTTCCAGTGGGAACAGCACCACCCGACCTCGATAGCGATCATACCTACGCATTTACTATCATCTCTTCACTGACTTGGGAGGGTGCAGGCGAACCGGATATTTTGACACTCGGTCGTTATGGTAAGGAGCTGGCGAAAAGGCTACGCACTTTATCTGGCACCGAGTTTGTTGACGAATACGGCATGCCGAAAGAAGAGATCCAAGTGAACCTACGAACCGCAGACACTTCCGCGTTTGGGGCATCGAGCATTCAAATCGGTGATAGCCTGCGTGGTGCTGATGCAAAGAACTCAGCAGGGCAACTAGTCAGCCAGTTCTCGCGATTCGGCTTGGAAATTGAGTCTGAACTCGATTCGATTGAGCGTATCAAACAGGTGCCTCTTCTTGTCGCTAAGAACGGTCATATCATCCGCGTGGAAGACATCGCAAGCGTCACTCGTAGCCAAAAAACACCAGAAAGTGAAGTGGCTATCATCGATGGCCATCCGGGTGTGATTATTGCCGCTCGCATGGAGCCGGAACTTCGAGTTGATCAATGGAAGGCACGAGCAAAAACGGTCATCCATCAGTTCGAACGCGACCTTCCAAGTAATATCAAAGTCACTCTGTTATTTGATCAACAAGGCTACACCACAACACGTTTGGTCGATTTAGGTAAAAGTCTACTGATTGGTTTTTCTCTTATCCTCATCGTACTTTTTGTCACCCTTGGTGTACGCGCAGCGATACTCGTTGCGATTGCGTTGCCACTGACCTGTATGATCACCTTGTCATTGATGAAAATGACGGGCATTCCTATTAACCAAATGTCAGTCACCGGACTCATTGTCGCGCTGGGGATCATGGTCGATAATGCCGTGGTCATGGTGGATACGATTCAGAGTTATCGACTCAAAGGTCAAGCTAGATTGGAAGCGACCATCAATGCTATCTCCCACTTATGGGTGCCGCTCCTTGGCTCTACACTGACCACCATTTTGGCATTTGCGCCTATCTTCTTAATGCCGGGTGCAACGGGAGAGTTTGTTGGTGCGATTGCGATTACTGTTTCGTTCTCTCTGGTTGGCTCTTATATTCTGTCGCATACCGTCATCGCTGGCTTTGCGACTATGCTGCTGCCAAGCCATGCCTCTGGCAACCATTGGTATAACAGCGGTCTTCGCATTCCAGCGCTGACCCGTGGATTTAGCCAATCGGTAAGACTCGCCATCAAACATCCCGCTATTTCACTCGTCGCGGTTCTCGCCGTTCCTGTGACTGGCTATTGGAGTATGTCGCAGCTAACCGAGCAATTTTTCCCACCCTCGGACCGAGATATGTTTGAGGTTCAAGTATACCTGCCTCCTCAAGCTAGCTTGTATGCGACCAAAGCGACAACTGAGGATGTCGATACCATTATTCGCGACTATCAGGGCGTTGAACGTGTTGATTGGCTAGTGGGTGCTAACTTCCCTTCCTTCTATTACAACTTACAAGCAACACAAAACAACGCGCCGTATTTTTCACAGGCCATGGTGAAAATGGAAAACTTTCGGCAGGCCAATGCGCTCATTCCTAAGCTGCAAGCTCGGCTAAATCGCGAGCTTCCTGGTGCTCAGATCTTAGTAAGAAAGCTCGAACAAGGCCCTCCGTTCCGCGCGCCTATTGAGCTTCGAGTTTATGGTGAAAACCTAAATACACTCAAAGCGATAGGTGAAGATATTCGTCTTATTTTGGCCAATACACCGCACGTCACGCATACGCGGGAAACGCTTCAACCTGGCACGCCCAAAGTTTGGCTTAAAGTCGATGAAGACACTGCCAAGCTTAATGGCATCTCACTCAATCAATTTGCCAACATGTTGCAGGCTACCTTGGTAGGACGAGAAACCGGATCGGTAACGGAAGGCAGTGAATCGATCCCAATACGTGTTCGAGTCGCCAATGAAGCGCGTGAAAATCTATCGCACCTTAGTAACCTAAGATTACCTATTGCTTCTGAGGTTTACACCACTGGCGTCAACGTATCGACGTTGGCCGAACTGGAACTGACGACCAGTCGCGGTGCCATCACACGCCGCAACGGTGAACGAGTCAATACTATCGAAGGCTATATTCAAGCAGGCGTATTACCACAAACCGTGTTAAACGAGTTTCAACAAAGACTGGAATCTTATACATTGCCCTCTGGCTACCACATTGATTTTGGTGGTGAATCCGCTGAGCGTGATCGCTCGGTGGCATTGCTCATCTCGAATATCTCTGTCGTGGTGGTTTTGATGGTCTTAGTTGTGGTGATGTCGTTCAACTCATTTAGACTAAGCTCGATCATTTTCATGGTGGCTGGTCTGGCTGGCGGTTTGGGTCTGTTGTCTGTGTGGATCTTTAACTACCCGTTTGGCTTTACCGTTATCATTGCCATGTTGGGTATTATGGGGCTCGCAATTAATGCCGCGATCGTCATACTCGCTGAGCTAAGAATGGATGAAAAAGCCGCCAGTGGTGATATCGAGGCCTCGGTTGATGCGGTGATGTCGTGTACTCGTCACATCACCTCCACGACTATTACCACGGTGGGTGGTTTCATGCCTCTCATCATCGCTGGTGGTGGTTTTTGGCCACCATTTGCCGTCGCCATTGCCGGCGGTACAGTACTGACAACGCTATTATCGTTCTATTTTGTTCCTGTCATGTATCGTTTGATGGTGAAGAAACGGCTCAATTCAGGCGCTTCAATTACTTAAACCAGTAAAGCAAACTCCTTGAAAAGCAAACTCCTTAAAAAGCAAACGCCTCATTACGAGGCGTTTTTCTACTCTGGTGGGCTATTAACGGTCTTCTGCGAACATAAATGCCAAAGTCAGATTCACCTGCCACTCCGGACCGAATTCCGCTTGCTGAGCGAACTTATAAGCGCTGAGTCCGACTAGCATCGCTTTTGTCGAGGAGAAAGGGACGGCCTGAGTAAATCCACCACCGATTGGTATGGTCCAGCCATTACCCGATTCGGCTTTCCAATCGTAAGTAATCTGCGGTGATGTTGAGATAGAAAATCCTGGGATGGACTCCACATTGTAGCTGACAAACGGTCGAAATAGTGATGTAGAGAAATCGCCATTTTGTCCCCAAAGATGACCCGCAACCCCAGTCAAACCCCAGTTGCCAATTTTGGTCACCACTACCCCGCTTAAGCCACCACCCATACCGGCGGCTTCGAGATAATCTTCACTCGCGGTTGGCAGCGAGATTTGTGGTCCGATACCCCATTTGATATCACCAGCATCCGATGGGCCAATGAAACCTTGCAGTATCACATCACTTAAACCCCAGTTGTCATTGCTGGTTGGGTTTGGCGATTGAGCCAAATTGGAAGGCTGGTCTCCGGTGGTAGGCCAACAACCGGGACGATAACCCTTGGGATAAAGTTAATACCATATTCTGGCATCGGAATCGCGTATAGGCCTTGCAGACGGATAAGGCCTGCGGTTTCATCTGACTCCTCAAATCCACCATAAACGGCATTCTCCGCAATCACACCACGAAAGTTACCAAGCGGATCTTGCAGTACACGACCAAAATTACGTTTCGCATCCACTATCCATTCGTCATTGTCGGCTGCCAGTGTCGGGAGAGCGAGTGTTGATGCGAGGAGAGCAGTTGTTACATTCTTCATATTTATGTCCTTTTTTTGTTTGCACATTAACATAAGTGTCACCACTTACTTCACATGTAACTAACTATTTCAGCGTAAACAAAACATTACGTTTATCTAAAGCAGCCACATTAGTAATACTCACCTTGTTGATTAGAAAAACTCGTGCTCGCGCCCCACATTCTCACCCAGCGATAAAACATGTAACAAATTTTGTCTGTTAACATAAGAATGGATATTTAAACCACTTAATATGAATTATTAAGGACAAAGTTATGTGGAATAAACTAAACAAATCCATGATGTTCTGCCAAATGATGTTTGGTCTGTCATTTTACGGCGTCATGGTCATCTTGACTCGATTCTTCCTCGAGAACCTCGATTACAGCGAAGCGGATACTATGATGGTGGTCGGCGCCTTCTCATCTATCGGCCCACTGTTCGCCATTGCAGGTGGCTTTATCGCCGACAAATTTCTAGGCGCGTATCGCTCTTTAACTATTGCCTACCTTGGTTTTACCTGTGGTTATGGTCTGCTGGTTTTGGGCGCGTCTACCGTTAACATTCCAATGAGTCTCGCTGGTATCGCACTGGCAAGTTACGCACGTGGCTTAATGTCCCCATCTTACCCAAGCCTTTATAAGCGCACGTTCAAAAGCCAAGAAGACTTTGAAAATGGTTACCCTGTTAACTATTCGGTGAACAACATTGGCGCCCTACTTGGTCAGTACTTATTCCCAATGTTTGTGTTGGTGATTGGCTTCTATGGCAGCTTTGCGCTTTCGGGCATTTTGGCGTTTACGGCTCTGTTTATGCTGTTCACATTCAGAAAACAGCTACAAGGAATCGGTGCGGATATTGATAAAGCGCCAGTCTCTAACGCGAACTGGGTAAAATTTGCAATCACTTCCGTGGCCATGATCGGCATGGTGTTCTTCATGTTCTCGAACATGGACATTGGTAAAAACATCGTTTACGCCATCGGTTTGGCTGCGATTGGTTATTTCATCTCACTGATGTTCAAAGCAGAAAAAGCCGATGCACTTCGCATGGGTACCATCATCATTGTTACCGTTCTAACGACAGCGTTCTTTGTCTACTACGGACAAATGATGACATCAATGACTATGGTGACCATCAATACAATGCGTGGTGATTTGTTTGGCATCATTCCAATCGCACCGGAAGCATCCATGTCGATGAACCCACTTTGGTGCATTGTCGCGGGGCCGGTGATAGCCGCGACGTTCTCTGGACTAGAAAAGCGTAATATTCACTTCACCACTGCTACCAAGATTGGTTTTTCATTCATCATGACGGCAATTGCGTTTGGCATCCTAGCGTTTGCAGTTAAGAACGTGGGGGAAGATGTGATTATCCGTCCAGAGGTGTTCCTCGTTATTCACTTCTTCCAAGCGTTTGCTGAAGTGATTGTTGGATCGCTAGTAGTTGCGTTTATCCTATCGGTAGCACCTAAACACATTGAAAACTTCTCAGTGAGTCTCTTCTCGGTGGCGATTGCCCTATCTGGCATTGTCGGTGCCGTCTTCTCCACCTCAATTGCGGCAGAGAAAGGCCAGGAGATCACCCAAGAGTTCGTCCAAACTGTTTACGGCGACTACTTTGGTTTATTGACCATGCTAGCCGTTGTCATGGTGCTCGTTGCTCTGCTCTCATCCATTGCAATTCGCAAGATGCTTGCCGCAGCGGATGCTCATCAACCGAAAGAGCAAGTGGAACTGACCGAAGCGGAAAGTTAACCATAGAAAAGGCTCGCTATTTTAAATGTAGCGAGCCTTTTTCTTCCCACTAAACCCAACTCAAAACAGGCTTAGTTGACGTTAATGCTGCCATCACGCTGGTCATACATTTCAGGCGTAACATGTAAGCCACCTGAGTAGCCTGCTTTTTCCAACATCTCCCTCACTTGCCTCACATCCTCTTCCGTCACTGGCACTTCACGCGCCCCCAGATGCAGTCGAACGAAGGTTATCAACTCTGCCAGCTTTTTATCTGACAACACATCTTCAAAGCTCGCCATCGGCATAAAGTTGCGCTCTTTGTCTAAGTACGTCGGTTGGAGCCCACGAATCGTCACAGCGATTGTGTTGAACGGATCGCTGTGCATTATGATGCCGTTATTGAGCAAAGTTGGTGCGATAGGGTCACGACCTCTACCGTCAGGCCCGTGGCACGCGCCACAGGTTTGGTTGTAAGTGGCATAAATCTCTTCTGAATAAGCAGCCTCATCGAACCCTTTTGGCTGTAGTTGCACCGCAGTGGCACTAATGAAGTTGTTGGTATCGCCCTTTAATAAGTAGTAAGACATGGATTCAATGTCTTCTCTGGTCATCAAACTCAAGCTGTTTTTGATCACATCAGCCATTCCAGCAAACGCACTGCCTTTGTCAGAATGACCCGTGTGAAGAAAATCGGTGAGAGATTTTAGATCCCAACCATCGATGTACAATTCGTCGGCAGTAATGTTAGGCGCTTGCCATCCATCGATTAAATTGCCTTGGAATATACGATCATTATCCAGCGCTTGAGCGATATTTCTTGGCGTATGACACTCCGAGCAATGGCCCAATCCTGCAACCCAATATTTGCCCCGCTGCCACTTTTCTACATCCTCGACGTTACCCTGGATCTCTACTGGCACCTCGTAAGTCATTGGCGTGCGATCGGCAAAGGCAATATCCCAAGCTAACAGACCTAAGCGTATGTTCGATGGGAACATCATCTGATTGGCATCATTGCGTCTTGGTACAGCGGCAATGGATTGCATGTACTCCCACATATCGCGCAAATCTTGCTCAGTCACATGCTGGTAGGAGGTAAACGGCATTGCTGGATACAGATACCCATGCCTTCCCTTACCATCAACAAGAGCCGCTCTAAAGTCCTCATAGTCATAACTGCCAATACCTTCAGTGACATGAGGCGTTATGTTGGTTGAGTAAATGGTACCAAATGGCGTGACAAACGGCAGGCCACCAGCAAACGGCTCTCCACCTTCAGCACTGTGACAAGCCACACAGTCTCCTGCATGAGCCAGATACTCGCCGCGCTCAACCGCCTCTGCATCCAATGACGCAAGTCGGATGTTGTTTTGCAACCGAGCGTGTGTGATATAAGCACCAATCGAAAGGATTTCATTTTGAGTGAGCTGCTCACCAAAGGCTGGCATGACATTATTCAATCCCTCACGTATAGTGTGTTGGATCTCTTCTATGCTTCCGCCATGAAGCCAAATGTTGTCAGACAGATCGGGGACGCCCGTTTCCGTATTCACTAAGCGACCGTCGCCATGGCAAGACGAGCACGTTTTCACAAACAGCTCTTTACCCAGCTCCACCTTGACCTCCGGCACATCGGTATGACGTTGGTTGAGCGATGCGAGGTAGTAAGAAATTTTGGCAATTTCATCTGGCCTTAACACCTCTACCCACCCCGGCATCGCACCATTCTACCGAGTTCGATGGAATGGATGATGGCCTCGTCTGAACCACCATACATCCATTCATTATCGATGAGATTTGGGAAGTGCTTCGCTCCCTGTGCGTTGTCTCGATGGCACGCAGCACAATGGGTTTGGAACAACATTCGCCCTGAAGCAACTATCTCAGTGTTGTCCGCCAAAGCATGAGAGACTGATCTTGCAGTTGGGAAAACTGCTCATCAAGGCTTGTCGTCGGTGTACTGAGTTTGTCGTCGGCTTGGTCGTAATTGAGCAAGCCTGACCAACCGCTGATCCCCGGGTATAAGATTAGATAGCCAACAGAGATAACGAACGCAGCAAAGTAAGAAACAAACAGTATCTTTGGCGGCGGCGCATCTTTTTCTTCAATCCCATCGAACGTATCCAGCACTTTGTCTTTGTCCGCTTGATGGTTATTGCGCCAGTACTTAACAATCACAGCGACCATTAGAGCGAAGAATACGACGGTGCCAACGGCAGCCCATAGAGTCCAGAAACTACTCATTGCACACTCTCCCCAGCCGTATCGACACCAAGACTTTGCAAGTAGCGGATCAGCGCTTCACCTTTGGTTTTGCCTCTGACCTGTAACCTTGCGTTGGCTATTTCATCCTCAGAATAAGGCACGCCAAGTGCTTTCAGCGTTTGCATTTTTCCGGTAATGGCATCGCCAGACAACACCTGTTCGAACAACCAAGGATAAGCAGGCATGATCGATGTGGGGACAACACGACGCGGGTCAATCAGGTGAATCTCATGCCATTGATCTGAGTACTTTCTACCGAGGTTCGTAAGATCGGGTCCCGTGCGCTTAGAGCCCCAGAGATTCGGAAATTCATAAATATCATCAGACTCTTGATTGGCGCGGCCATTGCGTTTTATTTCAGGTTCAAGTGGGCGAACCATTTGCGTGTGGCACACATGGCACCCCTCACTGATATAGATATCTCGCCCTGCCACCTCTATCGCGGTAAGTGGCTTCGCTTGACTTTGTTGCACGAGCTCAGGGGTACGTAACAAATTTGGAAGCACCCATACTAAAATGGAGAAAGACGCCACCACAGCGGTCGATACGATCAATATGACCAAAGACTTAGTAAAATCAGCATTCATGATACGCCTCCTTCACTACTCACCCGACGAGTAAGCGGCATACGCACCGTATTGTAGAGGTTCAAGACCATCAGGAATAAGCCAAGAACAAATAGCGCGCCGCCAAAGAAGCGCAAGAACAACCAAGGTGCTTTGAAATTCATCGCTTCAACAAAACTGTATTGCAGCTCGCCATTTTCGCCTTGTGCAAGCCACATCACCCCTTCTCCGATACCCGCTATCCAAAGCGCAATGGCATATAAGGCAACACCAGCATGAGCAAGCCAAAAGTGCCACTTAAGCAACCTTGATGACCAAAGTTCGTCTTTGCCCCATAACTTAGGGATGAAGTAATAGAACACGGCTATCCCAGACATACCTACCCAACCCAAGGCGCCTGAATGGACATGCCCTATCACCCACTCACTGTTGTGCGCAATCATGTTAAACCAACGGATCGCAAGCAGTGGTCCTTCAAATGTGGCAAGACAGTAGTAGAGAATGGCTGATAAGAAAAACAGCATGATGTAATTGGTTTTCAGCTTCTGTTTGTTCTGGAGTAAGGTCATCGCGCTGTTAAACGCCCCAGCCCAAGATGGAAGCCAAAGTATTAACGACATCACGATACCAATATTCTGCACCCACAGTGGCACCGAGCTGTAGATGAGATGGTGTGTACCAGCCAGGTATAGAAGCCCACCAAACCCAAAAGTGAATAATCGAAAGACGGTAAGAGTAGATGGGTCTATCGGCAACTTTAGGTATGAAGTAGTAGTTCATACCAATGACCCCAGCTGTGAGTAGGAAACCGACGGCGTTATGCCCCACCACCACTGGACAATAGCATCCTGCGCTCCGGCATACACGGAGTATGACTTCATAAACGAAGCTGGCATAGCCAGATTATTAACGACAAATATCATCGCAATCACGATGATAAACGCCGCAAAGAACCAGTTGGCAACAAAGATGTGTTCGACTTTTCGCTTCGCTATCGTACCGAAAAACAGCACACCATAAAGCACCCAAACCAACACGATCAGTAAATCGATTGGCCACTCGAGCTCAGCGTATTCTTTTGATGTCGTGTAACCCAGCGGCAACGAAATAAGTGCAAGCAGCAGCACCAACTGCCAGCCCCAAAATACCATCCAAGACAAACTTTTATTGAACAGTGCACATTGGCATGTGCGCTGAACAATATACAGAGAAGTCCCCATCAATATGTTGACGACAAATCCGTATATCACACCAGAGGTGTGGAGCGGTCGAAGCCGGCCGAATTGAAAGTACTCGGAGTCAAAGTTGAGCACTGGCCAGTAGAGCTGAGCAGCCAAAATAACGCCGATTACCATACCGGCAACTGCCCAGATGAGTGACGCTAAGATAAAGTAACGTACGACTTTGGTGTCGTAATTGTTCGCCCTAATGTCCATAAAGGCTCCTTCACTGCTTGTTGGCATCAGAGCCTAATCGAGAGTAGTAGTAAGCGATGTCAGCGATGTCTTGCTCACTCAATGCGTCGGCTTGTTGCTGCATCAACACCGCAAGGCCGCCGCTGCGTTCTCTGGTTTGATAGCTTCGAAGAGCGGTCATCAGATATCCCATCTTTTGACCTTGTAAGTTGGGGTAGGACTCTATGCTGGAGATACCTTCGTCACCGTGACAGGTGGCGCAGGTTTTGGCTTTCTCCATGCCCACTTTGAATCGCTCATCTGCGAGCGTCTGAAATGAAAACAGGAGTGTTCCAGTAAAAAGACCCAGAATCACCCTGGAGGTAAATTTACCCATGATGCGCTTCCTTGTTTGACGAAAGTCAGGACTGCATGCTTACTGACGTAACGCTTACCGTGTCTGATAAAGCTAGCTTGATTAGAAAGCATAGTAACGGGTTGCGTCGTCAGTCAAAAAGCACAAGCGATTGGTGCCTGTTTTCTCTATTTAGGGAGACGTGCCCGTCTCTTAACGTCGCTATGACCTGACGTTAACTGCTACGCGCTAGCAACAACAATAGTGCAAACAAGGGCGTATTTTCTTTGAGGGTATATTTGGCAAACCTTACAAACTCGAACGACAAGGTTTGCCAATAATTATGAGGATATTAGGGAAACAAAGTCTGTCGCTGTCAGCGGTTTAGCAAAGGCATAACCTTGGCCAAACTGACAACCATGCTGAGTAAGAAAATCGATTTGCTGTTTGGTTTCAATCCCTTCTGCAACCACGCGCAAATCTAACGCGTTGCCCATGGCGATAATCGCAAGTACCAGCGCGTTGCTATCACTTTCCTCTGGCACATCATTGACAAACGAGCGATCAATCTTGAGCTTGTTGATCGGCAAGCCTTTCAAATAAGAAAGAGAAGAATACCCGGTACCAAAATCATCCAGCGAAACATCAACGCCAAGCTCTCGAAGCTCATTCAATGTATTGAACGCATGCTGCTGATTATGAAGAAGAAAGCTCTCGGTAATTTCAATCTCCAGTTGTTCTAAGGGAAACTTCGTTTGCTCGGTAATATCGGCCAACTGTTTTACAAATTCCGCTCTTTGCAGTTGTAAGGCGGACACGTTAACCGCCAGTTTTCCAAAGAAAAGCCCCTGCTCGAGCCACGCTCTTCCTTGCTGACAAGCGGCTTTTAGCACCCACTGTCCAATGTGTTGTATCAATCCTGTCTTTTCTGCAATTGGGATGAAAAGATTGGTGGGATAAAGCCAAGTTCAGGATGTTCCCAGCGAAGCAGCACTTCTACGCCGACTAAAGCGTTATCTTCAAAGCGGTATTGTGGCTGGTAAGCGAGCGAGAGCTGTTCTTTATCGACGGCATCATGAAGGGCAGATTGGATGCGAACATGCTGCACCGATCGATCGGTTAAATCAGGTGAGTAGAACGCGTAGCCACTGCGGCCGTTCTTTTTAGCCAGATACATAGCCGTATCGGCATTTTTGAGCAATGTTTCACTATCGTAGCCGTCATTCGGATATCGTGCGACGCCAATGCTGCCCGATACGCGAAGATGTTCATTTTGCTCAAATACGAACGGTGTATTAAACACCCCTAAGGTCTGATCGATAATATCGAGCAGCATCGCTTCACCATCATAATCGGTAAGGATAATAACAAACTCATCACCACCAATTCGGCCTATCGTTGCATTCCCTGCTTGCATCGCTTGCAAACGCTCAGCAACTTGCGCTAAAAGCTGGTCACCAAACAAATGCCCTTTGCTATCGTTGATATGTTTAAAATGATCAAGATCGAGAAACAAAGTCGCAAACGGAGTATCACTCTTTTCGCCCAAAGCAATGCTTTGTTCCAATAGATGGGTAAGGTGAACACGGTTAGGTAAATTGGTTAACGGATCAAAGAAGGCCATCCGGCGCAGCTTCTCTTCGTGCGCTTTACGAAGTGAAATGTCCTCAAATACACAAATATAGTGCAGGATCTCATCGCTTTCATCGGTAATAGCACTGATAGTCGCCAACTGAGGGTAAATACTGCCGTTCTTTTTGCGGTTGATGAACTCCCCTTTCCACTGACCATACTCCCTTAACTGTCGCCAAAGCTCAGTGTAGAAGTCTGGATGGTGCTGACCAGATTGAAGAAAGCTCGGGTTGCGCCCTATGACTTCAGCTTCTTCGTAACCGGTAAGGGCGGTGAATGCACGGTTAACGTCCATGATATTCGCGTTGTGATCAGTGATCATCATGCCTTCTTGGAAATTGTTAAATATCTCTGAAGTAAGCGATAACCGAGCTTCTACTTGCTTTCTTCTTGTGGCATTGCGGGTCATACCAATGATACCGACCAGGTCGCCGGTCTCATCCTTTATTGGAGATTTTACTGTCTCTAGCCAAACTTCGTTACCTTCTTTATCTAGCGCAGCGCACTCTTCAACCGTTCGCTGACCGCCATTAGCGATCACTTTCTCATCAATACGTTTAAAGCACTCAGCACGTTCCTTGCTAAATAGCTGTTCGTCGGTCTTACCAACGATATATTCGCGAGAGTGGCGCCAAGCGGTTTCGCTGGCTTCGTTGACAGCAACATATTGACCATCAGCATTCTTGACCCAAATATGGTCATCGAGTGCATCAATAAATTGCTGAAGCGTAGGAAGATTTTTTAAAGGCATGATACAGAAACTCAGAACTACTCATTCGTTCGGCTAGGCCAAAGATCCCTCGGCCGAAGTTTCAACATATCGTACTAAATGAAAGTGAAGATTTATACCGAACAGATGTTTGAATGTGAAGATTGTCAGTACCTCTAAAGGGGCAAAGTGCAAAGCTAAGTTTACAATTTCTCACATTTTACCCCTAAATAGACCGCTACTCGGCATAGCTAAAACTTATGCAAACAGCGTCATTCTAAGCTGTTCAAGGGAATTCACTTCATAGTGTGGACGAATACCCTCAGGCGTCTGAGCACCTCGCGTGTTTAACCAACACGTCTCAATACCAAAGTTAATACCGCCAAGCACATCGGAATGAGGATTGTCGCCCACCATCAAAATTTTAGTTTTACATGGTAGCCCCATCAATTGATGAGCATGGTCAAAAATCCCAAAATCCGGTTTCGCTACGCCCACTTCCTCAGAGATAACCACATGTTCGAAGTAGTCACTAAGCCCAGTGCGCTCAAGACGAATCGCTTGCAGCTCAGTAAAGCCATTGGTAATGATGCCGAGCTTTGCCTTACCTGAAAGAGCATCAAGCAGCTCTTTTGCCCCCGGCAACAGAGTACAAATATCCGCCATTGCCTCTAGGAATGCAGAATTTAGCTCAAAAGGGGTGATTCCAAGTTTCGCAGCCCAACCTTCAAAACGGATGGTTTTCAGCTCATCAGCAGTGATTTTTCCATCTTGATAGTCCACCCATAGCGGCTGATTAACCAATTGATACGCGTCGTAGTCGTCACGCGTGAAATTGACGCCAAAACGCTCAAACATCAGCTTCATGCCACCAAATGAATCAAAGTGGAACAGCGTCTCGTCCGCGTCAAATAGAACCCAATCGTACTTCATTATTGTTGTATCCCTAGTGATGAACCGCGGAATTATACCCCCTCAAATGGCGAATAGGTACTGAGGAAGAAGGTTGATTTTTAAATATGCATTTCATGCATACATTACTTCACTAAATGTCATTTGAGTCATACCCAGTAGATCATTACACTGCGCGCTCTTTTTTAACGCCACTTTTGCGCATCAACGCGAATTGAGTTTATGTCCTCACAATCCATTTTTGCTCAGATAATACGAATGTTGCTGCTTCTTGCCGTGGCATTGATGGCGGTGCACCACTCACCCGCCTTGCTCGACCTTTTGGCCAAGCAAGCCATTAACAGTGGGTGTCACCAACAAAACCCATCTGATCCTATGGATCACTCACACCACCATCATCACTAGAGTGTTATTACAATGAGTATTTTCCGCTTTCCAGCCCTAGTTTGGCTGGGTATTGGCATCCTTATCGTCAGCTTGGGCATTCGCCAGTCATTTGGCATTTTTATGATGCCAATTTCCGACCATTTCCAAACAGGGCGTGAGTTTTTTAGCTTCGCCATTGCGCTGCAAAACTTACTGTTTGGTATGTTTCAACCCTTTGTTGGTATGGCTGCGGATAAATGGGGCTCAAAACGCATCATTTTAATGGGCTCTATCGCCTATGCAGTGGGCTTGTATTTGACCTCTGTCACCACAGAAGCCTCTGTGCTTTATTTTTCACTCGGCGCATTAGTTGGCTTGGGTCTAAGCGCAACGAGTTATGTAATTGTTCTCGGCGCTGTTGCTAAAGTAGTACCTGCTGAACACGCTGCTAAAGCATTTGGCCTGACTACCGCGGCTGGATCGTTCGGTATGTTTGCGATGATTCCTGGTGCCCAGTTGATGTTAGAAGACATGGGCTGGCAAGGCGCGCTACAAGGCTTTGCTGTGCTTTGTACCATGATGATTGCTTTCTCACTGTTTATGAAGTCAGCCCGTCCCGCAAATAGTGCTAATGGCGCTGCTGAACAAAACGAGCTAACACTAAAGCAAGCGCTCAAAGAGGCCTTCAACCATAAAGGCTACTGGCTTATCCATGCTGGTTTCTTCGTTTGTGGCTTCCACGTAATGTTTATCGCGACGCACTTACCAAGCTACTTAGCCGATAAAGATCTTCCTGCTAGTAGTGCAGCACTGGCGCTTGCTTACGTGGGTATCTTCAATATCTTTGGTTCGTACTTCTGGGGTTTGATGGGCGATAAGTTCAGTAAACGCCATGTGATGTCGATGCTGTACTTATTTAGAACGGTTGTGATTGCGGCATTTGTGACGATGCCAGTCACTGAACACACTGCGGCGCTATTTGGTGGTGCCATCGGTTTTTGTTGGTTGGGTACAGTACCGCTGACCTCTGGCCTCGTTCGTCAGATCTTCGGCGCGCGTTACCTATCAACCTTGTACGGGTTGGTGTTCTTCACTCACCAAGTAGGCAGTTTCCTTGGTGCTTGGGCTGGCGGTAGGATTTACGATTATTACGGCTCTTACGAGCCTATCTGGTGGTCAACGGTTGTTCTGGCTTTTGCAGCCGCGCTTATTCATTTGCCAATCAATGATAAGCCTTTACGCCCAATTGCAACGGCAACCGCTTAGCTAGCACAACCCAATCTCATTAAGCCAACGTTTGTTCGTTGGCTTTTTTCTATTTTTAAAAGGTCAGTGTGACTTCAATCGCTAACTTCGATAGTTGCGACTTTTCTCCTATGGCAAGAGAGTGAAAAGTTTCCTAGGATTAGAGCATTCACTCATACTTGGAATTACATTGTGGAAATTGATCAACAAAGTCCCGTAGAAGACTCGCAACTCGTCAAATGGCTAACGAATAAGCTCGGTGACCTCGCCAGTGCACCACAGGTAAACGCAGAGGCGCTAGACCGCAGTGATATCTTTGAGCTGAGTAAGGTGATTTCTGACTTCTTTGCCCAGGAGCATGTCGCGCACAACGACAAAAATTACGCCATTGTTTACGGATTGATTACTGGCTACCGCGCCGATCAGGCTGTGTCTCATCAAGAGATGTTGGATTACCTCTCCAGTTGCGTGTTTCTATTCCAAAACTAATTCGCGACTGCAAACAACCCGTCTACGACTAACGTCAAACCTTGAAGGAGGTTTGACGTTTTTGTTTGTGTTTTTCAACCGCGAAGCGATCAACAAGCTCACTTTGTACAGACGAAAAAAAGCCCTTCACAAGGAAGGGCAATAGTACCATCGCTTATAGTTATAGTGATATGCCAGTAAATTCTGTCACTCGCTAATGCTGTGATTCAAAATGAATCGTGCGATAAATAAAAATTGTGTTCAAACGATAACAAGCGTTACGCTGCCATTAACCAAAGTCACCGTTTACGTAGCCTTGAGTACGGTCATCACTTGGGTTAGAGAAAATAACCTGAGTGTCGTTGTGCTCAACCAGTTCGCCCATTAGGAAGAACGCAGTGCGGTCTGAAATACGACGCGCTTGCTGCATTGAGTGAGTAACGATAACGATGGTGTAGTCTTTTTTCAGCTCTTCCATCAACTCTTCGATTTTGTGCGTCGCGATTGGGTCAAGTGCAGACGTTGGCTCATCCATCAGGATAACGTCAGGCTGCATGGCAATCGTACGAGCGATACACAGACGCTGCTGCTGACCACCAGACAAGCCAAACGCATGTGACTTAAGACGATCTTTTACTTCGTCCCAAAGCGCTGCACCGCGAAGCGAGCTTTCAACCACTTCGTCGATGTGCTTCTTGTCTTTGATGCCTTGTGCACGCAGACCGTAAGCCACGTTCTCATAGATGCTCATTGGGAATGGGTTTGGCTTTTGGAATACCATACCGACTTTGATACGTAGGTCAGCAACGTCGATGTTGCCGTAGATGTCCGTGCCATCCATTTCTAGAAGACCTGTGATCTTAACGCCTTCAATAAGGTCGTTCATGCGGTTCAAACAGCGTAGCAGGGTCGATTTACCACAACCTGATGGACCGATTAGCGCCGTTACTTGGCGAGTTGGGATCGGTAGGTTGATCGATTTCAGTGCTTGGTTGTCACCGTAGAAAAGGTCTAGATTTTCAATGTTAAACTTGTTCATGTCTTTATTCTCTAAATTCTTTGTCGTGTAGATTCGAGTTTTCATTGATGGCTTGGCTCTTTATGTTCTGGCCTCATCATCCACCGAATTGTTCTCAATTAGTACGTTGCTGTGTTAAAGCGGCTAGCGATAAACTTCGTTAGCGTGTTGATAAGTAGGACGACCACAATCAGTACGGTCGCTGTGCCGTATGCTTGGTTCCACTCGTCAATCGTAAACAGTTCCGTTGTGAGTTTGTACAGGTGAACCGTTAGGGTACGACCTGAATCTAACAGTGAGTCTGGGACACGTGCCACCATACCGGCTGTTAGAAATACCGGTGCAGATTCACCGATTACACGACCAATACTTAGAATGACCGAAGTAAGAATACCTGGAGTTGCACTTGGCAGTATAAGGCGCCAAATGGTGTAGATTTTCGATGCACCCAAACCGTAAGAACCTTCACGGTAAGTTTGCGGTACCGCCATTAATGCTTCTTCTGTGGTACGAATGATAACCGGCAGAATCAGGATACTCAGCGTTAGTGCACCCGATAGAATCGAGAAGCCGAAGCCCAAGATAACCACGAAGAACGTCATACCGAACAGACCGAAGATAATTGACGGAATACCTGCCAATGACTCAGTACAGAAACGGATGACCTTAACCAACTTACTGCCTACTTTCGCATATTCGGTCAAGTAAATGGCCGTCATAATGCCCAGTGGTGCAGCGACTGCAATCGACGCCATGACCATGTAAATGGTCGAGATGATCATCGGGAAGATGCCCTTCTCTTTGCCCGTTGCAGTGTAGTTGTCAGTAATGAAGTTCCAATCCACGTGCTGAAGACCGTTAGAAAGGATGTACCAAATAATCCAGAACAAGAAGCCAACGGTCAGCGCTGCGGCTGCCCATACAAAGGCGTTTAGAATCGCGTCTTTTTGGTCACGCGCTTTCTTTAGTTTTACTGTATCCATAATAATTACTTCGCTTTCTCACGGTTCAAGTAAAGTAGAGCTGAGTTGAGCATCATGATAAATACCAGAAGCACAACACCAGTCGCGTAGAGCGCGTTTGCGTGAACGCCACTTGCGTAAGACATTTCGATCGCGATGTTCGCGGTAAGCTACGTGCTGATTCCAAAATGCTACCTGGCATCGCTGGCGCGTTACCCATTACCATGATGATGGCCATGGTTTCGCCTAGTGCACGACCGATACCCAGAATGACGCCAGTCATAATGCCTGAACGAGCTGCCGGAACGAGAAGTTTGAAAATGGTGTAAATTTTTGATGCGCCAAGAGCCAATGAGCCCTCTTTGTACGTGCGAGGCACCGCGCGAATCGACGTTTCAGATACCGTAATGACCGTCGGCAGAATCATTACGCCAAGTACAATGATACCGGCAAGAATCGTGTTACCAGCAGGAACATTAAAGATTTGCTGAATAAGCGGTACGATAATAATCAGGCCGAAGAAGCCGTAAACAACCGATGGGATACCCGCAAGTAGCTCAACCGCTGGGCGGATAATGTCAGCTAGACGTTTTGGCGCAATCTCGGCGATGAAAATAGCCGTTAGAACACCAATAGGTACACCAACCACTACCGCGCCAAGCGTTGACACAACCGATGCGACAATCATGGTGGCAACACCATAAAGCGCCGGCGGTAGCCAGTGCTGACCAAGTACGATTCCAGAAACACCCGCTTCTTGGAATGCAGGAATACTTTCTTTAACGATGAAGTAAGCAATAACAGCAAGGGAAAGGATGCCGACTACTGCACTGGTTAGGAAAAGTCCGTGGAAGATTCTCTCTTTCCAATCCACTCGTTTTTGGGTTTTTAGGCCTCGAGTGCCAGACTGAGTCGCTTCATTGTTCATAAGCTTCTCACTATTTGTTGCGATGGTCATAATTCTGCTTCTATGTTTGTATTACTTCGATAGACGCGCAAAAGGCTCAGCCCTAAAAGGCGGGCTGAGCAACTTAAATAATTTACTGGTTCGATTAGTTTACAGTGATGTAACCTTTCTTAGCTGATAGTGCTTGAGCTTCGTCGCCAACCATCCAGTCTAGGAACTGTTGAGTTTCAGCTGATGGCTTGCCATCTTTGTAAAGAACAAGGAATGGACGAGCAACTTTGTAAGAACCACTCTTCACGTTGTCTACTGTTGCTGCAGCGCCGTCAATAACTAGAGGCTGAACTGTGTTGTCTACTGTACCTAGAGAGATGTAGCCAATAGCGTATGGGTTGCTAGCTACAGATACTTTCAGTGCACCATTACCGTTAGCAACTTGAGCACGTTGAGAGATAGCCGATACTTTCTTACCGCTGATCTTCATTTTTAGTTTCATGATGTCTTCGAATGCACCACGAGTACCTGAAGCGGTATCACGAGTGATAGCAACGATTGGCTTGTTTTCACCGCCAACTTGGCTCCAGTTAGTGATTTCGCCTTTGTAGATGCTTGTGATTTGCTCTGACGTTAGCTCTTTAACACTGTTGTTTGGGTTAACAACAACTGCGATACCGTCACGAGCGATAACTAGCTCTTTAAGGTCTGCTGATTTTTCTTCCGGCTTTAGGTCACGAGAAGAGATACCTAGGTCTGCGCTGCCATCCTTCGCTGCACGAATACCTGCTGAAGAACCTGGTGCTTGAATTTCGATAAACACTGGTTCGCCTTTGTTCATGTAAGTTTCTGCAAAAACCTCAACCAGTGGAGAAGCACTATTAGAACCTACTACAGAGATAGTTTCTTTTGCTGAAGCTGATGTCACTGTTAGTGCGCCTAGTAGAGCGATTGCACCGATAACTGTCTTTTTCATCACAATTTCCTTTAATGGCTTGATTGCCTTGTTTCGTTTGAACGCTGACAAGATTAGTAGCCAAATATGACAGTTGTGTTTCAGTTACTTGAAAGGTCTATGACAAATGAGAATTTTGAAGATGGAGGTTTATGGGAGAAGATCACCTAAAATCAGTGATTTATCATGAATAGTTGAGTACAAACACCAATATGACAGTCAAAAATTGTACGGTAATCTTTGTCATAAAGTGGTTTGTTTGGGGAAAGTTTGAGCGCTACTCACGATCAAAAAAGGCCTCAATGAGGCCTTTTTACGGTTATTCGCTATCTTGTTGCTTAGGTTTTTTCTTCGGAATGAACACAGAATCACCCACAGCCACATTTTTATAGAAGGTTTTGTCGCGATTCGCTGGCTTCTTAGGTGCCGCCTTCTTATGCTGTGCTTTGCCTTTAGCCGCTTGCGCTTTCTTTTTGAAGGCCGGTTTCTTAGGACGGAAACCTTTAAACTTACCTTTCAGACCTTCTAGTACCGAGAAGCTAATATCCTGCTGAAGGAATGCCTCAACACGCTTAAAGCTATCCCAGTCTTTTGGACCAACCAAAGAGATGGCATCACCTTTATTACCCGCACGGCCAGTACGGCCTACGCGGTGTACGTATTCTTCGGTGTGCTTTGGCATATCGAAGTTAATCACGTGAGTCACTGTTGCGATGTCGAGACCTCGTGAAGCCACATCTGTGGTCACTAGGATCTTAAATACGTGACGTTCAAACTGACTCATAATGGTGTTGCGCTGAGTCTGGTTTAAATTACCGCTTAACGCGATAGCCTTAAGCTGTTTTTCATTGAGCCATTTAGTCAAACGATCAGTATCAACACGAGTCGCAGTAAAGATGATCACCTGCTTGTACTCGGCTTCTTCAAGGATACGCTCTAGCAACGCTTCTTTGTGATCGAGATGATCACACAGATAGAATTTCTGAGTGATGTCTTTGTGCTCTTCGTTGGATACACCAATCGAGATACGTTTTGGCGCGTCCAACATCTCTGCTGCAATGTCGTTGACTTCAGCGTGATCAAGCGTCGCAGAAAACATCAATGTTTGACGGCGACGGTGTTTCGCTGCGTTGTGGATGCGGCGAAGCTCTGGAGCAAAACCGAGATCCAACATACGGTCAGCTTCATCAAGAACCAAAGTTTCCAAACCGTCTAAAAACAGTGAGCGGTGCTCTAAGTGGTCAGCCAAACGTCCTGGCGTCGCAACAATGAACTTTGGAAAACGACGCAGCGCTTTCACTTGGTCGTTAAAGTTTTCACCACCTAAGATAAGCGTTGCCTCGTAAGACAAACCACCTAGCATAGATTTAAGTTCACCGTATACCTGCTTTGCCAATTCACGCGTTGGTGCCAGAATCACGCCACGTGGATCTTTTGCAGAAAATGCTTTGCTCTTAAGAGATTTATGCAGCATTGGCAATACAAATGCCAAAGTCTTGCCAGAGCCCGTTTTTGAAGACGCCAGCAAATCTTTACCAGCAATGGCTACCGGAATAGCTTGTTTCTGGATGTCAGTCGCTTTTTTAAAGTCGTAATGACTTAAGTTCTTCAATAGTCGGTTATCTAGGCCAAGTTCTTTAAATTGCAATGCAAGTTCTCCTCAGACGGTTGCAGGCTAAAAATGAGGGCGCATGATACCCGATAATTCTCCTTGTCACCAGCGAACAATCGAGGCGAAAAACGGGGTCAATACACACATTGTAGGATAAGCCTGAATCACATTTGCTCGCTTATTGACCCCAAAAAAATAAAATCAGCGGTTACAGGGACTTATCATGGGATGTTTCCATCTACGTGATTCAGATCACATTAATCTTGCTGAGGTTAATCTCATAATTAAGACAAAGGAAGATTAACCCCAAAATGGCGTAATTTTTTGGTTTTTCTGACTTTTAAATAATTTGCGTTCTTAAAATTAGGCACTAAACTCAGAAATAGCTTTATGCGAACATTCACGTTGCAGGGCTGTTCTAAATACTAATCCTGAAGGAGCTTATAATGAAGAAAGTTTTAATTGCAGCTGCAGCATCGTCAGTTTTACTACTTGCAGGTTGTGCGTCTGGTCCAGATGAAGCAACAACAGCAAAAATGGATGACCTAAGCAACCAAGTTAGCCAGCTAAGTGCAGACGTTCAAGCGCTTAAAAACGAAGTACAAGCAGGCAACAAGAATGCAATGGCAGCTCAAGAAGAAGCTGAACGTGCAAACGAGCGTATCGACAACATCGCTCAATCTTACACTAAGTAAGACACTAGTTAAGACAATGAAAAGCGCCCACGATATCGTGGGCGTTTTTTTGTCTACGTTACAGTGAGCAACCGAGTTATCTCGGTCGCTCTATATGCAGTTACTCCAAATCATCCATCGCTGGCACCACCTCAATAGGCACGCCGTTTTGAGCTAATACCGCTGCACGAGCAATTTGGTCTCGGATCCCGTACTCTTCTAGCCACCAAGTTAGCTCTTGGGGGAGTTCCATCGCTTTTTTGGTGCCGTCGCTACGAGTGAGAGGCTCATGAGCCTCGATAAAGACGCTTCTATCAGGCTCAAGCGCTATTTTGATTGGTTCGTCAATCACACGAACTTTAGTGCCAAGCTTCACTTGATAGAACAGCCAATCGATATCTTTAGGATCCATCCGAATACAGCCTGCACTCACGCGAAGCCCAATGCCGAAGTCTTTGTTGGTACCGTGAATCAAATAACTACCTGTACCGTAGGCAAGACGCATCGCGTAATCACCGAGCGGATTCTCAGGCCCTGCTGGCACAACATCCGGGAGCTCAATCCCTTTTGCTAAGTAGTCTTTACGGATAGAGTTCGGTGGTGTCCAAGTTGGGTTTTCACGCAATTGACTGATCGTCGTGGTCATTTCGGGGGTGTCTTGGCCAATACGCCCAATACCTACTGGGAAAATGTGCACCAAGTTTTTGTCTGGCTCAAAGTAATACAGACGCAGTTCAGCCAAGTTGATCACGATACCTTCGTAATCAACCTCAGGCAGAATAGCTTGAGATGGTATGGTCAATACGTAGCCTTCAGGTGGCAAAAATGGGTCGACACCTTTGTTGGCGGCCATCAGTGACAAAAAGCCCACATCGTAGCGCTTAGCGATGTCAGACATGGTCTCACCCGCTTCAACGCTGTGGTACTGGAGCGTTCCAACCATATTGCTACCATCAGTTGGAAGCTCAAAAGTCGCTGCGCTTAACCACTGAGAAAATCCTAAGCAAGCTGCCAGTAAGGTCTTACGTAACATCAATATTGATCCTTAGCTTCTTTGTATAGAGCTAAGGTTATCTCTCTTTGTGTCTTGTGATCAACTATTGGTGCCGGATAGGCTACACCATCGAAGTGCGGCCACGTCCATGGCTTATGGATAAATTTGTTAGGCACATCGCGAAGCTCAGGCAGCCATGTGCGAATAAATTCACCTTGGGCATCGAATCGCTCACCCTGGGTGATAGGGTTGAAAATCCGAAAATAGGGCTGTCCATCGCACCCTGTCGACGCACACCACTGCCATCCGCCGTTATTCGCTGCGAAGTCGCCATCCACTAGTTTGCTCATAAAATAACGCTCGCCTCGACGCCAATCGATGTTGAGATCTTTGGTCAAAAAGCTCGCGACAATCATTCTCAGTCTGTTGTGCATCCAACCTGTCTGGTTAAGCTGCTGCATCGCCGCATCTACAATCGGGTAGCCTGTTTTTCCTTCACACCAACGCTCAAACCACGCGTCCTCTCCAGGCCAGCGTAGCCCCTTCTCCCACTCTAAATAGCCTTTGTGCTTCGAGAGCTTCGGTTCAAAGTGGATGAGATGTTGATAGAACTCTCGCCAAATAAGCTCACTGAGCCATACTTGTGCCCCTTCAGACAAAGGCTCACCCTCGGCATCATAGTAAAGGCGAGCTATGCATTGACGAACAGACAACGCGCCAATCGCTAAATAGGGACTCAATTGACTCGTACCATCAATCGCCGGTATGTCACGTTCGTTGTGATAGTTGCGTACGGATTCATCAGAGAACTGCCTCAAACGGGTCAATATTGAATCTGTCGATACAGGATATTGACGGCTATCTTGCCTTGGATAAGTAAAGCATTCCTCCAAAGAAGTTAAACCTTGGAAGTCAGCTGTACAAGGTGCGGAGACTAATGGCTTAACAACTTCAACTCTTGAAAACTGATTTTGCCATGCCTTTCTAAATGGCGTGAATACTTTAAAGTACCCGCCTTGTTTGTTAAGAACGCTACCTGGCAACATCATGCACTTGTCATCAAAGGCGCTCACATTTACGCCATTATTAGCCGCCAGCAACTCTAGTTGCTCTACTCGCTGACTTTCATTGAACTCGTAATCTCGGTTTAGATAGATATCACCGATACCATGTTTGGTGCAGAATTCTACAAGCCACTGATTGGCTCCATCGAAGTTATCAGAACACCCCACTACCAGAGGTATGTTGAGCGCACTGAGCTCATTCTCGAGCTCTTTCAAACGTCTAAATATCAAATCCGCTTGGATTGGAGCAAGGTCATGCTCAGCCCATTGCTGCGGCGTAACGATAAAACAGGCAACCACAGGCTTGACGCCGTCGATGGCAGCGATTAGTGCAGTATTGTCAATGGTTCTGAGATCACGATTAAAAAGGACAAGCTTCATTCTAGGTGCTCGCTTTGTTGCTAATTAAATGTTCAATAACAGGCGATAAAAACCACGGTGTCTCGCTCTGCTCTTTTTGAAGCCGAATAGCCTCTAACTGCTTCTCTGACAGAGATTTCTCTGCAAATAAGTGGATGGAATCAAAGCTGACGCCCTCTGAAAGTAAAGACGATATATCTTCAACACCATCCATAAAGGTCGCATTGACACCCTTTTCTGCGAGCCTTGCGTAACTCAACCAAGCAAAGACATTGCCGGTCACATCCATATTGACGACAAGTGCTGAATTGCCCTGTTTGCGCTTTCTTTCGGCATGGGCTGACACAGCAAGTTTTTGTATCATGGCCGTTTTGAAAAGAGATTGCTGAATCGCTTTCGGACTGGTTTTAAGAAAGTCTGTCGCGTTGAGAACGGGCATGACAAACTTAGACTCCACCACGGCAAGAGGATAGGCCTTCAAAACAGTATCAATGACGGCGTCCAGTTTTTTGCTATCCAAATTACCCAGAGCATCAAGCAGAACCGCCACTTCTTCAAGCTGCTCAGTGTCAGCCGCTGTGTGAGCGAGGGTTTCCGAATCGAGCAGCGCCTTAACTTTTCCGATCGACACGCCTTTACCTAGCCAGCTCTGTATCGTATTGATACGCTCTATGTCTTGTGCACTGTAGACACGATGGCCTTTCTCTGTGCGTTGCGGCTGGATCAGACTATAACGCCGTTGCCAAGCTCGTAAAGTAACGGGCTTAACACCCGTCATATCAGAGACTTCGCGTATCGCATACATTCGTTCACTACAATCCATATCTCAGACGCATCTCCTCTGGGTGAGGTTGTAAAAATTTCTGCTGCGCTAAATAGTCATCAGGGTAAGTGCTTAAATAGTGCTTGAGCAGAGTTAGTGGTGCTAAGATCGGCAGTAATCCTGTACGATACTCATCAATGACACGCGCGAGCTCCGCTTTTTCGTCCTTGTTGAGCGACCGCTTGAAATAGCCTTGAATGTGCATAAGGACGTTAGTCACGTTTTTGCGGCTCGCTCTATTTTTGAGACCTTCCATTAGGCCAAGTCGATAAGCTTTGTAAAAATCTGCTGGATCATAGTCTGCTTGGTTAGCGACAAGGCGACCTAGCTCCTTGTAAGATTGAGGATCGTGTGCCATTAGAGTCAGTTTGTATCGAGAGTGAAAAGCAACGATTTTGCCTGCTGTAGGCTCTCCTCCCATTGACTCATAAAAGTCTTTTAGGCCGAAAACCCGAGTAATGAAGTTTTCCTTGAGTACTGGATCGTTAAGACGACCGTCCTCCTCTACGGGAAGCCACGGCATTCTCTTCATTAAGTGCTGGGTATAAAGGCCTACGCCATCAGTTCTTGCGTGTCCTCTGGTATAGACTTTTACTCGCTCCATACCACAACTCGGCGACTTGGCACATACGATGTAACCGCACATTTCGGTATCTTCAAGCTCGGCGACTTTTTGGGTAGTAAATTGCATCATCCCGTCAGTATGATCTTTAGTTTCATCTTTTGTATCTACTAACGCGATACGTTCTTCGTTGCTCATTAAACGAATGGTAGGACGAGGAACGGGCAATCCCATCCCAACCTCAGGGCAGACTGAAACGAAGTCAAAGTAATCTCTAAGTTCTTTGTTCACATACGTACTCTGCTTGTGGCCAGAATCAAAACGTACTTTTTCACCCAACAAACAGGAACTAATACCCACTGTAATCTTATCGCTCATTGTCTTTCCCTCGAGTTCTCACGCTTTCTAACGTTGTACAAAATATTTATATGTATAAGTATTAGACTATTTCTATAAGTGATACAAAATTTTCTTTTGTACAATTGTATGGTTGCCGCAGGCAAATGGTTCACTCACGAGACAAATATTTCTCCCCCTTTCAATCATCGATAGAATCGATTGCCCAACCACTTTCAACAAAATTAGTTATCATTTAGCGAATTCCTGTTCGTTACCGACAAATTTGTGACTAAACTCTCATAGAGCCCTTTCCGGTCAAGTTAAAATCCTCATCAACAACGAACATAGCGTTCAACATAATTAGTTAAAATTTAGGAGCGACCCCCATGGCAACCCCTCATATCAATGCAAAACCAGGTGATTTCGCAGAGACAGTACTCATGCCAGGCGATCCACTTCGCGCACAATACATCGCAGAAACCTTCTTAGAAGACGTGGAGAAAGTGTGTGACGTTCGCAACATGTTTGGCTACACAGGTACCTACAAAGGCAAGCGAGTGTCAGTGATGGGTCACGGTATGGGCATCCCTTCTTGCTGTATCTACGTTCACGAACTTATCAAAGATTACGGCGTTAAAAACGTAATTCGCGTAGGTAGCTGTGGTGCGGTACGTGACGACGTCAACCTAATGGATGTTGTGATCGGTATGGGTGCGTCAACAGACTCTAAAGTGAACCGTATTCGATTCAATGACCACGATTTTGCTGCGATTGCTGATTTCGGTCTTCTAGAAGAAGCCGTGAAGCAAGCACGCATTAAAGAAGTACCGGTTAAAGTAGGTAACATCTTCTCGGCAGACCTGTTCTACACTCCAGAAGCCGATATCTTCGACAAAATGAAGCACCTTGGCATCCTAGGTGTCGATATGGAAGCAGCGGGTATCTACGGCGTTGCTGCAGACCTTGGCGCGAAAGCTCTAACGGTACTGACCGTATCTGACCACATCATCCGTGGTGAGAAACTAAGCTCAGAAGATCGCCAAAAATCGTTCAACGATATGATGGTCGTTGCACTAGAAACTGCAATCAACCTATAAAAGGAGAAAGCCAGCTCAAGCCTGAAGTGAGCTGGCTTTTTCTAACTGATTTAAAGACTTCATCGAGCCCTATAACAGTATTCTTGTATAGCAATCTTCATGTATAGCAATATTCATGGCTTGATGTCACCAAACCATAGGGGTGAACGTGTCAGAAGGCAAACTGCCGATGGCCGCGGACGGGTTACAGCTCAATTTTTGTAAAACATTGGCGTGTGACAATTTTGGACAAAGTGATGCAAACCTCTATATCCTGCAGCACCGTAACCCCAAACGGCCAGCGATGGTATGCCGCGAGTGTGGCGCGTTTCCCCCCTACTTAACAATCGAGAAGTGCTCAATGAACTGACTCGATTGAAGCAGCATCATCACGAAGGGCTCCCTTCGTGCAAAGATCCGCAATGCGAACACTTTGGACTGTCGGTACATACCCACAAAGAGCGTTATCACTCTTTTGGGTTTAGTGGCGATCGTCAACGTTATCGCTGTAAATCTTGCCAAGGCACCTTTGTTGATAAATGGTCGGGCAGTAATAAAAAACTGAGCTTCCAAGAGTCGTTACTTGGACTTTTGTTTACCGGATACTCAGTGCGCGAGATCTGTCGAAAGCTAAAAATCAATCCAAAAACCTTTTATGATCATATCGATCAGATTGCCAGTCGCTGTCGTCGTAAATTAGCGGATATCGATGGTCGTTGGATAAAGCACTCAGATTCATTCCATCTGGCCTCACATTATCGACCATTGCAGCCACAAAGCCACAACGGCGTTTTTTGGTTTGCAACCTGCGATGCCGATTCAGGTTATGTGCTGTGCCAACACACCAACTACAGCTCAGCCGATGCCGAGAATACACGAGAAGATCACGATGCCTATGCAGCGGGTACTCAAGTGCTCCCGAAAAACTACAGTGCAGAGACCAATCATGAGATCAACACCACGGCGACCGATTTGAAAGGACAAATTGATATTACTTATCAAAACATCCTTGCGCGTAGTAACGTCGAAGATCCTCTGGGTAACTTTGCCGAGTTTCATTACCCTGCTGTAGGCTCGCTAATTAGAGCCCCCTACACCTCTTATGCTCACTACTTATCGATTCTAGAATCGCTAAGCAGCGAGTCTGGAGAAAACAAAAAGCGCGTGACGGTATACATGCCACAAGATCCCGTGCTGCGCTCTGCCGCGCTTACTGTTTTTCTGGGTGAAATCCAACACGGTAACGTGGAGCTAATGTACGTAGAACAAGATGAACATTGGCAAGATGCACAGTCATCCGAGCTTATTGACGTGGTGCTGATGGGATGGTGGCGCGATCGCTGGGCGGTCACTAATCAATCTTCAGGGGCAAGCAAAGGAGTGTGTTACCTAGCGGGCAATAATCCAAATGCCTCTTATTGGCTACAAACCGCCTCAACCAAACAGGTTACCTTTTATCAAGACCGTTTCCACTTGCTGTTTGAAAGCTTTGTGAATGAACCAAGACGAAAACTACGACCTGCGGGGATCCACCCGCTGCTGGATATTTTCCGTGCTTGGCACAACCTGTGTTATCAAGACAAGCAAGGTCAGACGGCCGCTCAAAGATTGGGGGTCACCGAAGCACCGATGACCCTACGCTGCCTGCTTGAGTAGCTCATTTGTTACAAACAAGCGCTACAACCAATCGCTACAATCAAGCACTACAAAAAGAACAGCGAAATCCCAGCGAGCGCAAATAGAGTACCGACGACACTACGACGTGAAATTGGCTCACCACGGATGGCATAGATAATCAGAATGAACAAAGGACTGGTGGCAATCAAGGTTTGCGCGATAGCGGGATTAGCATGTTTAAGCGCAACCTGTTGCAACCAAAGAGCGAGGAATGTCCCTACAAAAATCGCTGCCAGCAACCAACACCAGTTTTTCTGACTCATGCCTTTGCTCTGCTCAACCATTTTTTGGTACGGTTTTTTCTCAACAAAACCAATAAAAAGCGCCACTGCTGCAACACCGATAGTGAGACGAATCAAAGCGCCCAGTAGCGGTGGTAAGTCTCCTTGCACCAACGCAAAATGGGAAATGACAACACCGCTTGCCTGGCACACGCTGGCCAGCAATCCAAATCCAATGCCTGACAAACTCGCTTTTTGATTGTGCTCATCGGCAGGTTGAAACACGACCGCGGTCACCGCAATGGCGGTGATAATCACGCCTAGCCAACTCTGAAACCCCAATGCCGTGCCAAGCGCCACCAAAGCGAGAACGCCGGATAGTGGCGGTGCTAATGATTCCAGCAATAGCGTTTTGCTGGCACCGATACGTTTTAGTGAAGCAAAGTAGGCACTATCACCAATCGCGATGCCTATGATGCCAGATATGCCGAGTATCCAGACATAACTCGCTTCTAGTTGCACATCCGGCATGGGAACGAAAGGCATCACCAGTAGCATCATTACCGATGCCAAAATACCCTTAATAATATTGAGCTGCATCGCAGAAAAGTGATGACTGAACTGACTGTATATCCATGTGGCAACTGCCCACACAATCGCAGCACCAATGGCTGCAAATTCACCAAGAAATTGCACTCAACCCTCTAATATTTATCAGTTTGCTATTGCATAATACATAATTATAACAAATACTTAACCAGCGTAAATTGATTACGCGATTCAATACTCTTCACCAAGGATGCATTATGTTTTTGGATTATTTTGCTTTAGGGCTGCTGGTATTCGTTGCCCTGGTTCTGTTCTACGGAATCATCGTCATTCACGACATCCCCTATGAGATCGCCAAAGAGCGAGATCATCCTCACCAGGATGCCATACATGTTGCGGGATGGGTAAGCTTATTTACGCTACACGCCATTTGGCCATTTTTGTGGATTTGGGCAACGCTATGGCGAAATGAACGTGGCTGGGGCTTCCATAAACTAGAGGAAGAGCAACACGATTTACATCACCGTTTAGAAAAGCTCATTGACCAAGTCGATGAACTCAAAAATGAGGTGAGCTACCTCAAGGGTAAGCAGGCTCAAGAGAAAGCCGCGACCACCCAAGTGCAGGCAGAGGAGAAGTAACCTATGGATCTATTATTAATATTAACCTACGCCGCACTGTGTATTGCTATCTTTAAGATCTTCAAGATACCTCTCAACAAATGGACAGTACCCACCGCCGTGTTAGGCGGCGTTGTTCTGGTTGGGACGTTGATTTTATTAATGAACTACAACCACCCATTTAGCCAGATTGGCGGCCAGTTCTACACCACCACACCGATTGTTTCCAGCGTGCGTGGCAAAGTCGTCTCAGTGGAAGTCGAAGCCAACCAACAGCTCAAGAAAGGTGATGTACTGTTTCGTATTGACCCTATTCCTTTCGAAGCTGAAGTCATTCGAGCTAAAGCAGCCCTTGCCGATGCTGAGCAAGACGTATTGGAGCTGGAAAGTGCCTACAAGGCCGCTCAATCCGATACCATCAAAGCACTCGCTGAACGTGATAAAGCCGAAAGAGAGTACAATCGATATCAACAAGGCTTTAAAAAAGGCGCATTCACTGAGCAACAAGTCGATACTCGCCTTCAAACCTTCAAAGCGAACCAAGCTGCGCTTGAAGCGGCACAAGCACAAGAAGAGAGCGCTCGACTTGCGTTTGAGTCGCAAATTTTCGGTGAGAACACCATGGTTGCTCAATTGAAAGCCCAACTGATTCAAGCCGAGTTTAATCTGCGAGAAACTACGGTTGTTGCTCCGACCGATGGCTACGTAACTCAACTAGCACTGAGACCAGGTATGATGGCGGTACCGCTGCCACTGGCACCACTCATGACCTTTGTTCATACAGAGCAAGATTTTTATGTGGGTGCGTTCAGACAAAACTCACTGCAACGTCTTAAATCAGGTTTTGAAGCGGAGTTTCTATTTAGAGCACTGCCGGGCAAAGTCTTTAAAGGCAAAGTTGTCGAGGTTCTTCCCACTATCCCTGAAGGCCAAATTCAAGCAAGCGGTACGTTACGAACCACTCAAACATTCAATACCACTGGCCGAGCTATGGTTAAGCTGGTCATTGACGATGATATGAGTGAGTACGTGCTACCAACGGGCTCTAACGTAGAAATTGCGGTGTATTCTGATAGCTTCACCCACGTTTCTATTATGCGTAAGGTACTGATCCGAATGAAGAGCTGGCAAAACTACCTCTACCTGGATCACTAAGTTAGCACCATCAAAAACGGCAACCTCATCGGTTGCCGTTTTTATATTGGGTGACTCATCACAAATACTGCTCAATCATCGTGGTGATTTTATCATCCGTTGGCGAAGTACCTGTCGAAAACACGCCGACGACATTGCCATCTCGGCCTACTAAGTATTTATAGAAATTCCACTTCGGGGTGACGCCGCTTTGCTTAGCGATTTCGGAAAAAACTGGGTTGACGTCGGAGCCTTTTACCGAACTACGCGCCATCATTGGAAAGGTCACACCATAATCGAGATAACAGACCTTCGCAGTATTCTCTTCACTGCCTCTATCTTGATTGAAATCGTTGGAAGGAAAGCCAACGACACTGAAGCCTTGGTCTTTGAACTGATTGTGGAGGGCTTCTAGCTGTTCAAATTGGCCGGTAAAACCGCATTGGCTGGCCGTATTCACCACCAGCAACACTTTGCCTTGATACTCGTCGCAAAGACTCACTGTATCGGCCGAGTTAAGTTTTCGCTGCGTGGAATCTAGGAGGGTTGGGCAACTGCTCGCCAGCGTTTCCTTAGCGAAAAGGCCAAATAACAGTCCGAGTATAAGTGCTTTAAAAACCATGCTCATTGCCACCTCCTTATTGCGAACATTTTCTTACGGGTAAAATCAAGAATAGTTCAAACCCCAAAAGGGCGCTATCTGGAAGCCTGTTTGGACCTAGGTCCTAGAGTAGGTATTGTCATATGGATAGCAAAACAGCCACGGTAATGTGGCTGTTTTGGATTCTGTAAAGCTTGTTGGTTATGCAAGCGTTGCTTTGAATTGCTCAAGCAGTTCACGCTGCTTATCAGTAAGATTCGTCGGCGTTTCCACCTGAATTTTTACCAATAAGTCACCCGTTTCACCTTTACGGCTCGTCACACCACGGCCGGTCATTTTGAATTTTCGACCCGATTGCGTTCCTGCAGGAATTTTAAGTTTAAAGCGACTGTCCAACACGTTGACTTCGACTTCACCGCCCAATGCCGCCGTCACCATTGATACTTTGGTCAAACAGATAAGGTCATTGCCATCACGTTCAAGGAAAGCATGTGAGCGAGTCGATATGGTCAAGAGCAAGTCACCCGCTGGGCCACCGTTGACACCCGGGCGGCCTTTACCAGAAAAGCGGATTTTCTCACCATCTTTAATGCCAGCCGGAACTTTTACATTGATCTTTTTGCTCTCACCATTGATAGGCAGTTCAACGACTTTCTCGGTACCTTGAATCGCATCAACGAAATCTACGGTTAATGTATATTCCTGATCTTGACCTTTTTCCGCTCTCGGGCGTCCACGTCCGCCACGAGCTTGAGAGAAAATGTCCTCAAAAACCAC